>NZ_LT629696.1:0-690224 GCF_900100265.1 Leifsonia sp. 466MF
CGTCTCGCGTGGTGCCCACCGCGCCACAGATTCGTGCCGAATGTGCGGAATGCTCCTGCCTAAGCGCACATTCGGCACGAATCTGCGGGTGCGCGGGTTGGGGAGCCGGCGCAGCGCAGCGCAGCGACGCCTCCGCCGCGGAGCACGGAGTGGCGCGCGCGGCGGTGCGTGACGTATGCTCGCTGTGTCAATGTGACCGGTCACAAAGGAGTGGATGCCCCATGGTCCCAGCCGACGTCGCCTCCGCGGGCCCCGGAGCCGCGGCCGCCGCCCGCGCCCGCGAGGCCATCGAGTCGGGCCGCACCGCGCTCGGCATCGAGTTCGGCTCGACGCGCATCAAGGCCTGCCTGGTGGATGCGGACGACCCGTCGGTCGTCCTCGCCGTCGGCGCCCACGAGTGGGAGAACTCCTACGTCGACCGCCTCTGGACCTACCCGATCGAGGAGGTCTGGTCCGGCGTGCAGGAGGCGTACGCCGCCCTGGCCGCCGACGCGCAGACCCGCCACGGCGTCGCGCCGACCACCGTCGGCTCGCTCGGCGTCTCGGCGATGATGCACGGCTACCTCGCGTTCGACGAGGCGGGCGAGCTGCTCGTGCCGTTCCGCACCTGGCGCAACACGAACACGGGAGCGGCGGCGCGCGAGCTGACGGACCTGCTCGGCGTCAACATCCCGCTCCGCTGGTCGATCGCCCACCTGCACCAGGCCGTCCTCGACTCCGAGCCGCATCTCCCGCGCCTCCGCTCCGTCACCACGCTGGCCGGGTACGTGCACCGCCGGCTCACCGGACGCCATGTGCTCGGGGTCGGGGATGCGTCGGGCATGTTCCCGATCGACCCCGCGACCGGCGACTACGACGCCGAACTCGTCGACCGCTATGACCGGCTCGCCGCCGGCCGCATCCCTCCGCTCCGCGACCTGCTGCCCGAGGTCCTCTCCGCGGGAGAACCTGCGGGCGACCTGACCGCCGAAGGCGCTGCGCTCCTCGACCCGTCCGGCACGCTGCGTCCCGGCGCGACGCTGTGCCCACCCGAGGGCGACGCGGGCACCGGCATGGTCGCGACCGCATCCGTCGCACCGCGCACCGGCAATGTGAGTGCCGGCACCAGCATCTTCGCCATGGTCGTGCTGGAGCGTCCGCTGGCCGAGGTGCACGACGAGCTGGATGTGGTGACCACCCCCGCAGGCGACCCGGTCGCCATGGTCCACTGCAACAACGGCGCCAGTGAGCTCGCCGAGTGGGCGGGACTCTTCGGCCGGTTCGCCGCCGCGTCCGGCCGCCCCACCGATCCCGACGCCGTGTTCGACACCCTCCTCCGGGAGGCGCTGACCGGCGACGACGACGCCGGCGGCCTGCTCGCCTACAACCACCTGGCTGGAGAGCCGATCGCCGGCCTCACCGAGGGCCGTCCGCTCCTCGTCCGGACGCCCGGCAGCCGCTTCACCCTCGGCAACCTGGTGCGCGCCGAGGTCTACGGAGTGTTCGCGACCCTGGCGCTCGGGATGCGCGTCCTCGCTCACGAGGGTGTCGCGCTTGACAAGATGCTCGCCCACGGTGGCGTGTTCCGCACCGCCGGGGTCGCCCAGCGCTTCCTGGCCGGCGCCCTCGATGCTCCCGTCTCCGTCGCGCACACCGCATCGGAGGGCGGCGCCTGGGGGATCGCCGTCCTCGCCGCATACCTGGAGGCGCGCGCCGAGGGCGGACAGGACCTCGACACGTACCTGCGCGAGCGCGTGTTCCGCGATGTCGCGTTCGAGACCGCCGAGCCGCGGCCGGAGGACGTCGCCGGCTTCGCCGCCTACCTCGACCGCTACGACGCAGGCCTCGCCGTGGAGCGCGCGGCCGTGACCGCCCTGCCCGACACCACCGCCTCCGCCGATCGCCCAACGGAAGGATCCGACCAGTGACCGACGCCCAGACCCCCGCCACCCCGGCCCCCGAGTCCCCGGCCGTCCGCGCCGTCCGCGAGCGCGTCGCCGCCCTGCACGCCGAGCTGGTCCGCTACCAGCTGGTCGTCTGGACCGGCGGCAACGTCTCCGGCCGCGTGCCGGGCGAGGACCTGTTCGTCATCAAGCCGAGCGGCGTCGACTACGACGACCTCGCGCCCGAGAACATGATCCTGTGCACCCTCGACGGCGAGGTCGTCCCCGGGTCGCTCGGCTCCGAGCGGTCGCCGTCGTCCGACACCGCCGCCCACGCGTTCGTCTACCGCAGCATGCCTGAGGTCGGCGGCGTCGTGCACACGCACTCCACCTACGCGACCGCCTGGGCGGCGCGCGCCGAGCCCATCCCGTGCGCCATCACCGCGATGGCGGACGAGTTCGGCGGTGAGATCCCGGTCGGACCGTTCGCGATCATCGGCGACGACTCCATCGGCCGCGGCATCGTGTCGACGCTGACCGGCCACCGCAGCCGCGCCGTCCTCATGCAGAACCACGGCGTCTTCACTATCGGCTCCGACGCCCGCGACGCCGTGAAGGCCGCCGTCATGGCCGAGGATGTCGCCCGAACGATGCACATCGCCCGCCAGGGCGGCGACGTCGTCCCCATCCCCCAGGAGGCGATCGACCGCCTCTTCGACCGCTACCAGAACGTCTACGGACAGACCCCGGAAGGACCCACCGCCTGATGCCGAAGCTCACCACCTCCCTCGACGTCTACGAGGTCTGGTTCCTCACCGGGAGCCAGCACCTGTACGGACCGGAGACCCTCGCGCAGGTCGCCGAGCAGTCCCGCGCCATCGCCGACGAGCTGGGCGCGTCGCCCGACGTGCCGGTGCGGATCGTGTGGAAGCCGGTCCTCACCGACGCCGACGCCATCCGCCGCATCATGCTCGAGGCGAACGCCGACGACCGCGTCATCGGCGTGATCGCGTGGATGCACACCTTCAGTCCAGCGAAGATGTGGATCGCCGGTCTCGACGCGCTGCAGAAGCCGCTGCTCCACCTCCACACGCAGGCGAACGTCGAACTGCCCTGGGCCGAGATCGACTTCGACTTCATGAACCTCAACCAGGCCGCCCACGGCGACCGCGAGTTCGGCTACATCCTGACGCGCCTCGGCGTGCCGCGCACCACCGTCGCCGGGCACGTCTCGAACCCGGTCGTCTCGGCACGCGTCGGCACGTGGATGCGCGCAGCGGCCGGCCGGGCCGCCACCCGCACGCTGAAGCTCGCCCGCTTCGGCGACAACATGCGCTTCGTCGCCGTCACCGAGGGCGACAAGACCGAGGCCGAGCACGTCTTCGGCGTCCAGGTGAACACGTGGGGCGTGAACGAGCTGGCGGATGCGGTCGCCGCGGCGCCGGCCGAGGCCGTCGACGCGCTCGTGGCCGAGTACGAGGAGCAGTACGACGTCGCTCCGGAGCTGCGCCGCGGCGGCGACCGCCACCAGTCGCTGCGCGATGGCGCGGCCATCGAGCTGGGCCTGCGCTCCTTCCTGGAGGAGGGCGGTTTCGGCGCGTTCACGACCAGCTTCGAGGACCTGGGCGCCCTGAAGCAGCTGCCCGGGCTCGCCGTCCAGCGGCTGATGGCCGAGGGTTACGGCTTCGGCGCGGAGGGCGACTGGAAGACCGCCGTCCTGGTGCGCGCGGCCAACGTGATGGGTGCGGGCCTGCCCGGCGGCGCATCCCTCATGGAGGACTACACGTACGACCTGACTCCTGGCGACGAGCGCATCCTGGGCGCGCACATGCTCGAGGTGAGCCCGTCGCTCAGCTCGGCGACGCCGACGCTGGAGGTGCACCCGCTCGGCATCGGCGGCAAGGACGACCCGGTCCGCCTCGTCTTCACGGCGGACCCGGGTCCCGCGGTCGTCGTGGCTCTGTCGGACGTGCGTGACCGGTTCCGCCTGGTCGCCAACGTGGTCGAGGTGGTCGAGCCGTCGGCTCCGCTGCCGAAGCTGCCGGTCGGCCGCGCGGTGTGGAAGCCGCAGCCCGACTTCACGACGTCGGCGACCGCCTGGCTGGAGGCCGGCGCGGCGCACCACACGGTGATGAGCACCGCGGTCGGCGTGGAGGTCTTCGAGGACTTCGCCCGCATGCTGCGCACCGAGCTCATCGTCATCGACGACACGACGACGCTCCGCTCGGTGCGTCGCGACCTCGACGCGAACGCCGCCTACTACCGCCTCGCGCGCGGCATCTGACGCATCACCCGCGGCCGGAGCGGGATGTCAGCTCCGGCCGCTGGGTGCCGGCAGCGACGCGACCACCATCTCCAGCAGCCGGTCCGCCTGCGCGAGACCGCCCGGTCCGGCCGGGACCCGCCAGAGCGCGCTGAGGAGAAGCAGGATGTCGCCGGGGTCGGCTCCTGGCTCAATGTCGCCGTCGGCGACCGCTGCATCCAGCAGCCGTCCGATCGCGTTGGTCACCGGCGCGTAGGTGGCGTCGATCACCGCCTGCGCCGAGGGGCTGGCCAGCGCTTCCCCGAGCCCGTGCTTGATGCGCACCAGCTCGGCCAACTGCCTCGACCAGCTGCGAAAGGCGTCGAGCGGCGGTTCTTTCGCCAGCAGCTCGTCCACCGCGCCTTCGAGTCCGTCGATCTCCGCCGCGTAGACGGCGAGCAGCAGAGCTTCACGCGTGGGGAAGTGCCGGTAGAGGGTTCCGGCGCCGACGCCGGCGAGCTTGCCGATCTGGTTGAGCGACACGTCGGGGTTCTCGCGGAAGGCCGTCGCGGCGACGTCGAGGATGCGCGCGCGGTTGCGCTGCGCGTCGGCGCGGGTTGCGTCGGCTCGTCGGGGTTCCGGCATGCGTCTCCTTGCTAAACGGAGAATTCTCCGTTACCGTCGTAAATCAAGCGGAGAGTTCTCCGCTCACGTCTATTCAAGGAGTTCTCATGCAGTATCGCAAGCTCGGGACCACCGGCCTCGATGTCTCCCCGATCGCCATCGGCGCCATGAGCTACGGCGAGCCCGACCGCGGCCACCCCGTCTGGTCGAAAGGAGAGGAGGAGGCGAGGCCCCTCATCAAGCACGCCCTGGAGGCGGGCATCAACTTCTTCGACAGCGCCAACATGTACTCGAACGGCTCCAGCGAGGAGATCCTGGGCCGTGCACTCCGCGACTTCGCCGATCGCGACGAGGTCGTCATCGCGACCAAGGTCCGCCACCCGATGCGGCCGGGCCCCAACGGCCGTGGCCTGTCGCGCAAAGCCATCCTGGCGGAGGTAGATCACTCCCTGCGGCGCCTCGGCACCGATTACATCGACCTGTATCAGATCCACCGAAACGACCATTCGACCCCGTGGGAGGAGACCCTCGAAGCGCTGAACGACATCGTTAAGGCCGGCAAGGTGCGTTACCTGGGGGCGTCCTCGATGTTCGCGTGGGAGTTCGCGAAGGCCCTCAACCTGCAGAAGCAGCACGGTTGGGCGCGCTTCGTCACGATGCAGGATCACTACAACCTGCTCGCCCGCGAGGAGGAGCGCGAGATGATCCCGCTCTGCCTCGACGAGGGCGTCGGCACCATCATCTGGAGCCCGCTCGCCCGCGGCCGCCTCGCGCGCGCCTGGGATGACGCGCGGGCGACGGCGCGCTCGGAGACCGACGGCGACTACGCCGACCTGCTGTACTCGCCCGCCGAGGAGGCATCCAATCGCGCCATCGTGAATGCCGTCGGAGAGGTCGCGGCGGCGCACGGAGTGAGCCGCGCGGCGGTCGCCCTGGCGTGGCTGCACCGCCAGCCGGTCGTCACCGCGCCGCTCGTCGGGGCGGGATCCATCCAGCAGATCGACGACGCGATCGCCTCCCTGGACGTCGAGCTCACGGAGGACGAGGTGACGGCGCTGATCGCTCCGTACACCCCGCGGTACGACTTCCAGGGCGTCTCGGACGAGGCGACGATGAACGCGATCCGCGCGCGGGTTCCGGGAATGGCCCTCAGCTGAGGGCCCCGCGAACTGGGGGTAACCGGGGTACAAAAATGTCCTCATTAACGGGGACTTCTGGGGATAACAAGCGTAGCCTCGAAAGCAGATGAGAAATCCTCATCTCGCCCGAAAGCTCGAGCGAAGTCAGATGAGACGCTCCTGGGGGAGTGCCGGAGACGGTCATCATGATCGCGCAGACCACACGTTCACCTCACCGCTGGCACCGCCGCACGCCGCGGACCTCGCATCGGCGCTCGCCGCTCGCCATCGTGCTGACCACGCTCCTCGCCGTCGCCACCGTGGTGGCGGGCTGCCTCGTCGGCGGCGGACTGTTCTACGCGGGCAGCGTCGCGTCGACCTTCAACTCGACGGTGACGCACATCCCGCGCGCGTTCCCTCCAGCGGAGACCCGGCCGACCCCCGTCTCGACCGGCGCCATGAACATCCTGCTCATCGGCTCCGACTCTCGGGGAGACCCGTCGACCGTCGGGCAGGCCACCGAGTCCAACCAGCGCTCCGACACCATGATGCTCGTGCACATCGACGCGGACCGGAAAGACGTGTACATCATGTCGATCATGCGCGACCTCTGGGTTCCGATCCCCGGCAAGGGCACGGCCAAGATCAATGCCGCGCTCGCCTGGGGAGGCACTCCGCTGGTGATCCAGACGGTCGAGCAACTGCTCCAGACGCACATCGACCACGTCGCGATCATCGACTTCCAGGGCCTCGAAGGGATGACGGACGCGCTCGGCGGAGTGGATGTGGACAGTCCGGTCGGCTTCACCACGGTCAAGAAGCCGCACTACACCTTCGTTCAGGGCATGAACCACCTCGACGGCGCCCAGGCTCTCGCCTTCGCCCGGGAGCGGTACGCGTTTCCGACGGCGGACTACCAGCGGGTCGCCAACCAGCAGGCCCTCCTGCGGGCCATCGTCGCCAAGCTGCTCAGCCGCGGGACGCTCACCGACCCCGCCGCCGTGACGTCGTTCGCCGGTGCGACCGGCCGATACCTCAGTCTCGACGAGCAGTTCGACCTCCCGACGATGATCGGGCTGGCGGCGAGCATGCGCCTCGACGGTCCCTCCAGCATCCACGCCTTCACGATGCCGACCGCCGGAACCGGGACCTCATCCGACGGTCAGTCGATCGTCAACGTGGATGAGGGGTCACTCCCGGCTCTCCGCTCCGCCCTCGCTGACGACGCTCTCGGGACGTTCACCTCGGTGCACTGAGACCGGACGGGGTCAGGCCCGGCGCAGCATCCGCAGGCCGGCCGGCACGGACAGGGCGGCGACCGCGGCGACGAACACCACCAGCACCGGCACCAGCGGCCAGAAGATGAGCGCCACGCCGACGAGCAGCACGGGCACCGCCAGACCGATGTAGGCGATCAGGAAGATCGCGGCGAGCACCTCACCGCGGCGCTCCGGGGCGGCGAGGGAGGCCGCGGCGGCGATCGCCGAGCGGAACTGCAGGCCGACACCGGCGCCCGCCAGCACGCCGCTCACCAGGAAGACCGCGAACGAAGCCGTCAGCACGCCGGCCGCGAGGCCCGCGAGCCCGACGAGCATGAGGACGAGGGCCAGGATCAGCTGCGCGCGGGAGGAGACCCGGGCGAAGACGATCTGCGAGATCGCCGACGCCGCGAACACCGCGAACGGAACGAACCCCGCCAGCAGGTGCGAGGTCTGGTGGAGGGTGACGACGAGCACGCTGGGCGCGAGAGACGTGAACAGACCGAAGACGGCGAAGCCGGCGAAGGCGGCGACGGCCGCGGCGGAGAACGCTCCACGCGCCTCGGCGGGCAGCGAGATCCGCTGCGGACGGTAGGCCGGGCGCTCTTCGGCGCGCTCCACCGTCTCGGGGACGAGGGCGACGGCGACGGCCGCGACCGCGAGCACGACGAGGAACACGGCGTACGGGAGCAGCAGCGGCTCGGGCAGGAACTGCGCGAACGCCCCGCCGATCAGCGGGCCGAGCGCGAGTCCGCCCGTGTTGACGACCGTGGAGACGGTCCCGGCGGTCGCGGGGCCCTCGTCCGGTCGGGCGACGGCGCGCAGCTCGCTGAGGTGCGCGGTCGCGCTGGCCGTGAGGGCGCCGACGCCGATGCCGGAGAGCGTGCGCGCGACGATCAGGCCGGCGACATCGTTCCAGACCAGGAAGAGTGCGGCGGAGACGATCTCGATGAGGACGGCGATGAGCACCATCCGGCGTCGGCCTGCGATGTCGCTCAGGTGGCCGATGAGGAAGAGGCTGGCGATGACGCCGACCGCGTACGCGGCGAAGATGACGGTGACCACCCAGGTGGGGAAGCCGTCGCGCGCCTGGTAGAACGCGTACAGCGGAGTGGGGATGGTCGAGAAGGCCATCACCGCGAGGAACGCCGCCGCGATGACCCAGAAGCCGGCGCCGTGGCGCAGGCGGAAGGAGCGCCGGGTGCGGCCCGGTGCGGTCTCCATCCGAGGAGTGGAGCCGGTGGGGGCGGAGAAGTCGAGCGTGCTGGTCATGCTTCGATAGTGCTCCTCGCTGCCTATCGAGTCCAACGGAAATAGACGATGCTGACGATCGTTCTGCTCGATAGTACGTAGGATCGACCCGTGGACACCCGTCAGCTCGAATACCTGGTCGCGGTTGCCGACGAGCGCAGCTTCACGCGGGCCGCCGAGCGCGTCTTCGCCGCACAGTCCACCGTGTCCGCGGGCATTCAGAGCCTCGAGCGGGAACTCGGTGCCGCCCTGTTCGAGCGGGACGCCCACGGCGTCCGCCCGACCGAGGTGGGCGAGGCGGTGATCGCGGAAGCCCGGGCGGCGCTCGAAGCCGTCGAGCGGATGCGCGACCTGGCCGGCGATCAGGGGCCGCTTCGAGGGACGGTGCGGGTCGGCATCTTCACCAATCTGCGGAGCGTCGACCTGCCCGGCATCATGGGCGAGTTCCACCGTCGCCACCCCGACGTCGACCTCCGGCTCGGCCCATCACCCGGGGGCTCGACCGGTCTGGTCGAAGACGTCCGGCAGGGTCGGCTGGACATCGCGTTCCACGGCCTGCCCGAGACGGTTCCCGACCTCCTGACGCGCCACCTGGTCGACTCCCCGTTCCTGGCTGTGCTGCCGGAGGGCCATCCTCTCGCGCGCCGCCAGTCGGTCGCGCTCGCCGACCTGGCGGAGGAGGCCTGGGTGGATTCGCGCGCCGGCTTCGGCAACCGGGTCACTCTCGACCGCGCGTTCGCGGCGCTCGGCCTGACCCGGCGCGTGCCCACCGAGCTGGCCGACCTCGGCGAGATCCCGCGCTTCGTCGCCGCCGGTCTGGGCGTGGCCGCCCTGCCGGAGCTCACGATCATCCCCGCCGAGGGAGCCGTCACGCGTCCGCTGCGGGAGCCGGTGGGCTGGCGACTGAACGCGATCGCCCGTCCACGCCCCGGCCGCGCCGCCGAGGCGCTGCTGACGCTGCTCGCGGAGCGCATCCACGGCATCTGATCCGGCGCACCGGCGAGAGCTCCGCCAAGGCTTCCCTGCGCAGCCGGGATGCGCGAGACTCGGCCCGGGAGGTCACGTGAGCGGCGAACCGGACACCACGGAGGAGCTGCGGCATGAACTGCGGCACCGGATCAGAACCATGCGCGGCCGCGACCCGCGCGAGCGGGGTCGGACGACGACGCCTCTCGAACTGCTCTACGACCTGACCTACGTCGTGGCGTTCGCCACCGCGTCCGATCTGCTCGCCCAGCAGCTCAGCCACGGGGACATCTGGCCGGCGCTCGGCGCCTACGTCTTCGCCGTGTGGGCGGTGAGCTGGGCGTGGCTGAACTTCACCTGGTTCGCGTCCGCGTACGGCAACGACGACCTCCTGTTCCGCATCGCGACGATCGTGCAGATGATCGGCGTGATCGTGCTCGCCTACGGACTCCCGGTGAGTTTCGAGCGGGCATCGCACGGGGAGAGCCCCAACAACCTGCTGATGGTGATCGGGTACATCATCATGCGTGTGCCGCAGATCCTGCTCTGGCTGCGGGCGGCGCGGGAGGATCCGTCCCACCGCAAGAACGCCATGTCGTACGTCCTCATCATCTCGATCGCCCAGGTCGCCTGGCTGCTGACCGCGATCGTCCCTCTCCCGGTGGGGGTGACGGTGACCGCGCTGATCGTCGTGGCGCTCTTCGAGATGATCGCTCCCGTGGTCGCCACGCGCAGCTACGGCTTCTCGCCGTGGAACGCCGGACACCTCGCCGAGCGCTTCGCGCTGCTCACGCTGATCACGATCGGAGAGGTGATCGCCGCGACGACAGCCGCGGTCGGAACGCTGACGCAAGCGGTGGGATGGACTCTGGAGGCCGTGCTCATCGCCTCCTCGGGGCTCGTGATGGCGGCCGCCGTCTGGTGGACGTACTTCCTGGTGCCGTCACGGTGGGTGCTGGAGCGGCGGCCGGAGCGGGCGTTCCCCTGGCGGTACGCCCACCTGGCACTGTTCGGATCCATCACTGCGATCGGCGCCGGGCTGCACCTGACCACGATCGCCATGGAGCACGGCGGGGTGTCCTTGCTCGGGATCGCACTGGCGCTGGCGGTTCCCCTCGCGATCACCATCGTCCTGGTCTTCCTCACCTGGAGCGTGCTCCTTCATTCGTTCGACTCCACGCATCTGCCGCTGCTGCTGCTCACCCTCGCGCCGCTCGTCGGCGCGGTCGTCGTCGGCGCGACGACATTTCCCGGGCAGGCGATCGACCTCGACCAGCGGGGCTCGCTGACGAGCCTCAGCGTGGTGATCGGGCTGGTGGCCGCTGGCGCCGTGATCGAGGTGGTCGGCCACGAATTGGTGGGCTTCGGGCACACCGTCCGTGCGTGGAAGGCCGACGCCGCGGCGCGACCGGCCGGCTCAGTCGGTGCCGGGCCGAGCGTGGCCGACGGGGACGGTGTCTCCGGCCCCTGACGCCTTACGGCGGTCGCCCCGCGTCTTCAGGAGGCTGGCGGTCGCGGCGACCGCGATCGTCGCGCCGATGAAGAGGAGCGAGAACCAGGTCGGGATCTCGGGGATCCATTCCACGTGCCGTCCGCCGTTGATGAAGGGAAGCTCGTTGACGTGCAGTGCGTGGAAGACGAGCTTGATGCCGATGAAGCCGAGGATGACGGCGAGACCCTGCGACAGGTAGACGAGCCGCTCGAGCAGGCCGCCGATGAGGAAGTACAGCTGGCGGAGTCCCATCAGGGCGAAGGCGTTGGCGGTGAAGACGATGTACGCCTCGCTGGTGAGACCGTAGATCGCGGGGATGGAGTCGACGGCGAAGACCACGTCGATGAGGCTGATCGCGATGATGGTCAGCAGCATCGGGGTGACGAACCGGCGCCCGTCCTTCTTCACCGTGAGCCGGTCGCGGTTGTACTCGTCGGTGACGGGCAGGTGCCGCCGGATGAACCGCATGACCGGGTTGTTCGTCGGGTCGGAGTCGTGGGAGCCGAACGCCTGACGCCACGCCAGGAAGAGCAGGAGGGCGCCGAAGAGGTAGAACACCCACGAGTAGTTCTCGATGAGTCCGGCTCCGACGGCGATGAACACGCCGCGGAGGATCAGCGCGATGATGATGCCGATCATCAGCACCTTCTGCTGGTACGCCTTGGGCACGGCGAACGCCGACATCAGCAGCAGGAAGACGAACAGGTTGTCGACGGAGAGCACCTTCTCGGTGAGGTAACCGGCGAAGTACTCGCCGCCGTACGTCCAGCCGGACACCATCCCGATCCCGACGCCGAACAGCAGCGCCAGGCCGATATAGAACGCGGACCACCGGGCGGACTCGCCGATGGTCGGCTCGTGCGGCTTGCGCACGTGGGCGAAGAACTCATAGACGAAGAACGCGATCGTGACGGCGATCGTGATGATCCAGATGAGCGGGGTGACCTGCACCGGGAACTCCCAAGGGGTAGGCGGAACGTCTCGCCAAGGTCTCCTCCGCCCCGACCGGATCGACGATCTCGGTTCGGGACCAGTGGCCCGGGATGCGATGGCGCATCCGTAATGACGGGCTCACTGCCGGCGGGAGTACTCCCCTTGTTGTCGTCCAGCCTATCGGGATTCGTGCTGGCAGAGTTCTGGGAACCCGAAGGGAACTCGCTGCGGCCCGGCGGTCACAGGCTGGTGCCGGTGTGCTCCCTCAGTGCGGCGACGACCGCATCCTGGAACGCCCGATCGGTAGCGGCGGGATGCGGTCGCTGCTGCCGCTGGTGGTGCCAGTACGCCGAGGTGCGCGTCTCCGGGTCTTCGCCCTCGGCGAGCCAGACCTGCGTGCGGTGACCGAGCTCGAGGTCGTCGGGCGCGTTGCGGCCGCCCATCCGCGTGGGCACCCAGCCCGGGTCGACCGCGTTGCTGGACACGCCGGGGCGGAGGCGGGGGAGCGCCGCCGCGAGCGCCGTCACGATCAGCTTGCTGTCCGAGTACGACGCGGTGCGCGTCCGCCCCGACCAGTCGAGTCCGTCGAGCGTCGCATGGCCGCCCCGGTGCATCCCGCTGCTGAGGTAGACGTACCGTTCGGCCGGGACCAGCGCGGTCAGGAGGTAGGGGCGACCACGTTGACCGGGAGGATGCCCGGGCCGTCGATCACGCCGGCGTTGTGGATGATCGCATCCACGCCGCCGGCGTCCGCCACCTGTTCGGCGAGCGCCCGGACCTGCTCCTCGTCGGAGAGCTCCGCCGCCAGGATCACCCCGTCGTCGCCCAGCGCATCCCGGAGCTCGCCGGCCCGGTCCAGGCTGCGGACGTGGCCGACCACGGTGTGGCCGTGCTCCGCCAGCTCGCGTGCGGCACCGAGGCCGAGCCCGCTCCCCGCGCCGGTCACCAGAATCCTCGCCATGTCGTCCTCCTCAGTCGAGACGCCATCCACGTTCGGGGTTGGCGAAGATCGCGTCAAGGGCCTTGGCCGGCGAGGGCTCTCGCTCGACGGTGACCCGACGACCCGCATCGCAGATGCGCTCGATATCCGATCGGTCGGAGGGTGAGTGCGGGGTTAACCGTCTAGCCGACCGACCGGTCTACCGCTAACTTCGCGCTCACGCGGGTACCCGCCCACGTCAGAACCGAAGGTGATCCTCATGACTCACGACTCCGCACCGATCGACAAGGCCGCCGCCGGCCGCCACGCCGGCGAGACGGGAGAAGGGAAGCCCCGCCGCCGCGTCTCCGGCCGCATCCGCGCTCTTCTCGCAGGAGGTCTCGTCCTCGGCGTCGGCGCGACGGTCACACTCGCCGCCTGGAACGACTCCGAGTTCGCGACGGCGACCTTCCAGGCCGGCACGTTCAACCTGCAGGGCTCGACCGACGGGACCGCCTTCTCCGACCACGCATCGGCGCCCGGCGCGGCCCTCGGGTTCAGCGTGACCGCCAATGCCCTCTCGCCGGGAGACGTCGTCTACGCCCCGTATGCCGTGCGACTCGCAGCCAACACCACGAGTCCTGCCACCGTCACGGTTACGGCCCCGTCCACCTCCGGCACGGTCGCCGGGCTCACCTACTCGCTCATCCAGCCGAGCGCGTTCGGCTGCAACGCGAGCACCACCGGGACCGTGCTCGTCCCGGCGGCGACGGCTGTCGGCTCCGTGCCCGGCACCGTCACCTTCGAGCTCGCGCCCGGCGCACCGACCACGTCGAGTGGGGCTGCGGTCGACTTGTGCTTCGTGGTCACCGCGGGTGCCTCACTGACGCAGTCGCAGACGGGGAGTGCGACGTGGCAGCTGCAAGCCGCTTCGCACTGATCCGGTCCACGATCCTCAACGTCGCAGCGGTCGGTGGGGTGCTGTGCATCGCTTGGGTGGTGGCGGCTCTCGTGTTCCACCTGAGCCTCATCATGTTCCGGACGGGCTCCATGTCGCCTGGCATCCCCGCGGGATCGCTGGCGCTGGTGCGCGAGATCCCGGTGAGTGAGGCCCACGTGGGCGATGTCGTCACGGTGGACCGACCGGGGCTGCTGCCGGTGACGCACCGGGTCGTCGAGGTGACGGCTCCCGCCAGTGCGCCCGCGGGGACGCCCGTGGAGATCGTCCTCAAGGGCGACGCCAACCCGACCGTCGACCCGGCCCCGTACCGCGTGTCGACGGTCCGGATCGTGCTGTGGTCGCAGCCGGGCCTCGCCCGAGCCGTCGTCTGGCTCGGGCATCCTGCTGTCATCGGCTCGCTGACCGTGGCGACGACGGCGTTGGTGACGTGGATGTTCTGGCCGCGCCGTGCCGTCTCCCGCCACCGGACGGCGTGACCATGCGCGTACGGATGCTCGGAGCAGTGCTCCTCGCGGCTCTCACGGCGGTGGCCCTGCCGTCGCCTGCGCTCGCGGCGACGCCTCCGCCCGGGACCGGCCCGCTCGTCGTCACTTCGGGCGGCGGCGACATCACCCATCAGCTCGTGCCCGGAGCTACGTTCGTCTGGCCGATCAGGGTGACGGCGGACGTCGGCCAGCTCGATTCGCTCCTCGGTGGCCTGAGCGTCCGCGGCGGTCTCGCGCGCTCCGACGACATTACCGCGGAGGTCGCGAGCTGCACCGTCGCCTGGGCCGCCGACGGCTGCCCGCCGGGGGAGCACCGCGTGCTCGCGCCGACGCCGCTCGATCGGCTTCCCTTGGCGCACACCGCACTTCAGGCGGGAACCGTGCCCCGGCCGGGGACGACCTATCTCGAAGTGCGCATCCACGTCGCCTCGGATGCGCGCATCCCCGACGACGGCTCCCTGACGGCGGTGATGTGGGTGGATGCCTCTGGGCCCGAGGGCGGGGCCTCCTCCGAGCCGACGCTCTCCCTCTCTTCCCTCGCGGACACCGGGAACAACCTTTCCGGGGCAGCTGCGATCGCCGTCGGCGCGATCGCAGCGGGCCTCCTTCTCGCCGGGGCGACCCGCCTGCTGCGGCGCTGGAGGCGAGCGCATGCGTAACCGGTTCAGGATGCTGGTCGCCCTAGGCGGCGCTGCGAGCCTCTTCGTCGGCCTGGTGACCGCGACGGCCGTCAAGCCGGTGGACGCGCAGTGGCTGGACCGCGAAGTGGCCACCGCGACGCTCACAGCGAAGACCATCCCTCCGCCGCTGCTCGCCGGGACGACGCCCTATTGCAACTGGAACTCGGTGATCACCACCACGGCTCTGATCTTCACCTGGGCGCCTCCGGCGGGTTACGCATCCACGTCGGTCCGCATCACGGCGCAGAAGGGCGGCGCAACGCAAGTCATCACCGGGGCGACGACGACATCGTCGGGCGGCGTGTACACCACGACGGTCCCGGTCAGCCTTCTGAACGCGCTCGGCAGCCTTCTCGGCGCTACCGTCGTCATCCACCTGGCGGTTGTCGATCAACCGACCGGCTGGCTGTCGAAACCGGTGGACTACACCTGGACGATGACGCTGGCCGGGATCGCGGTCTCCTGCTCGGGGCAGCCGACCTGACTCGAACCGATGTCCCGACTCAGGCTGGCGGGTCTCCGGCGGAGGGGTCGGCTACTTCGATGACGACGGGCGAGTCCTGCGTCTCGTCCGGCATCCGCCAGACGCGCGCCACGGCCCCGACGTCGGGCACGGCTGCCAGGGGTAGCGAGCGTGCCGACATCGTTCGCGGACGCCATCGGGCGCGAAGGGTCGACCGGTCGGCCATGACGACCTGGATGTCGAACGTCGACACCGCTCCGTCCTCGGAGAGGTTGACGGCACGGTTCACGACTCGTCCGGTCTCTGCTCGTGCGTGGGACCGGACGTGCAGCCACCGCGTGTTCAGGGCCCGCTCCTGGTTCGCCTCGATGACCGACCCCCGGAATACCCCCCACAGCGATGCAGCGAGACCGGCGATTACCACGGTGAACAGCACGTCGAACCACAGCCCGGGGGTATCGGCCGTCCAGATCCCGGCGATCATGGCGCCGGCCGCAATCGACGCGCCTGTATTGACGACAGCCAGCACTGTTCGACCGGCGGCGCCCATGCGGTGAGGGAAACCGAGCTGCTGGGGTGGAGCGGCCGGCGCACCGAGAGAAGGGAGCAGGTGAACGACGTGCGCTTCGGCGTCATCACGAGGCGTTCTCCGAACCACGGCATCAGGATACGCGCCGAGTGGGCCGGCGGCCTCCTTTCCAACCGATGGAGGCCGCGGAAGACCCGCTCCGCGGGGAGCTGCCATCCGAGTGGGCCGCCGGTGAATGTTCCCGACACGTCATTACGATGAAGTGGACGCCACTCCTTACTACCCGAACCTGGAGTACACGCAATGAGCTCGTTCTCCGATGAGTCCGCGCACTCCTTCTCCGCGGGCGCCGACCCCGAGCCCGAGAGTGATGACGACATCCGGCTCACGATCGATCGGGACGTGCTCCGGCTGTTCCAGAATGCCGTCGACGCGGGCGACTACGACGCGGCGACGGCGGTCGTCCGGGATCACTGGTTCGACGTCGTCATCGGGATCCGGCTGGGCTTCGCGCAGGTCGCCGAGCGCATCCCGGCGACAGAGCTTCACACGCGTCCGCTGCTCATGATGATGCTCGGCATCGCCTACAACCTGCAGCCGAACCGGCGGATGAAGGGGCTGCGCTACTTCGTCGGGGCGGCCCGGGCCGCGCGCCAAGGCGTAGACCGGGTGGGACCTGTCGACCGCGCGCTCATCCTCGCCAGCGAGAGCGCCGCCTACCGGCTGATCGGGCGCCCGCGCCTCGGGATCACACCGGCGCGGAAGGCCGTCGCCGCGCTGGACGGACTCACCTTGGATCAGCGCGCCGCCGTGCAGGCGTTGTCGCGCATCTACGCGCACGTGGGCACGACCCAGTTTTACGCGGGCCAGGTCGAGTCGGCCCTGGAGACGTTCGAGAAGGGGATGGCCGAATCGCCTCCCACCGGCTACTCCTCCGGCTTCGCCAACATCGCGATGGCGGCCGGCATCCACGCGCTGAGGGGCGACATCCACGAGGCGATGGCCTACATCGAACTGGCCCAGGACGAGCAGTGGACCGCCCAGCAGCGCTCCTGGTATCCGGGCACGTTCTACCGCGTCGCCGAGGCGGTCGTTGCGCTGGAGCGGTTCGACGCCGCGGAGGCGCGGGAGCAGCTGGCGGCGATGACCCACGATCGCCGGACGATCGAGCACTGGCGCGCCATCGCGGCGACCGAGGCGCTCGCCGATCTCGTCGCGGGTCGGCCCTCGGCCGGGCTCGCGGGGATCGACGCGTTCGCCGCACTCCGCGGGGCGGAGGGTCGCGGGGCGGCCGCTCGGCGCGAGCTCGCACCCTATCGGGCGCTGCTGCACATCGCGCTCGGCGACCTCGCCGCGGCGTCTGCGGTGCTCCGGCAGCTGGAGGCGGGCAGCGTCCACCGCCACGTGGGCCTCGCCCGCGTCGAACTGGCCTTCGGCCGCACGGGCGCCGCGCTCCAGCAGGTGCGCCGAGTCGCCGGAGCGCCGATGGACGCACGCACCCATGCGGAGGTGCTGGCCCTGGAGGCCGCCGCGCTGCTGCGCTTCGCGAGCGGACCTCGTCGGACGGCGGCCGTGGACGAACTGGGCGAACTCCTCCGCGCAACGGGACAGCGGCTCGCCGTCGCGCAGGTTCCCGTGGACGACTTCCCGGCCGTGCGCGACGCCCTCGACGGCGCCGGCTTCGGCGACGTGCTCGCCGGCGTCCCCGCCCGCTCCCTCCTGTTGCCGCTGCCGGAGGGAGAGGCGCTGAGCAAGCGCGAACTCGCCGTCCTCGAGGTCTACCTGCGCATCCCGCGCGTGCCCCAGGTCGCGGAGGAGCTCGGCGTCTCGGTGAACACGGTCAAGAGCCAGATCCGCAGCATCTACCGGAAGCTGGATGTGTCCAACCGGGACGAGGCGATCGCCGTCGCCCTCGACCGGCACCTGGTGCGGCTGCCCGACTGACGTTCGCCGCAGCCCGACCGCGGCCCGGGCGCAGCACGATGCTCGATTCGTTCAAGAGTTGACCCGGGCGCCATCCCTACGGTCGAACCATGACCGGAATCGAGCGATTGCGCGAGCTCCTCGACGGGACCGTCCTCACCGCGGACTCTCCCGGCTACGACCGGGCACGCCGTCCGGAGAACCGTGCGTTCCGGGACACGCTCCCTGCTCTGATCGTGCTGTGCCGGTCGGAGGAGGACGTCGTTCGAGCGATCGCCTACGCACGCTCGACCGGACTCCGCCTGGTGCCGAGGGGAGGCGGTCACTGCTTCGCGGGTCGGTCCTCGACCGAGGGGATCGTCCTCGACCTGTCGGCCCTGAACGAGGTCGCCGTCCATCCGGACGGGACGGCCCTGATCGGGGCCGGTGCTCGCCTCGGAGCCGTCTACCGCGCCCTGCACGCGCACGGGCGCACGCTGCCCGCGGGATGCGGGCAGAGCGTCGGAATCGCCGGGCTGACGCTCGGAGGCGGGATCGGACTGCTCGGCCGTGCCTACGGGCTCACGTGCGATCGGCTCCTCGGTGCACGCGTCGTCCTCGCGGACGGCTCCGTGGTCGACTGCGATGCGCAGAACGAACCGGAGCTGTTCTGGGCGCTGCGCGGTGCCGGTGGCGGACAGTTCGGCGTCGTCACCTCCCTCCGCTTCTCCACCCTCCCGGAACCCGCAGTGTGCCGGATCGAGGCGCACTGGCGCGACATCGACCCGCGTGCGGTGCTCACCGCGTGGCAGTCGTGGGCTCCCGACGCACCGGATGAGCTCACCCTGAATGCGACGGTCGAGAGGCAGCCGGATGGCTCCGGCCCGCGCGTCCACATCGACGGAGCGTCCACGTTGTCCGAGAGCCGCACGCGTGAACTCCTGCACGAGTTCGCGAGCCGCGCGGGCCGGCCCTCGCTGCTGGCGGTGAGCGAGCCGATGCCCTACTCGGCCCTGAAGGACGCGCTGTCGGATGACGCGAGGTCGTCGAGCGCGGAAAGCGTCCGCATCCGCTCGGAGTTCTTCGACCGTCCGATCGACGACGGCGCCGTCTCCGCGCTCGTGTCGTGCCTCGAGACGGGTGAGGGCTCACGCAGCCGACGCCTGACGTTCACCGCACTGGCCGGCGCGTACAACCACATGGCAGAGACCGGGACCGCGTTCGCCCACCGCGGGCAACGATTCCTGCTCGAGCACGCCGGAACACCGGGCGACCCCTGGATCGATGCGTCGTGGGAGCTCGCACACGAACATGCCTCCGGTCGCGTCTATCCCAACTTCCCGGACCCGGCGCTCGAAGATCCGCTTCGCGCGTACCACGGTGCGAACGGCCCCCGGCTGTCCGCCGTGAAGCAGCGGTACGACCCGCGCCGGTTCTTCGACTTCCCGCAGGCTGTTCCGCCCGCGGGTGCAGAACGCCCAACCGACAACACGAAAGAGGTTCACCCATGAGCAAAGTGATCTGCGGCCTGGCCGTCTCCGTCGACGGCTACATCACCGGCCGCGAACCAGGACCGGGCCGCGGGCTCGGCGACGGCGGCGTCCTGTTCGACTGGTACGGCAGCGGCGACGTGCCCAGCCAGGTGTTCGACGGATTCCGCCTGACGGAGCCGAGCGCACGCATCTTCGACGAGCTGGCGTCCCGCGTCGGCGCAACGCTCGCGGGCCACACCACCTACACCGACTCCAACCGCTTCGCCGAGGGGGCACCGCATCCCACCGCGCCGCTCGTCGTCCTCAGTCACTCGGACTTTCCGCCGGCCAACCCACGGCAGACCATCGTCAGCACCGGCATCCACGATGCCGTCGACGTCGCCAAACGCGCGGCGGCCGGAAAGGATGTCGGGCTGATGGGCGGAGTGCTCGTGACGGAGGCGCTCGCCGCCGGCCTGGTCGACGAGCTGATCCTGCATCAGGTGCCGATCCTGCTCGGCGCCGGACGGCGCTTCTTCCACGAGCTGCCGCAGCACATCCGGCTGGGGATCCTCGAGGTCGTCGCGGCCCCCGATGTCACGCACCTGCACTACGAGGTGAAGCGATGATCCTCGTCACCGGCGGTCTCGGGATGATCGGAGCGCACACCGCCGCCGCCCTCGTCGACCGCGGGCACGAGGTCGTCGTCACCGCCCACCGCACGACCGAGGTGCCGTCGTTCCTCGACGGACGCGTCACCGTCGAGAACGTGGACATCGCCGACCGGGACGCGTTCCTGGCGCTGGGCGACCGACACGACATCCGGGACATCGTGCATCTCGCCGGCAGCATCCCGGAAGCGGACCCCATCGAGTTCTTCCGGCGCGACACCGCCGGGCTCTTCAACGCCCTCGAAGCCGCCCGCAGGTGGGAGGTGGGCCGGTTCGCCGTTGCGAGCAGTATCGGCGTCTACACCGGTCGCCCCGAAATCCCGTGGACGGAAGGTCTCGACCTCCCGTCGGCCGATCTTCCGCACGCGATCGTCGCGTTCAAGAAGGCGGTGGAGCCGCTCACGCTGTTCGCGCTGGCGGGGACCGGCGTGCATCCCGTGCTCTTGCGGATCGGGAGCACGTGGGGACCGCTCATGGACCCGGAATCGCCTTTCAATCCCATCCCGCCCGCTGTCGGAGCGCTGCGTCGGGGCGAGCAGCCACCGGCGCTGCATGCCGACGACGGCGGCGACTTCGGCTATGCCCCGGACACCGGTCGCACGATCGCGCTCCTGATGACCGCCGACGTGCTGGATCACACCGTCTACAACGTCTCGAGCGGGCACCGCTACACCCACCGCGAACTCGCCGAAGCCCTGAACGCCGCGTTCCCCGAGACGCCGGTGCGGTTGCTGGAGGGTCGCTCCACTGGGCCGGGAGAACATCCGTACCTCGATATCTCCCGTCTCCGGGCAGAGACGGGTTTCACGCCGGAGTTCGACGTCGCGGCCGCGGTCGCCGACTACGTGGCCTGGCGCAACGCCCACAGCCGCTGAACCACCACGACCAGAGAGGGAGGAAGCCGATGGAAACGGTGATGGGAATCGCCCGATTCGTGTTCCACGCGGGTGCCGTCGACGAGTTCACACGACTGTCCAGGCAGTGCGTGCAGATCGTCGAGCAGGAGGATACGGGGACGACGCGGTACGAGGTGTACCTCAACGCCGATCGGACGGAGGCGATCGTGATCGAGGAATACGTCGACGCCGCCGCGTTCTTCGATCACCTCGCACACATCGGGCCCGACCTGATGGCGGCCATCTCGGCAACCGGAACGCTCACCGGCGAGGTCCTGGGCAGCCCGAGCGCGGAACTGCGCGAACAGCTGGAGAACGCACCGGTCTCTCTTTTCGCTCCGCACTTGCGCGCAATTACCTGATTAAGTAAATATGGACAGGTGACTCCTGCAACTCGTCCTTATCGGTCCACCGAGGAGCGTCGGCGCGAGATCGTCGACGCGACGATCGCGGTGCTGGCCGAGCGGGGCTTCGCCGCCACCTCGTTCGCCCGCATCTGCGAGGACGCCGGCCTCAGCAGCACCCGGATGATCTCGTACCATTTCGCCGACAAAGCGGCCCTGATGCAGGCGGTGGTCGCGCACGTGGTCGACGGCGCGGCCGCCGTGATGGTGCCGGCGATGGAGGGCGCCAGCACCTGGCGAGGCAAGCTCGCGGCGTACATCACCACCAACCTCCGGTACCTGGCCGACAACCGCCTCGCCGCGCGCGCGGTGATCGAGGTCATCGCCAACGCGCCGCGCGCCGACAACGGCCTCCGGGAGGACACCTCGGCGCTGCTGCTGTCGGTGCTGCTCTCACACGGCCAGGAGGCCGGCGAGTTCCGCGAGTTCGACACCCTCGTGGTCGCGCGCTCGATCCGGGCGACGATCGACGCGTTCGCCACGACGATGCCCGGCTCCCCCTCCGCCACCGATGCGGCGATCGCCGAGATCGTCGATCTCTTCGACCGCGCGACCCGACAAGGAGAACCCTCATGACGTCCACCGTCGCTCACCCGCTCGAGGTGCATTCCGCTCTCGCAGCCGTCACCCGGCTCTGGGTGCTGTGCGCCGCCGTGTCCTTGACCGCCCTCGGTGTGGCGGCGATCCTGAGCGCGGTCGATCCCGCCGACGTGAACTGGGTGGTCTGGCTCCGTGGCGCCGTCGTCGCCGGAGCGAGCATCGTCTTCATCTTCGTCACCCGGGCCGCCGCGCGGGGCAACCGCACGGCCTACACCCGGATGCGGTGGATCTCACTGCTCGCGCCGATCGGCATCGTCGTGATCATCGTCGCACCGGACACGGGCTATCCGATCTGGATGAAGGTCGAGCAGGCTGCGGTCGGCGCCATCATCGCGATCATCGCGGTGTTCCTGAACAGGCGGGTCGTGCGCCGGGCGTTCGCCAGGGTTCGCTGACGACGGGGGTCGGAGAGGGGGGAGCATGGAATCGTATGTCGAGCGGCCGCCGACGCCGGCGCTCGCGCGGGTGGTGCGCACGATCTGGATCCACCGCACCGGCGACGCCCCGTACGTCCAACGCCACCTCCCGACCGGCGGTGTCGAGATCCACGTGCCGCTCGGCGGTCAGCCCCGGCTGATGGGGCCACTGACCGGGCCGCGGCTGGAGGTCATCCCGCCGCACACCACTATCGTCGGCGCCCGGTTCCTGCCCGCCGGCGCGCCGCCGCTGCCGGTCATGCTCGACGAACTGGTCGATGAAAACGTCGGTCTGTCGGAGGTGTGGGGCGGATCCGCGGAGCGCCTCGGCGAGGCCATGGCGCTGTCCGGCCGGGACGAGCGCGCCGTGGCCGTCCTGGAGGCGTTCCTTCTCGGGGAGTTCCGCGCGGCGGAGCGGATCGACCGGGCCATCCGGGAGGCCGTCTCCGCGCTGATGCCGTGGCGACCCCACGATGTCGGTGCCGTCGCGGCACATGTCGCGCTGTCGGAGAGTCAGCTGCGACGTCGCTCCCTCCACACGGTCGGGCTCAGCCCGAAGGTGCTTCAGCGGACCCTCCGCTTCCAAGGATTCCTGGCGCTGGCACAGGCCGGCGTAGCGGCGAGCGGACGACGCGGAAGCGACGGGATCGCCGGGATCGCCGTCGACGCGGGATACGCCGACCAGGCCCACCTGAACCGGGAATGCCTGCGACTGACCGGGCTCACGCCCAGCCGGTTGCTGCACGGCGATGTCGAGCGCTGTGCCTGCGGCCACGACCACTCCGCGTCGTACCTTCCGTTCCTCGCCAGCCGCTCACCGGGGCTCACCCCAGTGTCGGAGCTTTTCCGGATCCGCCACGACCCAAAGGTGGTCGACGGCCCCGACGACGCCGTCCGCGACAACGACGGCGAAGACGCGTCCCTCACGGGAGGCGACGAGTCCTGAGCGCCCGTTCATCGGCCGGATGTCCAGACCGAGCGATGCGGGGTCGCCGAGCAGGCCGTGCAGGAGCGTCAGCCCCGAGGCGTTGCCGACAGCCACCGGAAGGGATGCGTCGCCGCCGCAGTCCACCACCACGTGGACGTCCGGGCCGAGCAGCCGAGCCAGGGCCGGTGCGTCGCCGGCGAGGTAGGCGTCGCGCAGCGAGGTCGTCAGAGCCGCGGCTGCGGCGGCCGCCTCCGCCTCATGCCGCGCCCGCCCGCGCCGCGCCCGACTGGGCCTCCTCGGTGTGCGTGATCGCCTCATCCGTTCGTCCTCCGGCGACGACCTCGTCGCGGGTCAGCGGGCCCACCGGCTCCAAGCGGTCTTCGAAGAACACCCGGGCGAGAGCCGCCCGGAGCCGTTCGGTGGGCCGGAGCCGCCCGTCCTCGTCCGGCCTGGCGTCGACCGGGTGCACGGCGACCGGGCCGGCCAGGCGGTACCGCTCGGCCGCATCCACCGATCCGTGGACCTCCACGTACTCGCCGCCGGGCAGCCGCACGATGCGCCCGGTCTCGTACCCGTGCAGCAGGATGTCGCGGTCGCGCTTCTGCAGCGCGAGGCACACCCGCCGGGTGACGACGAACGCCACGACAGGACCCAGCACCACGAGCGCCTGGTAGCCGGCCACCACCGACTCCACCGTGAGGTGGAAATGGGTGGCCACGAGATCGGCGCTCCCCGCGCCCCAGAGGGCGGCGTAGAAGACGATGCCCGAGACGCCGAGGCCGGTGCGCGTCGGCTCGTTGCGCGGGCGGTCGAGGAGGTGGTGGTCGCGGTGGTCGCCGGTCACCCACTCCTCGACGAACGGATACACGGCGATCGCGAGAAGGTAGAGCCCGACCACCGCGAGGGGGATCAGGATCGCGAGCGTCCAGGTGCGGCCGAGCCACTCGAACTCCCAGCCGGGCGGGACGAGGCGGAGTGCTCCGTCGAGGAAGCCCGTGTACCAGTCCGGCTGGCTGCCCGCCGACGCGTCGCCGGGCGAGGAGGGTCCGTAGAGCCAGATCGGGCTGATCGTGACCGTCGCGGCGATGAGGACGATCGCGCCGGTCGCGATGGCGAGGAGGCCGCCCGCACGCGCCGCCAGGTTCGGCAGAACCGGGACCCCGACGATCCGCTCCTCCGTGCGGCCCGGGCCGGCGAACTGCGCGGGCTTGTCGAGGTACGCCCGTCGCGCCCGCGCCGCGAGCAGCAGAACGAGCAGCGCCGGCACCACGGCGACGTGGATGGGGTAGAGGTTCTCGATGATCCGCCCCGGGAACTCGCCCCCGAACAGCAGCGCGGACAGCCACGTGCCGACGACAGGGATGCCGAGGACGATGCCCTCCACGATCCGCAGTCCGGTGCCGGACAGCATGTCGTCCGGGAGCGCGTAGCCGCTCCAGCCGCCGAGCAGGGCGGTGATCAGCAGGCCGAACAGCAGCACCCACGACAGCCGGCGGGGACGGCGGAACGCGCCGGTGAAGAACGACACCGCCAGCTGCAGCATGATCGCGGCCGGGAGCAGGAGTCCCGCCCAGTGGTGCGCCTGGCGCACGAGCAGGCCGCCGGGCACCTCGAACGTGATCGCCAGCGTCGACTGCAGGGCCTTCGACATCTCGGCGCCCGCGAGCGGCGTGTAGGGGCCGTCATAGGTCACGCGCGTGCTCGACGGCGTGTAGACGAACATGAGGATGAAGCCGGTCACGAACAGCACCAGGACGCACGCGAACGCGATGACCCCGAACATGTTCGTCCAGTGCAGCGGCACGCGCCGGGTCCGGAGCTCGTCGCGGAGTGCGGCGACACGGCGTCCTGCAGCGCTGTTCGAGACGACTCCGGCGAGCCGTGCCGTCGCGGAGGGCCGGTGCCTGCGGTCGACGGGCATCAGGCGGCCCTCCCGGCGAGTTCGCGCACGTCGGACGCTTCCGGCACGCCGCCCCCGACGAACGCCCGGCGGGGATGCTGCACCGAGAGCAGCGACACGATGTCGCGCCCGAAGAACACCGCACTCGCCCAGATCAGCAGCACCCGCACCTTGCGCTCCCAGGTCGGTATCGCGAGCACGTGATACCCGCGGTGCATCACCCAGGCGAGGAATCCCGTGATGACGATTCCGCGCCACTGGAAGATGCCCGTGCCGAGGCCGAGGGTCGCGACGACGCCGAGGCTGTGGTGCACGTAGTCCTTCGGCTGCTCACCGCGCAGGGTCGCGACGATGTTCTTCGCCAAACGCTTGGCCTGCCGGACGGCGTGCTGGGCGTTGGGAACCGTCACGGCGCCGTCGATCGGGGACGCCAGGTCCGGCACCGCCGCGTCGTCGCCGGCCGCCCAGGCGTCCGGCACGACGGCGTCCGGCGTGCCCACTCGCAGGTCGGCGCGGACCATCACCGATCCGCGCGCGGTGACCGGCAGGTCGGTGTGGTTCGCGACGACCGGGTTCGCGCCGTTGCCGGCGGTCCACACGATGGTGTGCGCGTCGAACTCCGCACCGGTGGAGAGCACCAGGTGGCCGCCGTCCGCCGAGACGAGCTGCGCATCCAGGTGGATGTGGGCCCCACGGCGTTCCAGAGCCCGCACCACCCAGCGTCCCGGCTCGTCGGTCACCTCGGGGAGGATGCGGTTGCGCGCCTCGATCAGGTGGAACGACAGGTCCGAGAAGGTCAGCTCGGGATACGACTTCAGAAGCGCCGTGGCCAGCGAGAGCGTCTCGCCGAACCCTTCGACGCCCGAGAACCCGCCGCCGACGAACGCGACGGTGAGCAGGCGGCTGCGCTCCGGTCCGGGCGGCAGCACCGAGGCGCGGTCGAAAGCGTCGAGCAGCCGATCGCGGATGGCGACGGCCTCCTCGACGTGCTTCATGCCGATCGCCTGCTCGGTGACGCCCGGGATGGGGAAGGTGCGGGTGACGGCGCCTGCGGTGACCACGATGATGTCGTAGCCCAGCGGGAACGGCTCGCCGTCCTTCGGCAGCACCGTCACCGTCTTCGACGCGTGGTCGATCCGGGTCACCGACGCGGGGATGAGCCGCGCGCGCTTCAGGTGGCTGCGGAGGGAGATGGCGGCATGCCGCGGCTCGATCGACCCCGCTGCGACTTCCGGGAGGAACGGCTGGTACGTCATGTACGGCCGGGGGTCGATCACGACGATCTCGGCTTCGTCCCTCCGCAGCTTCTTCTCCAGCTTCCATGCGGTGTAGAAACCGGCGTAGCCGCCGCCCACCACGAGGATCCGGCGCATGAGTGCCTCCTGTCCGGCCGATGAATGTGCCTTCACCCGTTATGACCGGACAGCGTCCCGATTTGTGACATCGGGGGCGGGATTTCACGCCGGGACGGGGATGCGTTCCAGCTTCTGCGGGTTGAGCACCCACTGGAGGCGGCGGATGCCGTCGGCGGTGACGTCGAGCGCGATGAAGGCGACCACGGCGCCGTCGCGGACCAGCACGGCCGCGGGGCCGCCGTTGGCTTCGATGAGGCGCACGGTGCCGTCCCAGAACCGGTCGGCGAAGGCGTGGACGTACTTCGCCACCGTCTCGCGGGTGAAGACCGGGATGCGCGACGCCCGGGCCAGTCCGCCGCCGTCGGAGTAACTGACGATGTCGGCGGTGAAGATGCGCTCGAGTTCGGCGATGTCGCCGGACTGCGCGGCCTCGAGGAAGGCCTCCAGCATCCGCTTCTGCTGGGCGTGGTCGACCTCGCGCACGTGCCGCTCCTCGGCCAGGTGCTTCCGCGCGCGGCTGACGAGTTGCCGCGCGGACGCCTCGGAGCCCTGGATGATCTCCGCGATCTGCGGGTACGGGTAGTCGAAGGCCTCCCGCAGCACGTAGGCGGCGCGTTCGGTCGGCGTCAGCTTCTCGAGCAGCACGAGGACGGCGAACTCGAGCGCTTCACCCCGCTCGGCGCCGAGGGCAGGGTCGGCGCTGGTGTCCACGGGCTCGGGCAGCCACGGCCCGATGTACGTCTCGCGCTTCACCCGCGCAGACTGGGCCTGGTTGATGGCCAGCCGGGTCGCCGCGGTCGCCAGGAAGGCCGCCGGCTCGCGCACCGCCGAGCGGTCGGTGCGCTGCCAGCGCTCCCAGGTGTCCTGGACGATGTCCTCCGCGTCCGCGACGGTCCCGAGCATCCGGTAGGCGATGCCGAACAGGCGCGGCCGCACCGCCGCGAACGTCGCCGCGGCGGTGTCGAGGTCGTCCTGCTCCACTGGCCCCGTCATGGTCGAATGCTAGTGGCGTTCCTCCAGCCAGCGGGAGAACGTCGTCCCGCCGAACCGGTGGTCGGTGATGGCGGGGTCGTTGCCCGGCGTGAGCGATCGGTCGTCGACCCGGCCGCCGTAGTATCCGGCGTCGGGATCCGTCGAAACGGTCCGCGGATCGCCCGTAGCGGAGAACAGCCGGCGCGCCAGTTCGTCCAGCCGCAGGGGCTCCGGACCGGCGAGCTCCACGATCCCGTTCAGGGGCGCTGCCACGGCGACCTCGGCCAGGGCGGCCGACACGTCCGCGGCGGCGATCGGCTGCATCAGCACATCCGACAGCACGGCCGTGCCATCCTGCGTCGCTCCGTCGGCGAGCGCGCCGATGAACTCGAAGAACTGCGACGCGCGCACGATCGTGAACGGCACGCCGCTCTCGTGCACGATGCGCTCCTGCGTCACCTTCGCCCGCATGTAGCCGATGTCGGGCATGCGGTCGGCGCCCACGATGGAGAGGACGACGTGGTGGCGGACGCCCGCGGCCTTCTCGGCCGCGACGAGGTTGGTGGCGGACCGCTCGAAGAACTCGTGCACCGGGCCGTCCTCGAACGACGGCGCGTTGGGCGTGTCGACGACGACGTCCGCACCCTCGAGGACCGCGGCGAGCCCTTCGCCCGTGACCGTGTCCACGCCGGTCGACGGCGATGCGGCGACGACGTCGTGGCCCGCCTCCTGCAGACGAGAGACGACTCCGCGGCCGATCAGGCCGGTTCCGCCGATGGCGACGATCTTCATGTGCTGCTCCGTTTCTGCGCGGACGCTCCGCGCGTCACCAGCTCTGACCGGACAGGTGCCCGGGATGTGACAGCGGCGTGCGACGTCTCCGCTCAGCGGAGCAGAGCGTGGTGGCGGGATACCTCCGTCTCGGCCGGCTCGCCGCTGACGCCGCGAGGATTCCGGATACCGGCCGCCGAGATCAGGCCGCCCACGGCGAGCGCGATGGCCGCTGCCCCGGCGAGCTCGTGGAAGCCGGCGACGGCCGACATCGCCGCCCCCGCCGAACCCGCAAGGGCCACCGCGACGAGGCCGGCGACACGAGACACCGCGTTGTTCACGGCCGACGCGATCCCGGACCGTGCCGGATCGACGGCACCCAGGATGGTCGCCGTCAACGGAGCGACCGTGATCGCCATGCCCAGCCCGAAGACGACGACGGCGGGCAGCACCTCGGTCAGGTAGTCGGCGTCGCGCGAGATCCGCAGCATCAGGGCGAACCCGCCGGCCGCGACCAACGGTCCGACTGTCATCATCAGTCGTGGTCCTACCCGGCCGCTGAGACGGCCGAAGTACGCGGACAGGGCGATCAGCACGATGCTGGACGGGACCATCGCGAATCCGGCGAGAGTCGCCGAATATCCGGCCCCCTGCTGGAGGAACAGCGCGAGCGCGAAGGTGCCGACAGCCACACCCCCGTAGATGAAGGCCGTCGCCACATTCCCCACGGTGAAGTCGCGTGCCCGGAAGATGGTGAGGGGCAGCATCGGCTGCGCCGCCCTCCTCTCGCGCAGGACGAAGGCGACGAGCGCCGCAGCGCCGACCGCGAGCGAACCGAGGATCAACGGCGAGCCCCATCCATATCGTGGATGCTCGATCAGGGCGAACACCGGCAGACCGAGCCCGAGCACGCCGAGGCCGGCACCCGCCCAGTCCACCCGGGCGCCGGGCCGGTGGGGAGCGTCCGCGGGAAGGGCGCGGACGAGCAGCAGCGCAACGGCGATCGGCAGGAGGTTGATGGCGAAGACCCATCGCCACGACAGGGCATCGACCAGCACACCGCCGAGTACGGGCCCCGCGATGCTGGCGAGGGAGGTGATCGCCGTCCAGACCCCGATCGCCCGGCTCTGCGCTGCGCCGTTGAATGCGCCGAGGATCAGGGCGAGAGAACTCGGCACGAGCAGGGCGCCGGCGACGCCCTGAAGCCCGCGAGCGAGCACGAGGATCGCCGAGGTGGGCGCGAGAGCGCACAGGGCCGAGGCGATGGCGAAGCCGACGAGGCCCCAGAGCAGCACTCGACGGCGCCCGAACAGATCGGAGAGCGACCCGGCGAGCAGGATGACCGATCCGAGCGTCAGGAGGTACGCATCCACCACCCACTGCTGGACGGCGAGGCCGCCTCCCAGCTCCCGCCCGATCGCGGGGAGGGCGACCGTCACGACGCTGCCGTCGAGAAACGCGATGAAGGTCGCCACGACGGCCACCGCCAATACCGTTCGCTGTGGCGCCGTCATCCATCCGGTCATCGTCTGTCGTCCGTTCGTCATGGTCCCGGGAAGGTCCCGGCTCCGGCTCTGACCGGTCAGCCCACCGTTCTGTGACGGTGACGCCGAGCTGCGACCTGTCACATTCGCGCCGCCTGTTCGGTCGTACTGGGTGACGGCTGCACACGGCCGCCGTCGGATGAGCATTCGAGGAGACACGACATGAAGATCGTCGTCATCGGCGGGACCGGCCTGATCGGTTCGAAAGTGGTGACCCTGCTGGCAAGCCACGGGCATGAGGCGATCGCCGCCTCTCCGAACTCCGGTGTGAACACGCTCACCGGTGACGGAGTGGACGCGGCGCTCGCCGGAGCGGACGTCGTCGTCGACGTCTCGAACTCGCCCTCCTTCGAGGACCGCGCGGTGATGGACTTCTTCACCACCTCCACCAACACGCTCATCGCCGCAGAGCGCAAAGCCGGCGTGCGGCACCATGTGGCGTTGTCGGTGGTCGGAACCGAGCGCGTGACGGACAGCGGGTACATGCGCGCGAAGGTCGCGCAGGAGCTGCTCATCCGCGAGTCCGGCATCCCGTTCTCCATCGTGCACGCCACGCAGTTCTTCGAGTTCGTGAAGGCGATCGCCGACGCGGCCACCGACGGCGACACCGTGCGCCTCGCGCCCGTGATCATCAAGCCGATCGCAGCGGAGGACGTCGCCACCGCCGTCGCCCGCACCGCCGCCGGTTCGCCCATCGGGGGAGTGCTGGAGGTGAGCGGACCGGAGGAGTTCCGGCTGTCCGAGCTGATCGCGCGCGGGCTGGCCGCGCGGGGTGACGCACGTCAGGTCGTCGACGATCCCGAGGCGCGCTACTTCGGCGCGCACCTCAGCGATCGGGAGCTCGTCCCCGGTCCGGATGCGGAGGTCTTCCCCACGACGTTCGCCCAGTGGCTGGACGCCCAGGCGGTGACCACCCCGTGACAAGCCGGTCCGGCCGAGCCGTGAGGTAAGAGCGGGAACACCGGGTTTCAGGCGGCCCACTCCCCGGGCATGCGCCAAGCAGACCACGGCTGGTCCCTCCCGCCGCCGGACCCTTCACACCCGATACGAGAGAAAGGCGTTCCCATGTCGATGACAGCGTGGCTGCCCTCGGTGCTCACCCGGAGGCGACAGCTCGTGGGCGAGCTGCGCGCCGCCACCGCTGCGCGCGATGCCCGACGCCTGCGACGGCTCCTCGACCCGGAGGTCGCGGTCGTGGTCGATGCGGGCGAGGGCGACCGTGCGAAGGTCCGTGTGGTGCGCGGAGTGGAGGACGCCGCGCTCCTGCTCGCCTACGGCCTCGGCGCACGGAGCGGACGGGAGGTCGTCGAACGCCCGGTGAACGGCCGCCCGGGCTTGCTGCTCCGCCGTGACGGGCAGCCGACCGCGACGATCGCCGTGGACGTGACCGCGGGGATGATCAGTGTGGTCTGGGTGCGGCTCGGTGCCACCGTGCTTCGGCGCGGCAACGCCGTGCTGCCCGTGTGAGGGCGCGACCGCGACCCGTCCTAGATCCCCCGGTCGTGCGAGATGCCCGCGCAGAGGTCGCCGCCCTCATCGAGCACGATCAGGCCGCCGTTCGAGTTGGCCGAGTCCATCAGGCGGCGCAGCCATTCCCGGTTGATCGCGGGCGGCCGCGGGCTGTCGTAGTGGAACCGGAGAGGGAGCGAGGAGTCCAGCCAGATGGTGCTCCGGCCGCTTCCGTTGGCCTTCGACTCGCGCCACGACAGGGCGAAGGACTCCTTGCGCTGGAGCTTGGCGATGATGGCGACCTCCAGGTGGGCGAGGACGACGTCGTCGAACGACACCCGTGCTGAACCGTCGTAAGCGAGGTACCCCATCGGACCCACCTCCTGGCCATACCGTATCCATTCCGGCCGCCTCCTCTGCCTCCCCATTTCCGGCCTGCGGGTCGCCGTGTCGTCTACTATTCGGGGATGAAGAAGCCAGCTCCCATCGAGGACGTGTCGATCGGCGGCGACGCGATCCGGCTCGGCCAGTTCGTGAAGTTCGCCGGACTCCTCGACTCCGGCGGGAGCGTCAAGGAGGCCATCGCCGACGGCGATGTCGACGTCAACGGCGAGGTCGAGCTCCGGCGCGGGCGACAGCTGCAGGTCGGGGATGTGGTGTCCTTAGCCGGACACGCGGTGCGCGTCGCCCCCTGAGGTCGCTTCCCCGGCAATCCCTCGGAAGTCGTAGACCGTCGCGACCCGCGGCTGATTCGCGTCTGGTGCGCGGTCCGTAGCGTCGAGAGTGTGACCGCATCCCTCTCCCTCCGTCCGACGCATCCGGCGCGCACCGCTCCCCGCTCGCTTCCGGCCGTGCTGTTCGCCGTCTACCTCGTGCTGCTGGTGTGGGCCGTGTTGTGGAAGTTCCACGTGCCCGACTTCGGCGGGGACGGCGTGCGCGCCGTCAAGCTGGTGCCGTTCGTCGCGAGCGAGGGGTTCGGCGTCAACCGGCCGTCCGAGATGCTGGCGAACGTCGCTCTGTTCGTGCCGTTCGGCGTCTACCTCGGGGTGCTCGCGCCCCGGTGGCGCGTCTGGCCGGTCGCCGTCGTGGCGGCGCTGACGAGCTGCGCTCTGGAGGCGGCCCAGTACGTGCTCGCCTCGGGGAGTTCGGACGTCACCGACGTCATCCTGAACACGTCCGGCGCCGTCGGCGGCTTCCTCGTCCTGTCGCTCGCCCGGTGGGTGTCGCGCGGCCGAGCCGTACCCGCCGTCTACTGGATGTGCTTCATCGCCACGGTGGCCGCCGCGGTGTTCGGGGCCTCGCTGCTCGGGTCTCCGCTCCATTCGCTCCCGCCGCTGCACCGCTGACGGCCCGCGCCGCGGCGTGCGAATGGAGGTGTCACTCGTTCGGGGGTCATCCGACCTTTCTGGGGGTGAAGCCAGGGTGAAATTCGGCCGCAGCCCGCTGGGCCGCCGCTAGCGTGTGGCGCGGCGGGCACCGGTCTCGGTGGTGCTCCGCCGCTCCATGACGCAGGACGAAGGGGATGCTGCTGTGTCTGCACACCAGGATGGGCGCGGCCGCCGCCGCGAGGGACGAATCGCGCTGGGTTCGCCTTGGCGCTGGCTGGCCGCATTGGTCGCCGGAACGCTCGCGCTCGCCGCGGCGCTTGTCGGAGCGCCGGCCATGGCGGCGCCGGTCTACCAGATCGAAGCATCCTGGGCCGCAGGGACCCCGACGACCGTGAAGAGCGGCGACGTGGTCACCGGCGTCTGGCGCATCAACGTCAACGACGACGCCCCGGCGCCGTCGAACGACCCGGTGGACAACGTGACGGTCACGATCACGGCGCAGAACGGCCGCTACACGGCGGTCCCCTCGCTCTGTCTCACCACGGGCGTCACGCCCGCCTCCAGTATCTCCGCCGACGGGCACACCCTCGTCTGCAACGTCGGGACGCGCGACCAGGGCACCGCGGTGGTGATCCAGGCGCCCATCGTCGCCGACGGCGCGACCGGCGACCAGATCACCGCGGACGGCAGCATCGGCGGTCAGACCGCGTCGCTGAGCCCGATCGACATCACGAATCCGTTCGGGATGGACATCCGCTGGGGTGTCGGAACGCCCAACTTCTCCGTCGGTGACGGGGGCTACCTGGTCGACTACGAGTGGACGCTGAGCAAGGCGCTCGGAAGCGAGGCCGGTCCGCAGTCCATCACCTACAACCTGAACATCGCTTCGCCGCAGGGCTCGGCGGTTTCCGTCGACGCGAAGGCGTGCTCCCCGTTCACCGGTCCCGGCGCCGCGGACGGCCACCCCTGGTCCGGAGGAACCCACCCGGCGACTCAGCTCACCGTTCCGGCCGGAACCTGCACCATCACTCAGACCGGGGCGAACACGTTCCAGATGACGATCACGGGGATCGACTACTCTCCGGCGAACCCGCCGACGCTCGACTCCGCGGGCAACCGGCTCCCCGTCGACCAGGTGGCGCTGGCGTCCGGCTCCATCTGGATCCGCGTCAACACGGCCGCCTCCGGCTCGGTCGTTCTGAACTCCGACGCTCCGACCTACACCTCGGTCACCGGTCAGACCGCGCAAGACGACCCGTCGAACAACGCGGAGTCCAAGGCGTGGACGACCCCCGGCCTGTACTCCTCCGGCTGGGGCCGCGGCTACACCAACTCCGGCGGAACCCAGTGGGATGACACCTATCGCGTGTCCGCAGGAACGACCGTCGGTCAGTACATGGACTCCGGGATGCAGCTGCACACCGACCGCCCGGACGACCGCATCGTGGGTATGTGCACCGCCCTCGACACCCGGTATGTCACCTATGCGGGCTGGGGTTGGGCCCAGCCGGTGACGGACAACACGATCGGCGCAACGGCCGAGTACTACGTGGGCAACGACCCCACGGTCGACCCGAGCAGTGCCGCCTACGACCCGAACGCGTTCGACTGCGGGTCCACGGGCGGTTGGACGACGGTCCAGCCGACCGACCTCACCACGGTCAAGGCCATGCGCATCACCGCTACCCAGGGCCAGTTCGAGCAGCTCTCCGCCCAGTCCAACGTCACCGCGGTCGTCTACCAGAAAATCAACGCGAACGTCCCGGCCGGGACCGACATCTGGTCGTTCTTCTCCGGCGTGGTGGATGTGCCTCTCAACAACTGGTGGAACGGAACGGGCTGCATCACGCCCACCGCGGGCTCGCGCTATCCCTGCACCACCGGCTTCCGCGACGTGCTCCGTGTCGTGACCGCCACGCCTGCCGTAGCCAAGTCGGCCGACCGCTCGGTCGTCAGCCCCGGTGACCCGGCCGTCTACACGCTGACCTACTCGGCGAACGGCGCCGGCGCCATCCCGGCGACCGTCGACGGTTACCAGCTGGTCGACACGCTGCCGGCGGGCGTCACCTACGTGCCCGGCACCGCATCCCCCGAGCCGGCGGTGTCGACCAACGGCTCCGGCCAGCAGGTGCTGACGTGGACCCTGAACGGCGTCACCACGAACGCCGACCACGCCCTCACCTACCAGGCGGTCGCGGACAGCAGCGTGACGCCGGGTTCCGCCCTGGTCAACTCGGTCAGCGCCAGCTACGGCGGCATCACGAAGTCCGCCACCGCCCAGGTCACCGTCGCGACCGACGGCTACACGACGGTGGTGAAGACCGCCGACGCTCCGTTCATCCCGAACGTGAACGGCGACGGCACGGGCACGGGTTCGTGGACGGTCACCGTGAAGTCGTACGACCCGGTCACCCAGCCGTTCACGGACACGATCGACATCCTCCCGTACAACGGCGATGGACGCGGCACTGCGTACACCGGTTCGTACGCTCTCACCTCGGTGAACGCCCCGCTCGGAGCGACCGTGTACTACACGACCGCCGACCCGACGACCCTGTCCGACGACCCGTCGGCTGCGCAGAACGGCGCTGCCCCGGGCGACCCGACCGGCAACACCGCGGGCTGGACGACGACCATGCCGGCGAACCCGACCGCGGTCCGCGTGATCGGCGGCAGCCTCGCGCCGGGAGCCACCCAGCAGTTCGGCGTCCACATCACGACGAACGGCGTGAAGGGCGGCGACACGCTCGTGAACCGGGCGCAGGCGATCGCGGGTCACACTGCACTCGTGATGCGCACCTCCGCGGCCATCAGCGTGGCGAACTACTACTCCGCGACCATCCTCAAGGAGGTGCAGGCGGCCGACGGCACCTGGCACGACGCCAACAGCTCGGTCGACTACCCCGCGTTCCACTACGGCGACACGGTCCACTACCGCGTCACCGTGACGAACACGGGTCAGGGCACGCTGACGAACGTCGACCTGACGGATGACAAGAGCCCGACGGCCGGTGCCTTCCACATCGCCTCGCTCGCGCCGGGCGCCTCCGAGTCGCACGAGTACGACCTGGTGCTCGACGAGACCCTCCCGGGCGGCGGGTTCGTCAACACGGCCTGCGCCACCGCCGACACCCCAGCGGACTCGGGTATCGCTCCGACCATCCCCTGTGACCCGGCCGGCATCGACATCGCGGGCTACTCGGTCGTGAAGACCGCCGACCCTGCTCCCGGTTCGGTCGTGCACTCGGGTGACGTCATCCACTACACGGTGACCGTCACGCAACGCGGGCCGGTCCCGTCGGCGGCGTCCTTCACCGATGACCTCAGCAAGGTCGTCGACGACGCCACCTATAACGGCGACGTCGCGGCGGATGCGGGCACGGCGACCGTGACTGGCAGCTCGATCGCCTGGACCGGAACGCTGGGTGTCGGTGCGGTGGCGAAGATCACCTACTCGGTGACCGTGAAGGATGCGCGCTCGATGGGCGACGGCACGCTCGACAACGTCGTGACCTCCGACGGCTGCGCTCCCGCCTCCGACTGCGAGACGGTGCACCGGTTCGGCAGCTACACGTTCGCCAAGACGTCGGACCCGGCGTCCGGCCACGCGGTGAAGACCGGTGACCGCATCACCTACACCCTCACCATCGCCCAGTTCGGCGCGGCGCCGGTGACCGGCGGCAACGTCGTCGACGACCTCAGCAAGGTGCTCGACGATGCGACCTGGACCGGCGACCAGAGGGCGACATCGGGAACCGTGACCCGCGCGGGCTCGACCCTCACCTGGACCGGTGACCTCGCCGTCGGGCAGGTCGTCACCGTGACCTACTCGGTGGTGGTCACCGGAGACGGCGACAAGCAGATCGCCAACGTCGTCACCAGCCCCGACGGCGACGCGTTCTGCGTGCCCGCGCCGGACAAGAACCCGGACTGCGCCACCAGCCACCGCGTCGACGACCCGGCCGTGACGGCGGGCCTCGCCTCGACCGGTTCGACGATCGGCTGGGGTGTCGGCGGCCTGGCGGGCATCCTGTTCGCTGCCGGGGGAGCGCTGCTCTTCCTGCGCCGACGCCGCATCAGTAACACCTAGCACCCATCACCACGAAGGCCGCCGGGCGTCGCTCGGCGGCCTTCGTGCTGCGCCGGGTCCGATGTCGGGTCGGGTCGCGTTCAGGCGGCCCAGGCGCGGAACAGGATCGTCTGCACCGGGATGGTCGTCGGCGCGGGCCCGTACTCCGCCGCAAGCCGTTCCTCCACCGCGCGGATGAGCGCATCCACGTCTCCGGATCGCGACCGCACCTGATCGGAGACCGGGTTGCCGCGGATCAGGCCGTCCGCGAAGTCCGACCACGAGGCCACGGGCGCGTCGTGCGGCAGCACGTCGATGCGGAGCGTACTGAACCCGCTGTCCTGCGCCAGCCTCCGCAGCCGCTCGACGTCGCTCATCCCGAACGGCACCCGGTAGAACGGCGGAGGGTCGTCGGGGAACGTCTCCGTCAGCAGCGCGTCGACAAGCCCGGCGAACCGGTTGCGGTCGTGGCTGTCCCACACGCTGAACACGTACACGCCGCCGTCGGCGAGCACGCGCCGCGCCTCCCGGAATCCCGCGCCGACATCCGGCAGGAACATGATGCCGAACTGGCACGCCACCGCGTCGAAGCTCGCGTCCTCGAACGGCAGCGCCTGAGCATCCGCGACCTGGATGCGCGTCTCGGCGGGCACCTTGCCGGCGGCCCGCTGCAGCATCGCCTCGTTCAGGTCGGTGATGACGAGGTCCGCCCCGGGATTGTGCGCGACGATCCCGGCCGACGAGATCCCGGTCCCCGCGGCCACCTCGAGGATGCGTTCGGGCGCCGTCGACGCCACAGCCTCACCCAACACATCGGCGTAATGGCGGAAGAGAACGGGGCCGAGCTCCGAGTCGTAGAACTCGGGAATGGACCCCTGGAATCGCGCGGCGTCGTCGTCCACGGTGGAAGGGTACCGCCGTGAGTGCGGTTCGTGGAGGGCGGGTTGCGGCCTTACTCGCAGGCCACTCCGTCGCCGTCACGGTCCAGTTTGCGGGAGTAGCCCGGCTGACCGGCGTAAAGCGGAGCCTTGCCTGCCGCGCGGACGGCCGTGCAGTTCGGGTAGTCCACGCTCGGTGCCGGTGCCGGTGCCGGTGCAGGCGGGGCCGGAGCTGGTGCCGGTGGAGCCGGCGCGGGCGCTGGCGCGACGGGTGCGGGTGCCGGTGCAACAGGAGCCGGTGCCGGAGTTGGTGGGGTTGCTGTGGTGGTCGGCGTGGGCGTTCCCGTCTGCCTCCCGGAGGTCCCCTTGGTGACGGTGAGCTTCACCGTTCCCCCACGCTTGATGCTCGCGCCGGCTTTCGGCGAGGATTTCGTGACGGTCCAGTTGCTCTTCACGATCACGAACTTCGACCACTTCCACTTCAGTCCGACCGCCTTGAGCGCCTTGCTCGCGGCTGCGCCGTCGAGACCGACGACTTTCGGGACGACGACCTTCTTGGCCGCAGCGACGGGCACGGTGATGACGGTTTCGGTCGGAGCGGCCGTCGCGGGCACCGGCCCGGTCAGCAGCGAGCCGATGACGGCTCCCGCGAGCACGACGGTGGAGAGTAGCGTTCGATTGCGCATGAGAGTTCCTCGAAGATTCGGGTGATCGCCTCAGTCTTGCGGCAGTGGCCGTGGGGCGGCAGACCCGCATACGAGGGGTGGTCGAGCGGTCGCGGCCGGTATGCTCCGGACCATGCGAAGTCGGGGGGCACGCGCCGTTGCCGTGATGCTGATTGTTGCCGGCGCGCTGGCGACTGCGGGGTGCTCCGGCTCGGGGGTTCCCCGCTACGCGTCGTGCCTTCCCGCCCGCATGAACGTGGATCCTGCGATCGTCGCGCCGGGTGACGTCGTGACCGTCTCCGCCGATCCGCCCGAGTGCGATCTGAACTATGAGCCCGGCCACCAGTACATCATTCGGCTGCGGGCCGTCGGGGTGAGTTCGCCGCCGATCAGGGCGGATGTGGATCGGGACGGGCGCTTCTCGACGGCACTCCCCATCCCCGCCGACTTCCCATTGGGGCCGGCGACCGTCGACGTCACGGGAAGCCCGTACGACGAGTGCGGCAAGAGCGGCTCTGGCTCGTGCGCGGGGTACACAGTGGCCGTCGAGGTGAGGTGACGGCGGCGCATACACGCCCCGCCGCCTCCGCCGCCTCCGCCGCCCCCGCCGCCGCCGGAGAAGCTGCCGCCGCCGGTGCGGTTCGTGGAGGGCTGGTTGCGGCTCAGCGGAGGTCGCGCCCGGCCGTCTCTTCGATGAGCCGCACACCGAGGAGTTCGCCGAGGACCGGCCCGAAGCGGGCGAGCGCATGACGATGAACATCCGTCGACGCATCCAGCACGGGCGACGAGACCGAGGCCGCTCCGGCGAGCGCCGTCACCGCGTCGAGCTCTTCGACGACACGGTCGATGCCGAAGGTCGTCAGGTAGTCGCCCCGGAACACCGCAGGCAGATGCTCCGCCAGCGCCGTGCTACTGCCCGCGCTGTCGGCGAGGAGCGCGTGCAGGTGCTGAGGCGCGAGACCATGGCCGGCGCCGATCAGCAGCGCTTCTCCGGCCGCCACGGCGTTGGCGAACCATAGGGCGTTCGCGAGAAGTTTCACGACGACACCGTCACTGGGGCGCGGGCCGCACAAGCGGATCCCGCCGTCCGCCGACAGCCGGTTCAGGATGGGCGTGGCACGGCCCACCGCGTCGGGCGCCCCGCCGACGTAGAACGTCAGAGTGCCCCCGGCGGCATCGGTGGGGCCTCCGCCCATCGGGGCGGCGACGACCTCGATGCCCCGCTCGGCCGCCGTCTCTGCGAGAGCCGACGTCCTGCCCGGATCCCCCGAAGTGAGATCGACCCAGACCGCTCCGCTGTCGAGTGCCGGGAGCGCCTCGCGCATGACCGCGTCCGTCTCGCTCGGTCCCGGGAGCACGGTGACGAGCACGTCGCTCGACCGGACGATCGCCGTGATCGACTCCATCCAGGTGGCGCCCGCATGTTCTACGGCTTCGCGCCGGGTGGGATCGATGTCGAACGCCGCAACGGGACCCAGCGCCGTGAGCCGGGCGGCAATGCCCGAGCCCATCCGGCCGATCCCGACGATGCCGATGCGCTGTTCGTTCATCGAGTCACCTTTCTGTCGCACGCATCGGCCGGTGCGCCGATCCCGTCGCGCGTCGCCGTTGCAGCAGTGTCGCACACCGCTCGTCGTCGTCCGGTCGAGGCGAAATGAGAGCCGCGGGTCTTTAGACGCCCCCGCCGCCTCCGCCACCCCCACCGCCGCCGGAGAACCCGCCGCCACCGGTTCCGCCGGACGACGAGCTGCTCGCGATGGTCGTGCTGGAGGAGATCCCGCTGACCATCTGGGAGAGCACGGCCGCGTTGAATGCGGTCTGACCGGCGTACCAGGTCGGGCTCTCTCCGGTCTCCTCGTAGAACCGTCCGAGCTCGGCGAGCCACTTCTTCTCCTCGCCGAACAGCACGGCCCAGGGGAGGAGGCGCTCGGTGAGGCTGAGCATCTCCCGCGGATCGTTCACAGCGACGGGCACGCGCTCCGCCCCCTGCGGTGACTGCAGGTAGCGGATGCGGTCGGCCTCGGCGAGGTGCACGTACACCTTGAGGCCTTCCACGTACTCGCGGAGGGTGCTGCCGGTGGTGCTCAGGGGCGAGTGCGACAGCAGGATGGCGGTGACGATGAGGAGCAGGATGGCACCGATGATGATGCCGACGGGGAGCGCGCCTCCGAAGACGCCCGCGAGACACAGCACCGCGCCGACGATGGCGAGGAGGGTGGCGCCCAACGCAGTGAAGAACACCGCGCGGACCGCCCCGCGTGGTCCCGTCCTCCGGTAGCCGTAGCGGGTGGCGTCCTTGTGCACGCGCTTCAGCAGTGCGGCGATGGCGCGGGCGACACGCGAGTTGGACGAGCCGAGCTCGAGGGTCGTTCCGGGCGCGGGCGACGTGCCGAAGAGGGCCTGAAGGAACTGGAGCTCGTCGGCGGTCGGGTTCGGTTCGCGCAACGCCTGGCGACCGGTCGCCTGGGTGGAGACGAACTCCAGCGTGTACGTGGAGCGGCCGAAGAATCCCGTGCTCTGCAACACGCGCACCCGCCCGGAGACCGCGAGGTCGAGCGTCTGCGCGGCGACGACCTTCTTGCCGCCGCCGGCGATGTCCGCCGCGAGGAGGAGCCCCTCCTTCGGCGGAACGTACTCGGGGATGATCGTGCCGCGTCCGGGAGCGTCGCGCAGGAGTCGCACGCGCACGACGATCGCGCCGATGAGGGCGAGGATGCCGAGCAGCAGGCCGGCCACGGCCGCGAAGCCCCAGCCGGTGTCGAACAGTCCGTCGGCGCGCGCCGTGAACGTGCCCGCCGCGAACCCGATGGCGAACGTGAGGTTCTCGTGCGGACCGAGCGTGTCGGCGGTGAAGCGGAACCCGTCGTCGATGCGCTCGACCGCCGCCGGATCCGTGGACCCCTGGGCGCCGCGGTACGCGGATGGGTCGCCCTTCAGCGCCGCGGCCAGGTCGGGCGCGAGGTGCACAGTCGCCGTCACGCGGTCGAACGGTTGCGCCCACGCCGTGCCGTTCGTGTCCCAATACAGTTCGTCGTCGCCGGTGTCGCCGAAGTAGCGCGTGACGTTCGTCTGCCGGTAGGTGATGACGTAGGTCTGATCGCCGTGCACGTAGTCTTTCGCCGCGATCGTCAGCGAGAGGATGCCGTCTTCGGAATCGCTCGTGTACGGACGCGGCGTCCCGTTCTGGTCGGTGACGGACACGACCTCCAGGTCGGTCGGGTGGCCGTCGTAGTCCTCGACCAGTTCGCGCCGGATGCCGTGGTTCTGGTCCGTCTCGGGGAACCGGGCCACCAGCGTCTCCACGGTGGTGAGCGTCGAGTGCCCCTCCGCGTCGCGGCCCAGCCGGTAGTCGCCGTCGAAGCTCGCGAACGTGAAGTCGTCGACCCCGGCGGGGGCGATGGTGCCGACGGCCGTGCGGGCGTCGGCGCTCGCACTCACGGGACTCCCTGCGAGGATGAGTGAGCTCACTGCCACGGCGAGCGTCGTCGCGATGAGTCGCCCGGCCCATCCCAACGGCCGTCGGCTTCGAGCGCGGACCCTCATCTTCCTCGCCGTCCTCCGCCCCCGGCGGTTCGCGTGGGCCGCTGGCCCTCCCGGCGGCACGCGTCCCATCCTGACACGGCTGCGTCCGTCGCGGTCGGTCACGCCCGCGAGACCGCCATCGTCTCGCCTGATCCGCGAGCCCCGCACCGTAACCACTCAAATCGGTTGCAGCGCACGAAGTCACCAGTTAGGGTGGTTACATGCACGCCTTCCCCTGCGGTACGTCCGCTCTCGATTTCGTCGGCACCCTGCGCGCTCGGCGCAACGACGTACCGACGGAGAAGCTGGGCTCGCCGGAGGCGCTCGATGCGTGGTTTCTCGAGGCCGGCCTGATGGATCGGTCCCCTCGCGCCACCACCGCCGACCTCGAGAAGGCGGTCGAGCTCCGCGAGGCCGTGTACCGCGTCGTGCACGCCCGCATGATGGGCGCGCCTCTTGCGGAGGACGACCTCCGCGTGCTCAACTCCCACGCCGCCGGGCGCCCGATCACCCTCCAGCTCGACGAGAGCGGCACGATCGATCGTGCGGCGGAGATCGCGGAGGGGCTGTCGCAGATCGCTCGGCAGACCGTCGAGATCGTCGGCGGAACCGAGGGTGACGTGCTCCGCGAGTGCGGCCGCCCCGAGTGCACGCAGGTCTACCTCGACCACTCCCGCGGCCACCGTCGGGAGTGGTGCTCGATGAAGACCTGCGGCAACCGGATGAAGGCGACCGCGTTCCGCGCCCGGCAGAAGCAGCCCGCCGCGACGGCGTGACGCCTACGCTTCGGTGAGTTCGCCGCCCGGGCCGAGCTCGAGAGTCATCGTGAGACCGAGTCGGGCGAGGAATCGGTCGTCGTGGCTGACGACGAGCAGTGCGCCCCGGTAGTCGGCCAGCGCATCCACGAGCTGATCCACGCTGCTGACGTCGAGGTTGTTCGTCGGCTCATCAAGGATGAGGAGCTGCGAGGGCGGGTCGGCGAGGAGCAGACGCGCGAGGAGGACGCGGAAGCGCTCGCCGCCGCTCAGCGTCCCGACCGGTCGATCGACCGCGTCGCCCTTGATCAGCAGGCGGCCGAGCCGGTTCCGGATGAGCGAGTCGGGGACATCCGGCGCGACCCGGCGGACATTCTCCAAGGCACCCACGCTTTCGTCGACGCCGTCGAGCCGCTGCGTCAGGTAGCCGACCCGGTCGGTGTGGAGCACTCCACCGGCGCGCCCGGGCTCCGTGTCACGGCGGTGGAGCAGCGACTCGAGCAGAGTGGTCTTGCCTACGCCGTTCGCGCCGACGACGGCAACGCGCTCCGGGCCCTGAAGAAGGTAGGTGCGGTTGCTCCCGTGCAGCTCCGCGATGCGTCGACCAGCGGCTACGTCGGGGTCCGGCAGCTGCAGGGTGATGCGCTGATCCGGGCGGATGCGCGCCGCGGCCTGCTCGCGCGCCGCTTTGGCCGCATCCACTCGGTCGTCCAGTCCCGAACGCAGCTTGCCGGCGGAGGCCTCCGCACGCGAGGCGAGTCCGTTCATCAGGATCTTCGAGCCCTTCTTGTTCTCGTTGGCCGTCTTCGCGTTCCTGGCACGCTTCGCCAGCCGGCTCTCCGCCTCGGCGCGCTGCCGCTGCTCCGCTTTGACGGCGTGCTGTGCGGCCGCGGCCGCCTGCACGGCGTTCGCCTGCTGCTGGTCGAGTGCCGCCTTCCACTCGCTGTACGGGCCGCCGAAGGTCGTCAAGCGGCCGCCGTACAGCTCGGCCGTCTGATCCATCCGCTCGAGGAGGTCCAGATCGTGGCTGACGACCACGAGGGTTCCCGGCCAGTCGTCGAGCATCCCGGCGAGGAGGGCCTTAGTCGGGCGGTCCAGGTTGTTCGTCGGCTCATCCAGGAGGGTGATCGGAAGTTCCCGCACCCGCAGACCGGAGATGGCGATCAGCATGACCTCGCCGCCCGAGAGGGTTCTCACCGGGCGGTCGAGGTCGGCCGCCGAGAAGCCGATCGCCTGCAACTGCACCTCCGCGCGCGACTCGATGTCCCAGTCGTCGCCGATGGTGTCGAAATGCTCCACGGAGGCGTCGCCGCCCTCGACGGCCCGGATCGCGTCCAGCACCGGCCCGATGCCGAGGAGGTCGGCAACCGTGGCTGTGTCGTGCCAGGTCAGCGACTGCCGGAGGTAGCCCACATCCCCCGCCGTCGAGATGCTGCCGGTGGATGGAGTGAGCTCGCCGGCGATGAGGCGCAGCAGGGTGGACTTCCCGGCGCCATTGTCACCGACGAGGCCGGTGCGACCAGTGGTGAACGACCCGGAGACGCCCGAGAGGGCGGCCTGGCCGTCCGGCCAGGAGAACGAGACGTTGGAAAGAACGATGGCAGACGTGCCAGTAGACATGTGAAGACCTTGACGAGAGAGAGCGGACGAATCGGAACGCAGTCGGCCGCGCGGTGGCGTTTGCAGAAGCCACCGGTGACCGGTGGCTACGCTCTGTCGATCTCGTCAATCAGCACCATGGCATGCTACCAAAGCCCGCCGGCCCGCCGGCCCGGCCTCTGGCCTCCTTGCCTCAGCGGCCGGGAGCTCGCGTCACGATCTGCTGGATGGTCCAGCTGTTGCCGTCCGGGTCGCTGAACGATGCGTACGTGCCGTAGCTGTCTGTCGCGGGGTGGGGACCGGGGACCCGGTTCGTCTCGTCGGCCCAGTGGAAGATGCCGTCCGCGTCGTGCCAGGGCTCGCTGACCGCGACTCCGTGTTCGATGAGCGTGTTGCGCGCCTCGACGATGTCCGGAGTGATCAGGTGCAGGCCCTGCGCCGTGCCGGGCTCGGCCGTGGTGAGGTGGTCGCCGAAGATGACGGATGCCGCCGACCCCGGGGGAGTCGCCTGAACGACCCGCAGCCCCTTGTCGGTGGAGAAGTCGGCGTCGAGGCGGAAGCCGATCCCCTCGTAGAAGTCCTTCGCGCGGCCGGTGTCGGCGACGGGGATGACCACGATCTCGAGCTTGAGTTCCATGTGCAGAGCCTTTCGATGAATAACTGTTTAGGACGGTTATGACCCTCTCATGCAGTCACATAACCTGTCAAACCAGTTATTTTGAGCTGCCGGATGTCACCGCCGGGACTCTTCCTCGGCGGTCAGCTCGGCGCGGGCCGGCTCGCTCCACGACGTCAGGATGCGCAGCCCGTCGCTGGACGGGCTGCCGTTCTCTGCGGTCAGCACCATCAGACGTTGGCCGCTGCCGTCGGGACTCTGCCAAGTGTCGCAGTCGAGGGTGAGCTCGCCGACCGTGGGATGCCGGTAGTGCTTCGTCCCGTAGGTCGCCGAGTTGACGTGCCGTTCGGCCCACCAGGTGCGGAAGTCGGCGTCGCGGAGCGACAGTTCCCCGACCAGCGCGGCGAGTTCCGGGTCGTCGGGATCTGTCGCGGCCTCCATCCGCAGGGCGGCGACCGCATCGCGGGCGTCGTGGTCCCAGTCGAGGTGCATGGCGCGGACACCGGGATGCAGGAAGAGCAGCCGCAGGTAGTTGCGCTGGGGCGCGGGTACGGCGCCGAAGTCCGTGAACAGCGCTGCGGCCGCACGGTTCCACTGCAGCACGTCGAGGCGGCGTCCGAGCACGAGTGCCGGGGTGTCGGTCAGCTGCTCGAGCAGTCGTCGCATCGCCGGTCGCACGGTCTGGCGGCTCCTTCGCCGCCGAGGGGCTGCGTCGGCCTTGTGCGCGACCTCGTAGAGGTAGGCACGCTGGTCGTCATCCATTCGGAGCGCGCGTGCCAGCACGCCGAGCACCGCCGCGGAGGCTTGGACGCGTCCCTGTTCCAGTCGCGTGTAGTAATCGACGCTGATCGACGCGAGCGCAGCCGCCTCCTCCCGCCGGAGTCCCGCGACGCGTCGGTGACCTCCCGTCTCCGGGAGGCCGACGTCCTCGGGCCGCAGCCGCGCGCGGCAGACCTTCAAGAACGCGCCGAGCTCGTGGAGTTCCGCCGAATCACTCATGGATTCAGTCTCCCGTCCGGAGCGATCGTGTGGGAGGGAAGGATTCTTCCCCGGCAGATTCCTGCTGCTTACCCCTGACTCGGCGGCGCAACAGCATGGGATCCGCCGCGGCAGCCGCCGCACGGAACCCCATCGAGAACGGACCCACCATGACCACACGAACCGACGTCACCTTCGAGAGCGCAGGCATTCCCCTCGCCGCTCACCTCTATGTTCCGGACGGAGCCGTCGCCGGTTCGCCGGCTCTCGTCGTCGGGCATCCCGGTTCCGGGGTGAAGGAGCAGGCCTCGGGCCTGTACGCATCGCGGCTGGCGGACGCCGGCTTCGTGACGATCGCCTACGACGCGGCCTACCAGGGGGCGAGCGGCGGAACCCCGCGCGGTCTGGAGGATCCCGGCCAGCGCATCGAGGACATGAAGGCGGCGGTGTCCTACCTGACGACCCTCGACCTCGTCGATCCCCAACGCATCGGTCTGCTCGGCATCTGTGCCTCAGGCGGATACTCGCTCGCGGCGACCGCCAGCGACCACCGCATCCGGGCGCTCGCCACCGTCTCGCCCGCCGACGTCGCCCGTCAGTTCCGGTACGGCGCCGACGGCGCTCAGGATCCGGCGGTGTTCCAGGGCATGCTGGATGCTGCGGCCGCCGCACGCACGGCGCAGGCCGCGGGGGAGGATGTCGCCGGCATCCCGCTGTTCCCGGAGACGATCGAGCAGGCGCGCGCCGCCGGCGGCGAGCACGGCGCCGAGGGCTTCGACTACTACTGCACTCCGCGCGCCGCACACGACCGCGCCGCCCGGACGTTCGACTGGTCGAGCGTCGACAAGCTCGCCACCTTCGACGCCTTCACCCAGGTGCCGCTGATCGGCGACCGCCCCCTCCTCATGGTCATGGGCTCGCGGGCGGTCACCGCCTGGATGGGGATCGACGCCTTCCAGCGCGCGGTCGGCCCGAAGGAGCTCGTCTGGGTGGACGGAGCGAGCCACGTCGACCTGTACGACCGCGACCCGTACGTCGCGACCGCCGTGGAGCGCCTGGCCGACTTCTACGGTCGGACGCTGGCACCGGCGGTCTGAGGAACTGGAGCGAGTGACGGGAATCGAACCCGCGCTATCAGCTTGGGAAGCTGAGGTTCTACCATTGAACTACACTCGCGCGGCCCGCGAATCCCAGTAAATCACTGGGATGTGAGGCTGCCGCCCAGACTACCCGGTCGACGGTTTTTGGCCAAACCCGGCCAAGCCCCGGCCGCGTCTCCTCACCCCTTGCGCGCCTCGATGAGGTGCCGGCTCGAGTACGTGACGAACACGCCGTCGCGCCGGATCACCTCATCGAGCTCGCGCAGTCGGTCCCGGTGGGCGTCGACGGTGAAGCCGGGCACCCACCAGATGACTTTGCGGAGCAGGTAGACGACCGCGGCGATGTCGAAGATCTCTATCCGCGTGCGCGCCGTCTGCAGGTCGACGATCTCGAGGCCGGCTCGCCGCGCGGCCGCCGTCTCGTCGTCGGGGTGGCGCCCGCGGCGCGCGTCGGGCAACGGGCCGAGGAAGAACTCGATGAGTTCGAAGGCGCTGGCCGGTCCGACGTGCTGCGCGAAGTAGGTGCCGCCCGGCGCGAGCACCCGGGCGATCTCCTCCCACCAGATCGTGGCGGGGTGGCGGCTGGTGACCAGATCGAACGCGCCGTCGGCGAAGGGGAGGGGCGGCTCATCGGGGTCATGTACGACGACCACGCCGAGGGGATGCAGCAGGCGCGTCGCCTTGACGACGTTGGGCGGCCACGACTCGGTGGCGACGGCCGTCGGGGGGAAAGAACCAGCCTGCGCCAGCACCTCCCCACCCCCGGTCTGGATGTCGAGCGACGCCCGCGCGTGCGCCATCCGTTCGGCAAGACGACGCGCATAGCCCCACGGTGGACGCTCCTCCGTCGCTCGCCCGTCGAGCCACGAGAAGTCCCATCCCGTGACATCGGCGCTCTCGCCGAGGGCGATCAGCTCCTCGAAGGTGGGTTCCGTCATAGGAGGATCATGCCAGTGCGGGGTCCCCAGGACGTCCGGAGCGGCCCGGGGGTGAAGCCGGGGTGAAAACTCTCCGACGCCGTTGCGCTCCGTTCGGGGCATCCGGGAGACTCGCCGAGGACCGGCACGTCGATTCGCATCCGCAGAGACGTCGCGGCTCCGTGGCGGAGGGGAAGAGCGTGCGCTCTCGCAAGATGGATGGTCGGGCTGTGTCTGCGCGCTGGGGTGCCGCTGTCGCCGTGATCGTCGGCGCCGTGACGTTGAGCGTCGGCGTGCCGATCGCAGCGGCGGCGGACTCGGTGGTGAGCACGATCCCGGTCGCCTCCACGACGGCGTCGGCGACGCCGACCGTGGTGGTGTCGCCCGACGGCTCGCGGCTGTACGTGTCCGACACGAACGCCGGGACGGTGTCCGTCGTCGACACCGCCACCCGGACGGTGCTCGGGACGATTCCGGTCGCAGGTCCCATCGGGCTCGCGATCTCGCCGGATGGATCACGCCTGTACGTCGTGTCGACGAACCCCGCGAACGTCCTCGTCGTCGTCGATACGGCGACGCGGGCGGCCGTCGCGTCCGTCCCGGTCGGGGCGTCCCCAGCGGGAATCGCGATCTCGCCGGACGGCTCCCGCGTGTATGTCAGCAACTCCAGCGGAAACGGGTCGACCGCGGTGTCGGTCGTCGACACCGCCACCAACACGCTCGTCACCAGCATCGTGGATGCGCCGGGGCCGCGATCGATGATCGTGTCGCCCGACGGGAGCCGACTCTTCGTCTCGCACACCGCTCCCTCGTCTCACGACATCTCCATCGTCAGCACGGCGACGAACACGGTCACCGGAACCGTCGCGATCGGCGCGTTCGCGGACGCCGCGACCGGCTTCGCGATCTCGGCCGACGGCAGCACCCTCTACGTGGCGAGCGCCAACGTGGGCCTCTTGCGAGTGATCGACACCGCCACGGGGACCGTCACGGCCACCATCTCCGCCGGTCCCGGCGCGTACGACGTCGCCGTCACCCCCGACGGCACACGGCTCTACGTGACCGACTCGACCGCGAACGCGGTGTCGGTGATCGACACGGCGACGAACGCGGTCGTCTCCACCATCGCGGTCGGCGTGACGCCGCGCAGCCTCACCATCTCACCGGACGGCGCCTTCGCCTACGTCGCGAACACCACGTCGGACACCGTCTCCGTGATCGGGATCGACACGTTCCCCGCGATCACCACGGCGACCGTCCCGGGCGGCACGATCGGTTCGTCTTACTCCACCGCCATCGCGACGACCGGATCCCCGGCGCCGACGCTCTCCGTGAGCGCGGGAGCGCTGCCTCCCGGACTCTCGCTGGCCGGCGGCATCCTCAGCGGCACGTCGACAGCCGTCGGCTCGTACACGTTCACGCTCGCCGCGAGCAGCACCGTCAGCGGCATCCCGGCGACGGCCACGCAGTCGTACACGCTCGTCGTCGCCGCCCTTCCAGCCGGCGCTCCTCTTAACCTGACCGCGACAGCCGCCGGCGTGACCGCCGAGCTCAGCTGGACCGCACCCACCTCCGACGGCGGAGATGCGGTCAGCGGTTACCGCATCGAACGCAGCACGGACGGCGCCGCGTTCACCACGCTCGTCGGCGACACCCAGTCCACCGCTGTCACTTTCACGGATACCGGCGTCACCGCCGGCCACACCTACCGCTATCGTGTGTTCGCGCTCAACAGCGCCGGGGCGAGCGCGCCGTCCAACGTCGCTGCGGTCACGTTCCCTGCCGTCGCCACGCCGGTCGGCAGTACCCCGATCGGCAGCGCCCCGCCCACCCCGACCGACGGCTCCGCCGCAACGGATGCGCAGAGCACGCTGGCCGACACGGGCAGTGACGTCACCGCCGGTGACGTCACCGGCCCGCTGTCCCTCGCCTTCGGTCTGATCGCGGCGGGCGTGTTCGCCGGCGTCGTACGTCGCCGCAGCCGGAAGGCCTGACCCCGCGGCGGACCGTCAGTCCGCCGCGTCCTGCACCTCGTTCTCCAGCTTCTCCTCGTCGACGGCGATCTCCCTCTTGGTGATCCCGGTCGCGTTGGTCAGCAGCCGTTCGATCTCGCCCGCCTCGCTCGGGTCGACGACGACCACGATGCCGGAGCTCCCCGCGTGCAGGGTCTCGCTGATCGCCTTGAGGTCTTGCGCGGACGACTTCTTGGAGATGTGGCCGGCGAGCGCGCCGATGCCCGCACCCGAGCCGCCGCCGACGAGGAGCGCGCCCCCGAGCGCGACGGCCGGGAACAGCGCGACCACCAGGCCGCCGGCGAGCCCGATGGCCAGGCCCTTCCGGCCACCGTGGTGCTTGCCGCCGTCGTCCCGCTTCGGGATGGAGACCTTGCCCTCCTTGTCGCGCACCACCACCGCCGCGTCGAAGGAGGCATGGTGACCGCGCTCCTTGTAGTGGGCGTGGAGACGGTCGAAGTCCGCCACCGCCTCGTCCTCGCTCGCGTACTGGGCGGCGATCGCCACATACGGTTGATCGGTCATTTTTGTTCACCTTTCTACAGGGTCGGCGCGGTGCGCCGGCCGTTGATCTTCCATACGAAGTCGATGAGGACCGCGAGCACGATGATCGCGACCAGGGCCCATGCGGTCGCCGGTTCGGACACGAGGGTCGTCGTGCAGAAGATCACGAACGTCCCGAGGGTCGCGACGAGCCCGACGATCAGAATGACGACGGATGCGCCGGTCTGGCGGCGTATCCGTAGGTGCGCGATGCTCACGGACGAGAACACGAGGAGCGCGACGGCGCTGCCGATCGATGCGATGGCGTTCAGGTTGAAGAACGCGACGAGCAGGATGGCCAGGGCCGCCATGACCAGGAGCCCGGCGGCGAACCGGCCGAACGAGCGTCCGAAGAACGGCGGGAACTGTCCGACCGAGGCGAGATGCTGGGTCATACCGATCGACGGGTACAGGCCGGCATTCACCGCGCCGGTGGTCGAGAAGAGCGCAGTGATCACCATGAGCACGTACCCGGCTTCGCCGAGCGTCGGCTTGGCCGCCTCCGCGAGCGCGGTGGTGCCGTACTTCACCACCTCGTCGGCGGTGAGCGTCCCGAACACGCCGAGCGAGACCGCGACGTACACCGAGGTCGCGATGAAGAGCGCCAGGTAGATCGCCTTCGGCAGCTGACGGGCCGGGTCGGGCAGGTCCTTCGCGGTGAACGTGATCACGCCGAAGCCGAGGAAGGCGAAGAACGTCAGCGCGACGCTCGACACGATCTCGCGCCAACCGGGGTAGCCGCTCGGCGCGAGCAGCGCCGGGTCCCAGTTCGCGATCGTCACGACGGCGAACACCACCAGGATGATGAGCACGATCGTGACGATCACCGACTGGACACGGGCGACCGCGGCAGCGCCCACGGCGTTCAGGCAGGTCATGACCAGGATGAGCAGGATGGCGGCCACCTTGGCCCAGAACGGGTCGCCGTCAGCGACGACGGAGGAGGCGTACCCGCCGAACGAGGACGCGATCATGGCGACCACGATGGAACCGGCCGTGAAGAACAGCCATGCCCCGATCCCGGCGATGTGCCCTTCTCCGAACCCCTTGGAGAGGAAGGTGAGGATGCCGCCGCCGGACGGGTATCGCGATCCCAGCTTGGCGAAGGAGTATCCCTGGAGCGCGGCGATGATCCCGGCGATCAGGAACGAGAGCCAGACCGCGGCGCCGGCCACCGCACCGGCCGCCCCGAGCAGGGCGAAGATGCCGGCGCCCACCATCGAGCCGACACCGATGTAGGTGGCCTGCAAGACCGTCATCCGCTTCGGTGACGGCGCTCCGTCGTCCATCCCGGATCCTCTCGTGAGAGCTTCGAAGGCCGGGTGCCCGGTCCGAGGTGAGCGAACGGTAACCCCGGCTCAGACGGCGTGGCTAGGCACAATCGATGCGGTGGGGAGCCGTGGAATTCACGTATTCCCGAGACCGCTCAGCAGGGTGCATCCTGTGGCCGGGCAAGGAGGTCCGTCATGGACATCGCACTGGTCATCATCCAAGCGTGCGTCGTGATCGGCGCGATCGTGCTCGGTGTCCGCACCGGCGGGATCGGGCTGGGATTGTGGGGCGTGGTAGGGACGGCGATCCTCGTGTTCGTCTTCCGGCTGCCGCCCGGATCGCCCCCGATCGACGCGTTCTTCATCATCATCGCCGTGATCACCGCATCCAGCGCGATGCAGGCCGCGGGCGGCATCGACTACCTGGTGTCGATCGCGTCCAAGATCATCCAGCGCAATCCGCGTCGGCTGACCTATGTGGCACCCCTGGTGGCGTTCGTCTTCACCGTGCTCTCCGGTACGTCGAACATCTTCTTCGCTCTGATCCCGGTGATCTACGAGACCGCGTACCGCAACGGCCAGCGGCCGGAGCGCGCGCTCGCCGCGTCGACCGTGACGTCGGGCCTGGGGATCACGGCGAGCCCCGTCTCGGCGGCCATGGCGGCCTACCTGGTGCTGATGGAGTCGAAGGGGTTCGGCCTGACCCAGGTGCTCGTGATCACCATCCCGTCGGCGATCGTCGCCTGCATCGTCACGTCGTTCGTCCAGCAGGGGGTGGGCAAAGAGCTGCTCAACGATCCGGCGTATCTGAAGCGCGTGGAAAGCGGCGCGGTCGAACTTCCCGCCGCGCTCGAGACGCAGTACGCCGAGGCTCGCGCCGGCGGTGGCGCGACTCCGACCGCGGTGAAGACCGGCCGGGGGGCCGGCTCCGGGCGGCCCGGTCGGCTCTCTCGCGAGGAAGCCTCGCAGATCGAGCACCCCGTCCCGCCCGGAGGCGCCACCGCGGCGTGGATCTTCGTCGCCGGCACGCTCCTCGTCGTGCTGCTCGGGCTCTTCCCCGGACTGCGCCCCGCCTTTCCCGACGAGGAGGGCGAGCTCGTCCCCATCCCGATGGCGACCGTGATCGAGATGGTGATGTTCACGGCAGCTCTGGTCATCATCCTGGTGAGAAAGGTCAAGCCGTCGCTGGTGGTGGAGCAGCCGCTCCTGCGCGCAGGCTATGTGGCGGCGGTCGCCCTGTTCGGCATCGCGTGGATGGCCGACACGTTCATCTCGGCCAACGAGGAGACCATCATCAAGCCGCTGGGGGAGCTGATCCAGGCGCAGCCACTGCTGCTGGCGGTCGCTCTGTTCCTGGTCTGCGGCCTGACCACCAGTCAGTCGGCGACGACCAACACGCTGATCCCGATCGCTCTGGCGGCCGGCCTCGCTCCGGGAATCATCACCGCGATGTGGCCGTCGCTGATCGGCGTCTGGCTGTTCCCGGCGAACGGCTCCCAGATCGCCGCGGTGGAGACGGACCGCACCGGCACCACCAAACTCACGCAGGTGCCGGTATGGCACTCGTTCACCATCCCGATGCTGGTCTCCTGGGTCGCCGTCGTGCTCTCCGGGCTGCTCATCCAGCTCGTCGTCCCGCGTTGACCGTCGGAGTGAGGAGAAAGATCATGCCCGACTCGAACAGAACCGACGCAGGGGCGGACAACCTGATGCCGGACGTGCTGGAGCGGCTCGCCGAGCTGGTGCGCATCCCATCGGTCGCCTTCCCGGGCTTCGACCCCGACCCGGTCCACCGGATGGGGGAGGCCGTCGTGCGGCTGTTCAAGGACGTCGGAGCCTTCGACGCGCGGCTCCTCGACGTGCCGGGCGGCTACCCCTGCGTGTACGCGGACCTTCCCGGCCCGGACGGTTCGCCGACCGTCCTCCTCTACGCCCACTATGACGTGCAGCCGGCGCCGCGGAGCCAGGGATGGACGAGCGAGCCGTTCGAGCCCGTGACCAAGGAGGACGGCCGCATCTACGGCCGTGGTGCAGCCGACGACAAGTCGGGCCTCGTCATCCACTACGCCACCCTGTCGCTGCTCGGTGAAAACCGTCCCTGCCGCGTGAAGCTGCTCGTCGAGGGCGAGGAGGAGACGATCTCGCACCTCGAAGCGTTCGTCGAGGCCAACCCCGAGCTCTTCGCCTGCGACGCGGCGGTGATCGCCGATATCGGCGGTCAGGAGGCAGGCCGGCCCGGGCTGACCACGGCCCTTCGCGGCGACGTCGCCTGCACGATCACCGTGCGCACCCTGGCCAACCCCGTGCACTCCGGAATGTTCGGAGGTGCCGCGCCGGACGCCATGACCGCGATGATCCGCATCCTCGACTCACTCCACGACGAGAATGGCGACACGGTGATCGACGGTGTCGACAGCGGTAGCTGGGACGGCGCCGCGATGGATGAGGACGTCTACCGCGACGGCTCGTCCATCCTGCCCGGCGTCGAGTTCCTGGGGACCGGTTCCCTGGCGGACCGGATTTGGATGCGGCCCTCCGTGACGGTCCTCGGCATGGATCTTCCCGGCACCGCCGAGGCGTCGAACGTCCTGCTTCCGGAGGTCACGGCGAAGCTGTCGATGCGCATCATCCCCGGATCGGATGGGGACGCCCAACTCGAGGCCCTCATGGCGCACCTCCGGCGGCAGCGGCCCTGGAACTGCGAGGTCGAGGTCGAGAAGGTCAAAGTCGGTCAGGCGTTCCGGGTGGATGCGGAGCATCCGGCGATCCGCGCTGCTACCGATGCCCTCGACGATGCGTACGATCGACCGGCCGAGCTCATCGGGAGCGGCGCGTCGATCCCTCTCGTGTCGTCGCTCCGCTCGGTCTCCCCGGGTGCTGCAATCGTTCTCTGGGGCGCGGAGGACACCAAGCAGTCGCGCATCCACGCGTCGGACGAGTCGGTCGACCCAGCCGAGATCCGCCGCATGATCGACGCACAGGTCGGTTTCATCCGGAGGTTCGCCGGCGCGGAGGAGTGACGGAGACCCCGGCCGACGTTCAGTCGTCTGGCGTTCAGTCGTCCGGGGTCTCGACCTGCTCGAGCTGCTCGCCGTCCGGCACCGTGCCCGGGATGGTCTTCTCGTACAGGAATGCGGCCGCCTCCGGCCACGCGCTCGCCTCCGCGAGCCGGTAGACCGCGACCGCCTGCGCACCCGCGTAGGTCGTCGCCGCCCGGATCAGCGCGGGCGGAGCGGCGCTCACCACGGGGAGCTGAGCGCTGAAATCGTCCTCATCCTCATCCGGGTGCAGGAAGAGGGCTCGGTACGTCTCAGCGCTCACGCGACACCTCCGGGCGGCTAGCGGCGCAGTTCTCGGCCGTGCACCGTGACCGCGTAGATCACGAGCACGTCGAGGGCGATCGCGATGATCGACCACCACGGCTGCGCCGGCAGCACCATCACATGCGAGACGGCACTGATCGCGGCGATGATCACCACGACGACGCGCGCCCAGGTGGCCCCCTGGAGCAGGAAGAGGCCGGCGAGCAGCAGCAGAACGCCGACGACCAGCGACCACCACCCCCACGCCGCCACATTGAACGAAGCCACGCCGCCCCCGGACCCGACGAAGTAGGCCGTATTGGGGCCGATGATCGCCATGATTCCGTAGAACAGGTCGATCGCCGCCCCGATGAAGAGCATGACCGCCGCGAAATAAGCCCAGCCGATCCAGCCGGTGGTTCTGACGTCCGACATCTCGCACCTCCCAGTGATCCTGTTGGGCGAATGGTGCGCCTCCGACAGCACTTCTGGCTATGCACCACTTGTCCCGGCCCCGGAGGGTCGGCGGCAGGTGCTGTCTAGCCGCGGCGCGTCAGGAGGTTCACACTTCGGCCATGAGTGAAGCCGACATCACGGCACCCACCACGCTCGGTCCGGGTTGCGTTCCGGGTGGGATGCCGTTGAAGATCCATCTCGGCGAACCGGAGTACGCCGCCCTGGTCCGCATCGCCCAGCACCGGCACACGACCGCCGCGAAGATGGTGGAGGAGCTCGTCCTCCACGCCCTCGCGCGTGCCGACGTCCCTCCGCCGGTGCAGGGGCCCATCAAGCGCCCGCACACCACCTACGACGACGCGACCCAGGGGTTCCGCCGAGACTGAGCGCACACGAAGGGACAGCCGAGAACGACGGGTGCGCGACCACGCCCACCCGATAGGCTGGCCACGTGCTTCTCTCCGATCGCGACATCAAGGCCGAGCTGGGTGCCGGGCGGATCTCTCTGGAGCCGTTCGAGGCGGAGATGGTCCAGCCGTCGAGCATCGACGTACGGCTCGACCGGTTCTTCCGGCTGTTCGACAACCACAAGTACCCCTTCATCGACCCGGCGGAAGACCAGCCCGAGCTGACCCGTTTCGTCGAGGTGGATGCGGACCAGCCGTTCATCCTGCACCCCGGCGAGTTCGTGCTCGGGTCGACGTTCGAGCTGGTGAGCCTGCCCGACGACGTCGCGGCGCGCCTGGAGGGCAAGAGCTCGCTCGGCCGGCTGGGACTGCTGACCCACTCCACCGCCGGATTCATCGACCCGGGATTCTCGGGTCACGTGACGCTGGAACTCAGCAATGTCGCTACGCTTCCGATCAAGCTGTGGCCGGGCATGAAGATCGGCCAGATGTGCTTCTTCCGGCTATCGTCCGCCGCCGAGCGGCCGTACGGATCGGCGGAGTACTCGTCCCGCTACCAGGGGCAGCGCGGGCCGACGGCGTCCCGTTCGTACCTCAACTTCCACCGCACCGACGTCTCCACCACCGAGGCAGGACGTCCCGCCTGACCCGCACGCCGACCGAGAGGGGCACCATGAGCGAGACCACCGACGCGGCCTTCGCACGGGCCCTGATCAGTTCGGGTCCGATGCCGGAGAACCCGCAACGGATGCACCTGTTCGGCCGGCTGGTCGGCAGCTGGACCGCCGACGTCCGGCTGCTCGACGAGGAGAACGGCGTGTGGAGTGAGTCCACCAACGAGTGGATCTTCGCCTACACGCTCGGGGGCCGGGCGGTGCAGGACGTCCTCGTGATCCGCGACGAGACCGACCCGGACGGCACCCGCGGCCGCGGCTCGACGGTCCGTGTGTACGACACGGCCCTCGGCGCATGGCGGGTCAGCTGGTTCGGGGCGGCGGCCGGCGACTTCTGCACGCTCGTCGCGACGCCCTACCGCCGCGACGGCATCCGGCAGGACGGCACGCAGACCGATGGCCGCCCCATCCGCTGGAACTTCTCCAACATCACCGACGACTCGTTCGAGTGGGACGGCTGGGTCTCCGACGACGAGGGCCGCACCTGGTGGCTCGAGCAGCACATCGACGCCACCCGCACGGGATGAGGCCGGCGCGGTGTTCGACGATTTCGACGCGCCGCAGCTCGACCGCTCGGTCTGGCTTCCGCACTACCTGCCCGCGTGGAGCTCGCTCGCCGAGACGCGTGCGAGCTACCTGATCCACGACTCCCGCCTGGAGTTGAGCATCCCGCCGGATCAGGGCCTGTGGTGCCCGGACGAGCACCAGCCCCCTCTGAGGGTCTCCGGGATGCAGACCGGCAACTTCTCCGGACCGGTCGGTTCGACCGTCGGGCAGCAGCCGTTCCGCGACGGACTGCGCGTCCGGGAGGCGCAGGAGGAGTTCCGCGGCTGCCTGGTCGACCGCGGCACGGTCGGCTTGCGCGCCTCCCTCTACCTCAGCCCGCGGTCGATGGCCTCGCTCTGGCTGGTCGGCTTCGAGGACGAGCCGGAGCGCAGCGGGGAGCTGTGCGTGATGGAGGTGTTCGGCCGCGACGTCGAGGAGGACGAAGCGCTGGTCGGGATGGGTTTCCACGCGTTCCGCGACCCGCGCCTCGCCGAGGACTTCGAGCGCATCCGGCTGCCGATCGACGTGACCGAGCCGCACGCCTACGAAGCGCACTGGGACGGCGACGAGGCGACGTTCCGGGTGGACGGCCGGGTGGTGCGGATACTGGATGCGCCCCCGCAGTACCCGCTGCAGCTCATGCTCGCCGTGTTCGATTTCCCGGAGTGGCCGGATGACCGCGCGGGCGGAGTGTTCGTGCCGACGCTCTCGGTCGACCGGGTCTGGGCGAACTGATTCGTGCCATCAGGGATGCCCGCGCGGGCATACGCCGCGCTAGTTATCCACAGTCAATTTCACAGGTGGAAAATATGAGCAGGACTCACAGCTGGCCCGAAGCTTCGAGGCTCTGGTCGGCGTACAGCGCGGGCAGCTGGAGGGTCAGCCAGGGGCTGAACGCCCACGGCGTCTCGCCGACGGCCGAGAGCAGAGAGCGCGGGTCGGCCCACGCCCACTCGGCGACCTCACTCGCGGCGGGCGACAGCTCGCCGACGACGGTGGCGGTGTAGACCGGGCACACTTCGTACTCGACGATGCCCGCCGCATCCACCGCGCGGTAACGGAAGTCCGGGAGCGCGATCGTCAGGTTGTCGATGCGGGCGCCGAGCTCGTGCTCCGCGCGCCGGACGACCGCATCCTCGATCGCCTCACCCGGGCCGGGGTGCCCGCAGAACGAGTTGGTCCAGACCCCGGGCCACGTCTTCTTCGTCAGAGCGCGGCGGGTGACCAGGATGCGACCCTCCCCATCGAAGAGGTGGCACGAGAAGGCGAGGTGCAGCGGAGTGGATTCCGTGTGCACCGTCGCCTTGTCCGCCGTGCCGATGGGCGTGCCGTCCTCGGCGAGCAGCACGACCTCTTCGCGGGGTGGCGTCATGCGTCCATACTAGGCGCGCCATCCTGCGACCCGGCCGGGCGTCCCGGCTGCCAGCCGAGGTTGCGTGCCATGGTCTCCAGCGTGCTCATCGTGGTGGCGTAGTCCTGCTCCGAGATGCCGTTCGCGAGCTCGGCGCGCACAGCCTCGACGCGGGCGAAGGCCTCGTCGTGAGCGGCGCGTCCCTCGTCGGTCAGCGTCGCGCGGTCGCCGTCGAACCAGACCCAGCCGCGCTCGACGAACTCGGCGAGGACGCGGTGGATGCGGTGGGCGCCCCGACGTCCGCCGCGGCGGTCGCGGTCGAACGGGTGGTGGCGGTGGCCCCACGGTCCGCCGAAGTCGCGCGCGGGACCCGGGAACGGGTATCCGCCGGGGAAGGGGCCGCCGACGTGCGGCGGGTAGGCGGCGAAGGGGTGGCCGGCGCGCACGGTGCCGAAGGCGAACCCGCGGTCGAAGCCGCGCTCGTACCCGCGCTCGAAGGCGTTCGGGTGGTCGTGGCCGTGGTGGTCGTGGTGCCCGCGCTGGTCACCGCGGGGGTCGTCGCCGTGGTGCTCATGTGCGCCGCCGTGCTCGGGGGAGGGACCGGCCGGTCGCTCGTCCCGCGGCTCCTGGCCGCGCCATCCCGGGCGGAACCCATGGCCGTGGCCGTAGCCGCGACCGAATTCGCGGCCGCCGGACCTCTCCGGCCGGTCGCCACGGTCGCCTCGGTTGCCATGGTCGCCTCGGTCGCCGTGCGGCATCCGGGCGGCGAGCTCGTCGGGAGTCGCGGGTCCGTCGGCGAGGGTGTGGAGGATGCGCCAGCTTCCGCGGCGCAGTCCCTGGTCGGCCAGTGCGTCGCGCATGCGGTCGTGCAGCCGGCCTTCGATCACGCCGAACCAGTACCCGGGCGGCGTCTGTGCGGGTGGTGTCTGTGCGGAGTCGTCGATGTTCGTCATCGTGGACTCTCCTTTCGATGTATGTACTGTTACAAGTAAATGTATAGTTACATGCATGAGCGATGGACGTCAAGAGGATCCGCCGATTCCGCCAGAGGCGGACATCGTCGCCATGGTCGAGAACGCACTGCTCGCGGTGCGCCGCGACCAGTCGCGGAGGCGCCCGCCGTGGGCCGACGGAATGCCCCACGGCCATGGGCACCACGGGGGTCGTGGCGGCCACTGGGGCAGCGGTCCCTTCGGTGCAGGACCGTTCGGGGCCGGTCCCTTCGCCCCCGGGTCGGGCGGGTCCGGGGCCGCGCCGGGCGGTCCCGGTGCACCGGCCGGCGCGCCCTTCGGCGACTCCGCGCGCCCCGGTCCCGGACGCCGGGGCCGCGACGGCTCCCTCGGCCGCATCGCCCGGGTGCGGATGCTCGAGGCGCTGGAGGGGGCAGAGGCCGACGGTCGCAGCCTGTCGGTGAGCGGCGTGGCCGAGGCCATCGGCGTCGACCAGCCACGCGCGAGCCGCCTGGTGCAGGAGGGAGTGGAGCGGGGACTCGTGCGTCGGGTGCCGGACCCGTCAGACGCGCGGCGTGCGCTCATCCAGCTCACCACCTCCGGAAAGGCTCAGCTGACCGAGCTGCGGTCGCACCGCCGCTCCGCGGTCGAGGCGGCGCTGTCGGCGTTCACGCCGGAGGAGGCACGCACCTTCGCCGAGCTCTTCGACCGCTTCGTGCGGGCGTGGCCGCGCCCCGGCGAGAGGGACGCTGAGAGCTGACCGCATCCTCTTGCCGCCGCCCCGGCCGCTCCCTATCCTGGGGCCCTCCCGGCTCGCGGGCGACGGCGCACCCGGTCGCATGAACCGCCTCACCTCGCTTCGCTGACGATCGTCGTCGAGCGGCCGGCGAGTTCAGAGACGAGACCCGCGATGACCGATAACGCCGCTTCCTCTCCCACCGTCGTGCTCGTGCACGGCGCCTTCGCCGACGCCGGCAGCTGGGCGGGGGTGGTCGAACTCCTGCTCGCCGAGGGCGTGAAGGTGCAGGCGCCCGCGAACCCGCTGCGCGGCCTGGCCGCCGACGCCGCCTACGTCCGCAGCGTGATCGAGCAGATCGAGGGTCCGGTGCTGGCCGTCGGCCACTCCTACGGCGGCGCCGTGATCACGAACGCCACGACCGGTCTCGCCAACGTGCGCGGCCTCGTCTACGTCGCCGCGTTCGCGCCGGACGAGGGGGAGGCGCTCGGGGATGTGGAGGCCGGCTCGACGGACAGCGTGCTGAACGCGGCGCTCAAGCCGGCGACGTATCCGACCGACGGCGAGCCCGCTCCAGAGCTCTACGTCGACCCGGCGCGGTTCCACGAGGCGTTCGCCAGCGACCTGCCGCCGGACCAGTCGGCCGTGCTCGGGGCGTCGCAGCGGCCCGTCGCCGCGGCCGCTTTCGCCGAGAAGACGGGGTCGCCCGCGTGGAAGACCCTCCCGTCGTGGGCCGTCGTCGCCGCGGGCGACAAGGCGGCCGGCGCCGATGTGATCCGCTCGATGGCCGAGCGGGCGGGCGCCGATGCGATCGAGCTGGAGGGCTCGCACGTGATCATGATCTCGCAGCCGCGCGCCGTGACCGACCACATCCTCCGCGCGCTCAAAGCGGTCTCCTGATGTCGGATGCGCTTGCGGGCAAGCTGCGGCGGACGGAGGTGCAGCATCAGCCGTCGTCGATCCCCGGGCGCGAGATCGTCCAGGTGCTGACCGAGATCCCCGTCGGGGTGGAGTCGGGCTGGCACATCCACCCCGGTGAGGAGGTCGGCTACATCCTCGCCGGGTCGGTGGAGATGCGCATCCGCGACTGGCCGACGCTGCACCTGAACGCGGGCGACGGGTTCCTCATCCCGCCCGGCACGCCGCACAACGCGCTGGATGTGGGGCCGGGCACCGGAGAGATGCTCTCGACGTACATCGTGGAGGTGGGGGAGCCGCTCGCCGTCTTCGTCGACGAGGGCGATCCCGTCGTGGACTGAGCCGGGCCCCGCCCGTCAGGCGGCGGACCGGCGCGGCGCCCGCACCGGCAGCAGCAGCGCGAGACCCGCCGCCAGCACGAGCACGATTGCGAGGATGCCCCAGTACTGCGCTCCGCCGACCGCCACGAACACCGCGAACAGCGTCGGCGCCAGGAACGACACCGCGCGACCGGTCGTCGCGTAGAGCCCGAACACCTCGCCCTCGCGCCCGGCCGGCGTCACCCGCGCGAGGAACGTGCGGCTGGCCGACTGCGCCGGCCCGACGAAGAGGCAGAGCACCAGGCCGCCCACCCAGAACGCGGCAGCGCCGAGGTCGTGCGTGAAGAACACCGCCAGGCCGGCGACGATCAGTCCGATGAGCGACGTCACGATGACCGACTTGGGGCCGAACCGGTCGTCCAGCCGGCCGGACAGCAGCGTGCTGACGCCGGCGACGACGTTGGCCGCGATGGCGAAGATGATGACCTGTCCGCTGGTGAACCCGAAGGTGCCTTGGGCGAGGATGCCGCCGAACGTGAACACGCCGACCAGGCCGTCCCGGAACAGGGCGGACGCGATCAGGAAGAGGACGGTGTTCCGGCTCTCCTTCCAGAGCTTGCCGATGTCGCGCACGAGCACCGCGTACGACCGGAAGAAGCCCACGCGTGGGGTGCGCGCGTTCGGCGGGATCTCCGGCACGACGAACAGCACGGGGAGCGAGAAGATCAGCGTCCACGCCGCCGCGATCAGCGCGATGATGCGGATGTTGAGGCCGTCCTCGGTCGGGACATGCAGCAGACCGCCCGAGCCCGTCACCATCCCGAAGTACACGATGAGGAGCAGGACGATGCCGCCCAGATACCCGGCGCCCCAGCCGAACCCGCTCACGCGCCCGACCGTCTTCGGCGTCGACACCTGCACCAGCATCGCGTTGTAGTTGACGGTCGCGATCTCGTAGAACACCGTCCCGATCGCCACAAGCGCGACGCCGAGCAGGAAGTACGACGGCTCGCCGACGACGAAGAACATGGATGCGGTGACCAGCACCACGACGCCGGTGTTGACCCCCAGCCACAGCTTGCGGCGTCCCGACCCGTCCGTGCGCTGGCCGAGCACGGGAGCGAGCAGGGCCACGACCGCGCCGGCGATGCCGACGCCCCACGCCAGCCCGCTCGACAGCACGGCGACAGCGGCGTCGTACGCGGCATGCGCCGGTCCTGATGTACTGGCCTCGGCATCCCGAGCCGCCACGATCGAGGGCGAGACGAAGAGGCTGCTGGTCAGGTAGACGGTGAACACGAAGGTCGTGATGACCGCGTTGAAGGCGGCTCCGCCCCAGTCCCAGGCCGCCCAGGCGACCACCCACCCGCGGGGGATGCGGCGGTCGGTCGCGCTGTCGGCGAAGAGCGGGCTCGCGGTCGTCACCAGGGCGTCGCCGTCGACGCCGCGGGGTTCGGCACCTGTCATAGCCACAGCGTAGGGCGTGGCGGGGAACGGCCGGTGAACGGCGCGGCTCCGCGACCGCACGGTGGCCTTTTGGGTGGCCGCACGGATTCAGCCCACCGCTGGGCCACCGGTATCGTGACGAGCACCCGACCCGTGGAGGTTCCATCGTGAGTACCGCCTCGTCCGCCCCGAACCCGTACGCCTGGGTGCGGCACCTGCTGCCCCGCGTGGTGATCGGCGCGCTGATCGCCGCCGCCCTCGTCGGCGTCTACGCCGTCATCCTCGGCCGGTTCGACGACACCTGCTGGCGGCTGATCGGCACCATCGCCCTGTTCGTCTTCTTCGCCCTGATCTCCTGGTACGACGCCGACGTCTCGGCGCGGCGGGCGTCGTGGTTCGGCGCGGTCAGCGTCGTCACGTCGGTGTACCTGTTCGGGATCGGGCTGTGGAAGGTGTGGGTCCCCGACGTGCAGCCGGTCGACGGCCTGTACGGGTCCGACGGCTACGACCCGTGGTGGCAGCCGTTCTCCTGGTTCCTGCTCGTGCTGGTGACGCGGATCGGCCTGCTCCACATCCACCTGGTGCTGAACACGCAGCGCCGGTTCACCGGGCCGATCATGAGCAAGGTGACGGTGGCGACCCTCGTGCTCGTCGGGCTGCTCACCGCCGGACTGTCGCTGCCGCTGATCTGGACGCACGTCGACTTCGGCGAGACGTACTGGCGTCTGGTGGCCGTGGTGGCGATTCTGGATGCGCTCGGCACGGTGCTCATCCCGCTCACGTACTCGCTGTTCGGGCCGAAGGCGGTGCGCCCTGCGCCGGCACCCTATGCCGGTCCGGGCGCGATGCCGTACGCGCCGCCGCCCGTGCAGGCTCCCGCCCAGGGTCCGACGTTCGCGCCGGCCGCGGCGCCGGCTGCTACTCCCGGCTGGACGCCGACCGCTCCGCCCACGCCCGTTGCGGCACCGGCACCCGCCGCCGCGCCTGCCTCCGCCGCGGCGCCCGTCTCCGCATATCCGCGCCTCGACGCCTCGGCGGGACTCCGGCTCGAATGGCCGCGCTACATCAACGGCCAGCCGCTCCCCGCGCGTCCCGACGGCTCGCCGGACTTCACCGGGGTGGTCGGCTACTGACCGCTCAGCGCGACGCGGGGAGGCTGTAGACCGTTCCCCGGTCGTCGCCGCGCACCTGCCGGTGCAGGTCCTCCATCGTGAGGTCGAGCTGGCTGGCCGTGCCTGCCGCTGCGGTCAGATCGCGCAGCAGACCGGCCGGCACCTCGCCGTCGTACTTGTAATAGATCTTGTGCTCGAGGCTGGCCCAGAAGTCCATCGCGACCGTCCGCAGCTGGATCTCCACCGGCACCAGCACCGGCCCGTCGCTGAGGAAGACGGGAACCTCGACGATCACGTGCAGGCTCTTGTACCCGTTCGACTTCGGATGCGCGATGTAGTCCTTCACGCGCAGCACCCGGACGTCGTCCTGCGCGGTCAGCAGGTCGAACACCCGGTACACGTCGGAGACGAAGCTGCACACGATCCGGATGCCGGCGATGTCGGTGATCGCCTCGCGGATCGCATCGAAGCTCGGCTCGCAGTTCTTGCGGATGACCTTCTGCTCGATGCTCTCGGGCGACTTGAGGCGGCTCGAGAGGTGCTCGATCGGGTTGTAGTCGTGGAGCTCGGCGAACTCCTCGCGGAGGATGCTCACCTTGGTCGAGATCTCGTCGATGCCGAACTTGTACGGCATGATGAACCGCGCGAAATCGTCCCGGAACGCCTGCACCTCGCTGAGCGTCGCGGGGTCGATGTTCTGCAGCGCCTCGATGGCGCGCGTGGAGAGGAGCGGGGCTGCGGCGGGATCCGTTTCCATGATCCCGACGCTATCGACGGTGCTTGTGCGGCCGGTGTGAATCGCACCGGGCCGCGCGGTGCCGGGCCTATGGTGACGCTATGGCCCACACGCTCACCGGAGACGCCGATCTGTTCCTGCCGGAGTTCGACGACCCGCCTGCCGAGCCGGGTGGACTGCTCGAGGAGTGGGTCCGCCGCGCGAAGGAGCGCGGAGTGCGCGAGGCGCTCGCGGCGACGCTCGCGACCACCGACGAGGACGGCGCGCCGGATGCGCGCACCGTCGCTCTGAGGCGCCTCACGGCCGACGGCGTCGAGTTCGGCACGTCGTCGGACAGCCGGAAGGGACGACAGCTCGCGGCCGATCCGCGCGCCGCCGTCGTGCTCTACTGGCGAGAGCTCCTGCAGCAGGTACGGGTGACCGGCCGGGTGGAGCGGCTCGGCGACGACGAGTCCGACGACCTGTTCGCGCGCAGGACGCGTGAGGCGCAGGCCGCGACGACGGTGAGCGAGCAGGATGCGCCCCTCGACGACCTCGACCTGCTGCGCGGGGCTGCCCGCGACATCCTGGCCGCGGAGGGTCCGATCGGCCGGCCGGAGCACTGGTACGCGTACCGCGTGGTGCCCGACCTCATCGAGTTCTGGCACGGCAGCCCGGACCGCCTGCACCGTCGCCTCCGCTACGTGCGGGTCGACGGCGGCGCGTGGACGGTCTCGCGCGTCCAGCCGTAGTGGGCGGGGACGAAGCGGTGGTCGGGGAGGAAACCGTGGATGCGACGGCCCGGCCGGTCCTCATCCTGTATTGCGCGCTGCCGGGCGCGGGCAAGACGACGGCGGCGCGCGAGCGGGCGCGGGAGATCGGCGCCATCGGGTTCAGCGCCATCCGGTTCAGCCCCATCCGTTTCAGCACCGACGAGTGGATGGCCGACCTGGGTCTCGACTACTTCGATCCGCTGCGCGACCGGGTGCAGGCGCGGCTCGACCGGCTGTGGCGGGAGCTGCTCGAACACGGGCAGAGCGTGATCCTCGAGGACGGGTCGTGGACACGGGCAGAGCGCGACGAGCTCCGGCGGGTCGCGCGGGGTTTCGGGGCGACCACCGAGCTGCACGTCTTCGACATCCCCGTCGAGGAGCTGTGGCGACGACTCGAAGGCAGGAATACGCGTCCGGGTCACGGAGAGGTTCCGATCACGCGAGAGCTGCTCGACGAGTCGCTGCAGAGGTTCGAGGCTCCCGATGCCGCGGAACTCGCGCTGTTCGACCGCTGGATCGTGCACACGGGTGGATCGTGATCATCGCGCCAGATAAGGTAAGGCTTACCTAATCTGGCGACGGGAGCTCCGATGGCACGAACCAACATGCAGGCGACGCGCGTGAAGCCGGAGCGCTCCGAGTTGCTCGTCCTGCACGTTCTGCGCCGCGAACGGATCTCGTCCGGGTTCGTCCGCGTGACGCTCGGCGGCGGAGACATCGAGCGGTTCGTGCCGCTGGGATACGACCAGTGGTTCCGGCTGTTCATCCCGGTGGGTGACGACTCGACCCTCGACCGGCTGCCCACGAAGCTCGACACCCTGGCCTACGCCCGCTACCTCGCCATCTCGAAGGCCGTGCGGCCGGTGCTGCGCAACTACACCGTCCGGGCCTTCCGGCCGGACGGTCCCGAAGGGCCGGAGCTCGACGTGGACTTCGTCCTGCACCGGGCGGCCGACGGCTCCAGCGGTCCGGCCGCATCCTGGGCGGAGGGATGCGCGCGCGGCGATGCGGTCGCCATCATCGACGAGGGCCGCACCTTCGCTCCGGCCGCGGAGATCGCGCACCTGCGGATCGTCGCCGACGAGACCGGACTTCCCGCCGTGGCCGGAATCCTGGCCTCTCTCGCCGAGCGCTCCAGCGTCTCGCCGGGGCTGGAGGGCACCGCGGTCATCGAGGTGCCGAACCCGGACGACGTGCAGGAGCTCATCGCGCCGGCCGGGATGGATGTGCGCTGGGCTGTCCGGGGCGAGCGCGGTGGCGTGCCGGGCGCGCTCGCCGCCGATGCCGCGCGGTCGCTCGCCGTCCCCGCGGTGCGCTCGTACGGCTGGGCTGTGGGCGAGTCGGAGCTGGCGGTCGGGATGCGCAGGCACTGGCTCTCCACCGGCACGGCGAAGGCCGACATCGTGTTCTGCGGATACTGGAAATCGCGGCACTGACGGGGAATACGCATCCCCCCTCCAAAGTTGAGTCTGGTGTACTCAAGTTTTGGGCTTGACGTCTTGACACCATCCCTTGTGGATGACAGTCTTGAGCCGTCGAGGCTCAAGTCTTGACCACAGACTTTCACGGCCACAAGCCAGCAACAAAGGAGAGAAGCACACATGTCACGTGCAGTAGGAATCGACCTCGGAACCACCAACTCCGTCGTCGCGGTGCTCGAGGGCGGCGAGCCCACGGTCATCGCGAACGCGGAAGGTTTCCGCACCACCCCGTCGGTGGTCGCCTTCACCAAGGACGGCGAGGTCCTCGTCGGCGAGACCGCCAAGCGCCAGGCGGTGACCAACGTCGACCGCACCATCTCGTCCGTCAAGCGCCACATGGGCACGAACTGGACCCAGGAGATCGACGGCAAGAAGTACACGCCGCAGGAGATCTCGGCCCGCATCCTGCAGAAGCTGAAGCGCGACGCCGAGCAGTACCTCGGCGACACGGTGACCGACGCGGTCATCACCGTCCCGGCGTACTTCAACGACGCCGAGCGCCAGGCCACCAAGGAGGCCGGTGAGATCGCGGGCCTCAACGTGCTCCGCATCATCAACGAGCCCACCGCTGCCGCGCTCGCGTACGGCCTCGACAAGGGCAAGGAGGACGAGCTCATCCTCGTCTTCGACCTCGGTGGCGGCACCTTCGACGTCTCCCTGCTCGAGGTGGGCAAGGACGACGACTTCTCGACCATCCAGGTGCGTGCGACCGCGGGTGACAACCGCCTCGGCGGCGACGACTGGGACCAGCGGATCGTGGAGTGGCTGATCAAGCGCTTCAAGGACTCCACCGGCGTCGACGTCTCCAAGGACAAGATCGCGCTGCAGCGCCTGAAGGAGGCGGCGGAGCAGGCCAAGAAGGAGCTGTCGTCGAGCATGTCGACCAGCATCCAGCTGCCCTACCTGTCGCTCACCGAGAACGGCCCGGCCAACCTCGACGAGACGCTCACCCGCGCCCAGTTCGAGCAGATGACCAGCGACCTCCTCGACCGCACCAAGAAGCCGTTCCAGGACGTCATCCGTGAGGCCGGCATCAAGGTGTCCGACATCGCGCACGTCGTGCTCGTCGGTGGATCGACCCGTATGCCCGCCGTCTCCGAGCTCGTGAAGCAGGAGACCGGCAAGGAGCCCAACAAGGGCGTGAACCCGGACGAGGTCGTCGCCGTCGGCGCCGCACTCCAGGCCGGTGTCCTGAAGGGCGAGCGCAAGGACGTCCTCCTCATCGACGTCACCCCGCTGTCCCTCGGCATCGAGACCAAGGGCGGGATCATGACCAAGCTCATCGAGCGCAACACGGCCATCCCGACCAAGCGCAGCGAGACCTTCACCACGGCCGACGACAACCAGCCGTCCGTCGCGATCCAGGTCTTCCAGGGCGAGCGCGAGTTCACCCGCGACAACAAGCCGCTCGGCACCTTCGAGCTGACCGGCATCGCCCCGGCCCCCCGCGGCATCCCGCAGATCGAGGTCACCTTCGACATCGACGCCAACGGCATCGTGCACGTGTCCGCCAAGGACAAGGGCACCGGCAAGGAGCAGTCGATGACCATCACCGGCGGGTCCAGCCTGCCGAAGGAGGACATCGACCGCATGGTGCGCGAGGCCGAGGAGCACGCGGCGGAGGACAAGAAGCGCCGCGAGTCCGCCGAGACCCGCAACCAGGCCGAGCAGCTCGTCTACTCGATCGAGAAGCTGATCAAGGACAACGAGGACAAGCTCCCCGAGGACGTCAAGAACGAGGTCCAGGGCGATGTGGACGGCCTCAAGACCGCCCTCGCCGGCGACGACGACGAGGCGGTGAAGACCGCGTACGAGAAGCTCAGCTCCAGCCAGCAGAAGCTCGGCGAGGCGATCTACTCCTCGGCGCAGCCGACCGAGACCCCGGCCGGTGAGGCGGGCGACGGCCAGCAGGCCGGCGAGTCCTCCTCCGACGATGAGGACGTCATCGACGCCGAGGTCGTCGAGGACGAGGAGAAGAAGTAATCATGTCGGACCAGAACGGCGGCTCCCCGGAGCCAGAACACGAGGAGCCGATCATCCGCGACAAGCGGAGGATCGACCCCGAGACCGGGAAGGTCCGGCAGCCCGAGGGTGAGCAGAAGGCGGACGACGCCGGCGAGCACGACCTCGCGCACGAGGAGCTCGTCGACGTCGGACCGGCCGAGAACCAGGAGGAGGGTCCCATCCTGAGCGATGACGACCTCGACATCCTGTCCGGCCAGACGACCGCCGAGCAGCTCGCGGCCGAGCGTCTCGCCGACCTCCAGCGGGTGACCGCGGAGTACGCGAACTACCGCAAGCGCACCGAGGCCAACCGTGAGATCGAGCGCGAGCGTGCGGTCGGCGATGCGGTGAAGGGGCTCATCCCCGTGCTCGACGACCTCGAGCGCGCGGAGAAGCACGGCGATCTGGGGGAGGGCAGCGCGTTCTTCACCATCGCCGCCAAGCTCCGGACCGCGGTCGAGCGTCTCGGCCTCACCCCGTACGGCGAGAAGGGCGAGCCCTTCGACCCGCAGATCCACGAGGCGATCTTCCAGCAGCCCACCCCCGGCGTGACGGCGGACACCGTCGCCGAGGTGGTCGAGACCGGCTACCGGCTGGGCTCCACCACCGTCCGGGTGGCGAAGGTCGTCGTCGCGGTGCCGGCCTGACCCGGCGACACGGCGCACGGCATGGCGGAGCGGCGGGGAACGGTTCCCGCCGCTCCGCTCGGCCTGTGCGCGCACGATTTTTCATGCAGACTTCATCCACGAACACCGACAACGACTTGAGAGGAGGCGCCCGTGGCTAGCCAAGACTGGTTCGACAAGGACTTCTACAAGGTCCTTGGCGTCTCCAAGGACGTCAGCGAGGCGGACCTCAAGAAGACCTACCGCAAGCTCGCCCGCAAGTACCATCCCGACTCCAACCCCGGCGATGCCGCCGCGGAGGCGAAGTTCAAGGAGATCAGCGAGGCCTACTCGGTGCTCAGCGATCCGGAGGAGCGCAAGGAGTACGACCAGATCCGCGCCATGGGGACCGGTGCCCGGTTCACGGCTCCGGGATCTGGCGCCCAGGGCGGCTTCGACGACGTCTTCGGCGGGATGTTCGGCCAGGGCGGAGCGGGCGGCCAGCGCTACACGTTCCAGCAGGGCGGCGGCGACTTCGACGACGTCTTCGGCGGGCTCTTCGGCAACGGCCGGTTCGGCACGACGACCGGCGGGTTCCGCGGCTACGGCGGCCCGACGCGCGGCCGCGACGTGACCGCACACACCACCATCGACTTCGTGACCGCGACGCGCGGCGAGACCATCACGCTGCAGGCGTCCGACGGCAAGCCCATCAAGGTCAAGATCCCCGCCGGCGTCGCCGACGGGCAGAAGATCAAGCTGCGCGGCAAGGGCCAGCCGAGCCCGGACGGCGGGGAGGCGGGCGACATCGTGCTCACCGTCTCTGTGCGCAAGCACCCCGTCTTCGAGCGCGACGGCCTGAATCTCCGCGTCAACGTCCCGGTCACCTTCGCGGAGGCCGCGCTCGGCGCGACCATCGAGGTGCCGACGCTCGGCGGCGACCCCGTCAAGCTGCGCGTCGCCCCCGGAACCCCGAGCGGCCGCGTGCTGCGCGTGAAGGGCCGCGGCGTCGAGACCAGCAAGGGCACCGGCGACCTGCTCGCCGTGGTCCAGGTCGCCGTGCCGTCGCACCTGTCCGCTGACGCCAAGGAGGCGCTCGAGGCGTTCGCCGCGAAGCTTCCCGACGAGAACCCGCGCGACGACATCCTGGCCAAGGCCCGGAGCTGACGATGGACGAGCACAGCCAGGTCTTCGTGATCTCGATCGCGGCGGAGCTCGCGGGCATGCACCCGCAGACGCTCCGCCAGTACGACCGGCTCGGACTCGTCAGCCCCAGCCGCACGGCCGGCAAGTCGCGCCGCTATTCGATGCGCGACATCGAGAAGCTCCAGGAGATCGCCCGCCTCGGCTCGGAGGGCGTCAGCCTGGAGGGCATCCGCCGCATCCTCGAACTGGAGGATCAGGTGGGCGAACTTCGCGGCCGCGTCCGGGAGCTGGAGAGCGCCCTCGCCGACGAGCTCCTGAACCGTCCGGGCCGCCGCGTGTTCGCGGCGGGCTCGGAGGGCGAGGTCGTCTCGATGCGCGCAGGCACCCGCGTGCGCCGCAGCAACCAGCTCGTCGTCTGGCGCCCCCTCGAGCGCTGACCGCTCGACCGCTCGCGTCCCCCGAGTCCCATCTTCCGTCGAAGTGCACGTCGTGGCTGCCAAATCCCCGAAATAGCCGCCACAACGTGCGCTTCGGCGCCGTGTCAGAGCGACGAGACGCCCTGGCCGACGTAGAGGGTGTTCTGGATGTTGTGCGCCTCGGTCGCGGCGATGTCGTCGTCGATCCCGGCCCGCACCTCGCGCATGAGCTTGTGCAGTTCGGCGTGCTTCTCCGGGAGCCGTGCGTGGCCGGTGCTGTCCCACAGGTTCGACACCGGCAGCGTGTCGCCCGCCTCGACCGCGAGCGTCCACTCCTCCGTTGTGGCGACGGCGGCGAACTCCGACTGCATCGTCACCAGCACGCTGCGGTGGAGGGCGTCCGCCGAGATCGCGCCGGCCTCGTTGACGAGGTCGAGCGTGCCCGTGGCATCCGACAGGAACTCGACGGTGAAGCCGAGCTCGGACGCATCTCGAGCCGTCCCCGCGCAGCAGTGCTGCGTCATGTAACCGGCGATGGTGACCGTGTCGACGTCGTTGGCCCGCAGCCAGCTCTCGAGATCGGTGCCGGGGAACGCGGAGACGCTCCCCTTGGTCACCACGTGCGCGGGCGTGCGATCGATGATCGTCTCGTGCAGCGCGGCGCCGTCCGAGCCGCGCGCGAAGACCGGCGACCCTTCGTCCTCGATGTGCTGGACGACGACGACCGGAACGCCGTGGTCGTCGGCCGCGTCCCACGCGACCTCGATGTTGGGGATGGACGTCATCAGATCCGGGTAGCAGATCTTCAGGTTGCCGGTGACGTACTCGTTCTGCAGGTCGATCACGATCAGCGCGCGCTTCATGGCTGAACTCTAAAGGTCTCGCCGTCGCGTCGACAGCGCATCTCGACAATATGCTCCTGGCCGAACGTCGGGGGTCCATGTCAGGCTGGGTGCTACCACCTCACATTGGAGCCCAGAGTGCGAAATGTCTCTCGTCAGTACCGAACAATCGCGGCGGCGGCGATCATGGCCTTCACCGGGGCCGGCTTGCTCATGCCAGCCGAGCCGGCAGCAGCATCGGCCGCCGACCTGTCCAGCCGGGTCAGCGCGCAGGTGCAGGAGGTCGGGCATGTGACTGCGCGAGCAGAGTTGGTGGATCCTGGATGGACCACCTCGAACCCGGCGCGTGTGGGCGACGCCGTCACCATCCGCACGACGATCGCCAACACCGGAAGTGTCGCGCTCAACGGCACGCGCTGGAACAGAGCCGACGACCCCGGCTCTCCGTGGGGCGTCCGAGAAGACCCGCTTCAGCCCGGGGAGCAGTTCGTCGCGACGCTGAAGCACGTCGTCACGCCCCTCGATCTCCGAGTCGGCTACATCGACTACACCGTGGAAGTGAGCGCCTATTGGGAGGCGTCCCAGGGCGGCTACCGGGTACTGTCGGCCCGCTCGCAGGTCGTGACCGTGCTGCCCGCGGCGGTGGTCGGCGATGTCCAGCTGGTCGCGCAGGTCAACGGACTGTACGTGACGGCGGAAGACGAGGGCGAGCGGCCGCTGATGGCGAACCGGTCGCAGGCCGGGCTGTGGGAGCAGTTCACCGTGCTCAACAATGGCGACGGAACCGTCAGCCTCCGCGCCGGCGCCAACGGCAAGTACGTCGTCGCAGAAGATGAGGGCGCCAGCGCGCTCATCGCGAATCGCACCGCGATCGGTCCCTGGGAGAAGTTCACGGTCGTCCCCAACAGGGACGGCACGATCAGCCTGCTGGCGGTCGCCAACGGAAAGTACGTGAGTGCCGACAACGCGGGTACGGGGGCGCTCATCGCCAACCGGACGACCATCGGCGTGGGGGAGAAGTTCCTGATGCAGTGACAACTCGAGGTGGTCGGCGCCATCGTCGTCATCGACGACTCACCCGATGCTGCGAGGACTAGGCTTTTGCTCGGCCGCCCCCGCCCACAAGGCGCACCGGCGGCCGAGCGATGAAGCACCCCGACTCCCACGAGGAAGCGACGATGAGAGCCCTGTTCAAGAGCGAGGCCGGGCCCGGCCTCGAACTGGTGGATGTCCCCGAGCCCGAGATGGGTCCGGAAGATGTCCGGATCCGCGTTCTGCGCACCGGCATCTGCGGCACCGACCTGCACATCCAGCGCTGGGACGACTGGGCGGCGTCTGCCGTGAAGGCCCCGCTCATCCCCGGCCACGAGTTCTTCGGCGAGGTGGTCGAGGTCGGACCGCTGGTCCGCGATGTCGAGGTCGGCGACCTGGTGTCCGGCGAAGGGCACATCGTCTGCGGCACCTGCCGCAACTGCCGAGCCGGCCGCCGTCAGATGTGCATCCGCACCCAGGGTGTGGGGGTGCAGCGCGACGGCGCCTTCGCCGAGCAGCTCGTCCTCCCCGCGACGAACGTGTGGGTGCACCACAGCGCCATCGAGCCGGAGGTCGGCGCCTTGTTCGACCCGCTCGGCAACGCCGTCCACACCGCGCTCGCCTTCCCGGTCGTCGGCGAGGACGTCCTGGTCACGGGATGCGGACCCATCGGCCTGATGGCCATCGCGGTCGCCCGCCACGTCGGCGCCCGCTTCATCGTCGGCACCGACATCAGCGCACAGCGGCTCGAACTCGCGCGCGGGATGGGCGCCGACTTCACCGTGGATGTGTCGCAGCACGACATCCATGAGGCGCAGAAGGCGCTCGGGATGCGCGAAGGCTTCGACGTCGGCTTCGAGATGAGCGGCGCCCCCACCGCGCTGCCGTCGATGATCGAGAACATGAACCACGGCGGCCGCATCGCCATGCTCGGGCTGCCGTCGAAACAGATCGCCGTCGACTGGGGCATCGTGGTCACCCACATGCTGACCCTCAAGGGCATCTACGGCCGCGAGATGTTCGAGACCTGGAATGCTATGGGCGCGATGCTGCAGACCTCTGTCGAGCTGCACGACGCGATCGCGTCGATCGTCTCCGACCGGTTCCCCGCCCGCGATTGGGAGAAGGGGTTCGCCGCCGCCGCGTCCGCGGGCGGGGGCAAGGTCATCCTCGACTGGACGGAGGTCTGAATATGTACGGGAGCTTCCGGGAGCACATCGCGACACAGCTGCAGGAGATCGAGGAGGCCGGCCTCACCAAGCGCGAGCGCAGCATCCACGGCCCCCAGTCGTCGCTGATCACCGCCGACGGCCAGGAGGTGCTCAACTTCTGCGCCAACAACTACCTCGGGCTCGCCGATCATCCGGCCCTCCGCGACGCCGCCAAGACGGCGCTCGACGACTGGGGCTACGGGATGGCCAGCGTGCGCTTCATCTGCGGCACCCAGGAGCAGCACCTCGAGCTGGAGCGGCGGGTGTCGCGGTTCCTCGGCACGGAGGCGACCATCCTGTTCTCCTCCTGCTTCGACGCCAACGGCGGCGTGTTCGAGACGCTGTTCGGTCCGGAGGACGCCATCGTCTCCGACGAGCTGAACCACGCATCCATCATTGACGGCATCCGCCTGTCGAAGGCCCAGCGGTACCGCTACAAGAACCGCGACCTGGCCGATCTGCGGGCGCAGCTGGAGGCGGCGCGGGATGCGGGAGCTCGCTTTACCGTCATCGTCACTGACGGCGTCTTCTCGATGGACGGATACATCGCCCCGCTCGCGGAGATCTGCGACCTGGCGGACGAGTTCGGCGCCCTGGTCTTCGTCGACGACTCGCACGCGGTCGGTTTCGTCGGGGAGCACGGCCGCGGCACGCCCGAGTTCTGCGGGGTGTCCGACCGCGTCGACATCTACACGGGCACCTTCGGCAAGGCGCTCGGCGGCGCCTCCGGCGGCTACGTCTCGAGCCGTCGCGAGATCGTCGACCTGCTGCGGCAGCGCTCGCGGCCGTACCTGTTCTCGAACACCCTCGCGCCGTCGATCGTCGCGGGAACCCTCGCTGCGCTCGACCTGCTGGAGCAGTCCGACCATCTGCGGGCGCAGCTCGTCACCAACGCGGAACTGTTCCGGCGGCTGATGACCGAGGCGGGATTCGAACTGCTGCCTGGGGCGCATCCCATCGTCCCTGTCATGTTCGGGGATGCCGCGCTCACCGCGCGCATGGCCGACGAGATGCAGCGCCAGGGCGTCTACGTGACGGCGTTCTCCTACCCCGTGGTGCCGAAGGGCCGCGCGCGCATCCGCGTGCAGCTGTCGGCCGCGCACACGGAGGAGGAGATCCGCCGCTGCCTGGATGCGTTCGTCGCGTCGCGGGAGGCCGTCGCCGCGTAGGACGAGATTTGCGCCAAATCTCCGTTATGAGCGACGGATAACCGAGATTTGGCGCAAATCGTGAGGGGGTGGACTCAGTCGTCGAGGGACGCGCGCGGCCGGCGCAGCGTCACACCGCGGCGGGCGAAGAACAGGCCGAGCGTGATGATCAGGAACACCGCGAGCACCGACAGGTCGACCATCGCGACCGTCCCGCCGACCGCCGCCGCCTGCGTCAGGCCGCACGCCCGGCCGGTCTGGTCCGCGGCACACAGGAACCGGTCTCCCTGGCCTGTCGCGCCCGTCTTCACCCACGATCCGATCAGCTGGTTGTAGCCGGTGGCCAGACCTTTCACCAGGGTCGGACCGGAGTGGCCTTCGCCGGGGACGGCCCAGTAGGTGACCTTCCAGCCGGCGTTCTCGGCGGCGGTCGCCGTGTCCTCGACCTGCTGGCGGAAGTGCGGGTCCTCCGCGCCGGCGACGAAGATCCCGACCGTCGGCCGGGGGTAGTCGTTCGCGGCGAGGACGTTCGCCGGCCAGGTCTTCTCGTACGCCGCCTGATCGCCGCCGAAGTAGCGGTCGCGGGTGACGGTCGGCCGGTACTCGCCCGGCTTGTCGGGCCCGGAGACGTCGATGACAGCTCCCCAGGTGTCCGGGTACTTCGCGCCCAGGTACGCAGCGCACTCGCCGCCGTGCGAGAAGCCCGCGATCACGCGGTCGGCGCGGTCCGGTGACGCCGGGAGGTTCGCGTCGATCCAGGCGGGGACATCCTGCGACAGGTACGTGTCGAGCTTGCCCGCGGAGGTGTCGGCGCACGGCGGGTTCTTGTCGACGGCGCCGAGCTGGTCGACGACGAGCACGAACGGCGCCTGGTCGAGCCGCTGCTGCCCGAGGCTGTGCAGGGCGTCGAGAGTGGCTCCGAGCGTCGGGTTGCCGGGCTGCCCCATCATCATCTCGACGACCGGACGCGTGCCCGACGGGTCGCGCAGCCACCCGGGCGGCACGAACAGGTGCGCGGCCCGCGCCTCGAAGCCGGAGCGGGTGGCCGGGATGCGCACCGCCAGCTGGTAGCCCTCGGCGAGGGTCTTCGCCGTGACGGGGATGCTGCGGCCGGCGACGATGGGCCGGGCCAACGCCGGCTGCGCGGTGACACCGACCACTCCGACCGTCAGCACGGCTGCGACCGCGGCGACAGCGATGCGCGCACCCCGCTGCCCGGCCGACTGCAGCACGTCCCCGATCGCCAGCGGCAGCACGGTCGCGGCGAGCAGCACCGCGAACCAGCCGGCCCCGGTCAGATCCGGGCGGGGCAGCAGTACGACGCCGAGCACGACGAGGGCGAGTCCGACGAGCTGCCCGGCGATCACCGCGATGACCGTCGCGGTCGCACGGAACCGCCAGGCCCGGCGGGCGAACCGGTACGCCGGGTACGCGCCCACCACGACGAGGGCGGCGGCGAGCCAGGCGAGCGCGGACATCGTTGTCAGTCTAGGTGCGCCCGTGTCCGTGGTCCGGGAGGAGCCTGCGTCGGGCGTACGGTTGCTCAAGAAGGAGGCGCGATGATCGTCGACAACGCCGTGTACGTGGACGGCGTCCGCACCGAACCGCCGTCGCTCGAGGAGACCAGCGAGACGGTGCGCGACCGCGGAGGCTTCGCCTGGATCGGGCTGTACCGGCCGAGCGAGAGCGAGCTGTCCGCCGTGGCGAAGGAGTTCGACCTGCCGGCGCTCGCCGTCGAGGACGCCCTCTCCGGTCACCAGCGCGCCAAGATCGAGAAGTACAGCGACATGCTCTTCGTCGTACTGCGGCCGGCGAGCTACGTGGACGAGACGGAGAAGGTCGAGTTCGGCGAGGTGCACGTCTTCCTCGGCGACGACTTCGTCATCACCGTCCGGCACTTCGAGACCCCCGACCTGGCGCGGGTCCGCAAACGGCTCGAGGGGGATGCCGCGCTGCTGGCGCACGGTCCGATCGCGGCGCTGTACGGCATCCTCGACGAGATCGTGGACGAGTACGCGCCCGTCGTCGCTGGCCTCGAGGACGACATCGACGAGATCGAGGACCAGCTGTTCTCGGGCGACCGCGGGGTGACGCGGCGAATCTACGAGCTGTCGACCGAGGTGATGCATTTCCAGCGCGCCGTGGACCCGCTGAAGGATGTGCTGCGCAGCCTGCGCGAGGGCCTAATCGCCCACGAGGCGGACGAGGGCCTGCGGGATAGGTTCCGCGACGTCGAGGATCACGTGATCCGCGTCACCGAACGCGCGGACGGCTTCCGTCAGATCCTGCAGAACGCGCTCACCGTGCACACGGCGCTCGTGGGCCGGCAGCAGAACGACGAGGTGAAGAAGATCTCCGGCTGGGCGGCGATCCTGTTCGCCCCGACCCTCGTCGGCACGATCTACGGCATGAACTTCCGCGTCATGCCGGAACTGCACTGGGCCTTCGGTTACCCGTTCGCGCTCCTGCTGATGCTCGGGATGGGCGTCGGGCTATACGTCGTCTTCAAGCGGAAGGGCTGGATCTAGCCCCGCGTCATCCCACCGGCATGCGCACGCGCTGGTAGCGCACACGCAGGCCGTCGAGCAGGGCGGTGAGCCCGATCTCGAACGCCGCATCCGCGGGCGCCGTCGCGCCGAGCGCCCGGTCGCGCGCCGCGTAGGCCGAGGCGAACGACGGAACCTGGTCCTCCGCTCCGGACGGGTCGAACATGTCGGCGGGTGCGATCGCGTCGAGCGCCGAGCCCAGGATGAACGACTCGACCGCGACGATCGTCGGCAGCACCTCGGGTTCCGGCCACCCGGCGCGCACCATCGCCTGGACGACCGTGTCGTACATGTGCATCGTGCGCAGCGCGCCGGTCAGCGGCAGGGTGGCGAGCAAGGCGATCGTCGGGGGATGCGTCGCGAAGGCGAGGCGATACGAGTGCGCCCAGTCGAGCATCGCGGCATCCCACGGCAGGGTCGCGAACGCGCTGACGTCGATGCGGTCGGAGATGAGCTCCCGGACGCCGGCGATGACGTCCTCCTTGCCGTCGACGTGGTTGTACAGGGCGCTGGGCCGCACGCGGAGGGCCTGCGCGAGCCGCGCCATCGTGAAGCCCTCGGCGCCCGATTCGTCGAGCAGGCGGAGGGCGGCCTCGGCGATGAGATCGCGGGTCAGCACCGTCGTCTTCGGGCGCCCCACCCGACGCGCCGGGCGATCGATCTCGGCCATGCTCTTCCCCTCCGGCTCGATCACACCCTAGTATCTGACGAAATAAAAGAACGCCGTTCATTTTTCTGTAACACGGAGGCTGTATGAGCACGACCGTCTTCACCGGTGGCACCATCCTGAGCAGCTATCGCTCCGACGCCGTCGAGCACACCGCGGTCGCGGTGGAGGACGGTCGGATCATCGCCATCGACGCCGAGGCCCGCGCCCTGAGCGCCACGGCGGATGAGACGGTCGACCTGCTCGGCGGTGTGCTCGCTCCTGCCTTCGGCGACGGTCACGCGCATCCCCTGCAAGGCGGGCTGGAGAAGCTCGGCCCCCAGGTGCGGAGCTGCACATCGGTCGAGGAGATCGTCGGCTGCGTCACGGCGTGGGCGGACGCGCATCCCGAGCAGGAGTGGATCTACGGCGGAAGCTACGACGCGACCCTGGCGCCCGACGGGATGTTCGACGCGCGCTGGCTGGACGCCGCCATCCCGGACCGCCCGGTCGTGCTGCGGGCGTGGGACTACCACACGGTGTGGGTGAACTCGGAGGCGCTTCGGAGGGCCGGGATCGACGCGAGCACGCCCGAGCCGGCGCTGGGCCGCATCCCGCGCCGGTCCGATGGATCTCCGCTCGGCATCCTGCAGGAGCCCGGAGCGGTCGACCTCCTGATCCCGGCCGAGCCCGGGCGGACGCACGACGAGCGTGTCGAGGCCCTGCGGCTCGCGACCGCCGAGTACGCGGAGCTCGGGATCGCGTGGGTGCAGGATGCCTGGGTCGAGCCGGCCGAGGTCGAGGCGTACCTCGAGGCGTCCACGCGAGGTCTGCTGTCGACGCGGGTGAATCTGGCCCTCCGCGCCGACCCCGTGCGCTGGCATGACCAGGTGCCCGAGTTCGTCGAGTCGCGCCGCCGCGTCGAGGAGCTCGGCGATCCGCTGCTGACCGCCGCCACCGTGAAAGTGTTCGTGGACGGCGTGATCGAGAACCACACGGCGGCCATGCTCGCCGACTACACCGACACCCCCGGCGACCGCGGACTCCCCAACTGGGATGCGGCCGAACTCACCGCGGCGGCCGTCACCTTCGACAAGCTCGGCTTCCAGCTGCACCTGCACGCGATCGGCGACGCCGCGACGCGCACCGCCCTCGACGTCTTCGAGGCGGTCGAGAGCGCCAACGGCGCGCGCGACCGCCGTCCGGTGATCGCGCACGTCCAGGTCGTCGACCCGGTCGACCTGCCCCGCTTCGAGCGCCTCGGCGTCATCGCCAACTTCGAGCCGCTCTGGGCGCAGCTCGATCCGATGATGCTCGACCTGACCATCCCGCGCCTCGGCCCCGAGCGCGAACGACTGCAGTACCCCATCCGCACCCTGCTCGAGTCGGCGAGCGTCTCCTTCGGGAGCGACTGGCCGGTCAGCAGCGCCGACTGGCGCCCCGGAGTCGCGACGGCGGTCACCCGCCAGACCGAGCAGCGGGTTCCGGAGGCCGGATGGACCCCCGCCGAGCGCATCCCGCTCACCGACGCGCTGGAGGCCTACTCCTCCGGCGTCGCCCGCCAGGCCTTCGCGCAGCGTGCGCGCAGCGAGCTGCGTCCGGGGTCGTCCCCGGACCTGGTCTGGCTCGACACCGACCCGCGCCACGTGGACCCGCACGACCTGCGATCCGTCCGCGTGCTCGGAACCTGGGTCGCCGGCGTCCGCCGCGCGACCACCGTACGGAGCTGATACCCACCCCCGATTGCACCACTCCATCCCAGAGAGGCAGCACCACATGACCACGACCGACCTGCCGCCCCAGCCGCGGCTCAAGAGGGCGCTCGGCCCGACAGCCCTCGTGCTGTTCGGCCTCACCTACCTCGCCCCTGTCACCGTCTTCACGACCTACGGCATCGTGACCCAGTCGACCGACAACCACCTGCCGTCCGCCTACGTCGTCGCGCTGGTCGCGATGCTCTTCACGGCACTCAGCTACGGCGCGATGGCGCGCGCGTTCCCGGTGTCCGGTTCGGCGTACACGTACACCCAGCAGACATTCGGCGGCCACATCGGCTTCCTGACCGGGTGGACGCTGATGCTCGACTACCTCTTCCTGCCGATGATCAACTTCCTGCTGATCGGGCTGTACCTCAACACCCAGTTCCCGGACATCCCGGGCTGGGTGTTCGCGTTGGCGTCGCTGCTGCTCGTGCTGCTCTTCAACGTGCTCGGCATCACCCTGGTCAACCGGCTCAACGTCGCGATCGTGGCCCTGTCGGTGCTTCTCGTCGTCGTGTTCGCGGTGCTCGCCATCAAGGAGCTGCTCACCAACCCGTCGTCCGAGACACCGAGCCTGATCGAGCCGTTCCTGCCCGGGAAGGGCGGCCTGGGGCCGATCTTCGCGGGCGCCGCCGTGCTCGCCCTGTCGTTCCTCGGCTTCGACGCGGTCTCGACCCTGTCGGAGGAGGCGAAGAACCCGAAGCGCGACATCCCGCGCGCCATCCTCCTGACCACTCTCATCGGCGGTGCGATCTTCATCGTCGTCTCCTGGCTCGGCGCCCTGGTGTACCCGGACTGGCGCGACTTCGCCCAGGTCGACTCGGCCGGGGTCGACCTGATGGCCAAGGTGGGCGGCACGTTCCTGACGTCGTTCTTCGTCGCCGTCTATGTGGTCGGCGCGTTCGGATCGGGGATGACGACCCAGGTCAGCGTCTCGCGCATCATCTACTCGATGGGCCGGGATGGCGTGCTCCCGCGCATCTTCGGCACGCTCCATTCGCGGTTCCGCACCCCGTGGGTGGCGGCGCTCGCGGTCTCCGTCGTGTCACTGCTGGCCCTGGTACTGACGCTGGATCAGGCCGCGACGATGATCTCGTTCGGCGCGCTGGCGGCCTTCTCGATGGTCAACCTCTCGGTGATCAAGCACCACCTCTTCCCGAAGGGCGGCCGTACCGCGCCCTCGGCCGGGGAGTGGGTGCGCTACGGCGTGCTGCCCGCGATCGGGTTCGTCCTCACCGTCTGGCTGTGGACGTCGCTCACGGCCACCACGTTCATCGTCGGGCTCTCGTGGATGCTCGTCGGGGTGATCTACCTCGCCGTCCTGACGCGCGGATTCCGTCGCAAGCCGCCGACGATGGACTTCTCGGAGAAGGAGGAACTGGAGCAGGAGGCCGCCCGGGCCTCGTGAGGCCCTTCCTCTGATCCATGCGGGGTCACGCCCTCCGTCGCCTCTGATTGACTGGGGGCGTGACCTTCGCAACGCCCGACTTCCCGTACGACCGCCTCCGGCGGCGTCCGGACGTCGAGGCGCCGAACCTGTTCGCCGCGGACGCCGCCGACCGCCTGCTGGCCGACATCGCCGGCGATGCGGTGCAGCAACCGGGTCTCGTGGTGATCGGCGACGGCTACGGAGCGCTGACCCTCGCGGCCGCCGCCCGCGGTGCGCGCGACATCCGCGTGCACCAGGACGCCCTGACTGGCGAGCGTGCCCTCGACGCGAACGCCGCCGAGCTGGGACTCGCCGGCACGTACGAGCACCGGCCGCTCGACGAGACGCTCGTGCGCGGTGCGCGTACCGTCCTGCTCCGGCTGCCCCGCAGCCTGGACGCCCTGCAGGAGATCGCGACACTGATCGCGGAGCACGCGAGGGCCGATGTCGTCGTCTACGCGGGCGGGATGCTGAAGCACATGACGACGGCGATGAACGACGTGCTCGGCGAGGTCTTCGGCTCGGTGGAGGCGTCCCTCGCGCGGCAGAAGGCGCGCGTGCTGACCGTGCGCGACCCGCACCCCGCCGCCGCCACCGTGCTCGACCGCTGGCCGGAGCGCGCCCGCGACACCGCCACCGGGCTGTGGGTGTGCGCGCACGGCGCGGCGTTCGCGGGGACGTCCATCGACATCGGAACGCGTTTCCTGCTCGGCGTTCTCGATGCGGCCGTCCCGGAGGCGCGCACGGCGATCGACCTCGGCTGCGGGACGGGCGTGATCGCGTCGGCGCTCGCCGTGGCGCGTCCCGGCCTCCGCGTCATCGCCACCGACCAGTCGGCGGCCGCGGTCGCCTCGGCCGCTGCGACCGCGACGGCCAACGGCGTCGCGGAGCGGGTCACCGTCGTCCGGGATGACGGGCTGTCGTCGCAGCCCGACGCGTCCGCGGACCTCGTGGTGCTGAATCCGCCGTTCCACATCGGGGGAGCCGTCCACACGGGGATCGCGCACCGGCTCTTCGCCGACGCCGGCCGGGTGCTGGCCCCGGGCGGGGAGCTGTGGACGGTGTGGAACTCGCACCTCGGCTACCGCGCGGCGCTCGAGCGTGTGGTCGGCCCCACGCGGCAGATCGCCCGCAACCCGAAGTTCACGGTCACCGCGTCGCGCAAGCCGGCCTGACGGGACGACTCAGCTGCGCAGGACCTCGCGCACGCCGGAGACGACCATCCCCCCGGCGCCCAATCCGAGGGCCTTGTCGGCGGCCGCACGCGACGGGACGATGTGCGCGAGCACCGGCTTGCCGCTCCCGGTGAAGGTCCGCCAGGCATCCTCGCCGCCGTTGTAGTCGAGCCCGAGCCAGCTCCAGCGCTCGGCGGTGGAGGCGAACAGCTGCGGGTCGGAGGCGAGTTCCGCCCCGTAGTAGTACCCCCAGGTGCGGAAACCGCGGCCGCGCGCATCCACGGGCCACTCGCGGGCGGTGCAGTAGCCCTTGGCGACGAACGTGTTGGTCGGGTGGTCGACCGTCGCCATGAGCGCGAACAGCTCGCCGAAGTGCTCGACGGGGACCACTTTCGGGTCGACGAAGATCGTGTGCGTCGCGGCGTAAGCGGCGATGAGCTCCTCGAAGCGGAGATACGGCTGGGCAGGCTGGCGTGGATCGTTCGTCTCGGCGGCCGAGATGCGGTGCTGCCGGACCTCCTTCCAGGTGTGCTCCGCCGCGACGAATCCCGAGGTGCCGGAGGTGCGGTCGAGCGTCTCGTCGTGCAGCCCGAACCAGACGCCGTCCGACGTGCGGGCCAGCGAGATCTCCAGGGCGTTGACCCCGGCCGCCACCGAGTTGCGGTACGCCTCCATCGACATCTCCGGCCAGTCGAGGGAGCCGCCGCGGTGGGCGACGGTGAAGCCCTTCCGGTCGGTGAGACGGTCGACCAGGAGGCCGTCCTCCGATCCGCGGAGGATCCGCGGCACGACATACGCACCGCCCGCGACGGCCGCCGCGCCGAGGATGCCGCCGGCGACCCCGCCGATGAGGGCTCGCCGTGAGATGCGTCGGGCAGGCGGGGCGGCGGTCTCCTCGTCGTCGGGCATGCGCAACCCTAGGCATCCCGGTCGTCGTCGATCAAGCGACCCGCTCGGGGGTGGAGCGTGGCGTCCGGCATGCACGGCAACCCGTTCCGTTGTGGATATGGATATTCACAACGTTTTCAGGGTGCAATCAGTAAATCGGCAACCGAATCCGTCGTCATTCGCTTGTCCTTCAGGCCGGATGTTGCTAACGTCCCCCTGTCGCACACCGACGTCGCGCCCCCGCCCGTCGACCAGCGAACCTCGAAGCCAGGGAGAGCAATGACGCAGACCAGTTCCCGGCCGGACGCCTCGCACGAAGGCGGCGCCGACCAGCACCGGGGAGACCACCACGGCCTTGCGGCCGATGGTGTGAGCGCCGCCGGGTCCATCGTGATGGCCGTCGCGGGCAGTGCGCCGGCGTACTCGATCGCGGCCACCACCGCGACGCTCGTGGGAGCAGCCGCGCTCGGCGCGCCCGCCGCGCTGCTGTGGTGCGGCATCCCGATGCTCGGCATCGCCTGGGCGTTCCTGTACCTCGGACGGCTCGACGTGAACGCGGGCGCCGCCTACTCGTGGGTCGCGCGGGCGCTCCACCCCATCCTCGGCTTCCTCTCCGGCTGGGCGCTGGTCATCTCGGCGACGATCTTCATGGTCGCGGGCGCCCTGCCCGCCGGGGCCATGACGGTCACGCTGTTCGCTCCGGAGCAGGCCGAGAACGTTCCGCTCATCACCGGTGTCGGCGCGCTCTGGTTCCTCGTCATGGCGGCGTGCGTGCTGTTCGGCGTGCACGTCACCGCGCGGGCGCAGTGGATCATGTCGGTCATCGAGGTCGGCATCCTCGTGCTCTTCGCCGTGCTGATGATCGTGCGGGCGGCGACGTCCGCCCACGCAGGGCCGTCGTTCTCGTGGGATTGGCTGGGCTTCCAGCACCTCACCGGTCAGGGGGTCTTCGTGTCGGCGGCGCTGGTCGCGGCGTTCTACTTCTGGGGCTGGGATGTGTCCGCCAACCTCAACGAGGAGACGAAGGACGGCCACAAGAACGCCGGGTCGGCGGGCATCATCGGCGTCATCATCGTCTTCCTGCTGTTCGAGATCTTCACGATCGCGACGCTGGTGATCCTGCCGCAGAGGACGATCGAGGAGCACAGCGCCAACGTGCTGTCCGTGCTCGGCGACGCCGTGTGGCCCGGCATCGGCGGAAAAGTGCTGGTGATCGCCGTCGCGCTGTCGACCATCGCGACGCTGGAGACGACGCTCATCCAGGTCACCCGGACGCTGTTCTCGATGGGACGCGACAACACCATCCCGAAGGCCTTCGGCCGCATCCACCCGAAGTGGCGCACGCCGGCCTTCGCGACGCTCGTCGTCGTCGGGGTGTCGATCGTGCTCTTCGTCGGATCGAACTTCGTCGGCAACGTCGGCGAGATCATGAACAACGCCATCCTGTCCATCGGCATCCAGATCGCGTTCTACTACACGCTCGCCGGAGTGGCCGTGGTGGTCGCCTACCGGAAGGTGCTGCTGAAGTCGGTGAAGAACTTCCTCCTCATCGGGCTCTGGCCGGCGGCTGGTGCGGTGTTCATGGGGGTGATGTTCGTGATGGGGATCGTGCAGAACTTCCAGGACGACGCGATCGTCGTCAACATCCTCGGGCTCGGGCTGATCGTCCTCGGTGTCGTGCCGATCGCGCTCTTCTACCGCAAGGCGCGCGGGTACTACACGCGCCGCCCGCTTGAGCTCCCCGACGAGCTCGACGCCGCCGCCCCCGCGAACGTCGACGACCGCGACCCCGCCGCCCGCTGACCCCCGGGCTCGCCACCCCAGCCAACAGCTCCTGAGTTTTTCCGCCCTTTGGCCGCCAAATGGGCGAAAAACTCAGGAGCTGTTGGCTTGGTAGGGGAGGTTAGGCGGGGGCGACGGTGGGGGACGGGAGGGGACGCGGGCGGAAGGTGAGGATGGCGGCCGCGGCCAGAAGTGCCGCGAGGGTGATCGTCCAGCCGGCGGCGAGGAAGACGCCGTCCGGGCGGACGATCGACTGGCCCGCGAGCGCCTGCACGGTGACGAGCGCGAGCACGGCCCCATAGGCGGCGGTCGCCACGACGACGAGGCGCGTGCGCACCCGGTCGTCGGCCAGCGGGCGCCAGCGCCGGCCCAGCCAGCCGAGCATCACCGCGAGCAGCGGCAGCAGCTGCAGGGCGTGCATCCCGATGAAGTGCGGGATGCGGAGGTCGCCGCCGACGGTGCTCCACCCCAGCACCGGGAGACCCGGTCCGCCGTCGGCGAGACCGACCGTGTGGGCGCCGGCGATGCCGCGGAAGTCGGCCAGCTGCGCCGCCGTCGGCCCGGTCATCAGGTATGCGAGCCCCATCCCCGCCAGCGCGATCACGGCGCCGGCGCGCACGGCGAGGGTCGTCGACCGCGTGCTCAGCCGCAGGAAGAACACGGCGATCGTCGTGAGGAAGGTGCACACGTAGAGCGCGGTGATCGAGATCGCCATGACGCCCCAGACCGCGCTCGCGAGCGGGGACGAGACGTTGAAGTGGCTGGTCGTCCCCGCGGCCGCGGCACCGATGATCAGCACCTGCTCGACGATGAGGGCGACGGCGACGACGGTCCCCGCAGCGTGGGCGATCCGGCGCCATTTCGGCAGGTGGGCGATGAGCCACGCCCAGGTCACGCTGTACAGCAGGATGGACAGGGAGAACTTGAGCGGCTTGGCCCACGCCTCCATGCCCGTGATCTGACGCGGGTCGACCAGCAGTCCGACCAGGCAGACGATCGTGCTGACGATCATCAGGGCGGCGACCGTCATCAACGGACGGTGCCAGGCGAAGACGGTCTTCATGAGCTTCTTCTTCTTTCTTCGGTGACGACGGCCTGAGCCATGCGTCGCAGTCCGAGCGAGAGGGTGTCGCCGAGCACGGTGCCGATCACCATGAGCTCGGTCATGCGCGACGGGTCGGGCAGGGTGGCGACCGCGCCCAGGTCGGCTTCGGCGTGGATGCGCGCGGCGGCGGCGTAGCGGTCGAGATAGTCGTCCGGGAGGGGGAACCCCGAGCCGGCGAACGCGTCGATCACGCGCGCGGCGATCTCGCGGCCGATGTTGTCGTCGCAGTCGGTCCATCCGGCGCGGGCGGCCACCGCATCCACTCGCGCAAGTGCCTCGGGTGTCGGTTCGGCGACGTCCGAGACGGCGGAGCGCGAGAGCGCCTGCTGCGCGACGTCGAACGTGTGGGCGATGGGGGCGCCCGGCTCATCCAGTGCGTTCAGGATGGTCTTGACGGAGGCGATGGACAGCTTGCCCACCTCGAGCATGGCGCGGATCAGCCGCAGCCGACGCTCGTGCTCTTCGCTGTAGATGGTGCGGTTGCCGCCCACGCGTTCGCCCGCGGGCAGCAGGCCTTCCCGCACGTAGTACTTGATCGTGGCGGCGGGAGTCGAGGAGCGTTCGGCGAGTTCGGTGATCAGCACGCGCTGATAGTAACACTACCGGTAGCGTCGCTACCAGTGCTTTGTCTGCTCGACCGCTAGCGTGAGGGCAGCGAAAGAGGAGGGGCATCGTGGGCAAGACCGTGCTGTACGCATCCGTGTCGGTGGACGGCTTCATCGCCGATGACGGCGACCAGCCCGGTCCGCTGTTCGACTGGCTGCTCGGCGGCGACGTGCCGCTGGACGACAGCGGCGTGCTGAAGGTGTCGCAGGCCTCGTACGACTACGTCCGGCCCTACTGGGATGGGATCGGGGTGACGATCGTCGGTCGCCACGTCTTCGACATGACCGACGGGTGGGACGGGACGCCCCCGGCCGGCGTCGAGCACGTCGTCGTCGTGACCCACCGGGGCAGGCCGGAGGGCTGGTTCCCCGACGCTCCGTTCACGTTCGTCGACGGCATCGAGGCCGCGATGCGCACTGCTCAGGAGCTCGCGGGCGACCGCGTGGTCGAGGTCGCAGCGGGAGATGTCGGCGGCCAGGCGCTCGCCGCGGGTCTGATCGACGAGGTCCGGATGGATGTGGCACCTGTCGTGCTCGGCGCCGGGAAGCGCTTCTTCGGGTCCGTCGCAGCGCAGCACCTCCTCGAGGGGCCGGAGGAGATCGTCCAGGGGGACGGCGTGCTCCACCTGCGCTACCGCGTGCGTCGGTGATGCTGCGCTGACCCGGAGCCGGAGCGAGACGAGCGCCTTCGCTCGAGCTCCGGCAGGTGCGTGCGTTGGGCGTCCTCTCGATGTCCGCTATTGCGGGTGTCGCAGACGCTGCGAGCTCTGCCTTCTGCGCGCTGCCACGGCGCATCGATTCCCTGGTGAAGCCTGGTTTCGAAGCGATGAATGTGGCAGTCGCTCGCTGCTTCACGACCTCGCGGTCGAAAGGATCACGTATGGCCGAGTTTCCTTCTTCGCGATCGACGCAGCCAGTGTGGAGCGAGGAATCGTTGACGCGACGCGCGGGCCTCCAGGGCTGCAGCGAACTCGCGATCGACGTCCTTTCAACGACGAGAGGAACGTGAGATGCGCTTTCGAGGATTGCGGTCTATGAGCCGGCGCGCAGCTTTTGCTGCAGCCGTAACTGTGATGGCGATGGGTTTCGTTGCTGCCGTAGCAGCTCCCGCCGATGCGTCTCCCAGCGCCGCGCGCGCAGTCGGATCCGATTCCGGCACGACAGTCCCCGTCATCCCCGACGCCGAGTCCGCGGCCTCACTACCGTCGGCGCAGCAGGCCGAGCTGGCTGCTCTGTCACCCAGCAGCGCAGCGATCGAAGAGGCCACGGCGAACGGAGAGTTCGATTACGCTCTCGCCGTGCGGAGCGGTGCCGACGAGACCGTGGCCCGGGAATGGGCGCAGGGCGTACAGCTCGCTGGAGGCGTAGTCCGGAATGCGCCGAATCCGACATCCCTGACACAAATGCCCATTCGGATCGCCGCCTTGGCTACCTGCCGCGGTCAGAACAGGATCTGGACCGACTATTTGGGCGGACATGCGCGTTTCAGCTCCTGCGTCGTCCCGAAAGCCGTCGCTGCCCTTCAAGCTGGTGTCGGCGCGACGGCATTGGCAGCGACCATCGCCACGGCGGCCTCCATGGGCGTCGCAGCAGTGTCGGCCATTGTGCCTGCCCTCCTCCAATACAGCGTGTGGTCGATCGATGCCTGTAGCAAGAACGGGACCGGCGTAGAACTGGCGTTCGCCGGATTCGTATGCTGGGCCCAGTAGAGAGGGCGGTGACTGTGCCCATGATCGATCGGCTTACGCTGCTGCTGGTCGGGATCCTCACCGGGTCGGCGGCCACGCTCCTGGTGATCGGAATCTCGCAGATCGGAAGCGACCCCGACCTCACCGGACAACTCTCCAGCGCCGGGACTGTTCTCGCGGCTTTCGCCCTGGCTGTCACCGTGGCGTGGGTCAGCTACAGAAGGCGGCATCAGTCCCGATGAGCGCAGCGTCGGCGGCTCGGCGACGCCCCCGTCACGCCTCGTCGTGCTTGCGGCGCGACGGCGAGTCGAGCAGGGAGAGGACGAAGAGCAGCGCCAGCAGGGCGAAGATGCTGAGTGCTGCGATGAGGTCGCTCCAGGTGAAGGGGATGAGCGCCCCGTCGATCGAGAGGACGAACACCGTCTCGACGACGCCGAACGCGACGAAGAACAGGCCGAGCAGCACGCGGGTCGTCCGGACGTTGTGGCCGCGGCGGTGCACCTCCACGCGCCGCAGCTCCACCATCAGGGTCAGCAGCAGGAGCGGCAGCACCTGGGCCAGGGTCGCGGCCGTCTGGCTGTCCATCAGCACCACGCGCAGGTCGGCCGGATCCACCATGGCGACAGGCTACCGCTCCGTGGGCGTCGCGGCGCCGGGCTGAGGCACCATCACGGGCGCGCATCCCGCCAGGATGCGATCGATCGCGTCGTGCTCGGCGGGCGCGACCCACAGGTGGTACCGCGCCTTGACGGCGACCTGCGCCGCCACGTACTCGCATCGGTACGGCTTCACCGGCGGCAGCCAGGTGGCGGCATCCCCGTCGGACTTCTTCGCGTTCGTCGGGCCGTCGACGGCGACGAGGTTCAGCGGGTCGTTCGCGAACTGCCGGCGTTGCTCGAACGTGAGCTGCTGCGCGCCGGTCTGCCAGGCGTTCGCGAGCGGGACGCGGTGGTCGATCTGCACCTCGGCCGAGGTCGCGACGCCGCGGCGGAAGCTGATCGTCTTCCCGGTGTACGGGTCGTGGAGGGTGCCGGAGGTGACCTTGCAGGGGCCGTCCCGGACGATGTCGGTCAGGTCGCGGGCGAGGATGAGGTCCCGCGTCGAGCAGGCCTGCCCGGGCAGATCCCACGCCGGGCCGAAGTCGCCGACCCGGTCGTAGCCGGTCTTCGGCGCCTTTCCCTTGACCGGGAGCGTGGCCAGCAGGGCTCGGGCGTCGATCGAGCCGGCCGGTGCCGCGGACGCTGGCACGGCCGCCGACGGAGTCGCAATCGTGCCCGCCGGCTCCGCGGCGCTCACGACGACGGAGCATCCGGCCAGGAGCAACGCGGCGGCCACAAGTGCGGCGGAGGCGGACAGCCTCCGCCTCGTCCGATCCTGATCCGTCTGGCGCACGAGATGCGATCCTATGCGCCGCCTCCGACACCGGGCGGAGGCACGCCAGGGGCGGACGCGAAGCGTTCACCGTGCCAGAATGCGCGGCATGGATGCCGAACCAGCAGACGACCGCGCGGCCGTCGAGGAGCGCTACCGGCAGTACCTCGACCGCTGCAACGAGCACCGCTTCGGCGAGTTGGATGCGTTCGTCGCGCCGGACGTTCACGTCAACGGCGTGCGCGTCGGCATCCACGAGTACGGCGCGGGGCTGGCCGGGGTCGTCGAGCTGTTCCCCGACTTCCGGTGGACGCTCGAGGAGCTCGTGGTCGACGGGGACCGCATCGCCGCCCGTCTCACCGACACCGCCACGTCGGCCGATGGCGAGCGCCGCATCCGCATCCAGGAGTTCGCCCAGTACCGGCTGGCCGGCGGACTCATCGCGGAGGCCTGGGGAGACCTCGACTGGTGGCGCCTGGACGCGGCCCCGGATGCCGGTGAACCGGCGAAAACAGCCTCCTGAACCGGAATATCCCCTCGCCAATCAAAGTTGAGCCTAGTAGACTCAAGTTTGCCCACAGAGAAATGGGAAAGGAACCAGATGGCGAACATGCAGGGCGCGCCCTCCACGCAGGAGGAGGCGAAGAGCGCTCTCGAACAGTACGGTGTGAACCTCACGGAGATCGCCAAGAGCGGCAAGCTCGACCCGGTCATCGGGCGGGATGCCGAGATCCGTCGTGTCAGCCAGGTGCTGACCCGGCGCACCAAGAACAACCCCGTGCTCATCGGCGAGCCCGGCGTCGGAAAGACCGCGGTCGTCGAAGGCCTCGCCCAGCGCATCGTCGCGGGGGACGTGGCCGACTCCCTGAAGGGGAAGCAGCTGGTCGCGCTCGACCTGTCCGCGCTCGTCGCCGGCGCGATGTACCGCGGCCAGTTCGAGGAGCGGCTGAAGGCCGTCCTCAAGGAGATCAACGACGCCGAGGGCCAGATCATCACCTTCGTCGACGAGCTGCACATCCTGATGGGCGCAGGCGGCGGGGAAGGGTCGGTCGCGGCCTCCAACATGCTGAAGCCGATGCTCGCTCGCGGTGAGCTGCGCCTGATCGGCGCGACGACGCTCAACGAGTACCGCGAGTTCATCGAGAAGGATGCGGCCCTCGAGCGCCGCTTCCAGCAGGTCTACGTCGGCGAGCCGTCCGTGGAGGACACCGTCGCGATCCTCCGCGGTCTGAAGGGCCGCTACGAAGCCCACCATGGGGTGACCATCGAGGACTCCGCGCTCGTCGCCGCGGCATCCCTCTCGAACCGGTACATCACCGCCCGGCAGCTGCCGGACAAGGCGATCGACTTGATCGACGAGGCCGCCTCCCGGCTGAAGATGGAGATCGACTCGGCCCCGGTCGAGATCGACACCCTGCAGCGCCAGGTCGAGCGCATGAAGCTGGAGGAGTTCGCCCTCAAGAAGGAGAAGGACGACGCCAGCAAGGAGCGCCTCGCGCAACTGCGTGAGCGCCTCCATCAGCAGGAGGACCAGCTGGAGGAGCTGCAGGCGCGGTGGCGTGCCGAGAAGGCGTCGCTCAACCGCGTCGGCGAACTGCGGTCGCAGCTGGAGGAGGCCAAGACCCGGCGTGACGTCGCGCTGCGCGACGGCCGGTACCAGGAGGCGTCGCGGATCGAGTACGAGACCATCCCGGGCATCGAGCGGGAGCTGGCGGAGGCCGAGCAGGCCGAGCACGAGCACCCGCGCATGGTGAACGAGCAGGTCACGGCCGACGACATCGCCGCCGTGGTGGCGGCGTGGACCGGCATCCCCGTCGACCGTCTCACCCAGGGCGAGACCGAGAAGCTGCTCAACCTGGAGCACGAGCTGGGTCGCCGCATCATCGGCCAGAAGAAGGCCGTGCAGGCGGTGGCGGATGCGGTCCGCCGCACCCGGGCCGGCATCTCCGACCCGGGTCGCCCGACCGGCTCCTTCCTGTTCCTCGGGCCGACCGGCGTCGGCAAGACGGAGCTCGCGAAGGCCCTCGCGGCGTTCCTGTTCGACGACGAGAAGGCCATGGTCCGCATCGACATGAGCGAGTACGGCGAGAAGTTCTCCGTCTCGCGCCTCGTCGGTGCGCCTCCCGGGTACGTCGGCTACGAGCAGGGCGGTCAGCTGACCGAGGCCGTTCGTCGCCGTCCGTACTCGGTGATCCTGCTCGACGAGGTCGAGAAGGCGCACCCGGAGGTCTTCGACGTGCTCCTGCAGGTGCTCGACGACGGCCGGCTGACCGACGGCCAGGGCCGCACGGTCGACTTCCGCAACACCATCCTGGTACTCACCTCGAACCTCGGCAGCCAATTCCTCGTCGACCCGACGCTGACCCCGACCGAGCGCGAGGAGGCGGTGCTGCAGATGGTGCGGCAGGCGTTCAAGCCGGAGTTCGTCAACCGTCTCGACGACATCGTCGTGTTCTCCGCGCTCACGCAGGAGGAGCTGGGCGAGATCGTCGAGCTGGGCATCGACCACCTGATGCAGCGCCTCACGGAGCGACGGCTGGAGCTGGCGGTCACCCCGGACGCCCGGGCGTGGCTGGCCGAGCGCGGGTACGACCCGATCTACGGTGCGCGCCCGCTCCGCCGGCTGATGCAGCGCGAGATCGAGGACCGTCTCGCCACCGCTCTGCTCGCCGGCGAGATTCGTGACGGCGACCTGGTCCGGGTCGACCTGGACCGCGAGGCCGACCACCTGACGGTCGCCGCCGTCCGCGAGTAGTCCGCAGGACGAAGGGCCGCCACCCGATCCGACGATCGGGTGGGGGCCCTTCGCGTAGGCTCGAAGCATGCGTGCTGCTGTCATCCACGGAGAGCGCGATGTGCGCCTCGAAGACGTCCCCACTCCCACCCTCTACACCGGCTCAGGATCCGACGGTCTCGATGCCGTGGTCCGCGTCGTCGCCGCGTGCGTCTGCGGCAGTGACCTGTGGCCGTACCGGGGTGTGACCCCGACCGACGAGCCGCGGCGGATCGGCCACGAGTTCGTCGGTGTGGTGGAGCAGGTGGGCGAGAACGTCCGCACAATCCGGCCCGGCGACTTCGTCATCGCCCCGTTCTACGACTGCGACATGACGTGCGTGAACTGCCGCAACGGCGTCAGCACGTCGTGCCTGCACGGCGGCTGGTGGGGTTCGCAGGACCGCATCGGCGGCTTCGCCGACGGCGGCCAGGGCGAGTACGTGCGCGTTCCGCACGCCGACGGCTCCCTCGTCGCCACCCCGGAGTACCCGCGCGCCGAGCTCATCCCGAGCCTGCTGACGCTGTCGGATGTGATGGGCACCGGCCACCACGCCGCGGTCTCCGCCGGGGTCACCGAGGGGAGCACGGTCGTCGTGGTCGGCGACGGCGCGGTCGGACTGTGCGCTGTGCTGGCCTCCGCCCGGCTGGGGGCGTCGCGGATCGTGGCCATGTCGCGGCACGAGACGCGCCAGGCGCTCGCCCGCGAGTTCGGCGCGACGGACATCGTCGCCGAGCGCGGCGACGCGGGTGTCGCGGCCGTGAAGGAGCTGTTCGACGGGATCGGAGCGGACTGCGTGCTCGAGGCCGTCGGAACCAAGGAGTCGATGGACCAGGCGATCCGCTCGGCCCGCCCCGGCGGCACGGTCGGCTACGTGGGCGTGCCGAACGGCGGCCCGGAGCTGCCGGTCCGCCCGCTGTTCCAGAGCAACATCGGCGTCAACGGCGGGGTCGCGCCCGTGCGGAACTACGTGGAGGACCTGCTGCAGGACGTCTGGTCGGGCGCCATCGAGCCGGGTCGCGTGTTCGACCTCGAGGTGCCGCTGACCGACATCGCCGAGGCGTATGCGGCGATGGACGAGCGCCGCGCCATCAAGACGCTCGTGCGGCCGTAAGCGTCGACGCAGACAGAACGGCGCCCGCCGGGGGATGAACACATCCCGGCGGGCGCCGTGTCGATTGCGGTCCGGAGCGGATCAGCCGTGCACTTCGGCGATCTCGTCGAGCGGGCGGCGGGTGCGCGGCGCGGCCTCGCGCGTCCGCAGCGGCTCAGGCAGCGTCTCGGCGTCGCCGAGCACTCCCAGTGCGGTGACGGAGACCGGCACGAAGCGCTCGCCGAGCTGGAAGGCCTCACGCAGTGCGTCGGCGTCGAATCCGCCCATCTGGTGCGCGTGGAGCCCGTCGTGGTGCGCCTGGATCGTCAGGTGCGCGACGGCCTGACCGAGGTCGTAGGTCGCCCACCGGCGCTCCTTGCCCTCCTCGTCGACGACCTCGGCGGCCGCGACGATCAGGACGGAAGCGGATCCGGCCCACACGGTGTTGAAGCCGGCCAGGTTGGCGACGATCGTGTCAAAGGCCTCGGTGCCGCGCCGGGCGACGATGAAGCGCCACGGCTGCGTGTTCGCGGCCGACGGCGACCAGCGCGCTGCCTCGAGGGCGGAGCGCAGCGTGATGTCGTCGATCCCGATCGACGGGTCGAAGGCACGAGGGCTCCAGCGCTCGGCGAGCGCGGGCAGCAGCGGGGCGGACGTCTCGGCGACGCGCGCAGTGGCTTCGGCGATGGACATGGAACTCCTCCGGGGTGTTGGTACGGGGTCTACCGGCTCCATTGCCTGGCTATACGCATGTAAACGCATCGGATTCGAGGAAATTCCCGCTGTCTATCCGCGACGACGCAGCGCACGCGATGCTGTGCTCGACCGCAGGTTGGGTGGTCCAGATCGAGAGGTGGATGCGATGTCCGAGGTGCAAGTCCGTTCCGGATGGGTGGGATGGGCGCTGTTCGCAGCGGTGCTCCTGCTCATCGCCGCGATCCTCGATGTGTTCTACGGGATCGTCGCGCTGCTCGGCCCCTCGACCGGCTATTTCGTGTCGTCGTCGGGCATCCAGACGTTCAGTCTCACGGCGTGGGGCTGGTGGTCGATCGTGCTCGGTCTGCTGATGCTGATCGCCGGCCTGTCCCTGATGCGCGGTGCCCTGTGGGCCCGCATCTTCGCGGTGTTCGTCGCGGCGCTGCACGCCATCGGTCAGCTGATCGCGTTCCCGGCCCAGCCGTGGTGGTCGATCGCGATGGTGACCGTCGACCTCCTCATCATTTACGCGGTGACGGTCCACGGCAGGGAGCTGCGGCGCGACTGACCCGGGGGAGACAGGGGGCGAACGCCCGTCGGCACACAGGTGCCGACGGGCGTTCCGTGTGAACGGCACATGTCGCACGTGTAAAAGTTCGTAACATTCAGAGTGCCCCCCGACGCCCCTCCTCCGGGGTACAAGATTCGAGCATCCCGGGCGTGCCGCGCTTCACCCTGGGGTGAAGTCGAGTTGCATGCATTTCTGTCCGCTGATCGGCCTCTCTGCCTCACGCCCTCCGTCGAGAGGTGCTCATCCCGCATGCCATTTCGGCTGTCCGCGTGTCTGCGGACACCACCCCGAGGGGGACGGCGCGACACGCTGAGGATGCCCGTTCCACCCCCACTTGCGGGGGCGCTCCCACGCCCCGTAGAACTGACCTCACCCGAACCCGACCAGATCCCCAGTGCTGTGGATGCCACCCCCACCCCACCGTGAGAGGTCCCGTCCGTGTTCATCTTCCTGTTGCAGCTCCGCCACATGCTGGGCGGGCACCCCGAGTTCTACCTCTTCGCGATCTACTCGGCACTGATCTGGGTCATCTGGATCGTCAAAGTGCTCATGTCCCGCCGCTACCGCGCCTACACCGGCGAGTTCCACGGGACGACCAGCGTGGTCGTCCCGGTCGTGGACGAGCCGCTCGACCTGTTCCGCGACGTCCTCGGCCGCATGGTCGAGCAGAAGCCCGGCGAGATCATCGTCGTCATCAACGGCGCCCCCAACCCCGAGCTCGCCGAGGTGTGCGAGGAGTTCGCGCCGCTGGTGCGCTGGGTCCACACGCCCATCCCGGGCAAGCGCAACGCCGTCATGATCGGCACCAAGATGTCGACCGGCGAGATCACGGTCCTCGTCGACTCCGACACGATCTGGACCGAGGGAACGCTGGCGGAGCTGGTCAAGCCGTTCGCGGACGACCGCGTCGGCGGCGTGACCACGAAGCAGCGCATCCTGGAGCCCACCCGCAGCTGGATCACCCGCTGGGCGGACTGGCTGGAGAACTCGCGGGCGCTCTATTCGATGCCCGCGCAGAGCGTCGTCGGCCAGATCGGCTGCCTCCCCGGCCGGACCATCGCCTTCCGCCGCTCGATCCTGATGCGGGTCATGGACAAGTTCATGACCGAGAAGTTCCTCGGCGTCTTCCTCGAGGTCTCCGACGACCGGACGCTGACGAACCTCACGCTGAAGGAGGGCTACCGCACCGTCTACCAGCACACCAGCCTCGTCTACACGGACGCCCCGCTGAAGGTGAAGAAGCTCTTCAAGCAGCAGCTCCGCTGGGCGCGCGGCAGCCAGTACAACACCCTCCGCATGCTCCCGTGGATGCTCGGGCATGCCCCGGTGCTGGCGTTCTTCTTCGTGATGGACATCATCCTTCCGTTCATGCTGGCCGGCGTCATCGGCGGCTGGATCTACCGCTCGATCACCGGTGGCGGCTACAACTTCTACGAGGGCTTCCTGAAGTCCTACGGGATCGAGGGCGGCATCCTCACCGTCGTGGCCCTGATGGTCGCGTCCTCGGTGATCAGCATGTCCATCCGGCAGATCCGCCACCTCTCCGAGAAGCCCAGCGACTTCTTCCGCCTGCCGGTGTTCATCATCGTGTCGACGTTCTTCCTCATGCCGATCCGCCTGATCGGGTTCTTCCGGATGGCGCACGCCAGTGGATGGGGCACCCGCGCCGGCGCCTACGCCGGCGGCCCGGGCGAGATCAGCTCCGAGGAGGAGATCGCGGCGCACGCCACCGCGGGCGCTCCGTCGGGTCACACGCCCGCCGTGCTGCCGGACTCCGTCGGCGGCATGACCACCGCGACCGCGCTGGCCACCCGAACGCAGCTCGCGACGCGGGCCGAGGTCAAGGCGGCAGCCACCGCTCCCGCCGCCAAGCCCAAGAAGGCCAGCCGCCGCAAGCTCAACCCGCTCGCCGCCATCCCGTATCTGATCGGAATCGCGATCCTGACCCTGGAGGCTCTCTTCCTTGTCTGACCAGACCGCCCCCGCACGGGCCGCCGCCTGGTGGTCCCAGTCCAAGTCCCGCTCGCAGGCGACCGCCGTGGCCGCCCTCGTGCTCACGGCCGTCCTCGTCGGGATCTCCGCCTACGTCTGGGTCTCGCCGACCGGTGCTCCGCTCCGCAAGGCCGTCGACCAGGCGGCAACGGCCGTGACGCCCTTCGCGGCTCAGAACGCCGAACTCAAGCGCAACCTCGACAAGGCCACCGAGACGATCGCCTCGCAGAAGGGCAAGCTGACCGCGCTGCAGAAGGCGACGCTGGCGGCCCAGGCCGCTGCAGCCAAGCAGCTCGCCACCGCGCAGCAGAAGGCCGCCGCGGCCGAGAGCCAGCTCGCCAGCGTGAAGGCGCAGCTGTCCGCGGCCCAGGCGAAGGGCACCTCGGGCTCGACGGCGTCGGGCTCGACCGCATCCGGCCACAGCGGCTCCGGTTCGTCCGGGTCGTCCGGCGGGGATGCCGCCGCGCCGATCACCGCGCCGGCCCGCGCCGACCTGCTCAATCCCGCCAAGCGCTACTACGGCATGTACACCGAGCAGGCTCCGTTCAACTGGGCCACCTTCGACGCCACCAGCTCGAAGGTCGGCGTCTCGCCCAACATGGTCGGCTACTTCAGCGGCTGGGATGAGACCTTCCGGGCCAACGCGGTCACCCGTTCCTGGCAGCAGGGCCGGATGCCGATGATGACGTGGGAGTCGCGTCCCATCGACGCGGGCAACGACACCGTCAATGCTCCGGCGTACTCGCTGCCGAACATCATCCGCGGCGACTTCGACTCGTACCTGCACCAGTACGCCAAGGACATCGTGGCCACCGGACTGCCGCTGGCGATCCGCCTCGACCATGAGATGAACGGCGTCTGGTATCCCTGGTCCGAGACCGACGGCCAGGGCAACTCGATCAACGGCAACAGCGCGGGCGACTACGTGAAGATGTGGCGTCACGTCCACGACGTCTTCCAGCAGGAGGGCGCCAACAACCTGGTCGTCTGGGTCTGGGCGCCGAACATCGTCAACAACCTGCCCGCCACGCACAAGGCGCCCGGCTACCTCGAGTCGCTGTACCCGGGCGACGCGTACGTCGACTGGGTCGGACTCTCCGGCTACCTGCGCCCGCCGTACAAGCCCGACAACGACTTCAGCTTCGACTACACGTTCAAAGCGAGCCTGAACGAGCTGCGCTCCATCACGAGCAAGCCGATCATCCTCGCCGAGGTCGGGGCGTCGGAGACGGAAGGCCACAAGGCCGCCTGGATCACGTCCTTCTTCCAGGCGCTCGCGAAACCGGAGAACGACGACATCATCGGCTTCTCCTGGTTCAACCTCGCTGTGACCAGTTACGTCGAAGGCGTCCGCGCCACCAACGACTGGCGCATCGACTCCCGGGCGGACTCGCTCTCCGCCTTCATCACCGGCCTGACCAGACCTGAGGACGACTTCGCCCTCACTCCCGCTCCCTGACCACCAGAAAGGACGATCGCCATGACCGCTCCCAAGAAGTCCAAGGACCAGCCCGCTCCCCGCATCAGCGTGATCGGCACCGGCTACCTCGGCGCCACCCACGCGGCCGCCATGGCCGAGCTCGGCTTCGACGTCGTCGGCGTCGACACCGACCCGCGCAAGGTCGAGGAGCTGAAGGAGGGACGCGCTCCGTTCTTCGAGCCCGGCCTGCCGGAGCTCATCCGCCGGAACGTCGCCGCAGGGCGCCTCACGTTCACGACCGACCTCGCCGAGGCCGTCGCCGTCTCCGATGTGCACTTCATCTGCGTCGGAACGCCCCAGCAGTCGGGCTCGTTCGCGGCCAACCTCTCCTACGTGGAGGCTGCGGCCCGCGGCATCGCCGAGAACCTCACGCACGATGGGCTGATCGTGGGCAAGTCGACGGTGCCGGTCGGGACGGGCGCGCGGCTCCGCGCGATCATCGCGGACGCCGTGCCCGCGGGGATCGACGTCGAGCTCGTCTGGAATCCCGAGTTCCTGCGCGAAGGCAAGGCGGTGGACGACACCCTCTCGCCCGACCGTCTCGTGTTCGGAGGAACCTCCGCGAAGGCCGAGGCCACCCTCCGCCGCATCTACGAGAAGCCGATCTCCGAGGGCTGCCCGGTCCTCGTGGCCGACCTGCCGACGGCGGAGCTGGTGAAGGTCAGCGCCAACGCCTTCCTCGCCACGAAGATCTCGTTCATCAACGCGATCGCCGAGGTGTGCGACGCAGCCGGCGCGGACGTCTCGCTGCTCGCGGACGCCCTCGGCCACGATGTGCGGATCGGGCGCCAGTTCCTCAACGCCGGCCTCGGCTTCGGCGGCGGGTGCCTTCCGAAGGACATCCGTGCTCTCATGTACCGCTCCAACGAGCTGGGAGCGCACGCCGCGGTCGGCCTGCTGCAGCAGGTGGACGAGATCAACATGGGTCGCCGTCAGCGGGTCATCGACCTGGCGCTGAAGGCGCTCGGCGGTTCGGTGCTCAACCGCCGTATCGGCGTGCTGGGTGCGGCCTTCAAGCCGCACACGGACGACGTGCGCGATTCGCCCGCCCTCAACGTCGCCGCCGCCCTGCACCTCCGCGGTGCGCAGGTCGTCGTCTACGACCCGCAGGCCCGCGAGACCGCGCAGCGGCTCTATCCCACCCTCGGGTATGCCGACTCGATGGAGGAGGCGCTCACCGGAGCCGATCTGACGGTCGTGCTGACCGAATGGGACGAGTTCACGACCGCCGACCCGGCCGCCCTGCGTGAGCTGGTCCGGGGCCGGACGGTCATCGACGGCCGCAACTGCCTCGACGCCGCCGCCTGGAACCGCGCCGGGTGGAGCGTGCTCGCGATGGGCACCGTGCCCGAGCTCGCCCCGCTGGCCGACGACCTCGCCGCCCTCGCCCCCGTCCGCTGACCCGACCTCGCCCCCACCTTTCGTCGAGGTGCACGTTGTTGCGCAGTCGCACGGCGTGTCGGCCACAACAACGTGCACCTCGGCGAAGAAGACAAGGAGAACGACCAATGACCAGTTATGTCACGAAGGCGGTTATTCCGGCGGCGGGATTGGGAACGCGCTTCCTGCCCGCGACCAAGGCCATGCCGAAGGAGATGCTCCCGGTGGTCGACAAGCCGGCCATCCAGTACGTCGTCGAGGAGGCCGTCACCTCGGGCCTCAACGACGTGCTCCTCATCACCGGCCGCAACAAGAACGCGCTCGAGAACCACTTCGACCGCAACGCGGAGCTGGAGGACGCCCTCGAGAAGAAGGGCGACCGCGACAAGCTCCTCAAGGTCAGCTACTCGACCTCACTCGCCGACATGCACTACGTGCGGCAGGGCGATCCGAAGGGCCTCGGTCACGCGGTGCTCCGCGCCAAGATGCACATCGGGCACGAGCCGTTCGCCGTGCTCCTCGGCGACGACATCATCGACGCGCGCGACCCGCTGCTCGCGCGGATGCTCGAAGTGCAGCACGCGCTCAACACGACCGTCGTCGCCCTGATGGAGGTGCCGCCGGAGTCCATCCACCTCTACGGCGCCGCCGCGGTGGTCGAGACGGACGATGACGACGTGGTGCGGATCACCGGCCTCGTCGAGAAACCCAGTCGCGAGAACGCGCCGTCGAACTACGCGGTCATCGGGCGGTACGTCCTGCGGCCCGAGATCTTCGACATCCTGGAGAAGACGGAGCCGGGCAAGGGCGGCGAGATCCAGCTGACGGATGCGCTCGAAGGGCTCGCGACCGCTCCCGCCTGGACGGGCGGCGTGCACGGCGTCATCTTCCGCGGCCGCCGTTACGACACCGGCGACCGGCTCGACTACCTGAAGGCGATCGTGCAGATGGCCGTCGCCCGCGAGGATCTCGGACCCGAGCTCCTGCCGTGGCTCAAGGAGTTCGCCACGAACGCAGGGCCGGCCGAGACCGCGCCGATCCCGACGTTCCCCGCGCTCCCGGTCGCCGTCCCGGCACCCGCCGCGGCCGCCGCAGCCGCGACGCCCAAGCCGCGGGTGAAGACCGCGGCCGCCAAGGTCGCGCCGACGCGCGAACTGGTCCCCGCTCCCGTCGCCTGACGACCGAGCGCGCTTTCGTACCGGCCCGAGTCGTGACCAGCTGTCACGACTCGGGCCGAGTCGCGACGGGGGTCGTACTTCGGCTAGTCGAGGCCGAGCCGCTTGAGCGTGTGCTTCTCGCTGTGCCCCGGGTCGGTCTCGATCTCGTCGATCGCGATCGGGATGCTGGGCCCGACGGCCAACCAGACGAATCCGTCGCGGTGCACCAGCGGGACGAGATCCGTCGTCCCGTCGCGAAGCAGGGTGCGGACGCGCTTGAGCAGCGCATAGCCTTCGGACGGCTTGGTCACGTAGGTCTTCCGCCGGTAGTGGATGACGTGGGCGACGGTCTTCGCGCTCAGCCCGGCGATCTCGCTCTCGGTGAGTGGTTCCGCGGCCGGGCTGTCGGCCGGGGTCTCGGTTCGGGTGTCGGTCATGCGACGCACGGTACGCCGCCTGCGCTAGCGTCGACAGGTGCTCCTGCCTGACGCCGCCACCCTCGACCGCTTCGCCGACCGCGGCTGGCCGGCGCTCGAGCGCGAGCAGCTGGACGGGTGGACGCTGCGCGCCTCCTCCGGCGTCACCAACCGAGCGAACTCGGTGCTGACCTCCGGTCCCGTCGGCGATCTCGACTCCGCGGTGGATGCTGCCGAGCGCTGGTACGCCGCGCGGTCCCTGCCTCCGGTGTTCCAAGTGAGCCCCGCCTCGTCTCCCGCGCTGACCGATGCACTCGGTCGACGCGGGTATCGCGACCACTCGCCGACCGACATCCTCGTCGCCGACCGTGCCGCCGCCGCGGTGGCCGCGGTCGATCCCGCGGTGCGGATCACCGACCGTCCGGACGACGCGTGGCTCGACACCTGGTGGTCCGTCGACGGCCGGGGCGGGGCCGCCGAGCGCGATGTCGCCGCGCGCATCCTCCGCGGCGGACCGGCGCTGTACGCCGCCCACGGCGACCCGGCCGCGCCGGACGCCGTGGCCCGGCTCGCGCTCGTGGGCGAGTGGGGAGGGCTCTACGCCGTCGCGACGCGCCCGGAGGCCCGGCGCCGCGGGCTCGCCCGCGCGCTCGTCCAGACGCTCGCCACTGCATCCGCCGAGCACGGCGTCAGCGGCCTATGGCTGCAGGTGCTCGCGGACAACGCCGCGGCTCACGGCCTGTACGCGTCGCTCGGCTTCCGGCCGGCGTCGCACTACTCCTACTGGTCCTGACCCGAAGATTCGGCACGAATGTGCGGTATGGCCGCGGCTAACCGCACATTCGGCACGAATCTGCAGGGGCAGGGGAGGTGCTACACCTCCGCCGCGCGCTCCGGGCGGTAGGAGGCCAGGAAGGTCCCGGCGTACAGCGCGGCCGCGACGAGGAAGCCGACGGCCATCACGTACGAGGCCCAATCGCTGCCGATCGCGATCGTGAGGACACCGGCGAGGAACGTGATCACCATCACGATCAAGCCCCACAGCGCGAGACGCTCGCCGACGCCGGCCGCCCGGGCCGCGAGGAGGACGCGGATGCTCACGACGACGAGTCCGATCGCGATCAGGATGTGCAGGATGACGATGATCGTGTCGACCACACGGACGAAGGTGCTGTCCGGCTCGCCGATCAGGTTGGCCGCCATGCCGAGCAGGTACTGAACGGCGAGGGCCGTCAGTGCCTCGCGGGAACGGCGGCGGAGGTGCGCGGCGGGAGTCACCGCTGCGGCGGATTCGGACATGAGCGCTCCTCGAGGAGAGACGGTTACGGCGTCGGCGTCATTCTGCTCTTTCCCGGCCCCGCGGCACCAGGGGCGGTCACGCGCCGAAGATCGCCCGCAGCTCCTCGACCGGCGCCTTCGGCCGGCGGTCCTCGAAGACCAGCCCGTTCGTCTCCTGACCGGTGTCGGCCAGTTGCGTGTAGCAGTAGCCTGCGAGGGGAGCGGACGACCGCACCGCGCCGACGAGGGCGCGCAGCCGCTCCACCAGGTCCGCCGCGCTGGTCGCCGTCGAGTAGCCCCAGGCGTCCTCCGGCCCGTTCTCGGTGTACGAGATGCCGCCGAACTCCGTCAGCATGATGGGGGCGTCGAGCCGCTGCTCAGCGTCGACCACCAGGCGACGGCCCGGGAGGGTGAACGGCGCGCCGAGGATGCCCTCGCGCGTCGCATACCGCTCGCGGACCCGCTCCGGATCGTGGTCGTAGTCGTGGATGGACAGGATGTCGGACGCCGCGTGCTCCCAGCCGTCGTTGGAGATGACCGGCCGGCTCGGGTCGACCGTCTTCGTGAGGTGCACGAGCGCCTTCGCGTACGACACCATCCGGGGGTCGTGGGCGAGGTGCTGCACGCCCCAGCTCTCGTTGAGCGGCACCCAGGTGACGATCGAGGGATGCGACCGGTCGCGGTCGAGGATCGCCGACCATTCGGCGACACTGCGCCGCACGGCCTCCGGGCTGAACGCGTACGCCGCCGGCGCCTCGCCCCAGACGAGAAGACCGAGCTTGTCGGCCCAGAACAGGAAGCGGGGGTCCTCGTACTTCTGGTGCAGGCGCGCCGCGTTGAAGCCGAGGTCGAGGATGAGCTGGGCCTCTGCCCGCAGGGCGTCCGCGCTCGGCGCGGCCGAGTGCGACTCCGGCCAGTAGCCCTGGTTCAGCACGGAGCGCAGATAGAGGGGACGGTCGTTGAGCAGGAACCGGCCGCCCTCGACGGCGGTCGAGCGCAGACCGAAGTACGACGCGACAACGTCGCCCGCGCCCTCCGCGCCGTTCAGCGCGACGGTCGCATCCAGCAGCGTGGGATGCGCCGGCGACCACAGCAGCTCCTCGTAGGCCTGCCCGTTGGTCTGGCGGTGGATGCGGAACGGGATCTCCACCTCCCGCCCCGCGATCGCGGTCTCGACGCTCGCGAGCGGTTCGCCGCCCAGCTGCACGGTTATCCGCGCGGTCGTGCCCGCAGGCGCCGACCGGCTCAGGCGGAGCTGCGCCGTGACCTCGCCGGCCGGCACGTCGGTCAGCCAGTGCAGCTGCTCGACCCGTAGCGCGGGCGCGGCTTCCAGCCACACCGGCTGCCAGATCCCGGTGGTGCGGTGGTACCAGATGGAATGCGGGTGATGCCGCCAATCCTGCTTGCCGCGCGGCTGCGCCACGTCGGCGGGGTCGTCCTGCGCGCGGACGGTGATGGAGAAGTCGCCGTCGCCGACGAGGTCGGTGATGTCGAGGGCGAAGGGGGTCGAGCCGCCTTCGTGTCGTCCGGCCGAGCGTCCGTCGATCCAGACCTCGCAGGCGTGGTCGACCGCGCCGAAGTTCAGCAGCAGGCGCTCGCCGGCCGGGACCTCGTCGCGCAGGACGGTGCGCTGGTACCAGACGACCGGATGGAAGCCGGTGTCGCCGACGCCCGAAGCGTCCGACTCGAACGGGAACGGCACCTGGATGACACCGGCCAGCGACCGGGACGACTCCCAGTGCTCGCGCAGCCCGCGGTCGTCGTCGTCGAATGCGAACGTCCACGGACCGGAGAGGTCGAGCCAGTCGGCCCGGACGAGCTGCGGCCGCGGGTAGCGGCCGTCCTGGGCGGTGGCCGCATCCGTGCGGCGTTCCTCGGTGAGCATCCCATTAGCATGCACGATTCGTGCAGCGCTGTAAAGTCGGAAATCCGCTGCCTCAGGGGAGAGCCGGCGCGCTCTCGCGGGTGACCAGCGAGAAGGGCGCGAGCTCATGCCGGCCCATGCCGTCGAATCCGCCGACGCGCTCCAGGAGCATCTCCACCGCGCGCGACGCGAGCCCGCGCATGTCCGGCGCGACCGAGGTGATCGACGGGTAGGTGACCGCCGTCATCGGCGTGTTGTCCCATCCCGTCACCGCGACGTCGTCTGGCACGTGGATGCCGCGCTCCTGCAGGGCGCGCAGGGCGCCGATGGCGGCGAGGTCGTCGCGGCAGACCAGGCCGTCGAACCGCAGTCCGGCGTCGAGGGCGGCGCCGACCGCGCGCACCGCGTTGCCCGCCGACACGGCGATGCTCGAGATCAGCAGCTCCGGCTCGGGGGTGATGCCCGCGTCCTCGAGCGCCTGCTGGTATCCGGCGATGCGGAGCTTCGACGTCCGCGTCGGGCGCGCGCTCTCGTGGCCGGCGAACGCGATCCGCTTCCGGCCGAGCGACAGCAGGTGCTCCGTCGCCGTCCTGGCGGCCTCCACGTTGTCGATCATGATGCGGTCGACGGTCAGCGGGGCGGCGTTCTCGCCCAGGACGACCAGGGGGATGTCGGTGCGCGACTGCGCCAGCTCGGCGGAGTTCATGACGCTCGGCTGGAAGATCATTCCGTCGACCAGGCCGGACTCGCCCGCGGAGACGACCGCACGCTCACCCTCGATCGTCCCCTCGGTCTGCTCCAGCAGCACGCGGTAGCCGCGACGTTCCGCCTCGTCGGCGACCACACGCGCGAGCTCGGCGAAGTAGGGCAGCGTCACGTCGGCGAACGCCAGGGCCAGAAGCCCGGTCCGGCCCGTCGCGAGGCGGCGTCCCATGATGTTGGGGCGGTAGCCGAGCTCGTCGATCGCGCGCTGCACACGCTCCCGCATCGCCGGGCTGACGTGCGCGTAGTTGCGGACCACGTTCGAGACGGTCTTCATGGACACGCCCGCGTGCTCCGCCACATCCTGAAGCCTGACGGCCATGGCGCCTCCTTCCGCGTCATCGATCGGGTGCCTGCGGGGTCACTCTACAGGGAGCCAACCAATGCAGACATTGTGAGGTTGACACGCTCTGTTCAGCGCTGTAAATTCGCCAAGCATGCCGAGTGTATCCGGCTCCAGCACCACCGATCACGCCGCCGGCCCGATGGAAGGGCTGCGTGAAAGGCTCACTCAAGGGAGAGATCACATGAAGAAGCGATTCGCCGCACGTGCGATCGCAGTGGCGGTCACCGCGGGCCTCGGGCTCGCGCTGACGGCCTGCGGAAGCAGCAGCTCCGGGGGTGGCGGAGACGTCTCCTCCGCCGACTACACCGGACCGAAGGTCACCATCAGCTTCTGGAACGGCTGGACCGGCGGCGCCGCTCCCGTGCTCGTGCCGAAGCTGATCGACAAGTTCAACTCCGAGCACAAGAACATCGTCGTCAAGGATGTTCCGATGGAGTGGGCGGACATCGCCCGCAAGATGCCCCTGGCCGTGAAGGCGGGCAAGGGGCCGGACGTCGCGGTCGGCCACGGCGACGACATCGCCACCTACGCGGCCCAGGGTCTCGTGCTCAAGGCGGACAGCATCGTGAAGTCCCTCGGCTACAAGGCCGACGACTTCCCGGAGGGGCTGCTCGACGCCGGCAAGTACAACGGCAGCCAGTACGCGGTGCCGTGGAGCATCACTCCGCTCGGCCTGTACGTCAACAAGGACGTGCTGCAGGCGGCCGGGGTCGACCCGAACAGCATCCCGCAGGACAAGGACTCCTACCTGGCGGCGCTCGAGAAGCTGAAGGCCGCGGGCGTCCAGGGCGAGTGGGTCGACGGTTACGTCTTCACCGGGACCTTCGAGTTCGAGAGCCTCCTCTGGCAGTACGGCGGAGACCTCTTCAACAAGGACGTCTCGAAGGCGACATTCAACTCGGACGCGGGCGTCAAGGCGCTCACCTGGATGACCGACCTCATCAAGAAGGGCTACAGCCCGGCCGACGTGGCGCAGGACGGCAACATCAACGCCCTCATCGCCGGCAAGACCGCCTTCAACTGGAACGGTGTCTGGCAGACCACCAACACCGCGTTCGACAAGCTGAAGTGGCAGGCGGTCGCCGTACCGCAGATCGGTGACGAGAAGGCCGTCTGGTCGAGCTCCACCCACTGGATGTTCATGAACAACAAGGGCCAGGACAAGAACAAGACCGCCGCCGCGGCGACGTTCGTCAAGTGGATGAACGACAACTCGGCCGACTGGCCGAAGACCGGTGAGCTGCCCGCCAAGAACTCGGTTCGCGATGACCCGAAGCTGGTGCAGACCTACCCGAACCTGAAGCCGTTCCTCGACGAGCTGCCCTACGCGCACTACGAGCCCATCGCACCGGGCATCACCACGGTGGAGGCGACGATCACCGTCGCGGTGAACGAGGCCATCACCGGCAAGAAGGACCCGAAGCAGGCTCTGGATGACGCGGCCGCCAAGGCCGACACCCTGCTGAAGCAGAACAAAGAGAAGTACGGTGACTGACACCGCTTCGATCGTGGCGCCCCGGGAGACCGGGGCGCCACGCCCGTCCCGCTCCGGCAGGAAGGCCGGCCGGCGTCCCGGCGCACCCCGGCGCACCGGCGTCGCCTACATCTTCCTGGCGCCGTTCCTCATCCTCTTCATCGTGTTCGTGCTGGCGCCCGCGGTGTTCGGCCTGTGGATCAGCCTCACGAACTGGAGCCCGTTCCGGGCCACCCAGAAGTTCATCGGGCTGCAGAACTACATCGACCTGTTCACCCCCGGCAGTGCGACGTCGGGCGACTTCTGGCAGTCGATGGCCGCCACCGGCATCTTCACGCTCGCGAGCGTCCCCTTCCTCCTGATCATCCCGCTGCTGATCGCGGTGCTGCTCAACCAGAGGATCCGCGCCGGCTCGTTCTTCCGCGGCGTCTTCTTCGCCCCGTACGTGCTCGGTGTCGCCGTCATCAGCGTCATCTGGAAGTACCTCCTCGACACCCAGTCCGGCATCATCAACCACCTGCTGGGGGTGATCGGCCTGCCCGACAACCTGCCCTGGACAGTCGACGTGCCGTGGGTGTGGGTCACGCTGGCCGGCGTCACCGTGTGGTGGACCATGGGCTTCAACACCGTCATCATCCTGGCCGGCTTGAAGGGCATCAGCCCGGACCTCTACGAAGCCGCCGCGCTCGACGGAGCAGGCGCCTGGCGCCAGTTCATCAGCGTGACGCTGCCGGGCCTCCGCCAGGTCATGACCTTCGTCATCACGATCACCATCCTCGCGAGCGCGAACATGTTCGGTCAGGCGTTCCTCATCACGAAGGGCGGTCCGGGCAACACGACACGCACGGCGATCATGTACATCGCCGACCAGGGCCTGTCGCAGAACAACCTGGCCGCCGCGGCGGCGATGAGCTACGTGCTGTTCGCCTTCCTCGCGATCATCAGCATCATCAACTTCCGCCTCCAGCGGGAGCGGGCAGAGAAGAGCGCCTCATGACGACGACGGCCCCCGAGAAGACCGAGACGCCCCGGACCATCCGCGCGCGGCGCAAGCAGACGCCGCAGGCGGCAGCCCGCAAGACCCTGCTCTACGCCGTGCTGATCGTGCTGGCGCTGGTGGTCATCCTGCCGCTGGCGTGGATCCTGCTGACCTCGTTCAAGACGGACGGCGACGCCATCCGCAACCCGTACTCGGCGTTCCCGAACCCGTTCTCGACCGAGGCGTACACGACGCTGTCGAGCGGTCAGCAGCCGGTGTTCCGCTGGTTCCTGAACAGCCTCGCGGCAGCCGCCCTGCAGACGGTGCTCATTCTGGTCACGGCGAGCATGGCCGCCTATGCGCTCGCCCGCCTGGAGTTCTGGGGCAAGCGGATCGTCTTCGGCCTGATCATCTCCACCCTGCTCGTCCCGCCGGTCATCTTCCTCATCCCGAACTACCTGATCGTGCAGAACCTCGGCTGGCTCGACACGATCTGGGCGATCACCATCCCGGGTGCGGCGAGTGCGTTCGGCGTGTTCTTCCTCCGGCAGTTCTTCGTGGGCCTTCCGGCGGAGATCGAGGAGGCGGCGCGGATCGACGGCGCCGGCGACTTCCGGATCTTCCTCCAGATCGTGCTGCCGCTGGCCCGCCCGGCGCTCGCGACGCTCGCGGTGCTGAGCTTCCTCGCCAACTGGAACGACTTCCTGTGGCCGGTCTACGTGCTGCTCAGCCCGGAGAACCTGACGCTCCAGCCCGGTCTGTCGCAGCTGCAGGGCGCATACTCCACGCACTACGCCATCGTGATGGCGGGCGCCGTGATCGCGTCGGTGCCGGTGCTCATCCTGTTCTTCTTCGCCCAGAAGCAGATCGTCGAGAGCGTCGCCACCAGCGGGGTCAAGGGGTGAGGATGCGCCGCACGGCCGCTGTCACGGCGACGGCCATCGCTCTGGCGGCGGCGCTGGCGGGATGCTCGGCCGGCTCGGAGCCCAGCGCGTCGCCGTCGACCGAGGTCGCGCCCTTCCAGATCGACAGCGACTTCCCCGATCCCGGCGCGCTGGTCGTCGGCGACCGGGTGTACGCGTACGCGACCAACACCGCCGCCGTGAACGTGCAGGTCGCCACCTCCGACGACATGAAGACGTGGACGCTGAGCGACGAGGATGCGATGCCCGAGTTGCCGTCGTGGGCGGTGAAGGGCAAGACCTGGGCCCCCGGCCCGGCGGAGCTCGCCGACGGCCGGTTCGCCCTGTACTTCACCGCGTCGGACGCCGCCAGCAAGTTCCAGTGCATCGGCGTCGCGTTCGCCGACCGGCCGGAGGGGCCGTTCACCTCGACGGCGGACAAGCCCCTGGTCTGCCCGGAAGACGAAGGCGGTGCGATCGACGCCAGCGTGACCGCCGACGAGAGCGGCCAGCGTTACCTGGTCTGGAAGAACGATGGCAACTGCTGCGGCTACGACACCTGGATCTCCGCTCAGCCGCTGTCGGCCGACGGCGCCTCGCTGACCGGGCAGCCGACCCGGCTGATCAAGCAGACCGAGTCGTGGGAGGGCACGCTCGTCGAGGCGCCGGTGATCGTGCGCCACGACGACGAATACGTGCTGCTCTATTCGGCCAACGACTACGCCAACTCCTCCTACGTGACCGGTGTCGCGACGGCGAAGGGCCTGCTCGGGCCGTACACCAAGGAGAAGGAGCCGCTGCTCTCGACCCCCGGCTCGAAGGGACGGTACCTCGGGCCCGGCGGCGAGGACCTCGTGACCTTCCAGGGCAAGGACTGGATGCTCTTCCACTCGTGGGACGAGGCGTTCGCCTACCGTGGCATGCACGCCGTCCAAGTGACGTGGAAGGGCGGCCTGCCGGAGCTCGCGCCGTGACCGGTGCCCTCCTCCACGTGGACCGGCATTGGGGTCCGGTCTGGGAGGGGTACTTCGCCGACCCGTTCGTGCTGCGTCTGCCCGACGGCGGGTACGTCGCCTACGGCACCCATCCGGGCAGCGAAGGCGACCGCGTGTTCGAGGCGCTGCGCTCGCCCGACCTGGTGCAGTGGGAGAGCGCCGGGGCCGTGCTGGAACGCGTGGACGACACTCTCGGGGCGGACTACTGGGCGCCCGAGGTGGCCTACGCGCACGGCGCCTACTGGATGTACTACTCGGTCGGCCGCGGCATCGAGGGCCACCACCTGCGGGTGGCGCGCTCCGACTCCCCGGTCGGACCCTTCCGCGACCTCGGCGTCGACCTGACCCCGGGCGAGGTCTTCGCGATCGACGCGCACCCGTTCCAGGACGTCGATGGCCGCTGGTACCTCTACTTCGCGCATGACGTACTCGACCACGAGCGCCCGGGCACCCACCTCGCCGTCGCCCCGCTCGACGAGGGGATGACGACCCTGGACGGACCGCCGGTCCCGGTGCTCGCCCCCGACGCCGACTGGCAGCTGTATGAACGCGACCGGCTCATCCACGGTCGACGGTTCGACTGGCACACGCTCGAAGGGCCTGCCGTGCTGCACCGCGGCGGGCAGTACTGGCTGACGTACTCCGGCGGCGCCTGGACGGGGCCCGGGTACGCCGTCGGCGTCGCCGCTGCCGAGCATCCGCTCGGACCTTGGAGCCATGTGGACCAGCCGGCGCTGCTGAAGAGCGGAGGCGACCTGCGCGGTCCCGGCCACAACTCGCTCACCGTCGCGCCGGACGGCACGGACGTGATCGCGTTCCACTCCTGGAACGCGGACGCGACCGCACGTCAGCTGCACCTGGGCGCCCTGCGCATCCGCCGTGCTGTGCTTCCGCCGTTAAACCACGATGCCGGGCTGTGGGAAGACTAGGGTTTCTTCACACGGCCCGGCATACGTTTCGGGGTTACGCCGGATGGATATTCGGGTTCCTCCGCCGCTCTTTGAGACTACAGGAAAAGTCCCCATTGTGTAGGTTGAATGGAGGACAATTTTGTACCCCGGTCTGGCCCCAGTGCGAGGGGTAAGCGTCGCTCAGGCCTTCAGTTCCTGCGCGAGCGCGGCCACGAAGGCGTCGATGTCCTCTTCCGTGGTGTCGAATGCGCACATCCAGCGCACTTCGTTGTTGGCCGCATCCCAGTCGTAGAACCGGAAGTGCTGCCGCAGCCGGTCGGCGACGCCGCTCGGGAGGGTCGCGAAGACTCCGTTCGCCTGTGTCTTCTGGCTGAAGCCGACGCCCTGGATGCTGCCGTCGGCGATGCCCGCCTCCAGCGCCGTGCGCAGCCGGGTCGCCATCGCGTTGGCGTGCGAGGCGGAGCGCAGGTACAGGTCGTCGGTGAGCAGCGCGATGAGCTGTGCCGAGATGAACCGCATCTTCGACGCCAGCTGCATGTTCAGCTTGCGGAGGTAGATCATCCCCTCAGACGCCTGCGGGTTGAGCACGACGACGGCCTCGCCGTACAGCATGCCGTTCTTGGTCCCGCCGAAGCTGAGCACATCCACGCCGGCATCCGTCGTGAAGGCCCGCAGCGGAACGCCGAGGGTGGCCGCCGCGTTGGCGATGCGGGAGCCGTCCATGTGCAGCTTCATGCCGAGCGCGTGGACGTGGTCGGCGATCGCGCGGACCTCCTCCACCGTGTACGCGGTGCCCAGTTCGGTCGTCTGCGTGATCGACACGACCAGCGGCTGAGCGCGGTGCTCGTCGCCCCAGCCCCACGCCTCGCGGTCGATGAGCTCCGGCGTCAGCTTGCCGTCGGGCGTCTCGACCGGGAGCAGCTTGATGCCGGCCACCTTCTCGGGCGCACCGGCCTCGTCGGTGTTGATGTGCGCGGTCTTCGCGCACACGACCGCGCCCCAGCGCGGCAGCATCGACTGCAGGCCGACCACGTTCGCCGCGGTCCCGTTGAACACCGGATACACCTCGACGCCCTCGCCGAAATGCTCGGCGAACACCTCGTGCAGGCGGGCCGTGTAGACGTCCTCGCCGTACGCGATCTGGTGGCCGTTGTTCGCGGCCGCGATGGCGTCGAGGATCTCGGGGTGCACACCCGCATAGTTGTCGGAGGCGAAGCCGCGGAGGGTGAGGTCGTGGAGTTGAAGCGTCACTCGTCCATCTTCCCAGGCTCGAGGGGGATGCGTCGGCCGTTGACCGCCGCCGCATCCTGCTCCCACAGGCGCACGACCTCGTCTCCGAGCTGCGGCTCGAGGCCCTCCAGGGTCTTCACGACGAAGACGGTCGCCGCCGACTGGGGCGCCTGCTTGGCGAAGCCTTGCGCGATGGCGCGCACCCAGGCGTCGGCTGCCGCCTTCGCTGCAGCGTAGTTCGCGCCGCCCGGGTACGGTTTCTCGACCGCGGTCGACGAGACGATCGCCAGCCGGCCGGCGGGTGAGGTGACGAGGTCGTCGAAGAAGATGCGGGTGGTGTTGCGGAGGGTGCGGAAGGCCCGCTCCAGGAACTCCCAGTCCTCGTCGCTCTGGCCCGCGATCCCGCCGCCGCCGCGCCAGCCGCCCACGAGGTGGATCAGGCCGTCGATGTGGCCGAACTTCAGGTGGATGCGCATGGCCAGCTCGGCCACTGCATCCCGGTCGGACAGATCGCAGGGACGCGTCTCGACGCCCGGGACCGCCGCGGCCAGCGCATCCAGCGCCTCCTGCCGGGTCCCGACCGCCAGGACGGTCGCGCCGGCCGCGACCAGCGCGCGGGCGACCGCTTCGCCCGACGCGCTGGTCGCGCCGGCGATCAGGACGAGCCGGCCGCGGACGGTGTCCGCGCCGAGCGGCCCGGCCTCCGAGGAGGGCCGGGCCGCCTGGTCCGCCGAGGGGGCGTCCGTCATGCCGCGTCCGTCGTCCCGGTGATGCCGGCCGTCGACTCGATGACGGTCGCCATCTTCTTGTTCAGCGCCTCGTAGAACATCGAGAGCGGGAACTCGTCGTCCAGCACCTGGTCGGTGTAGCCCTTCGGCGGTCCGGCCAGGACCTCGTCCGACAGCCCGCGCGCCCAGTTGGAGGCGGGGTGCGGGGTGAGGGTCTCGGTGAGCATCTCGTAGGCCGCCAGCCAGTGCGCCACCTTCGGCCGGTCGATCGAACGCCAGTACAGGTCGTTGATCCGGTCGCTGAGGGCGATGACCACGTCGGAGACGTTCTCCCAGTCGATGGTGAGCTGGGTGTCCGTCCAGTGCAGCACGTCGTGCTGGTGCATCCACGCGAACAGCAGCTGGCCGCCGAGTCCGTCGTAGTTGCGCACGCGGCTGCCGGTGATCGCGAACCGGAAGATGCGGTCGAAGATCACCGCGTACTGCACCAGGTGCGCGTGGTCGCGGATGGCGCGCTGCGCCTCCGAGAGCTCGGCGTCGGGCAGGGCGCTGAGCTCGCGCTCCAGCTTCACCGACTCGCGGAAGGCGGTCAGGTCGCACCGCAGCTCCTCCAGCGAGTAGAGGAAGAACGGCATCCGCTGCTTGATCATGAACGGGTCGAACGGCAGGTCGCCGCGCATGTGGCTGCGGTCGTGGATGATGTCCCACATCACGAAGGTCTCCTCCGTGAGGTGCTGGTCGTCCAGCATCGCAGCCGCGTCGTCCGGCAGCTCCAGCTTGGTGATCTCGGCGGCGGCGCGCACCACCCGGCGGTACCGGGCGGCCTCGCGGTCCTGGAAGATGGCACCCCAGGTGAACGCGGGGATCTCGCGCATGGCCACGGTCTCGGGGAACAGCACCGCCGAGTTGGTGTCGTAACCGGGCGTGAAGTCCACGAACCGCAGGGCGACGAACAGCTTGTTGCCGTAGTCGCCGGCCTCCAGCTCCGCCACGAACTCCGGCCAGATCACCTCGACCAGCAGGGCCTCGACGTGACGGTCGGGGCTGCCGTTCTGCGTGTACATGGGGAACACGACCAGGTGGCCGAGCCCATCCACGCGGTGCTGCTGCGGCTGGAACTCGTTCAGCGCGTCGAGGAAGTCGGGAACGCCGAAGCCCTCGTCCGCCCAGCGCGTGAAGTCGCGCTGCAGCGCGGCCAGGTAGGACGCGTCGTGCGGGAACGCCGGTGCGAGTGCGGCGATCGAGTCGACGATGGTGCGGACGTGCTCTGCGGCGGCCGGGCGGTCGGACTCCTGCTCGACCGAGCCGTCCTTCACCTGGAGGGCCTGCAGCGCGACGGCGGCGTCCTTGAGGCGCAGCCAGGCGGGGTCGTTCGCGACCTCGCGGACCGGGCGGCCGTCCTCGACGACCTCGGGCTCCCCGACAATGGCGTCTGCGGTGAAGTGCTGGACGAATTGAGACATGACGAACCTCCCGTCGTTGGTCGGCCGCTCGCACGCGGCAGGGTGTGGATGTGACGAGCCTATCCGGGGATCGCGAGCGTTTTGTTGTCTCTTCCGGCGGAAAACTGCGCCGTCCCGCTGCGATGCGCAACAAACCCTTCCGTCACCCCGGCTAGCGTGACGCCATGGAAATCGAGGTGTCAGCGGCGCGCGCGGAGGACGTGCCCGCAGTGGAACAACTGGTCCGCGAGGCGTACGAGCCGTACGTCGAGCGCATCGGCCGGAAGCCGGGGCCGCTTCTGGATGACTACGCCACGATCGTCGGACAGGGCCGAGCGCTCGTCGCTCGGGACCGAGGGCGGATCGTCGGGCTGCTCATCACCTCCGTTCGCCCGGACCATCTGCTCGTGGAGAACGTCGCCGTAGCCGACAGCGTCCGCGGCACGGGTCTAGGTGCGCGGCTGCTCGGGATCGCCGAGAAGCAGGCCCGCGCCGAGGGGCTCGACGAGATCCGCCTCTACACGCACGAGTTGATGACCGAGAACGTGGCCTACTACCCTCGCCACGGCTTCGTCGAGACGCACCGCCGGACCGACAACGGCTTCCCGCGCGTCTTCTTCTCCCGCCGACTCCCCCCGCGCCCCTGACCCCCCTCGCTCCTGCCCTCACCGTCGAGTCCGCCCCCACCATCGAGTCCGCACAAATTGCACACGAAACGCCGCACGGGCGTGCAAAGTTTGCGGACTCGACGGTGGGCGGAGGCCGGAGGCGACGGGAGGGACCGACGCTGCGATGATGGGGGGATGGCGAGAACGGTTCGCGGGGCGCGTGTACTCATCACCGGCGCGGCCTCGGGCATGGGGCGTCTGTACGCCGAACGCGCCGTGCTCGAAGGCGCGCGAGCGGTCGTGCTCTGGGACCGGGACGAGGCCGCGCTCACCGAACTGACGCACCGGTTGCGGCGCGAAGTGCTCGCCGGACGCACCGCCGCTGCCTGGGGAGCGCCGCCACGGTCACCGAGCTCGGCGGCCGGGAAGGCATCCACCAGTGTGCTGCCCTACGTCGTCGACCTAGCGGAGCTCGGCGCGATCGCGCAGAGTGCGCAGGCGGTGCGCAAGGAGCTCGGCGGGATCGACGTGCTCATCAACAACGCGGGCATCGTGCGGGGGAAGTACTTCTGGGAGCACGACAACGGCGACGACACCCGCCCGACCATGCAGGTCAACGCTCTCGCCCCGATGTACGTGACGCGGGAGTTTCTGCCCGGGATGCAGCAGAGCCCCCGCGAGGCCCGCATCGTCAACATCGCCTCGGCTGCCGGGACGATCTCCAACCCGCGCATGAGTGTCTACGCCGCAAGCAAGTGGGCGGTGATCGGCTGGAGCGACAGCGTCCGCCTCGAACTGCAGCAGCAGGGCTACGGCCACGTGAAGGTCACGACGGTCGCGCCGAGCTACATCGACACGGGGATGTTCGAGGGCGCCCGCGGGCCGCTCCTGACCCCGGTGATGAGCCCCGAGTACGTGGTCGACCGGGTCTGGCGGGCGATGCTCGCGGGCCGTCCGATGCTGATGCTCCCCTGGACGGTCGGGCTGGCCCGGACCCTCCGCGGCGTGCTCCCTACCCGTGCGTGGGACGCCGTCGCCGGCCGCGTCTTCGGCGTCTACGACTCGATGGAGGGGTTCACGGGCCGCCAATAGCCCGCGTCGGTACGGTCCGTTCACATCCGTGTGACTGGCGTGATGGTGGCCGCAATCGGCGCAGCGTGAATCTGCCCGTTGGAGCCGAGAGTCCCCGGAATCGGCCGCAGCTCGCATCGATCTTCGGGGTCGGTCGACTTGTCCCCGGACGGGCCGCTGGCTAGTTTTCGAGCGCGCGCATCGCGCGCTTTCGCATGGGAGGGGCAACAGGTTGTGACCGACGTAACCCCGGTTCCTCCGGGGCTATGGAACCGTGATTTCAAGCGCCTCTGGTGGAGCGAAGCGATCTCGTTTTTTGGAAGCCAGCTCACGCTGTTCGCGATTCCGATCGTCGCGCTCGAGTACCTGCATGCGTCCGCCTCCGAGGTCGCATGGATCACCACCGCGGCGGGCATCGGGACGCTCGTGTTTCTCGGATTTCTAGCACCCTGGACCGACAGGGGTCGAAGGACGCGGTTCCTGTTCCTGATGTCCGTGCTCCGGGCCGCCGTGCTGGGAGTCATCGGGCTCCTGTTCTTTGCTGACCACCTTTCGCTTCTCGTGCTCGCCCTCGCGGCCGGCCTGATCTCCGGTCTCACAGGTTTGTATGACAGCGCATTCTCGGCTCTTGTGCCGGGCATCGTGCACCGGTCCAGGTTGCCGGCGGCGAATACCTGGGTCGCGGGCATCCGCTCCGCCGGAGACATCGGCGCAGGCGCGACCGCCGGCATTCTCCTGCAGATATTCTCGCCACTGGCGTTGTTCCTGGCGGACGCTGTCACGTACGTCATCTCCGCTTTCTCGGTGCGTCGCGTTAGCGAGGCGGAGCCGGAGCCGGAGGAACGCCTCACGGTGAGGCGCTATGCATCGTCCATCGTCGCTGGGTTTCGGATGCTCTATCGGAGCACGGTGCTCTGGCCGCTGACCCTGGCCATCGCGCACTTCAATCTCTTCACCGCAGCGATTCAGGCGATCTACATCACTCATGCACTTCGGTCGGGATCGATGAGCCCGGCGGAAGTCGGAGTTGCAGGCGCTCTGGGCGGGGTGCTCGGGCTCCTTTCGATGGCGGCCGCTCCGCGTATCTGGGATCGCCTGCGACCGATCACTGCGCTGGCCCTGACCTTCGCTCTTCCCGCTGTGGCGGGTATCGGGATGCTCGCGCTCGTTCCAGGTCGCACCGTCCTCAACGTGGCCCTTCTTGCGCTCTCGCTGGGTCTGTGGGCAGCGAGCGTCATGACGAACGTGACCGGCACGGAGACACTGAAACAGGTACTGGTGCCGGAGCGTGCGTTGGGCTCTTATTCCGCGGCCAGCCGCATCGTCACCTGGGGGATCGACCCGCTGGGGGCCGCTCTTGCGGCGGTCCTGACCCTGGTGTTTCCGACCGGCGTTGTCCTCGCTCTGGCCAGTCTGGGGATCCTCACCTCCGCAGCATGGGTGCTCGCCTCACGAGCCGTTCGCCGTTTGCCTCGCCTGGCCAGCATTTCGGCGTCTGACGCGGCAGGGTGACCGGCGTGAGGGCCGCGATAAGGCTTTGCACTTCGGGGCATCGGGCCGCCAATAGCCCGCGTCGGTACTCCCATTTCTGTGAGAACTCACATACAGTGGCTCCCCGAGCGAACGTCGAAGGGAGCCGACCGTGAGCGATCCGTCGTGGACCCAGGTGGTCAAGACCGTCGAGCCGGAACAGCCGGAGCTGAAACGAGCCCTCGGGCCGGGTCTGCTGCTGCTGTTCATCGTCGGCGACATTCTCGGCACGGGCGTGTACGCCCTGACCGGTCAGGTCGCCGCGGAGGTGGGAGGCGCGGCGTGGCTGCCGTTCCTGCTGGCGTTCGCCGTGGCGACCGTGACCGCCTTCTCCTACCTGGAGCTGGTCACCAAGTATCCGCAAGCCGCGGGCGCCGCTCTGTATACGCATAAAGCGTTCGGCATCCACTTCTTCACGTTCATCGTGTGCTTCATCGTCATGACGTCCGGCATCACGTCGGCATCGACGGCGTCGCGCGCATTCGCGGTGAACCTCACCGTCGGCTTCGGCATCCCGGATGACAACGTGACGACCCTGCTCATCGCCCTCGCCTTCATCGTGCTCATCATGCTGGTGAACCTTCGCGGCGTCTCCGAGAGCGTGTGGCTCAACGTCGTGCTCACCCTCGTGGAGCTCTCCGGTCTGCTGCTGGTGATCTTCATCGGGCTCTGGGCGATCGGCGGCGGCAACGCGGACTGGTCGCAGGTGGTGGCGTTCGAGACGCCGGAGGACAAGGGCGTTCTGCTGGCCGTGAGCACGGCGACCTCGCTGGCGTTCTTCGCCATGGTCGGCTTCGAGGATTCGGTCAACATGGCCGAGGAGACGAAGGAACCGAGCCGGATCTTCCCGAAGATGATGTTGAGCGGGCTCGGCATCGCGGCGGTCATCTACGTGCTGGTGTCGATCACCGTCGTCGCGCTGGTCCCGATCGGCCAGCTGGCCGGGAGCGAGACGCCGCTGGTGCTGGCCGTCGAGGCGGCGGCGCCGGGCTTCCCGATCAACGACCTGCTGCCGTTCATCTCGATGTTCGCCGTGGCAAACACCGCTCTCATCAACATGATGATGGCGAGCCGCCTGCTCTACGGCATGAGCCGCCAGAACGTGCTTCCGCCGTTCTTGGCGAAGGTGTCGCCGAAGCGCCGGACGCCGTGGACGGCCATCCTGTTCACCACGGCGCTCGCCGTCGCCCTGATCATCTACGTGTCGCTCGACCCGAAGGGCTCGATCGTCGCGCTGCTCGGAGGCACGACATCCCTGCTTCTGCTGGCGGTGTTCGCGGTCGTCAACGTGGCCGTGCTGGTGCTGCGCAAGCAGCCGGTGGACCACAAGCACTTCCGGTCGCCGACCGTGCTGCCGATCATCGGCGCGATCACCTGCCTGTATCTGGTGTTCCCATGGACCTCCGGCCGCCCGGTCGGCCAGTACACGATCGCGCTCGGGCTCCTCGGCATCGGCATCCTGCTGTGGATCGTCGAGCGGATCTACTCCGCGGTCGCCCGCCGGCGCTCGACACAAGAGAAGGTCGACTCGGCCCGCTGACCCGCGTGCGACGCCTGATCGCCTGCGCGGTCAGGCGTCGCCGGCGCGGTGACCCGGGTCGCCGCGCTCGACGATCGCGGCGGGGTCGAGGTCGTCCTCCGGCGGCACGGGGATGTCTCCCACGTCGTCGGGGCCGCCGGTGCCCGGGCGCACGGCGGCGCCGTCCGACTCCTCCTGCTTGACCTCCGTCTCGCGCTCGCTCGCTGGGCTGTACGAGCGGTCCTTCGCGGTCTGGTCGGCGTCGCTCTGGTGCTCGTCGGGGGCATCCGGTGTCGCGTTCATTGGAGGGACGGTACGCGCACATCCCGAGCCGCCCAAGCCCCTGACGTGGTGCGGAAGCGGGTGTTCCGTGGAGGTACACGAATGGAGGTCGATGGATGTCTTTCCCTGAACAGCAGCAGCAGCCGCCCGGTACCACCGACGCGATGGACCCGCGCCCTGACCACGGCGAGCAGAGCTACCGCGGCAGCGGCAAACTGACCGGCAAGGTCGCGCTCATCACCGGCGCGGACAGCGGCATCGGCAAGGCGGTCGCCATCGCCTACGCCCGCGAGGGAGCCGATGTCGCCATCTCGTACCTGAGCGAGGACGACGACGCCGAGGACACCGCGAAGTGGGTGCGCGAGGCCGGACGGAAGGCCCTGCTGCTGCCCGGCGACGTCTCCGACCCGCAGCACTGCCGGGACATCGTCGCGAAGACCGTGGAGGAGCTCGGCGGCATCGACGTTCTCGTCAGCAACGCGGCGTACCAGATGACGCACGAGTCGCTGGAGGAGATCCCGGACGAGGAGTGGGATCACACCATCGCGACGAACGTCTCCGCCTTCTTCCACCTGGCGAAGGCATCCGTGCCGCACATGAAGCCGGGCGCGAGCATCATCGGCTCGTCGTCGGTGAACTCCGACATGCCCTCTCCGACACTGCTTCCGTACGCGGCGACGAAGGCGGCCATCGCCAACATGACGGCATCGCTCGCGCAGCTGCTCGGTGAGAAGGGCATCCGGGCCAACAGCGTCGCGCCGGGTCCCATCTGGACGCCGCTCATCCCCTCCACCATGCCGGTGGAGAAGGTGAGCCAGTTCGGGAGCGACACCCCGTTCGGGCGGGCGGGCCAGCCGGCCGAGCTGGCGTCGGTCTACGTGCTGCTGGCGTCCGACGAGGGCTCGTACATCTCGGGCGCGCGGATCGCCGTCACCGGCGGGCGTCCCATCCTGTAGTCGGCGGATACGGAGAACGGCGCCGGTGCAGATCGCACCGGCGCCGTTCTCGTCGCTCCAGGGGAGGAGCGGACGGATCAGACCGTGTCGCCGCGGTCCACCTCGCCGCGCCAGGCACCCGTCTCGGTGCCCTGCGACTCGATGAACTTCTTGAAGTTCTCCAGGTCCTTCTTCACGGCGTGGTCGTCGAGGCCGAACACGGACCCGATCTTCTCGAGCGCGTCGGACGGCGCCCACTCCAGCTGCACCGTCACCTTGGTCTCGGTGTCGGAGAGCCGGTGGAAAGTCACGACGCCCGCGTGCTCCGTGTCACCGGCGACGGACTTCCACGCCACCCGCTCGTCCGGAAGCTGCTCGGTGATGACCGTGTCGAACTGCCGCTCCGCGCCGCCGATCTTCACGCGCCAGTGGTTGGTGGTGTCGTCGACCTGGCGGATCTCCTCGACCTCGTCGAGGAAGTGCGGGAAGGACTCGAACTGGGTCCACTGGTTGTACGCCGTCGAGACCGGCACGTTGACGTCGATGGACTTGGTCACTGCAGCCATTACGGCTCCTTTCGCTGTCATCTGGGTTCCGGGACGACGGTAGGCCCGGCAGCGAATGGGTATAGACCCTGGACTTCACAGGTGGATCGTGCGACGAGCGCTCAGCCCCAGCGGCGGGCCGTCCACCGTTCGAACAGACCGAGCAGCGAGTCGGTGATGATGCCCAGGATCGCCAGCAGGATGATCGCCAGGAAGAGGCGGTCGGTCCGGCCGTTGTTCTGCGAGTCGATGAGCAGGAAGCCGAGTCCCATCGACGACGCGATCAGCTCGGCGGCGACGAGGAACAACCACGCCTGCGCCATGGCGAGTCGGAGACCGGAGATCACCGACGGCAGCACGGCGGGGAGTTGGACGGTCGTCAAGAGCCGGACGCCGTTCAGCCCGAACGCGCGTCCCGCCTCCACCAGCTGACGGTCGACGTGCTTGAGCGCAGCGCCGACCGTCGTGTAGACGGGGAAGAACGCGCCGATCGCGATCAGGATGATCTTCGAGTCCTCGCCGATCTTGAACCACAGGATCAGCAGGGGCACCCAGGCGAGCGACGGAACCGCCCGGATGGCGGCGAGCGTCGGGCTGAACAGCACATCCGACCAGCGCGACAGACCCACCAGAGCCCCGAGCAGGAGGCCGAGGCCCGCGCCGAAAGCGAAGCCGATGAGCACCCGCTGGGTCGAGATCGCCACGAACTGCCCCAGCAATCCACGCTGGGCGAGGTCGACCGCGGCCTCCCACACCATCGCCGGCGACGGCAGCTGCGACGACGTGAACGCACCGGAGGTCGACGCCACCTGCCACACGGCGAGCAGCACGACGGGGATGACGAACCCCGCGGCGATCCTCACCCCGCGGCGCGACAGCACGGACGTGCGTGCGGCCGCCGTCGTGACGACCTCCGGTGCGCTCTGGACGGTCATGGGATGCGTCAGCCTCCGATGGCGCTCGGGTCGGCCTTCTTCGCGAAGGTCGGGTCGAGCAGCGAGTCGAGCGCCTTGTCGATGTCGGTCTGGGACTTCACGTCGCCGGACTCGACGAAGATCGGGCCGACCTTCTTCAGCACGGCCAGCTGCGCCTTGCCGGGGATGTTCGACACGTCGAGGTTGGTGCGCTCGGTGATCACCGTGGTGGCGACGGCGGGATCGATGCCGGCGACGTCGGACAGGATCTTGGCCGTCTCGTCCGGGTGCTTCTCGGCCCAGGCCCGGGCGTACTCGTAGGTGTTCACGACGGTCTGCGCGACATCCGGCTTCGAGTCGAGGAACGACTCCGTGGCGTTGAGGAAGCCGTAGGTGTTGAACTTCACGTTGCGGTAGATGAGCTTCGCGCCCGACTTCTCGGCGTTGGCCATGATCGGGTCGAGGCCGCTCCATGCGTCGACCGAGCCGTTCTGCAGGGCCGCCCAGCCGTCGGCGTGCTGGAGGTTCTGGATGGTGACATCCTTGGCCGAGAGACCGTTCGCCTCGAGCGCCTGCAGCAGGAAGAAGTACGGGTCGGTGCCCTTCGTGGCCGCGACCTGCTTGCCCTTGAGGTCCTTCACCGACGTGATGGTCGAGTTCGGGCCGACGACGATGGCCGACCACTCGGGCTGCGAGAAGATGTCGATGGTCTTGATCTGCGATCCGTTCGAGCGGGCCAGCAGCGCGGCCGAGCCCGCGGTCGAGCCGACGTCGATCGCGCCCGAGCGGAGCGCCTCGTTCGCCTTGTTGGAGCCGGCGGACTGCACCCAGTTGACCGTGATGTCCTGCTTCTTCAGGGCCTTCTCCAGCCAGCCCTCCTTCTTGATGACGAGGCTGAGCGGGTTGTAGGTCGCGAAGTCGATGTTGAGCGTTCCGCCCTTCGTCACTCCGGCGGAGTTGGTGGCGCCGGAGGCGGAGCCCTCGCCGGCGACGCAGCCGGTCAGCAGCAGGCTGGCGGCCGCGACGATACCGGCGGCGGCGGTCAGGATGGTGGGTCTGCGGCGCATGATGCCTCTCTCGGGGGTGTGTGGGGGAGCGGGTGGTGCGGCTGTGGTGGTGCTGTGGTGCGGGTGGTGCGGTTCAGTACGGGAAGACGGGGACGGTCGCCCGCTGCTCGTCGCGGGCGCGGCCGTGGCGGTCGATGCCGAGCCCGTCGAGCAGCTCGGCCCGCAGCTGGGCGAGCTCGGCGGAGCCGCGGTCGCGCGGTCGGGTGCCGGGCACGGTCGTGACGCTGCGGATCGTCGAGCCCGGCCGGCCGTCCTCTGCGCCGAGCAGCACGACGCGGTCCGCGAGCTGCAGAGCTTCGTCGACGTCGTGCGTGACCAGCAGGATGGTGGCGGGCGCCGCAGCGTGGATGTCGAGCAGGAGGTCCTGCATCTTCAGGCGGGTGAGGGCGTCGAGAGCGCCGAACGGCTCGTCGAGCAGGAGGACGCCCGGGTTGCGGGCCAGGGCACGGGCGAGCGACGCACGCTGCGCCATGCCTCCGGAGACCTCACGGGGCCGGAGCGTCGCGGAACCGGTCAGTCCGACGAGCTCGAGCAGCTGCGCGACCCGCTGCTGCCCGGCGGCGCGTTCGAGGCCGCGCGGCAGACCGAGCGCGACGTTGTCGGCGAGCGAACGCCACGGCAGCAGCCGCGGCTCCTGGAATCCGACGGCGCAGCGGGCGTCGAATCCGGTGACCGCGGTTCCGTCGATGAGGGCGGCTCCGCCGGTGGGCGCATCGAGGCCGCCGGCGATGCGCAGGAGGGTCGACTTGCCGCATCCACTCGGGCCGAGGATCGCGACGACCTCGCCCGCGCGGATCCGGAGGGACACATCCCGAAGCACCGTGCGCGTGGTGGGGGCCGACGCCTCGCGCCCGCGATCGCCCTGGGTGCGCTTCCCGGAGCGCCGGTTCGGCGCCGGAAACGAGCGCGCGACGCCGGAGAACTCGACGGGGTAGGCGGAGGACGAGGCGGTCATGGTGCTCTGACGCTACCGACGCGGGCGCTGCGCCCGCTGGCCCGGCGCAACGCTTCGTAACGAAAGTTGGCGCGGCCGGTCCGGATGCGGTGGAGGAACGCGACTAGAGGGAGGCGCCAGGCACACCGGAGATGACGAGCGCCGCGCCGCCGACCCACGCGCCGACGGCGAGCAGGATGCCCGCGATCGGAACCCAGAAGCTGATGCGCCGGACGATCAGCAGCACCACGGTGACGACCACCGTGATCAGGGTGACGACGCCGGGTCCGAAGAGCGCGATGACGAAGCCGATGCCCATGCGATCGGTGTCGCACACCGTCGACGCCCCGCAGGGGTCGCTCGCGAACGCGAGGAAGAACGCGGCGAACGTGAGGATGGCGGCGACGACGACCGCGAACACCAGCAGGATGATCGAGGTCACCAGATCCCAGACGACCACCGGCCGGCGTGCAGGAGCGGGCGGCGGGTAACCCGGCTGAACCGGGTATCCGGAATAACCGGGCGGAGGCGGCGTGCTCATCGTGCGTTCGTCAGCCGAAGATCATCGGTCGGTCGTCGTCGTCGTCGGCCGCGGCGATGGGCGCCAGTTCGACGAGCACGGGCACGTGGTCGCTGGGGGCGTCGCCCTTGCGCTCGTTGCGGTGGATGCTCGCATCCACCACCCGGTCGGCGAACGCGCGGGAGCCGAGGATGAAGTCGATGCGGAGCCCCTCATTGCGTGGGAACCGCAGCTGCTTGTAGTCCCAGTACGTGTAGCCGTCCGGCACGATCGGCCGGACGACATCGGTCAGCCCGGCCTTCTCGAAGGCCGCGAAGGCGGTACGCTCCGGCGGCGAGATGTGCGTCGAGATGCCGGGCACCAGGCTCGGGTCGCCGACGTCGGAATCGAGCGGCGCGACGTTCCAGTCGCCCATGAGCGCCAGCTGGAGGGTGGGATCGTCGGCGAGCCAGCGCTGCGTGTCGGCGGCCAAGGCGGCCAGCCAGTCGAGCTTGTAGACGTAGTGCGGGTCGGCGAGCGATCGGCCGTTGGGCACGTACAAACTCCACAGCCGGATGCCCTCGACCGTCGCGCCGATCGCGCGCGCCTCTTTCGGGAGGTCCGGCCCGTCATGGTCTTTGAGGAATCCCGGCATGTCGGGGAACCCGATGGTCACGTCCTCCAGCGGCAGGCGGCTGGCGATGGCGACGCCGTTCCACTGGTTCAGACCGTGCAGTACGACCTCGTAACCCGCGTCTTCGAACGGCTGGTACGGGAACTGCTCGGGCTTGCACTTGATCTCCTGCATGGCGAGCACATCCACGTCTTCGCGGACCATCCAGTCGACGACGCGGCCCACGCGGGTGCGGATCGAGTTCACATTCCAGGTCGCGACGCGCATGCTCCGATCGTATCGGCCGCCGCCGACGTCGCCCGAGTCCGGAGGCGTCCGTGGAACAGGGACGCCCTGTGGAGAACTCCCGGGGTCCGGCGGGTTCCCCTCTAGAATCATGGATGTGACCGACGCACGACAGCAGCTCATCGACTACATCGCCGCCGAGGCCGTGTTCCACGGCGACTTCACGCTCACCAGCGGCAAGAAGGCGAGCTACTACGTCGACCTGCGCAAGGTGAGCCTCGACCACCGCGTCGCGCCGCTCATCGGCCGCGTCATGATCGACCTCATCCGCGACATCCCGGACGTCTTCGCCGTCGGCGGCATGACCATGGGCGCCGACCCCGTCGCCGCGGCGATCCTCCACCAGGGCGCCGCTCAGGGTCTCACCTACGACGCGTTCGTCGTGCGCAAGGAGCCGAAGGACCACGGCCGCGGCAAGCAGGTCGAGGGCCCCGACCTCGAGGGCAAGCGCGTGATCGTGCTCGAGGACACCTCAACGACCGGCGGTTCCCCGCTCAAGGCCGCGGAGGCGCTGCGCAAGGTCGGCGCCGAGATCGCCGCCGTCGCCGTCGTGGTCGACCGCGACACCGGCGCCCGTGAGGCCATCGAGGCCGCCGGCTACCCCTACTACGCCGCCATCGGCCTGAAGGACCTGGGGCTGGCATAGTGTCCGACGAGCGCGGGCGGGGCGCTGCGGACGACGAACGTCCGTACGAACGACGGGATGCGCCCGAGGTCCCGGCCGAACAGCCGGAGGCGGAGGAGCCCGAGTTCGGCAGCGCCGACTGGCTGCTGCAGCAGCTGACCGGCGGGCGCCACGTCGATCGTCCCGCCGATGCGCCCGAGGCGTCCGATGTTCCGGCAGGCGACGCGGAAGCAGACACGGCGGCGGTGCCGGAAGGTGTCGCTTCTCCTCCTCCGATCGAGGTGGATGCCGTGCCCGCGACTCCGACGTCCTCGCGGGAAGCGGAGGTGCCGACGTCGGACGAGCCGTCGCCATTCGATGAACTACTGGGCAGTGTCATCGAGGAGCCCGAGGTCGTCGAGGAGCAGCCGACGGAGTTCCCGGTCGCGTTCAACTGGAACCTGACTCCGGGAGTCGGCGGCGACCCCCTGGTCGAGCAGGAGGAGGCGTCCCGTCCGGCGGAGGAAGAGACGGCTCCGTTCGCTGCGGCGCCGAGCGAGCCGGTAGCGACGGCGAGCGAGCCGGCGCCGACCGACCCGACGCCGACCACACTCTTCGAACCGCTCGGAGTCGAGACGCCGTCCGACGAACCGGCCGCACCTGCGGAGCCGGTTGCGTCTGCGGAGTCCGCTGCGGCCGCCGAGCCCGAGCCCGAGCCGGAAGCCGATGCCGCGCCTCCACTCGTACCGCCGGTGTTCCGGTCGACGTTCGTAGAGCCGAAGGCACCCAGCTCGGCCGGCATCTTCGCCCCGTTCGCCACGCCCCAGGAGCCGTCGGCGACCGAGCCGTCGCCGGCCGAGTCGTCGGACGACGAGGAGCCGCCCGCCGCCGTCCGTTCCTGGGTGATCGAACCGGCGTTGCCGACGCCCGCGCCCGAACCGGAGAAGCCGCGGACCATCTTCGACGCGCCCGAGATCCCCGCCGACGACGAGGACGAGTCGGGCGAGCAGGAGGGCCACGGCCTTGCCGCGCTGCTCGGCTTCGGAGCGCCCGAGTCCGATGTTCCGTCCGGCCGATCCGTCATCGGTGACACGACGAGCGTCATCCCGATCGACCCGTCCGCGTTCACCCGGCCGCCCGCGCCGACCGAGCCGCCCGCCACGCCCATCGCCGATGCGATCCTCCCCCCGGCCGAGGAGCCGCTCACGGCCTCGTCGTCGTTGTACCAGCCGGTCCTTCCCCCGATCGACGCGGCAGCGCTCTTCGAGCCGCCGGTCGAGACGCCGGAGCAGCAGCAGGATGCGGCGGAGATCGCCGACCTCCTGCGCGCGTCTCACGAGGAGCCGGAACTCGCCGCACCGCCCGCGTCGCCGTCGGCATACGAGCCGCCCGCAGTGTTCGACGCCCCGGACGTCGTCGACACCCCGACGCAGCAGCTCGACACGTCCGAGATCGCCGCGCTGCTGCGCGACGAGCCCGTCGAATCCCTTCCGTCTGCTCCGGCCTTCCCCGCCGCGGAGGCCGAACTGGCGATGGGTGGCCTGCCGTCGCCCGCCACCAGCCCGATCGACGCCGAGAGCATCGCGAGCGCCTCAGAGCCGGAGCCGTTCGCCACGGACCCGTTCGCGCCGGAGCCGTTCGCCACTGAGCCGTCGGCCCCTGAAGCCGCAGACGAAACTGCAGCCGACGACGTCGAGGCGGAGGAGTCCGACGGACTGGCCGAGCTGTTCGGCGACGTGGAAGTGGAACCCGAGACAGGCCCCGCATCGCCGATCGTTGGCGAACCGCTCTCGGAGCCGGGCGACGAGAGCACGGACGAATCGATCGACGAAGCGCCGGAACCCGCGGCCGGAGTCGAGGGTCCGCAGCTCACTGCGACGACACCCTTCGCGTTCACGCAGACCGTCCCTGTCGACACCACCGCAGCCCCGCCCACTGCACCTGAACCGTCCGCTGCCCCGGCGTGGGAGCTTCCCGCCGCCGCGGGCGCCTCGGCCGCAGCCGCCTCCGCTGCGACGGTCGGCACCGGCAGTGCCGCTACCGTTTCCGCGACCACGGCCGACGGCGCAGCAGGCGCCACCGCCGCACCCGCGTCTCCGACCGGTGGCGACTTCTGGAACTCGCGCAACAACCGCATCCTGCTCATGGTCGGGGGCGCCCTGGCCGTCGTGCTGGTGCTCATCGGCCTCTTCGCGATCGGGACACGCATCCCGTCGTGGCTCGGTGCCGCCAAACCCGCGCCGGTGGCGGCCACCGCGTCGGCCTCCGCGAAGCCCAGCGCGACTCCGACCCCGACGCCCACCCCGGTGCCCACCGTGACGCCCAAGCCCGCCGCCGCCGTCGGCGCCGGCACGCACCCGTGGGATGCGCTGGGCGGCGGCGAGTGCATCCAGCCGTTCACGACCGTGTGGGCGGAGGAGTTCACCGTCGTCGACTGCGCCGCACCGCACACCGCGCAGCTCGTCTACACCAACCTGCTCTCCGCCGACCCCGCTGCGCCGTATCCCGGCGCAGACGCCCTCGCGCAGCAGATCCCCGGCCTCTGCACGGCGGGTGGCGTTGTCGATCTGGGTGCCGCAGGCGCCTACCCGGACCTCCAGGTCACGGGCTCGTTCCCGGCCACGGAGCAGCAGTGGAAGGACGGCCAGCGCTCGTACTACTGCTTCGCCACCCGGTCGAGCGGCGAGCCGCTCACCTCGTCGGTCGCCGGTCCCGGCCCCGCCGCCTGACCCGCACCGGTCAGCCCTCCGCGCCTCCGGGCGCCGCCAGGTCGGCCTCATACCGCACGAGCGCGCCCGGCGGGTTGATCCGTCGCGCTGACGCGAGCAGCTCCGCCTCCGTGTCGTGACCGGGGGTCGTCACGTTCAGCACCACCGCGTCACGGGAGGCTCCCACACCGAAGAACCCCTCCGCGTCGAGATCCGCGAGCGCTCCGACCATGGCATCCAGCAGTTCCGCGTTGAGCTCGGAAGAACGCTCGTACGGGCCTCCGAGCGCGTCGAAGAGCGGCTCGACCTCGGCGAACAGCCGGTCGCCGAACAGGTCGTAGGGGGAGTCGTTGACCGCCCAGCGCAGCTCGTCCGCATCCAGCTCCACGCCCTCGGCGCGACACCGTTCGACCGCGCGCTCCAGACCCTCGAGCGAGCACGCCGTCGGAGCCGGTCTGTGGGCGAGCGGCGTCGTCCAGAGGCCGAAGTAGTAGAAGGTCTCCGAGGGGCGTTCGGCACGGAGCGCGGTCCACGCCGAGCGGGCCGCCGCGCGGAGGGCGGAGCGGATGTGCGCGACGTCGTCCACGGTGGAGCTCAGAGTCCGTGCGCCGGGCGGCTCAGAGCTCGGTCTCGATGGGTTCCCGCACGACGAGCTCGTCGACGCCCCGGAGCACCTCGTCCGGCCGGAACGGGTACCGCTCGATCTCGCTGCGGTCGCTGATGCCGGTGAGCACGAGGATGGTGTGCAGCCCGGCCTCGATGCCGGCCACGACATCCGTGTCCATCCGGTCGCCGATCATGGCCGTGTTCTCGGAGTGCGCGCCGATGCGGTTCATCGCCGAGCGGAACATCATCGGGTTCGGCTTGCCGACCACGTACGGGTCGCGGCCGGTCGCCTTGGTGATCATCGCCGTCACCGCGCCTGTGGCGGGCAGCGGACCCTCCGCGCTGGGTCCGGTGGCGTCGGGGTTCGTGGAGATGAACCGCGCGCCCTTGCCGATGAGGCGGATCGCCTTGGTGATCGCGTCGAAGGAGTAGCTGCGCGTCTCGCCGACGACGACGTAGTCCGGGTTCGTATCGGTCATGATGAAGCCGGCCTCGTGAAGGGCCGTGGTGAGCCCGGCCTCGCCGATCACATAGGCGGTGCCGCCGGGCATCTGCGACTTGAGGAAGTCGGCCGTCGCCAGCGCCGACGTCCAGATCGACTCCTCGGGCACGTCGAGGCCGGAGGTGCGCAGCCGTGCCGCCAGGTCGCGCGGCGTGAAGATGGAGTTGTTGGTGAGCACGAGGAACGGGGTGCCCTGGTCGCGCCACTGTTGGATGAGGTCGGACGCTCCGGGCAGGGCCTGGTTCTCGTGGACGAGGACGCCGTCCATGTCGGTGAGCCAGCATTCGATCTCGTCGCGACGCGTCACGTGGGACCCCTTTCACCGGGAAGCGGATGCGTCCAGCTTAGGGGCCGCGCCTCTCTCGCGGTGAGGCGGGCGGCCGCGGTGGATACGCTGAACCTGTGGATGAAACGGCGAACCCGACGCACGAGCTGACGACCAACGGTGTCGGTCCGTGGCAGGGCGAATGGCCGGACGACCCGCGATTCGACGCCGAACTGCTGCGCCACGGCGACACCCGCAACGTGATCGACCGCTACCGGTACTGGACGATGGAGGCGATCGTCGCCGACCTCGACGAGCACCGCCACCCGTTCCATGTGGCCATCGAGAACTGGCAGCACGACATGAACATCGGGTCGATCGTCCGCAGTGCCAACGCCTTCGCCGCTGACACCGTCCACATCATCGGCCGCCGCCGCTGGAACAAGCGAGGCGCCATGGTCACCGACCGCTACCAGCACGTCGTGCACCACGACGATGTCGCCGCTTTGGTGGAGTGGGCGCGCGGTGAAGGCCTTCCCGTGATCGCGATCGACAACGTTCCGGGGTCGGTCCGGATCGAGACGTTCGCGTTTCCGCGGGAGTGCGTCCTGCTGTTCGGACAGGAGGGTCCGGGTCTGTCGCCGGACGCCCTGGCCGCGGCGGATGCGGTGGTCGAGATATCTCAGTTCGGCTCGACGCGCTCCATCAACGCGTCGGCGGCCGCGGCCGTCGCCATGCACGGGTGGATCCGCCAGCACGTCGCTTTCGACTAGCGGTTGATCCGCCGCCAGACGAGCTTGAGCCCCGACCAGTCCTCGTCCACCGCCGCCACTTTCACATCGACGAGTCCGCGCTCGAGTGCGGCGTCGCGGATGAGGTTCTCCGTGATGTCGCTGACATGCCCGGCCGCTTTGCGCGGCCAGGCCGCCCACACCATCCCGTCGGGGCGGATGCGTTCCCCCAGCTCGTCGAGCTCGTTGAGGAACACCGCCGCCTCCCGGTAGAACGCGAGGATGAGTCCACTCGGCGCCTCGTCGGTCCAGTCGACCTCGGGTGCGCCGTCGAGCGGGATGCTCCAGCCGGGATCGGCGTGGAGCACGCTCACGCGCATCCCGGCTTTCAACCCGAGCTTCTTCCAGAGCGGTGTGCCCGAGTAGCCGGCGGGCGTCACCGTCGCCATCCGGCGTCGTCTGAGATGCGCTTGATTGCGGCCGCATCCAGGTCGTACACCGTCTCGCCGTCGTCCGGCGCGGGGGCAGACACCAGATGCGCTCGGATCGGGCCGTCGTCGGGCAGCTGCACCCACGCGAAGCCCGCGCCCCGTACGGCACGCTCCCGCGGTGCCGGCCAGAGCACATCGGTCGTGTTCGCGACCGCGGGCGCGACGACGACGGGGATGCCCGCCGGCCCCGCCTCCGTGAGGAGGCCGTGGTGGTAGTGCCCCGCAAGGATGAGCCGCACATCCCCCTCGCTGAGCGTGTCCAGCAGCGGCTGGGAGTCGACGAGCCGAAGCGACTCGAACAGCACGGTCGTCGGCGTCACGGGCGGGTGATGGAGGACGACGATGGTCCCGCTCTCGGACGGCGTGGCGAGCAGGTCGCGGAGGCGGTCGAGCTGTGCCTCCTCGACGCGGCCGTACCCGGCGAGCGGCACGCTCGTGTCGACCGTCACCACACGGAAGCCGCGCACGGTCGTCTCGGTCTCGCGCGCGCCGAGCACCTCCTCGAACCCGTCGGGGAGGTCGTGGTTGCCCATCGCGTAGACGACAGCCGCACCGCGCTCGGCCGCCCACGGCTCGAGCGTCGCCTTCAGCTTCCGGTACGACGCCGCCGAGCCGTCGTCGGACAGGTCTCCCGACGCGACGATGAGGTCGACCGCCTCGAGCGACGACGCACGCGCCAGCACGCGATCGAGCGCGGCCAGTGTGTCCACGATGCCGTAGTGCAGCCGGCCGTCGCCGTACAGATGCGTGTCGGAGAGGTGGAGGATGCGCAGCGTATCGGTCACGCCGCCACCCTAGCGCCGGCCACCGTCGCCGGACGCCGTCGCCTGCGCCGCCGCGCGGGCACCGTCACGTCACTCGGTGTCGAGCGCTTCGATGATGGAGTCGACCGCCGTCACCAGGTTGTGCAGCGCCTGGCGCTCGATCGAGTCCTCCGGCAGCTTCTGGATGTCGTAGCTGGCGGCGCTCGCCGCCTGCCGGGCTTGCGCGATCGCTGCCTGGACTTCGAGATCGGCCATGTCGTCCTCCTCGGTTGCGGGTGCTGTCTGCCGCCACCCTAGTGCGGGCGGCGGCCCGACCACCAGAGGTGCGCTGCCCCTCCCGGTCCGCCTACCCGATGAGCGACGGGCGCAGGTCGCGCAGCGTCCGGAAGTGCGTCATCCTCGTCACGCCGATCGCCGCGATGAGCAGCGCGATCAGCATCCACAGCGCGAGCACTCCCGCGTCCGCCCAGGCCGTCGCCGGATTGCCGCCGTACATCAGCTGGCGGATGCCGTCGACCGCGTACGACATCGGCAGCACGTGGTGCAGCGACGCCAGCGGGCCGGGGAGGGTCTGCCAGGGGAACGTGCCGCCCGCGGTGACGAGCTGGAGCACCATCAGCACGAGGCCGAGGAACTGCCCGACGCTGCCGAGCCAGACATTGAGCGCGAGGATGATCGCCGCGAACGTGACGGATGCCAGACCCATCAGCCCGTACATCCCGACCGGGTTGTCGATGCGGAACCCGAGCGCGCCGGAGACGATCGCGAACAGCCCGATCATCTGGATCGCCCCGAGGAGGCCAGGGGTGAGCCAGCCCGCGAGGGTGATCTTGACGGGCGAGTGCAGCGCGGTGATCGCCCGTCGCGACACGGGCTTGACGATGAGGAACAGCGCGTAGATGCCGATCCACGCGGCCAGGGCGACGAAGAACGGAGCGAGGCCGGCACCGTACGTGCCCGCGGAGGTGATCGAGTCGTTCTTCAGGTTCACCGGGTCGGCGATGGTGGACGCCTGCTTCTTCTGCAGGCTCGGGGAGTTGTCCGGGATGCGGTCGACTCCCTGCTTCAGCCCGTCGCGCAGCTGCGTTGTGCCGTCGTGCAGGGTCGTCAGCCCGTCGCGCAGCTGGGCGGCCCCGCTCGCGGCGGTCGAGGCGCCGGAGGCCAGCTGGGAGGCGCCGGAGGCGGCCTGCTGCGAGCCGGACGCGACCTGCGACGCCCCGCCGGCGACCTGGTCGGCGCCCGCGGAGAGCTGGTTGATCTGACCGACGGCGCCCTGGATCTGCGCGTTGCCGGATTGCACCTTCGTGTCGAGGTCGCCGAGCACCGCCTTCACCTCGGCGAGCTGCGCCTCGGTGGCCCCTGCTGCGGTCAGCCGGTTCAGGAGGTCCTGCTGGGCGGCGGGCGCTTCCGCGGCGATCTGGGCTGCCGCGGCGCCCGCCTCGTTCGCCTTCGCGGCGAGCTGCTGGTTGCCCGCGGCCACTTGGGCCGCGCCGTCGCTCACCTGCTGGGCGCCGGACGCCAGCTCTCCGAGCTTGCTCGCCAGCTCCTGAGAGCCGGAGGCGAGCTGCGACGTGCCGTCGGCGAGCTGCGAGGCCCCCGACTGCGCCGTGGCGCTGCCGTCGACCAGCTGGTTCGCGCCGTCGACGGCCGTGACCAGGTTGGAGCGGATGTCGGCGAGCCCGACGAGGAACTGCTTGGCCGCCTGCTCGTTCACCTGCTTGACGATCGACGTGCGGATCTTCTCCGCCGCCTGCGTGCCGATCGTGGAGGCGAGGTAGCTGTTCGTGTCATTGGTCGTCAGCGTGACGACCGCGCGATGCGGGCTGGTGCCGGAGGCGGAGGCCAGTGCGGACGAGAAGTCCTTCGGGAAGGTGATGCTGAAGTCGTACTTCGAGTCGTCGACCCCGCTCGCGGCGGAGCTCTTCTCCACGCGGTGCCACTGGAACGAGCCGTCCTCGATGAGCTGGTCGGCCACGTCGTCGCCGTAATTGACGGTCTTACCGTCGACGGTCGTGCCCGCGTCATCCACCACGATGGCCGCCGGGATGCGGTCCAGGTTCGCGTACGGGTTCTGGTTGGCCCACAGGTAGAGGCCTCCGTACAGGACGGGGACGCACATCAGTGCGATGAGCGCCACGATCGACATCGGGCTGGCGGTGAGACGGCGGAACTCCGCCGCGATCATCTGCGGGATCTTCATGCGCCTTCTTCATTCGGCTGGGTCACGATCAGGTCCGGGAGATCGTCGGTGTCATCCCGGCCGGGGTCTTCGTCAAAGGTGTTCGGTCCGGTCTCGTCCATTCGGGAGACCAACGAAGCGGCGGCGATGGCCGCGGCGGAGGCGTCGCCGGCGACGATGAGCACGGCGATGTCGCGGCCGGCCAGCTCGCGGGCGAACCGCCACCATTCGACCGGGTCGCCTCCGTGCCGGTCGGGGGAGACGATGACCAGCGCATCCACACCCTTCCGGAGCAGTGCGAGCTCGGCCATCAGCCGGATGCGCACGGTCGGCGGCACGGTGCCGATCGAGGAGCGCGCCCACTCGGAGGCGCCGAGCTCCTTCAGGCAGCGGGACACCGCCACAGGATGCGACGCGCGCCCGGCGAACATCAGCTCCTCGGCGACGATGCCGGCGACGGTCACGTCGGAGGCCGGCTCGGAGACGTCGGGGGCGTCGATGAGCGCGATCCGCCGGCGCATCGCCGCGTAGTCGGTGCTGCCGTCGATGGTGATGCTGCCGGCGTCCGGCCGCATCCGCCCGGAGGCGATCAGCCCCAGGACGGTCGGCCGCTGTTCCGTCTCGGCGCGGGCGAGGGACGCGCGACCGGTCTCGAACGTCGCGGACGTCGGCGGGAGGGCCGCTCCCTTGGTGACCTGATCGAGCACGACCTTCATCGCTGCGCACCTCCGTCGTTCGTCTCGGCGGGCGTGAACGCCAGCTCGGGGGTGGAGGCGATCAGCTCGCCGGCCTCGCGCCAGCTCATCCCTGCTGCGCCGAGCCCCGCCAGCATGACCAGGCGATGGCCGGCTTCGGGGCTGAGGCGGGCGCGGGTGGCCTCGTCGAGCACCGAGACGGCGGCGTTCTCGATGAGGCGCGTCGTGGTCTCGCGGTCGAGGTCTGTGCGGATGCGGCCCGACTCCATCCCGCGCCGGACGGTGTCGCGGAGGCGCTCGCGCGCGGGGTCGAGGGCGGTGCCGACCATCTCGCGGTGCGGGCCGCGGACGGCGAGTGCCGCGCTGACGCGGACATGTTCGACCTCGGCCCAGAGGGTCGCGCCGAACAGCGCGATCTCGACGAGGGGGTCGGGATGCGACACCGGGTCGAGCAGGGCGGCGAGCCGACGTGCGCCGCGGGTGAACACCTCGACCAGCAGTTCGTCGCGGGTGGCGAAGTGCCCGTAGACGGCGCGGCGGCTGAGGCCGGCGCGTGCGGCGATGTTCTCGAGCGACGCGTCGATGTCCTCATTGAGGGCGATGGCGGCGGCTCCGAGGATGGCCTCGCGGTTCGCCGTGGCGTCGCGTCGCGGTGCGCGGGTGGAGGGGGTGGGCATGCATCCAGTGTACGCCCTTCTTGCACAGTTGTGTGCAACTTTACGGGTCGCGATAGGATCGAGTGCGACGGTCGTCCGCGTGGCGCCGACGTGTTCCAACCACCGAGAGGACGTGAAACGTGCCCGCGATCGTGATCATCGGCGCCCAGTGGGGTGACGAAGGCAAAGGCAAGGCGACCGACGTCCTCGGCAGCCGGATCGACTACGTCGTCAAGTTCAACGGCGGCAACAACGCCGGGCACACGGTCGTCGTCGGCGACGAGAAGTACGCCCTGCACCTCCTCCCCTCCGGCATCCTGACCGAGGGTGTCACGCCTGTCATCGCGAACGGTGTCGTCGTCGACATCGAGGTGCTGTTCGAGGAGCTCGACGCCCTGATTGCCCGCGGCGTCGACGTCTCCCGCCTCAAGGTCAGCTCGAACGCGCACGTGATCACCTCGTACCACCGCACCATCGACAAGGTGACGGAGCGCTTCCTCGGCAAGCGGCAGATCGGCACCACCGGTCGCGGCATCGGCCCGACGTACGCGGACAAGATCAACCGCGTCGGCATCCGCATCCAGGACATCTTCGACGAGAACATCCTGCGGCAGAAGGTCGAGGGCGCCCTCGACCAGAAGAACCACCTGCTGGTGAAGGTCTACAACCGCCGCGCGATCACGGTCGACGAGGTCGTCGAGCAGCTGCTCGAGTACGCCGAGCGCCTGCGCTCGATGGTCGTCGACAGCTCCCTCCTGCTCAACCAGGCGCTGGACGAGGGCAAGTACGTGCTCTTCGAGGGCGGCCAGGCGACGATGCTGGATGTCGACCACGGCACCTACCCGTTCGTCACCTCCTCCAACTCCACCGCCGGCGGCGCTGCGACCGGCTCGGGAATCGGCCCCAACCGGATCGACCGCGTCATCGGCATCGTCAAGGCGTACACCACGCGCGTCGGCGCCGGTCCGTTCCCGACCGAGCTGTTCGACGAGTGGGGCGAGTTCCTGCGCGAGCGCGGCTTCGAGTTCGGCACCACCACGGGCCGTCCGCGCCGCACCGGCTGGTACGACGCCCCTGTCGCCCGCTACACCGCGCGCGTCAACGGGGTGACCGACTTCGTGCTCACCAAGCTGGACACGCTCACCGGCATCGACCGCATCCCGGTCGCGGTCGCCTACGACGTCGACGGCGTGCGCCACGACGAGGTGCCCGCCTCGCAGAGCGACTTCCACCACGCGAAGCCGATCTACGAGGAGTTCCCCGGCTGGACCGAGGACATCAGCGGCGCCCGCACGTTCGAGGATCTCCCGAAGAACGCGCAGGACTACGTGCTCGCCCTGGAGCGCCTCTCGGGCGCCCGCATCTCCGCGATCGGCGTCGGCCCGGCCCGCGACCAGATCGTGGTGCGCCACGACCTGATCGACTGAGTCAGGCGCGGGCCGCGACGCCCGTCAGAACCAGGTGCTCAACCGCGGCGGGACGGCCGTGCGGAAGACGCGGTCCAGCGCATCCACGTCGCCCTGGATGCGGCCGGCCAGGCCGAGCCCGCGCGCCAGGCTGTGCCCGAGGTAGACGCTGCCGAGGGATGCGACCGGCAGGGTGACTTCGGCAGCGTCGTCGGTCGGGGAGACCTCGGCGCGTCCGTCCGTCACGGTGAGCCGGAAGCGGCCGGCGGCGAGGCCCAGGTCGTCCGTCACGTCGAGGACGAGGGAGCCGTCGCGTTCGTACGTCCGCGCCTGCAGGGCTGCGGGGACGTCGAGGATGCGCACCCAGAGGTGGTCCTCGAGGTCGGTGACCCGCGCGCCGCGGATGTCGGAGACCAGGGTAGGAAGGGGCTCGTCGACCCCGCGGGTCCACACCTTCACCGTGGCGACCAGGTCGAGGTCGAGCAGGTAGCGCCAGAGGGCGGTGAGTGCCTCATCCGTCGCGGCCGCCAGGTGATTCACCTCGACGGTGTGGCGCGTGAAGTCGTCGTCGCCCTTGACCACGTACGAGACGAAGCCCTCGGGCTCGCCCGACGGGGAGTCGTAGCGCACGAGGCGGTACTTGTCGGCGTCGGGGCTGCCCTTGAGCGGACCGATCAGGCGGTGGGCCAGGTACGGCTCCAGCCCGATCTCGCCGGGTCGGCCGGCCATCACGGCGTCGAGCACGCGCTCGCCGGTCTCGCGATACTCCTCCGGGTCGGTGAACGAAAGGCGGCCCGGCGTCTCGCCGCCCGCCCAGCGCACGCGCTTGGTGTCCACGTTCCAGGCGGTAGCGAACGTCGCGGGGCCGAATCCCCATCGCCCGTAGATGACCGACTCGGAAACGGTGAGGATGGCAAGCGGCACGCCGAGAGCATGTGCCGCGCGCAGCTCCCCGCCCAGCAGCGCACGGGCGATGCCGCGCCGGCGGTGGGTGGGCGCGACGGTGACCGAGCTGATCGCCCAGGCGCCGACGCGCTGGCCGCCCGGGACGGTGAGCGGTGCGACCCAGGAGTTCACGGTGCCGACCGGCTCGCGGGAGGGGATGGCGTCGTCGTAGACGCCGGTGGTGCGGCGGCGGCCCAGGTAGCCGCGCGCCTCCTCCAGCACCTCGTCCTTCGGACGTTCGCTGTGGAAGCCGCGGAAGTCGGCGCGGATCCAGCCGTCGAACGCGGCGGGGTCGGAGGTGTCGACGAGGGTCAGGCGGAGTCCGCCCGCCGCGAGGTCGTTCTCGGAGGTCGGATCGATGGGCTGGGTGAGGTAGTCCATCCCTTCACCGTATCGGGCCGGCCGTGACATCGGCAGGTCTGCGGTCGGCTAGCGTTGAGGCATGAAGGTGCGCGGTCTCATCCAGAGCAGCGAGACGCAGGAGCTGACGGCGGAGGCGGACGACGCGCAGTCGGCCCGTGCGCTCATCGAGGAGCAGGTCCCCGAGGGGTTCGACCTGCTGCAGGTGCACAACGCCATGCCCCGCGGCGGTCGTGTGATCGCGAAGGCGATCATCCGCGAGGCCGCCATCGAGGAGATCGAGGCGGAGGGCGCCGATTACGCCGCCGCTCGGGACGCGCTGCGCGCCCGAGTGCCGTCCACGCACCGCCTCCTCTCGATCGTCCCCTTCGACTGACGCCCTCGCCCCCTCAGCCCCACCGTCGAGTCCGCGAATTTTGCACGCTCGCGGGCTCCGAAGCGTGCAAAGTTTGCGGACTCGACGGGGGCGGTAGCGGCTCAGAGGGGGAAGGGCTGCTCGGCGGCTCGCTCGAAGAGCGGCCAGAGGGCGGCGCCGAGGCGCGGCGAACGGGATGCGCGCGTCGCCGGCGCGTGCACCGGTGCGCCCTTCGTCCACAGCGCGGGCCCCAGGTAGTCGCCGCCGCCGATCGACGGGTCGAGCACCGCGCGGACGGGCGCGTGCGCGCCCTCGTCCTTGCCCTGCGTCCACGCCGCCTGCAGGTTGTCGGCGAACCGCTTCAGCCGTGACGGCTGATTGACGCCGCGGATTCCGGGCGTCCGCCCCGAGGTCGAGTAGCCGGGATGCACCACGATGCTCTGCACGTCCGATCCTGCCGCGCGCAGCCGGCGATCGAGCTCGAACCCGAACACCTGCGCCGCGATCTTCGAGCCCGCGTAGGCCCGCCACGCGGTGTACGAGCGCTCCAGCTGGAGGTCGTCGACACGCACGCGGCCGAGCCGCGATGCCAGCGAACCCAGCGTGACGATGCGCGATCCGGGGGTCCGCTGCAGAGCCGGGATGCTACGTGCGACCAGGCGGAAGTGTCCGAGCACATTCGTGGCCAGCACCAGCTCGTTGCCGTACTCGTCGGTCTGCCGGGTACGCGGCGGGTGGACGATCCCCGCGTTCAGCACCAGCGCATCCACCCGCTCGTAGGCGAGGAGGGCGTCCGCCGCTGCGTCGATCGACCGCCGGTCCGTCACATCCAGCGGCAGCGCCTCGACGCGGGCACCGGGCACGCGGCGGCGGATGGCCGACACCGCCGCTTCCGCGCGTTCCGGGTCGCGGCAGCCGAGCACCACCCGGGCGCCGGCCGTCGCCAGCTGCTCCGCGGTGAAGTAGCCGACGCCCGCGTTCGCACCGGTGATGACGACCGTGCGTCCGTGGGCGTCCGGCAGGGCGGATGCGTCCCAGCCCATGCGCTATCTGCCGTTCTCGCCGGCGATGCGCTCGTGGTGGTGGATGACCTCCGCGATGATGAATGTGAGGAACTTCTCCGCGAAGGCGGGGTCGAGGTGACTCTCCTCGGCCAGCGCACGGAGACGCTGGATCTGCTCCTTCTCGCGCTCCGGGTCGGCCGCCGGGAGCCCGTGCTCGGCCTTCAGCGCACCCACCTGTTGCGTGAACTTGAATCGCTCCGCGAGCATGTGGATGACCGCGGCGTCGATGTTGTCGATGCTCTGCCGGATGCTGTGCAGCTGCTCAAGCGCAGCCGCCACGTCGCTGTTTTCGGGCATGCTTCGACCCTACTGGGTCACAGACTGGCGGATGGCTCCGCGAGCACCCGCGTGAGAACCGGCCGCGTGGCCCGCAGGGCCGCCCACACGAGCAGCACACCGGCGGCGAGGCACGCCGCCACCGTCACCAGCGTGAGCGGGGACAGCAGGAGGCTCATCCCGGTGAGCGGCAGCACCACGACGGCCGCCGTGACCGCCGACCCGATCGCGGTCACCCGTAGGGGCGACAGGATGGCGCGGCTGCGCGCGGCGTTCATCTCGGCGACGGGCATCCCGATCCGGTCGAGGCTCACGTAGAGGTCGCGGCGGTCGAGGATGGCGGCCGCCTGGTTCACGCCGGCCGAGCACGCGACCATCAGGAACGACGCGATGACGGTGATGAGCACGCCGGTGCGGATGTCCGCGACCAGCAGCCGCGACTGCGGGTCGCCCGAGTCGCCCGCCGCATCCATCAGGGCGACGCCGACGCCGGCGAACACGGCCATGAAGCTGGTCATCGCGACACCGGATACCTGTCGCCACGCGGCCTTGGGCGATTCGAGCACCGCCCGAGCAGCCAGCAGGCGCCGGGCGGTCCGCGCCCGACGGGCCTGCCCGGAGGCGACCAGCCGCAGCACCCACGGGCCGATGAGGTTCAGAACGGCGATGCTCCCGCCGAACCCGACGGCGAGGACGACCATCACGATCCCTATATCGGCCACGGCCCGCAGCGCGGTCATGGCGACGGCGACGACGGCCACCACTCCGACCGTGATCAGGACGCGCACCCAGTGCACTCGCGGCGCCTGTTGCCGCGTGCGCACGCCGAGGGGAGACAGGATGACGCCGCGCAGCCCGACGACGGCGCTCACCGCGGCCAGAGCCCCGATACCGGCAACCGCGACCGCCACCCACAGCGGGGACAGCAGGATGGACATCCCGAGCGGCTCGCCGCGGAACGGGATGAGCGCCACCAGGGGCGACACGAGCAGCGCCATCAGGGCACCGGCGATCGCCCCGACGAGCGCGAGCACGGTCGACTCGATGACCGTCAGTGCGGTCACCAGCGCGGGCGTCGCGCCGAGCAGCCGAAGGCTGGCCAGCCGGTCGTCCCTCCGTCGGGCCGAGAGCCGTGCTGCGGAGCCGCCGAGCGCGACGAGCGGCACCACCAGCAGGGAGAGGGCGATGACCGCGAGCACCTGGTAGAGGCCGGCGATGTCGTCCGTCCAGGAGAAGAACGCCTGCGCTCCACCCGCGACGATCAGCAGCAGCGCCGTCACGACGGCGAAGGCTACGACCGGCAGGATCACGGTGGAGCGGGCGGAGACACTGCGTCGGCCGAAGAGCCACGCGAGCCGCAGGGTCGTCATCGGGCGTTCACCTCGTCCACGATGCGCCCGTCGGCGAGGCGGAGGACGCGCGAGCACCGTGCGGCGACGGTCTCGTCGTGCGTGACGACGACGAGCGACCGGCCGCGGTCCGTCGTCGAGCGGATGAGCGCATCCATCACCTCGGCGGACGTCTGTGAGTCGAGGGCGCCGGTCGGCTCGTCGGCGAACACGACGGCGGCTCCGGTGGTCTGTGCGCGGGCGATCGCCACGCGCTGCGCCTGACCGCCCGAGAGCTGGCCGATGCGGCGCGTCTCGTACCCGGCGAGGCCGATGGCCGCGAGCCACATCGCGGCCGTCTGCTCTGCGGCGCGGCGATCCGTCCCGGTCAGCATCAGGGGAAGGGCGACGTTTTCGATCGCCGTGAGCTCGGGCAGGAGCAGCCCCTGCTGGAACACGAAACCGAACGCTTCGCGCCGCAGTCGCGAACGACCGGCCTCATCCAGCGTCGTGATCTCGAGCGGGCCGGTCGCGGTCGCCAGCGACACCGATCCGCTGTCGGGCGTGATGATGCCGGCCAGGCAGTGCAGCAGCGTGGTCTTACCCGATCCGGACGCGCCCATGATGGCGACCGACTCGCCGGGAGTGACTCGGAAGTCGACGCCGGCGAGCGCGACGGAGGGGCCGTAGGACTTGGTGAGCGCGGTGGCGACGATGGCCGGGGGTGCTGCAGCGGGAACTGAGGTCATGCCTCCAGCCTGGCCGCGGGACGGAAAGCAGGCATCGGCCGGGAGGCCCATCGCTGCACGGGCGGGTCATCCGGAGGATGTCATCCCGCGGTACCACGTCAGCCTGCGGCGACCCGGCCGACCTTCTCCGTCTTGTCCCAGCGTGCCTCCGCGCCCGCGAGCTCCTTGAGGTACGAGTCGAACGTGATCGCGCACAGCAGGGAGCCGTATCCGGCCAGGTAGATCAGCGCGGGCGACAGCCAGCGGCCGGCGCGGACCTTCTCCGCCTTGCGAGCGAGCCAGGCGACGACCATGGAGAACGGGATCCAGATGTAGATCGCGAGTGTGATGGTGAACAGGGCCGGCTCGCTCAGCGTCACGCCGAACAGCCCGGGCAGCCACACCAGCATGACCGGCGGGAAGAGCGCGGTGATCATCACGAGCATGTTGATGATGCCGGGGAACAGCAGGACGTGGCCCAGCTCGTGCCTGGTCGACCTCCCGTCGGTCTGTGCTCCCAGGATGAGCACGAAGAGGTAGGCGAGCGCGGCCGAGATCCACAGGATGCGGAACACCGTCGTGGCGACGCCGTCCTGGAGGAACAGCAGACCGGCGAGCCCGATCGACGACAGGATCATGATGAGGGGGAGCAGCCAGAGGCTGAACCAGACGATGCCGAAGCTGATGCCGCCCAGGTGGTGGAGGCGGGACGGGCGGAACCACACCTTGGAGTACCGCGCGGTGACGGTGACGTTGCCGCGCGCCCAGCGGAGACGCTGCTTCCACAGGGCGTCGACAGCGCGGGGCTCCTCGGCGAGCACGTGCGCGTGCGGTTCGAAGACGACCTTCTTGCCGAGCAGCTGCGTCTCGAACGTCGTGATCGTGTCCTCCGCCAGCGACGACGTGTCGATGCGGCCGCCGATCGCGAGCAGGTTCTCGCGGGTGTGCAGCTGCGCGCCGCCGGCGAGGCACGCCTGTGCGCCCAGCACGTTCTGCGCCCGGCGGGCCGCCGGCTGCGAGAGCACGTACTCGACGCTGATGAACTTGGTCAGGTAGTTGCGGTCGCTGCTGCCCTCGCTGATGTACGCCGACACGGCGCCCACATCGGGGTCGGCCAGGTGCCGGGTCATGCGCCGCAGCGACTCGGGGGTGTAGATGACGTCGGCGTCCATGATGAGGAGCGCCTCCATCCAGTCGTCCTCCAGCACCTTCGCGATGCCGTGGTTGAGCGTGTGCGCCTTGCCCTGGCCGCCCTGCTCCCGGCGGAGCAGGTGGACGTTGCCCGGGTACAGCTCTGCGCGCCCCCGGACGACCTCGGGGGTGTCGTCGGTGCTCGCGTCGTCGACCACGTAGATGCGCAGGGCGTCGCGCGGGTAGTCCAGTTTCATCAGCCGGTCGATGGATGCGCCGATGACCGCTCCCTCGTTCCACGCCGGCACGACGATCGCCACGCGCGGGAGGTAGGGGGCGGCCTTCTTGTAGTGGTTGATCCAGGCGTGGAAGGGGATGACGACGAAGGTCGCTGCCGCGGCGACGACCGGGATGAGCCCGGTGAGCGCGAGGATGAGGCACACGACGACGCCGATCGTGTGCAGCACGCTGAGAATGTCCAACCCCAAGACCTCCCTGTTCTACCCAGACCCTATCGCCCCTGCCTCGCGCGGCCGCGAGCCGCAGAGCGGGTGGCGCGGCGGCGTGTTCGCGATGGGAAAGGCACGCGGCCGTGCGGGACGTTGATCGGGCTCCGGTCGCTCGTTAGGGTGAGTCGAGTCGAGTCGAGTCGAGTCGGTCCGGGTTTCGGGTGCAGAGGGCCGGCCTCAGGGGGGCGTCATCCAGTCATGAGCGGTGCGACGACGCTTCGGCCGACGGACGAAGCCCTGCTCCGCGTCACGACGCTCGACGAGAGCGACCGCCCGGTGCGTCTTCTGACGGACGACTGGAAGCTGGTCGACGAACTCGACGTCGCCGTCGAGCGGGCGCGCTCGCCGTTGCGTCGCGCATCGATTACCGCGCGCCTCGGCGACGCGGCGGTCATTCTCATGGCGTTGGCCGCCTGCATCATCGTCGGCATTTCGGCCGTTCCGAACCCAGCGAAACGGCCGATCATCGTCGCCGTTTTCGTGCTGGCGGCGGGTATTGAACTAGTCCGCCTGGAGTATCCGGGCTACCGCAACAAGCGGGCACGGATGCGGGGGGCGAGCATCGCGCGTCCGGTCTACTTCGCGGGCGGTTCGCCCTACTCCCGCCGCCGGCTCGTGCTCGGTCGGCGTTGCCTCTTCCTGATCTCGGAAGACGGTCGCATCTCCCAACTCCCGTGGAGCGACATCTCGGTGGTCGGGCTGGATTTCCGCATGTCCGGAGCCGTGATGGTGATGGCGGTGGACGGTCGATTTCTCCCGCTGGCGACCTCCGGGCGCGTCGGCGGTGCGCTATCGCTGGTGTGGGGCGGAAATTGGTGGGGTCGGCACGAGCAGTTCCGGACGTCGCTGAAGGACGACCTGGAACGCACCGGCGTACCCGTCGCCGTCATCGACTGGTCGGCTGTCGCGATCTGAGCCTTGCCTGGCCGCACACGACGACGGGCCCCGGTCGCCCGGGGCCCGTCGTTCCGTCATGCTGCGCTACTTGCGCGTGCCCGGCAACGTCCCGCCCGCGGCGAGGCGCATGAGGTCGGAGCCGAGGTCGATGCCCAGCTCGTTTCCGCCGGCCGAGCCGAACTCGTGCTGGTAGCTGTCCCACGACGTGTCCGTGATCTTGGACTCGACCTCGGACTCCATGAGCACGACCAGTTCGCGGGCGGCGCGGTCGATGCGCTTGCCGAGGGCCTTGTCCTGCCAGTCCTCGGTCGATGCGAACACCGAGGTCGGCGTCGTCATGGTCCGGAGGAACGCGAACAGCGATCGCATCTCGCCGTCGACGACGAGCGCGTGGCGGGCGGTGCCCGCGGTCGCGCCGAGCACGACAGGCTTGGCGATCAGCAGGTCGTTGTCGAGCACCTGGAAGAACGAGGTGAACAGCCCGCTCGGTCCCGCCTTGTACACCGGGGCGGTCGCGATGATGCCGTCGGCCGACTTCAGCGCCTCGATCGCCTTGGTGAACTTCGGCCCCAGGTGCCCGGACGCCAGGGCGGCGCCCAGCTCCGGCAGGAGTTCGCGCAGGTCGAGGTTGAGCGTCTCGACCGTGCGGCCGTCGCGCTGGGCGGCCGCCTCCACGCGCAGGGCGAGGCGGTCGGCGAGCATCTTGGTGGACGACGGGTCGCTGACGCCCGCGTTCACCACGACGACGCGGAACGGCCGCAGGTCTGATGTGTTCATGGTCTGTCCTTGTCTCGATCGATGGTCGGTGGATGCCGCCGGGCGTCAGAGCGCCGGGTAGCTCACCTCGACCTGCTCGTCGGTGTCCTGGTAGGGGGACGCGCCGGTGACGTTGTCGCCGCGGTTCGCGTTCGGGCGCGGCTGGCGCGGGTCCGCGTCGCCGTACTTCGCCTTCACGAGGGACGCGTGGGTGGGGGCGTCCGGCGTCTCCGGGTCCTTGCGCGCCTCGGTCTCCTTGCGGAGGACGGGGATGACGTGCTCGCCGAGCAGGTCCAGCTGCTCGAGGACCGTCTTGAGCGGCAGGCCGGCGTGGTCCATCAGGAACAGCTGGCGCTGGTAGTCGCCCGCCCACTCGCGGAACGTCAGCGTCTTGTCGATGACCTCCTGTGGGCTGCCGACGGTCAGCGGGGTCGCATCCGTGAACTCCTCCATCGTCGGCCCGTTGCCGTAGACCGGGGCCTCGTTGAAGTAGGGGCGGAACTGGTTCTTCGCGTCCTGCGAGTTCTTCGCGATGAAGGCCTGGCCGCCGAGTCCGACGATCGCCTCCTTCGCGGTGCCGTGGCCGTAGTGCTCGAAGCGCTCACGGTAGAACGCGATCAGACGCTGGAAGTGCTCCTTCGGCCAGAAGATGTTGTTGGCGAAGAACCCGTTGCCGTAGAACGCGGCCTGCTCGGCGATCTCGGGGGTGCGGATGCTGGCGTGCCAGACGAACGGCGGCACGTCGTCGAGGGGGCGCGGCGTGGAGGTGAAGCCCTGCAGCGGCGTGCGGAAGCGTCCCTCCCAGTCGACGACGTCCTCGCGCCACAGGCGGTGCAGGAGGTTGTAGTTCTCGAGCGCGAGCGGCAGGCTCTGGCGGATGTCCTGGCCGAACCACGGGTACACCGGGCCGGTGTTCCCACGCCCGACCATGAGGTCCATGCGGCCCTTCGACAGGTGCTGGAGCATCGCGTACTCCTCGGCGATGCGCACCGGGTCGTTGGTGGTGATCAGGGTGGTGGATGTGGTGACCGTGAGCCGCTCGGTGAGAGCGGCGATGTGGGCCAGCAGGGTGGTGGGCGACGAGGAGAAGAACGGCGGGTTGTGGTGCTCGCCGATGGCGAAGACGTCCAGCCCGACCTCCTCCGCGTGCTTCGCGATCTTCACGATCGCGTCGATGCGCTCCGCCTCGCTCGGCGTCTCACCGGACACGGGGTCGCGGGTGATGTCGCTGACGGAGAAGATTCCGTACTGCATGACTGGCTCCTCAGGTTTGTTCTCGCCGTTTCTATGCAAACGCATACAACGCGACAGGGGGCGAGGTATTCCCATCCTGGCGCGCGCGGTCGCATGGGGGTAGGCCGGCGGTGTGAAACCGCAGGTCAGAGGGCTTGCGGATCGAGGTTGAGCGACTGATTCTCGAGCAGGTTGAGGCTGCCGTCGTACGCGCGACCGCTCGGGTTCAGCCAGAGCAGGTCCTGCGACGTGATGCCGAACCGCTGCGCGACGCCGTCGAACGTGTCCCCGGCCGCAACGACATAGCGCGCGGGAGCGCCGGAGGGGGTCGTCTCCGGGACGCTGCCTGCCGCACCCGCACGCGCACCGCCGTCGACGGGATGGACGTTGGTCGCCCGCTCGGGGATCGACCAGCGGACCGTGTTCACCGCGAGCACCTTGTCCGGGCCGAGCTCGACGGGCACGCCGTCGGGCGACGCGACGGACGAGTAGGTCACCAGGGCGCCGAGGTACGACGGGTTGCCGATGTAGCCCAGCGGGACCGTCGAGGCGGCGGCCGCGCCGGCCGTGGGTCCGCCGAGGGCGTGGTCGGCGACGCCATGCCAGGTGAGGCCGTCCCCGACCTGCGGCGGAACGTCGATCAACGTGACAGAGACAGGTACCGGGACGCTCGAGGTGAAGCCGCTGTATTGGATCGAGTACGTGTTGTCGCCGTTCGACACGATCCGGTAGTGGAAGTGGATGCTGCCCTTAGGCGACGCGACACTCGCCTCGGCGACGGTGGTGCCCGACGGGACCGGAGTGAGTGTCGGTGGCGGAGGCGGCGGTGTCGTCGGCGTCGGCGTCGCGCTGGGCGTCGGCGTCGGCGACGCGGAGTGCGTCGGCTTCGGCTTCGCCGTCGTGTGCCGCGCCACCGGCTTCGCCTGCGCGCCTCCGTCAAAGAGCGCGCAGCCGGACAGTGCGATGGCGAGCGCGACGAGCATCCCCGCGGCCGCAGCGGTGCGGACGCGCCTGTTCGTTCTGTACATGGTTCCCCCCTCGGGGAACGCTACCAAATACCGGCTGGCCGGATCTCATCCATCCGTGTCCGATTCCCGCGCGCGCCGGGTCGGCGGCACCCGCTAGCGTCGACAGGGTGAAGGTCGCTCTGCAGTTCGTCGCCATGGGTCTCGTGTGGGGCGCCAGCTTCCTCTTCATGAAGGTGGCGCTCGAGGGCGTGAGCTTCGGGCAGGTCGCGTGGGCGCGGCTCGTGTTCGGGGCACTGACTCTGGGCGTCATCGCGCTGATCATGCGCGTGCGGTTGCCGCGCGAGCCGATCGTCTGGGTTCACTTCGCGGTCGTCGCGGTCACCTACTGCGTCATCCCGTTCCTCCTGTTCGCCTGGGCCGAGCAGTACGTCTCCTCGAGCCTCGCGAGCATCTACAACGCCGTCACGCCGATCACGACGGCGATCCTCGTCACCGCCGCGTTCCGGGTCGAGAAGCTCAACCGCGACCAGGTGCTCGGCGTGCTGATCGGTGTCGTCGGTGTCGTCGTGGTGGTCGGGCCCTGGGCGGTGGACGCGCTGGCCGGCAGCCTCTGGGGCCAGTTCGCCTGCCTCGGGGCGGTCACGTGCTACGGGTTCAGCTTCGGCTACATCCGTAAGTTCATCAGCCCGCGAGCGGTGTCCGCGACGACGAGCGCGTTCATGAACATCGGGTTGGCGGCGGTCATCATGATCCTTCTGACGCCCGTGGTGGCGTGGCACCCGATCACATTCAGCTGGCCGGTGCTGCTCTCCCTCCTGGCGCTCGGCGCCCTCGGGACGGGCGTCGTCTACATCTGGAACATGAACGTGCTGCGCGCGTGGGGTCCGACCGCGACGTCGGGTGTCACCTACGTGACGCCGGTGGTCGGGGTGGCCCTCGGCATCCTCGTGCTCGGCGAGCACCTGACGTGGAACGAACCGGTGGGCGCCGTGATCGTGTTCGCGGGCATCCTGCTCACCCAGCAGCGCGTCCGGCTGTTCACCCGGCGTCAGGCCGAGCTGGCCGCCCAGGAGGCCGCGGCGCGGAGCTGAGTCCCGGCCACCCGTGCTGCCTACCCGGCCGGAAGGGACTGGAATGCGAGTCGGCCGGCACCGATGAGAGCGGCGTCGGATCCCGATCGGGCCGCCTCGACGCGCACACCCGCGAAGGGCGGCCGCAACGACGCGCGGAGGCGCTCAGCGAGCGGATCGATGAACAGGGCACCGAGCCCCGACACTCCTCCGCCGAGCAGCACGGTGCCGGGATCGACCGTCACGACCGCGGAGGCGAGCGACTCGCCCAGGTCCTCGGCCGCGACCCGGATCACCTGCGCCGCGATGACGTCGCCGTCCGCCGCCAGCCGTCCGATCGAACGCAGATCGCGCGCGCGGCCGGTGAACTCGGCGTAGGTGAGCTCGATGCCCGGACCGCTGGCGAAGGCCTCGATGTGATCGGCGCCGCCGCAGGAGCACACGCGGTGCCGGGCCGAGGGGATGTGGACGTGCCCCACCGAGCCCGCCATCCCCGACGCTCCGAGCAGCACTCGGCCGTCGGCGACGACGGCGCCGCCGATGCCCGTTCCGACCGCGACGAACAGGAAGCGCTCCAGGCCGGCCATCGTCTGCTCGCCGATCGCCGCCGCGTGGACATCGTTCACGACCACCACGGGTGCGCCGAGCCGCGAGCGGAGGCCGCCGGCCACGTCAGCGCCGCTCCAGCCGGCCAGATGGTCGGTGGCATGGACGACGACACCGTGCTCGTCGAAGGCGCCCGCGCTGCCGACGCCGAATGCATCCGGGGTGATCCCCGCTCGTTCGGCGACGGCCGCTGCCAGAGCGGCGGCGGCATCCAGCACATCCTGCGCGCCCGTCTGCGCCGGCGTCGGTGTCTCAGCGCGGTGCGTCAGGCTCCCATCCGGCCGCACCACCGCGGCGGCCGTCTTCGTCCCGCCGATGTCGATGCCGACGACGGCGGGTTCACGTAGCGACATCACGTGCTGCGCGGCGTCGCGGCCGCGAATCGCCGGGTGATGGCGATGGGGTCGGTGATGGCCCCGCCGACGACGACGGCGAACGCGCCCGCGTCGAAGGCCCCCGCGACCTGCTCCGGGGTCTGGAAGCGTCCTTCCGCCAGCACGCGAACTCCGCGTGAGGCGAGCTCGGCCACGAGCTCGATGTCCGGACCAGGGTCCATCCGCGAGTACGGAGTGTAACCGGAGAGGGTGGTCCCCACGAACGTCGCTCCCGCGTCCCAGGCCGCCAGACCCTCGTCGAGGGTCGACGCGTCGGCCATGATGGGCAGCGGCACCGCCAGGACGGCGGACCGTATCCGGGACGCGACATCCCCGGCGACCTCGGCGGTGGCGTCGACCGCGACGACATCCGCCCCCGCCGCAGCGAGCGCGAGGACCTGCTCATCGGTGTGGGTGATGATGTTGCGCCGGCGGCCCATCCGCTTGTCGAGGCCGATGACCGGGACATCCGTCAAGGGTCGCACGGCCGACACGTCGTCCGGTCCGTTGACGCGCAGGGCGACCGCACCGCCCTGCAGCGCGCTCGCCGCGAGTCTCGCGATGGTCGCCGTGTCGCGCATCGGCGAGCCCTGCTGGGCCTGACACGAGACGACGAGGCCTCCTTCGATCGCCGCGAGCGCGCCGAGCCGACCGTTCGCGGTGCCGGCGAGCGATCCCTCACTGCTACTTGAGTGCGCCTGCACTGATACCCCCTACGAAGTAACGCTGGAAGACGACGAAGAGCGCCAGCGCCGGAATGGTGAACAAGACGGATGCCGCCATCAGCGGACCCCATTCGACGTTGTGCTCGCCGAAGAAGGAGTACAGGCCGATCGACAGCGTGTACTTGGAGGCATCGTTGAGGTAGATCAACGGATTCAGGAAGTCGGTCCACGCCCAGACGAACTGGAAGATCACCGCCGTGATCAGGGCGGGCCGCGCCTGCGGGAGCACGATCGACCAGTAGATGCGGAACTCGGAGGCGCCGTCGATCCGAGCGGCCTGGAGCAGCTCATCGGGCACCGACATCAGGAACTGGCGCAGCATGAAGATCAGGAACGGGGTTCCGAAGAACGCCGGGGCGACGAGCGGGATGATCGTGTTCGTCGCTTGCAGCCCGTTCCACATCAGGAAGAGCGGGATCATCGTCACCTGCGGCGGCAGCATCATCGTCGCCATCACGATCACGAGGAGGGGGCGCTGCCCGCGCCACCCGATCTTCGAGAGGGAGTACGCGACGAGCGGCGACGCGATCAGCATCCCGAGCACCGAGAGGGCTGCGATGACGACCGTGTTCCACAGGTACTGCCAGAACGGGATCTCCTCGAACACCGCCACGAAGTTGTCGAGCGTCCACTCCTTCGGCCAGAGCGCCGGCGGCGAGCTGAAGATGTCCGCCGGGAGCTTGAACGCGGTGCTGAGCATCGCGAGGAAGGGGAAGACGAAGAGCAGCGTCAGCCCCCACACGAGCGCGTAACGGCCCGCGGTGCGCGCCGGGCGGCGCCGGCGTCGGCGTGGTTCGTCCTCGCCGTCCGTCCACGGCGCACGGGTCGGCGCCTGCGGCTTCTCAACTGCGTTCAGAACCATAGTGAACCCATTTCTTGGACGACCAGAGCAGCAGCAGCGTGATCACCAGGGTGATCAGGAAGAGCACCCAGGCCATCGCCGAGGCGTAGCCCATCTTCAGGAAGACGAACGCGTTCTGGTACAGGTACATCGCGTAGCTGATCATCGATTGCCCCGGCCCTCCGCTCGCCTCATTGAGCCGTGTCTGGGTGAGCAGGTAGGGCTGGGTGAAGATCTGGAGGTAGGCGATCACCGTCACGATCACCTGGAACAGGGTCACGGGCGAGATCGTCGGCCAGGTGATGAAGCGGAAGCGGCCCCACCAGCCGGCGCCGTCGAGCTCGGCCGCCTCGTAGAGCTCCGTCGGGACGTCTTTGATCGCGGCGAGATAGATGATCATGGTGCCGCCGATGGTCCAGAGGCACATCAGCAGGATGGCCGGCTTGCCCCACGCGGGCTGCTCGAGCCACTCCGGCTGCGGGAGGTGGAGGAGGCCGAGGAAGTAGTTCACGAACCCGTACTGGGTGTTCAGCAGCCACCGCCAGAGGTAGCCGCCGACGACGATCGGGACGATGGTCGGGAGGTACACCAGGGCCCGGTAGAGCGGCTGACCGCGGACCGGCAGATTAAGGAAGTGCGCTCCGAGGATCGAGATGGCGATCGTCAGAGGCACCCCGGTGACCGTGAGGAACAGCGTGTTCGCCAACGCCTTCCAGAATGTCGAGTCCTGGAGCATATGGGCGTAGTTGTCGAGCCCGACCCAGGACGGCGCCTGGAAGAGGTTGAAGTCGGTGAAGCTGTAGCCGGCCGATGCGAGCACCGGCCAGACGATGAACACCGCCGCCCCGATGATGAACGGCGACGCGAACGCCAGACCCAGCAGGGTCTGGCGTCGCGCACCGCGCTTGGCAGTCATCAGGGACATCAGTACGAGCGCGCCTTGTCCGCGACCGAGGAGAGCGCCTTCTCGGGCGAGGCAACCCCGCGCACGACGTCGTCGAAGGCGGTGGCGAGGTCGGTCGAGTACTGCGCGCTGTAGGGCTGGGACGCCAGCGACTTCGCGTTCTTGCTCGTCAGAGCCTTCAGCCAGGAGTCGAAGTGCGGAATGTCGCCGTACGCGGAAGCCGTCAGCAGGGATGTCTTGGACGGCAGGTTGCCCAGAGCCAGCGTGAAGTCCGTCATCGGCTTGTCCCCGACGATGTAGGCGAGGAACTTCGCCGCTTCGGCCTTGTGCTTCGAGTTGCTGGGGATGAACAGCGTGCTCGTCGTCACCTGGGTCGTGCCGGCGAGCTCCGGGCTCGCCGCGGGGATGTCGACGACGCCCCAGTTGAGGTTCGGCGCCACCTTCGGGATGTTCACGGCCTGCCACTCGCCGTCGATCACCATGGCCTCCTTCCCGGTGTAGAAGGGGTCCTGCGCGGACATGTACTGCCCGAGTCCCGAGGTGAACGTCGCGATCTTGTCCGCGCCGTACGTGTCGGTGAGGGTCTTGGCGTACCAGTCGAGCGCCTCGACGTTCTTGGGGTCGTCCGGCGTCGGAGTCTTCCCGTTCTCGCCGTCCCAGGTGCCGCCGAACGCGTAGCCGAGGGTGGTGAAGAGCGTCGACGCAGAGGGATTGCCGAGGCCGATCTGCGTGATCGCGCCGTTCGCGTCGGTGACGGTGAGCTTCTTGACCGCGTCCGCCAGCTCGTCCATGGTCGTCGGCGGCTGCACGCCCGCCTTGTCGAGCAGGTCCTTGTTGTACATGAGCTGCTGGGTGTGCACGGCGATGGGCAGGGCGTACGTCTTGCCCTCGTACTTCATCTGGTCCAGCGCGGCGGGGGCGAACCCGTCGAGGTCGACCTTCTCGGTCTTGAGGTAGTCGTCGAGCGGCGCCAGGATCCCCTTCGACGCCCACGAGCCGACAGTGTTCCCGAAGTTGTCGGAGATGTCGAAGCTGCCGTTGCTGGACGACATCGAGGTGAGCTGCTTCTGCGCGTCCGGGCTGGAGACGCCGACCACCTTGATCGCGGACTGGCTCTTGTTGAAGTCGGCGATGACCTTCTCGAGCGCCTTCGCCTCTTCGCCTCCCCAGAGGTAGGAGAAGGTGATGGTGGTGGGGCCGGAGGACGCGGCCCCGGAGCATCCGCTCAAGGCGACGGCGACGGCGGCGACGCCGGTGAGCGCGACGGTGCGCAGCAGGGGCCGCCGTCTGGTGATCCTGGTTTCCATGGGCTTCCTTACGGGTGTCAGGGTTCGGAATGGGAGTGCTTGTCAATTGGTGTACTCCATTCTTTCGAGTGGTGTCAACAGATTCGAGGAAATTGCGGAATAGTTGCGGTGGATGGTCCCAGTCTCCCTAAAATGGTTCTCACCAATCCGACACCGGGTCGGATGCATCGCGGAGGAGATCATGGCGGAGCAGCACACGAAGTCCGAGCGACTGCGTCAGCACCTTGTCGACGTCATCGACCAGGGGCTCGAACCGCACTCCAAGCTGCCGACCGAGCGGGATCTCGCCTCGGAGTTCGACGTCAGCCGGCTGACCGTACGACGGGCGCTCGACCGTCTCGAGCACGAGGGTCTCGTCTACCGGGTGCAAGGCGCCGGCACGTTCGTCGCCGCCCCGCGGATCACCAAGTCCGTCGAGCTGACCTCGTTCAGTGAGGACATGCGCGCCCGCGGTCTCGTCCCCGGCTCCTCGGTGCTGGTCACCGAGACCATCTCCGCCGGGGCCCGGCTCGGCGCCAAGCTGAGGGTCAGCCCGTCGGACGATGTGTTTCACATCCGGCGGGCGCGCACCGCGGACGGTGAGCCGATGGCCCTCGAGGACACCTACCTCAATCCGCGGCTGTTTCCCGGCCTGATCGACAACATCGGGAGCGAATCGCTCTACCAGATCCTCGAGACCGAGTACGGGATGAAGATCGAATGGGCCGAGCAGAGCATCCATGCCAGTGTGCTCGAGCCGGAGGAGGCGCAACTGCTGAGCGCTCCGCCCTTCTCCCCGGCTTTCTACGTGACCCGCATCAGTTTCGACGCCCAGGACCGACCGGTCGAATATGCCGAGTCGACGTATCGGGGCGACCGGTATCACTACGAGCTCCAGATCCACCGCACGCGCTGAACCGAGGAGAGCCATGCGCATCGCACTCGTCCCGTTGGACGAACGGCCCGTGAACGTCCAGCTGCCCAGCCAGGTTGCGGCGATCGCCGGAGCCGAGCTGATCCTGCCGCCCGCGGAGGCGATGCCCGACTTCCGCAGGCCGGCCGATATCGCGGCCCTGCACGGGTGGCTGCGTGAGCTCGTGCTGTCGGACGGGGTCGACCGCCTCGTGGTGTGCGTCGACACGCTCGTGCACGGCGGCATCATCCCCGCGCGCATCACGTCCGACACCACGACCACGGCGTTGGCGCGCCTCGACCTGCTCCGGGAACTCAAAGCCGTCGCCCCGACATTGCGCATCACGGCAGCCTCCCTGATCATGCGGGCGAGCGACTCCTACTCGCCGGTTGAGGAGCCCGAGTACTGGGCAGACTGGGGCCGCGAGCTGCACGCGCTGGGCGGAGACCTCCATCGAGCGTTCGAAGTGGACGTCGCGCGCGGCGAAGGCGCCGTCGAGCCGCTCGCGACGACTGTCCCCGACGACGTCCGCAGCGATTTCGAGCGACGCCGCCTCCGAAACCACACGATCAATCTGGCGGCGCTCGCACTCCACGAGGAGGGGACGGTCGACACGCTGACCCTGACGGCGGACGACACCGCCCCGCATTCGGCCGGCTCGGCCGAACAGGTGTGGCTCCGGCACTGGTCGCGCGCGTTGCCCGGCGGCGGGGATGTGCTGATGTATCCGGGTGCCGACGAGGTCGGAGCGGTTCTGGTTGCTCGTGCCCTCGCATCCGGTGTGGGCGTCCCGTCCTGGCGGATCGTCTGCGGTGAGCCGGACGGCCTCGACCGGGTTCCGAACTTCGAGAACGCGCCGCTGCGCGAGAGCCTGGCCCGGCAGATCGTCGCCGCAGGAGGACGCGTCGCCGCGCCGGAGGAATCCGCCGACCTGGTCGTGGTGGCGCATGCGCCGGATCCCTCCCGGGGGGACTTCTTCGGAACACGACCGGCCTCCGATCCGGCTGCCACCGAGGCCACGGTGATCGCCGTGCGAAAGGCTCTGGCGGGCGGCTCTATCGTCGCGCTCGCCGATGTGCGGTTCAGCAACGGAGGCGATCCCGACCTGGTCGATCGGCTGGCGGCGGAAGGCCTGCTGCTCCAGCTCGCGTCCTACGGCGGATGGAACACCGCGGGCAACTCGATCGGAGGAGCCGTCGCACAGGCGACCGCGCTGTGGGCCGGACGCGCGAACGGCAACGCGGACGAGACCGCCCTGAGGGAGGCGCTGCTCACCCGGGTCCTGGACGATCGGGCCTACCAGAGCGGGACGCGACTCGCGATGCATGCGGCCGAGTTCGGGGGCAGTATCGGCCCGGTCGACGCCGATCGGCAGCGGGCCGTTCTGGCCAGGATCACCCGCGAGCTGGGTGAGTACTTGAGCGGCCTCCTCCCTGAGGGTGAGGCGTGGCGGATCGACGGGGTGACCCTGCCGTGGGCGAGGAGCTTCGAGATCGAAATCGCCCTTCGACGCGCGTAATGGTGTCATCCATTGGGTGGCGACCATTGATAATTAAACAATTCTGTTGCCGAATCCGTCTTAAATGGGCTATACCATTTACGAGTCTCGGCACCGTCGTCGGGACCGCTCACTCGAAGGAGTAGGTATGAGTCACCGCACCGGGTCTCGTCTCTCGGCCCTGATCGCCGGGGCGGCCATCGCCGCGGCCCTGGTCGTTCCAGCGACGCCGGCCGCCGCCACGCCGACCTGCACCACCACCCCGCGCATCGACGGCAGCTTCATCCAGCCGGCGCTCGTCGACGGCTGGAACGGCACCCAGCTCTCCTCCGAGCTCAGCACCCTGACCAATGCGTGCATCACCAGCCAGGTGATCCAGTGGACGGCCGACACCAAAGGGTCGACCACCGTCTACCCGAGTGGGCTCAGCGGGTACACGCAGAGCACGTCGACGGATGTGGTCTCCCGTGTTCTGACTGCGGCGGACAGCGCCGGGGTCGCCGAGTACCTGGGGTTGCAGACGAACGATGACTGGTGGAACACCTATGCCAACGACGTCACGTGGCTGAACGGTCAGGCGACCGCAGCGAACGCCCTGGCCGACGATCTCTACGCCCGGTACGGGACGCACACGTCCTTCGCCGGCTGGTACCTTCCGTTCGAGGTCGACAACTGGAACTTCACCTCCACCTCGTCCTGGAGCGCCATGGCGACGTTCTACACGACGATCGCGAACCACCTGCATGCGCTCACCCCGGGCAAGCCCGTGATCATCAGCCCGTTCTACAACACGTCCGGGGGCCAGACGAGCACCCAGTGGACGAGCATGTGGTCGAGCATCCTCGCCTCCGCTCCGATCGATGTGATCGCCCTGCAGGACGGGGTCGGCGCCGGTCACGCGACGACCGCGCAGCTGGCCACCTGGTTCTCCGCGACCAAGAGCGCGATCACCAGCTCCCGGCCGGCCACGCAGCTCTGGGCCGACAGCGAGACATTCAACCCGGACTTCACGCCGATGTCGATCTCCCAGTTGATCGCCGACCTCAACGCCGTCGCCCCGTACGTGACCAAGACCCTGTCGTTCTCGTACGACCACTACGACAGTCCGCTGACGGTCCCCTCCGTGTATGACACCACCTACCGGAACTACCTGTCTTCCGGTGCGGTGGAGTCGTCGGCCCCGACCACGCCGACAGGTCTTGCAGCGACGTCGGGCGGCATCACTTCGGTGAACTTGACCTGGACGGCATCCACCGACAACATCGGCATCGCCGGATACCGCGTCTACCGCGGAGGGGCACTGGTCAAGGTGATCCAGGGCGCAGTGACCAGCTTCACGGATGCGGGCCTCAGCCCCTCGACCACCTACAGCTACAAGCTGGCCGCTTTCGATGCCGCCGGCAACGCCTCCGCCCAGAGCACCACGGCGACGGCGACGACGTCCTCGGCGCCCGCAGCCAATCCGCTGATCTCCTCGGGCCGCCCGTACACGACGTCCGTGGGCGCAGACCCGGGCTACCCTGACGCGGGCGCGGCGGAACTGACGAACGGCGTCACGGGCACGACGAGCTACTCCGACGCTGCCTGGCAGGGCCGGAACACGGGGAGCGCCTACAGCTTCACGATCGACCTCGGCTCGACCAAGACCATCACCCAGGTGGGAACGTCGTGGCTGCAGACGAAGTCCGTGTACATCTTCCTTCCGTCCAGCATCCAGGTCTCGGTGTCGACCACCGGATCGACCTTCACGCCTCTGGTGACCATGCCCGCGCCGAATGTGAGCGATGCCGACCAGCGGTACACCTACGCGGCATACGGGCTCTCCGGCTCGGGGCGTTACGTCCGATTCACCGTCACCCCCGCGAGCAGCGCCTGGTCGTTCGTGGACGAAGCGACCGTCCGGGGGCTGTGAGGGCGCGGCGCGTTAGCTGTGGGCGCGGAGGAAGGCGATCGTTGCATCCAGCGCCGTGTGCGCCTCCGCGAACTTCAGGTGGAACTGGTACTCGTGCGGCAGCGCGGGCTCGTGGTCGGCGGGCCAGAACAGCTCGGTCACGTCCACACCCTTCGCGCGGAGGGCGGCGGCCATCGGGACGGACTGCGTCCAGGTGAGTCCGTCGCCGTTCCCGCCGGAGATGTAGGTCGGCGGGAAGGCGGCGGTGACGTGCTGGATGGTCGACATGGTCGATCCGACGTAGGTCTGCGACCAGTCCTTCGTTCCGCTGTACGACCACAGGGCGGTCTTGAAGCCCCAGCCGTCGATCCCGGTGAGGCTGGCGAGCGCGTCGAGGTCGTAGACGCCGCAGTTGAGGACGACGGCCGATAGCTGGTCCGGCTGGAGTGCGGGTGCGATCCCCATCAGGTTCGCGTACTCGGGGCTGGTGGTCAGGACGGCGAGCTGGCTGGCGAGCTGTGACCCGGCGGAGTCGCCGGCGAGGATGATGCGGCTGGGGTCGATGCCGAGCGTCTCGGCGTGCGCGTCCAGGTACGCGAGCGCGTCGTTGAGCTGGCGCACGGCGGTCGGGTAGGTCGCCTCGGGTCCGACCGTGTAGTTGAGGCCGACGGTCGTGAACCCCTGGTCGGCCAGGATGCGTAGGTAGGGGTCGACGTCGGAGCTGACGCCCGAGATCCAGGCGCCGCCGTGGATCCACACGACGGTCGGAAGCGGGTCCGTCGCGCTGTCAGGGCGGAAGATGTCGAACGTCGTGTCGGGCGATCCCGGCGCGTAGCGGAGCCCGGTCTGTGCCGTCACACCGGTGGTCGGCACGAACGGCTTCATCTCGGCGACCGTCTCGGCGGCGCCCTTCTCGAAGACGCTGCGGATCACCAGGGCGGACGGCCATGGGGACGACGACGCGAGGCTGGCGAGGATGAGCAGGCACAGCAGCACGATGGCGGTGACGGACACGACGCGGCGGGCGCGCCGCGAGAGCAGTGGAGGCGTCGGCAGCTCGTCGGCGCGGGCACGGGTCATGCCCTCACCGTAGCGACCCCCACCGCCGGCTCCTGAGTTTTTCGGCCTCCGACCGCGTGTCGGGGGCGAAAAACTCCGGAGCGGATGGCTGGGGAGGTGGCGCGGGAGGCGGGGGAGTTATGCGACCGTCGGGCCGAAGTGCTCGGGGAGCGTGGAGCGGTGGACGCCGCGGAGCTCCTCCAGGCCGATCGTGAAGAGGTCCTGCACCTCGAGCACGGGCTGGGCGCCGACCTCGGCGTCCGTCACGCCGATGCGGAGTGCGGGGATGCCGCGGCCGGCGCACAGGCCGCGGAACTTCACGTCGTCCTCGCGTGGGACGGTGACCAGGACGCGCGCGGTCGACTCCGAGAAGAGCGCGGTCGCCGCATCCACTCCGTCGCGCTCCTCGATCTCGGTGAGCCAGACGCGGGCGCCGACGCCGAAGCGGATGACGCTCTCGGCGAGGGCTTGTGCCAGGCCGCCGTCGGCGAGGTCGTGCGCGTACGAGACCAGACCCTCCAGCGAGGCCGCGTGCAGCGCCTCGGCGAGCGAGCGCTCGGCGTCGAGGTCGACCGCCGGCGGGTGTCCGCCGAGGTGGCCGTGGATGGTGCCGGCCCAGGCCGAGCCGTCCAGCTCCTCGCGGGTGACGCCGAGGAGGTAGATGTTCTCGCCCTCGTCCTGCCAGCCGCTCGGGATGCGGCGGGCGACGTCGTCGATCACGCCGAGCACTCCGACCACCGGGGTCGGGAAGATCGGGGTGTCACCGGTCTGGTTGTAGAAGGAGACGTTGCCGCCGGTGACCGGGATCTCGAGCTCCAGGCAGGCGTCCGAGAGTCCTTCGACGGCCTGTGAGAACTGCCACATGACCTCGGGGTTCTCCGGGCTGCCGAAGTTGAGGCAGTCGGTCACCGCGACCGGCACCGCGCCGGAGGCGGCGACGTTGCGGTACGCCTCGGCCAGCGCCAGCTTGGCGCCCTGCTTCGGGTCGAGCTGGCAGTAGCGGCCGTTGGCGTCGGTCGCGATGGCGAAGCCGAGGCCCGACTCCTCGTCGACGCGGATCATGCCCGCGTCGTCCGGGAAGGCGAGCGCGGTGTTGCCGCCGACGAAGTAGTCGTACTGGTCGGTGACCCAGCCCTTGTCGGCGAGGTTGGCGCTGCCGAGGAGGGCGAGCGTCTGCTCGCGCAGCTCGTCGCCGGTCGTCGGGCGGGCGAGCACAGAGGCCGAGTCGTCTTGCAGGGCGTCGATCCAGGTCGGGTAGGCGACAGGACGCTCGTACACCGGGCCGTCGACCGCGACGGTGCGCGGGTCGACGTTGACGATCTCCTCGCCGTTCCAGTTGATGACGAGGCGGCCGGTCTCGGTGACCTCGCCCAGCACGCTGGTCTCGACATCCCACTTGGCGGTGACGGCGAGGAAGGCGTCGAGCAGCTCCGGCTTGACGACGGCCATCATGCGCTCCTGGCTCTCCGACATGAGGATCTCCTCAGCGGTGAGGCTCGGGTCGCGCAGGAGCACCTTGTCGAGCTCGATGAACATCCCGCCGTCGCCGTTGGAGGCGAGCTCGCTGGTCGCGCAGGAGATGCCGGCGGCGCCCAGATCCTGGATGCCCTCGACCAGCTTGTCGCGGAACAGCTCCAGGCAGCACTCGATGAGCACCTTCTCGGCGAACGGGTCGCCGACCTGCACGGCCGGGCGCTTGGTCGGGCCGCCCGCGGAGAACGTGTCGGACGCGAGGATGCTGGCCCCGCCGATCCCGTCGCCGCCGGTGCGCGCACCGAACAGCACGACCTTGTTGCCCGCGCCGGACGCGTTCGCCAGGTGCAGGTCCTCGTGGCGGAGCACGCCGACCGAGAGGGCGTTGACCAACGGGTTGCCCTGGTACACCGGGTCGAAGTAGGTCTCGCCGCCGATGTTCGGCAGGCCGAGGCAGTTGCCGTAGAAGGAGATGCCGGAGACGACGCCGTGCACGACGCGCGCGGTGTCCGGGTTGTCGATGGCGCCGAAGCGCAGCTGGTCCATCACGGCGACCGGGCGCGCGCCCATCGAGATGATGTCGCGCACGATGCCGCCGACGCCGGTCGCGGCGCCCTGGAACGGCTCGATGTAGGAGGGGTGGTTGTGCGACTCCACCTTGAAGGTGACCGCCCAGCCCTCGCCGACATCCACGACGCCGGCGTTCTCGCCCATGCCGACCATGAGGTTCTTCTTCATCGCCGGGCTGACCTTCTGGCCGAACTGCCGCAGGTAGATCTTCGACGACTTGTAGGAGCAGTGCTCCGACCACATCACCGAGTACATCGCCAGCTCGCCGCTGGTGGGGCGGCGGCCGAGGATCTCGCGGATGCGGGCGTACTCGTCCTCCTTGAGCCCGAGCGCCGCGAACGGCTGCTCCCGCTCCGGGGTCTCGATCGCGTTCGCGACAGTGTCGACGACGTGGGCGGTGGCGGTGTCGGTCACGCGGGCACTCCAGGCTGGGCGGGGCTGGGCGGGGATGTCCTCCAGTCTACCGGGCGTCACATGGACTCCGGCCCGGTGAGCCAGAGGGTCCGTCCGGCCGATACAGCGGCCCGCGCCGCCGCGATCATCCCTGTTGCAATTCGACGGTCACTCCCAGCGGCGCGCAGACGTCCCGTGCTTCCGCAGCAGCGGCCTCCATCGCGTGGACTCCCTCCGGTGTGTTGTCGTCCAAGTACTCGATAAGGCGCGCCTGAGCGGCTGTCACGGCGTCCGCCATCTCGTTCCATTGCGGGTCAGCGTCACGTGCCGCCGTCGCTTCGGCGACCACCGCCGCTCCACGCGCTCGAGCGTTTTCCTTGGTCTCACTTTCGGAAGCGCCATCCACTTGGAACATTCGATTGAGTTCCGTACATGCATTGATCGCGTGATCGCTGCCGGCGGGATCACGAACCACGGGCGTGGGTGTCGGCGTGGGCGTCGGCGTGGGCGTCGGCGTCACGGTCGGCGTCGGGCTGGGCGCGGCCGCGGGCGTCAGGTCGATGAGGCCGGTGCCGAGCGCGTAGGCGACCGATCCGCCGGAGATGGTCAGGGCGAGCACCACGAGGATCGCCACGAGTGCGGTGCGTCTGCGGCCGCCGGCGCGTCCGGGGTGGGCGGCCGCGTTGTCGACCACCAGTTCGCGGATCGCCGCCTTGCGTCGCGGGTCGAAGGTCGGCTCGTCGCTCATCGCTCGCCTCCGTTCATCAGTTCTGCGAGTCGGGACTTGGCGCGGGACAGGCGCGACTTCACGGTTCCGGGCGCGATCCCCAGCGCCTCTGCCGCCTCGGCGGTGCTGAGTTCTTCGAGCACGCAGAGGGTCAGGATGTCCTGGTCGCGTCTCGGCAGCGTCGCGAGCGCCGTACGCAACGCGGCTCGGCGCGCATCCCGGTCGATGCGGTCGTCGACGGCGGCCGCGTGATCGGGCGAGTGCTCCGGGGGTGGCAGCTGTTGCAGGCCGTCCCGGTAGCGGCGTGAGGCGCGAGCGTAGTTGCGGAAGACGAAGTTCGTCATCACCAGCAGCCAGCCGATGACGGAGCCGTTCACGACCCGCATCGAATCCCGCCGGCGCCACGCCTCGAGGAACACGACAGCGGTCACGTCCTCCGCGTCGTGGATGGACGCGGTCAACCGAACGGCCTGACGGAACACGCGGTCGTGATGCAGGTCGAACAGTGCCCCGAACGCATCCGGATCACCGGCGTTCACACGTTCGAGCACGTCCGGCTCGTCGATTCGGATACCCCTCACATCTATGAAGTGTCCACGACGGAGGTCGCGGTTCCATTCCCGGGACGATGAAAGCGTCCAACCCGCGTTCCGGACGAAGATGTGCGCGGCATCGATGCGGCTGCGTCTCACGGCGAGATATCGGGTCGCCCAGAGCCCGCCTTGGAATATATGACTGTCTAAGGCTTTCTAACGGGTTTCGGTTAGAAAGCCTTAGAAAGCAGTAGCGACCCCTCCCGAATCCCGTCAGCCGACGCGCGTGAACGGGTCCGGGATCGCCGCCAGCAGCTCCTTCGTGTAGGGATGCGTGGCCCGGTCGATCACCTGAGAGGCCGTTCCCTGCTCCATCACCCGCCCGCCTTCGAGCACTGTGACGTCGTCGGCGAGTGCGCGTGCGGAGAGCAGGTCGTGCGTGATGTAGAGCATGGCGATGCCGCGTTCGGCCACCAGGTGCTTGAGGAGTTCGAGGATCTCGGCGCGGATCGACACATCGAGCATCGAGACCGGCTCGTCGGCGATGAGGACGACCGGGTCGGCGGCGAGGGCGCGCGCGATGACCACGCGCTGGCGCTGACCGCCGGACAGTTGGTGCGGCAGCTTGTCGACGAACCGCTCGGCCGGGGTCAGACCCACCTGCTCGAGCAGTTCCAGCGTCCGCGCTCGCACCTCCGACCGGGCGACGCCGCCGTAGTTCCGCAGTGGCCGCGACAGCGTGTAGGCGACCGTGTTGGCGGGGTTGAGGGACGAGAACGGGTCCTGGAAGACCAGCTGGGCCGTCGCGCGGTACGCACGGAGGCGTGCGCCGTGGAGTTCTCCGACCGAGACCGGCGCGGCCCCCGGTGCGGTGAGGGTGACCGAACCGGTGTCCGGTCGCTCCATCCCGAGCAGGAGGCGCGCGATCGTCGACTTGCCCGAACCTGACTGCCCGACGAGCGCCGAGACGCTCCGGCGGCGCAGCGTCAGCGAGACGTCCTGCAGGGCGGTGACCGTGCGGCGGGTCTTGCCGCGTCCGACGCGGTAGCTCTTGCCCACCCCCTCCATCGTCAGGATGGGCTCCTCCAGTCGCTCGGATTCCGCCTTGGCGACGCTGCCCGAGCTGACGCGGTACGCGTCGAGCAGCAGTTCGGTATAGGGATGCCGTGCTCCGGCGAGCAGATCGCGCGGGGTTCCCTGCTCCACCAGCTCGCCGTCGAGCATCACCATGACGCGGTCGCTCAGCTCCAGGACGGTCCCGATGTCGTGGCTGATGAAGAGGACGGCGAACCCGAGCCTCGACTGCAGTTCGCGCAACCGGTCCAGGATGCGGCGCTGCACCAGCACATCCAACCCGGTCGTCGGCTCGTCGAGCACGACCAGCTTCGGGTCGAGCGCCAGAGCGAGTGCGAGAGCCACGCGCTGCTTCATGCCGCCGGAGAGCTCGTGCGGGTAGGCGTCCAGCACATCGGCGTCGAGGTCTACCATGCGCAGCAGCTCGGCGGCCCGCTCCCGCGATGCCGGCACCCGGTGTGCCGTGAACGTGTCCTTGAACTGCGCGGCGACGGTCAGCACGGGGTTGAGGGAGTTCATCGACGACTGGAACACGGTCGAGAGCGAGACCCAGCGGATCCCGCGCAGCTGGTCGTCGCTCAGGCCGTCGAGGCGGCGGCCGTCGAAGACGATGGATCCGCCCTCCTGGTGGGCCGGCCGGCTGAGCAGCTGAAGCACGGCGTTTCCGAGCGTGGACTTGCCCGAACCGGACTCGCCCACCAGCCCGACGAACTCGCCGTCGTCGATGGTGAAGCCGACGTTCTTGACCGCCTGGTGCGCTGCATGGTCGCGCGGACGGTAGACGACGGACAGGTCGGTGACTTCGAGGAGCGCCATGGTCATCCCTCCCTCAACTGCGGACTGCTGAGCGTGTCGATGCCGAAATTGATCAGGGTGAAGCTCGTGATGAGCAGAGCGAGGGCGAGACCGGGCGCTACGAGCCAGGCGAACTGTCCGGTCAGCAGGGCGCCGCCGATGTTGGCCTGGTTGAGCATCCCGCCCCAGCTGACGGTCTGCGGGTCGCCGAGGCCGAGGAACGAGAGCCCCGCCTCCCCGCCGATCGCGCCGAGGGCGGCGCCCATGAAGCCGACCACGATGAGCGAGGTCATGTTGGGCATGATCTCCCGCACGATGACGCGGGGCGTGCTGTCGCCGGCCAGTTTGGCGGCCGCCACATAGTCGCGGGTGCGGAGGGAGATGACCTGCGAGCGCTTGATCCTCGCCCCGTACGCCCAGCCGGTGATGCTGATGACGAAGATGATCATCCCGATGCCGCGGACCGGCGAGTAGGACGCGAGCGTCACGATGAGCGGGAGCACCGGCACGACCAGGGCCAGGTTGGTCAGGAACGAGAGGATCTCGTCGACGACGCCCTGGCTGTAGCCCGAGACCAGTCCGATGATCAGCCCGATCACCGTGGAGATCAGTCCGGCGACGAGTCCGACGAGCAGCGAGGTCCGTGCGCCCCAGATCAGCTGGCTGAACACGTCCTCTCCGCTGTCCGTCGTGCCCAGCCAGTGCTGCGCGCTCGGTCCTTCGCTCGGGCCGCCGACGGCCGCACGCGGGTCGTAGGGTGCGATCCACGGGGCCAGGATCGCCGTCAGGAGGAACGCGGCGAGCAGGATGAGGCCGATCCGGCACTTGGGGTCGCGCCAGAGGAGGACGTACCAGCGCGGTCCTCGCCCGCGCTCCGTCCCGGCGGGTCGGGTGGCCGTCGTTGCGGCCGGGAGGCTCGTCGCCGCGCTCATGCGGTTGCCGCCTTTCGGACTCGGGGGTCGAGGACGCCGTACAGCACGTCCGCCGCGAGGTTCGCGACGAGCACGCCGACGGTCGTCAGGAGGAAGATCGCCTGCAGCAGCGGGTAGTCGCTGTTGCCGACCGCTTCGAACAGCAGGCGTCCGAGGCCCGGATAGTTGAAGATCGTCTCGACCAGGATGGTGCCGCCGAGCAGTCCGCCCAGCGCCAGTGCGAAGCCGGTCACCGAGGGCAGGATGGCGATCCGCGCTCCGTAGTTCAGCGCGATCTTGCGCTCGCCGAGGCCTTTCGCCTTGGCCAGTCGCGAGTAGTCCTCGCCCAGCGTCTGGACCATGTTGTTGCGCATCGCGAGGATCCAGCCGAGCGGGCCGGTGATGAGCAGCGCGATCATCGGCAGCGCCGCATGGGAGATCGCGTCGCCGATGAACGGCCAGTTCCATCCCGGGACGGTGTCGCCGTAGCCGCCCGACTCCGGGAAGACCTGCCAGGTGAAGCAGAACAGGAAGATCAGCATCAGGGCGATCCAGAAGAACGGCAGCGTGCCGAGGAACGTCGAGCCGAGCGTGAGGACCGAGTCGACCCGCGACCCGCGCCGATAGGCGGCCCAGGACCCGAGCAGTGTTCCGACGACGAAGGACACGATGGTCGTCACGCCGACCAGCACGATCGTCCAGGGCATGGCCTGGGCGATCACATCCGTCACCTTGTAGGGGAAGTAGGTGAACGAGACGCCGAAGTCGCCGCGGACGATCGCCCCCAGGTAGTCGAGGTACTGCTGGAACAGGTTCTTGTCGCTCACGCCGAGCATGAGACGCACCGATTGCAGCTGCGCCGGGTCGATGGAGGCGTTCCGGCCGACCAGCTTGCGCACGATGGCCTCCGCCGGATCCCCCGGCTGGAGCCGGGGGATCAGGAAGTTGAGGGTGATCGCCGCCCACAGGGTGGCGACGAAGAACCCCGCTCTCCGGAGGAAGTACCGCATGGCCGGGCTCCTACTTCGCCGGCTTCAGGTGGGTGAGGATGATCGGCATGTTGCTCGGCTTCGCGTACGGGTCGCTCGCGCTCGGCCAGCCGACAGCGCGCTTGGTCGAGTACTCGAACCAGCTCGCGCCGTACCAGAGGGGGATGTACGGCTTCTTGTCGTACATGATCGTCGCGAGCTCGCCGACGGTCTTCTTCTGGGCCGCAGGGTCGGACTCCTGCCGCAGCTGGTCGATCAGGGAGTCGGTGGTGCCGTCCCGCCAGCGCACCTCGTTGGTCTTCGCGGCCTCGCCGATCGGCGCGGTCTCGCTGCTGGCGAGCGGCTCGAGGAAGTTGCGGTACATGTCGCAGCTGCCGCCGCGCACTCCGAACGTCAGGTCGTACTGCCCGGTGAGGCGGTTCTGGCCGTGCACCTCGGGGGTCGGGTTCTGCATGTCGACCGTGATGCCGAGCGCCGCGAAGTCCTTCTGCACGATCTTCGCCGCCTGGATCCAGTCGTTCCACCCGCCGGGGATCTGGATGGAGAAGCTCAGCGGCTTGCCGTCCTTGCCGAGGCGCTTGCCGTCGGAGTCGAGCGTGTAACCGGCCTTGTCGAGGGTCGCCTTCGCCGCCTTCACGTCGTAGGAGATGTATCCGTCGTCCGGGATGCCGGCCGGCAGCCAGTCCTTCGCGTTGGGCAGCACCAGGCTGGTCTGGCTGGCCGCCTTCACGTAGCCCTGCTGGGCGTCCTCGACGATCGAGTCCTTGTCCATCGCCTGGGCGACGGCGTCGCGGAACGCCTCGTCGTCGAACGGCTTTTTGTCGAGGTTCATGTACAGGCTGATCGGCGACCCGGCCGGGAACCAGTACTTGTTGTGCTTCGGGTCCTTGGCCACGTACGACTTGTCGATGTCGGGGATGTACATCGCGTTGGAGTCGTAGTCGCCGCGGGCGAGCTTCAGCTGCTCCACCTGGCCCTGATCCGAGTTGTTGAACTGGATCTTGTCGACGCGGATGCTCTTCGCCTGCCAGTAGTCCGGGTTGCGCTTCAGCACGAGCTTCGTCGGCGTGAAGCTCTCGGTCATCATCGGCCCGGTGCCCACCGGCTTGGTGTTGGTGTACGTGGTCGGGTCATCGACCTTCGACCAGAGGTGCTTCGGCACGATCAGCACACTGTTGACAGCGACCAGGCTGCTCGATCCCGGCCCGTCGAAGTGGAACGTGACCGCGTCGTCTGCGGTCTTCTCCACCGACTTCAGCGAGGCCCAGGCGCCGCGTGTGTCGAGAGCCGGGTACTTCTTGAGCATGTCGAACGTGAAGACCACGTCATCGGCCGTGAACGGCTTCCCGTCGGAGAACGTCACGCCGTCGCGCAACGTGTACTTCAGGGTCGAGGGGTCGGCCCACTCCATCTTCGTCGCGAGCCAGGGCTCGTACACGCAGGAGTACTCATTGAGCATCATCAGCGGCTCGTAGAGGTAGTTGCCCACGCTGAGGGCCGTGGCCAGGTACGGGTTGTAGTTCTCCTTGGGGTTGGAGCCGCCGCCGAAGCCGCCGAAGTTGAGGACGGGGATGCGGCCGTCGGAGCCTGCGGCACTCGAATCGCCGCTGCCGGAGCAGCCGCTGAGGGCGACGGCGGCGACAGCGGTCGCCGCGAGGACGGCCGTGAGCCTTCTGCGCGTCTTCGAGATCGGGCGTGGTCGGTCCATGGTGGACACCTCCTTGTGTCGGGGGATGGGTGGTTCTGTGCGAGAGGTGGATGGGGGGACGGAGCGTGATCCGCGCTACGAGGGGCAGCCGCAACTGCCGCGGCGGATCACCTGGGACGGCACGACCGCGCTCTGGGCGGGCCGGCCGGCGATGAGATCGAGGAGGAGGCCGGCGGCGATGCCGGAGAGGTCGCGGAGCGGCCGGGCGAGGGTGGTGAGGCCCGGGCTGACGAGCGACGACATCGGCACGTCGTCCACACCGGTGAGGGCGAGGTCGCGTCCGGCGATGAGGCCCTCGCTGAGAAGCGCGAACATGAGGCCGAGGGCGAGCTCGTCGTTGGCGGCGACGACGCCGTCGATCTCGCCGGCACGCAGAAGGTCGAGGATGCGCGGCGCCGCGAGCACGCCGTCGGCCTGGGCCAGCCACGCGTTGATGGGCGTGGCCGGCCGGAGTCCGGCGTCGCGGAGGGCCGCGGCGTAGTGGTCGTAGCGGGACTGGATGTCCGGCGAGTCGCTCGGGCGGCCGAGGAACGCGAGCCGGGTCCGTCCGTGGTCGTGGATGAGGTGGGCGACCAGATCCCGCATGTGGGAGTGGTCGCTGCGCACCTGGAGCGCGCCCTCCGGGATGCCTGCTCCGTCGGGGTCGCCGCCGATGACGACGACCGGGACGAGTTCGGCCAGGCGGCGGATGGTCTCCTCGTCGACGACGCCGGCGTGAACCGCCAGACCGTCGACCCGTTCGGTCATGGCTTCCAGGTCGGCGGCGGTGTCGCGCAGGGCGTGGGTGCCGAGGATGTTGACGCTCACGCCCGCTGTGATGGCGGCGCGGTCGAAGCCCTCGATCAGCTCGCCGAAGTACGGCCCGCTGAGGCCCGGGAAGACGATGCCGAGGGTGCCGTTGCGGCGGTTGGCGAGGGCGGTGCCGAAGTGGCTGGGGCGGTAGCCGTGCTCGGCGATGGCGCGGGAGACGCGCTCGCGCATCTCCGGCGAGACCTGGCCGATCCCGCGGTAGACGCGGGAGACCGTCGCCGTCGACACGCCGGCCAGCTCGGCGATCTGGCGCACGTTGAGACGGTCGCCTTCGCGTTTGCCGCTGCCCACATCCACTCCTTCGTCGGTGCCGGAGACTGCCGGGCGACTTCTCGAACGGGAGGGGTTGTCCTCCGCGGACGATTTGATACGCTCGCCAGTAACCGGTTGCAGTAATCGGTTACAGAGACCATAAGCCCCAGGTCGTCAGATCACAACCCCACCGAAAAGGCCGATGATGTCCATTCCCACCAGACTCGAGCGCGCGCGCATCCTGATCGACGGAGAGCCGCGCATGGTGCTTGCCGGCGAGATCCACTACTTCCGGCTGGCCAGAGAGGACTGGGAGGACCGCATCCGGGCCGCGGTCGATAGCGGACTGAATGCGGTCGCCAGCTACATCCCCTGGATCTGGCACGAACTCCCCGACGGGACGATCGACGTGACCGGCGAGACCCGGCCGGAGCGCGACCTCAGAGCGTTCATCGACCTGTGCGCGGAGCACGGACTGTGGTTCATCGCCCGCCCCGGCCCGTTCCAGATGGCCGAGCTGAAGAACGAGGGGCTGCCGCACCGGCTGCGCCGCGAGCATCCCGAGATCCACCCGGTCGGCTGGGATGGGTCCCCGGCGCCGACCCGCACGGTCGACTACCTGGCCCCCGCCTTCCTCTCCGAGGCGGAGCGCTGGTACGACGCGGTGCTGCCCCCGCTCGCGGAGCGTCAACGCGAGCACGGCGGGCCGGTCATCGCCGTGCAGCTGGACAACGAGGTCGGGATGCTGGACTGGGTCTCGAACACCCCGACGCTCACCGACCAGGCCGTCCGTGAGTTCGCGGCGGCAACAGGCGTCGAGGTCGACCCGCGCGGCGGCGCGGCCGGCACGGACGACGAGCTTGCGCTGCACGCCGCGCTCGGCCGCTTCACGCGCACCCGCTTCGCGCGCTACCTCCAGACGCTGGAGCGCTGGGCTCGGGAGCGGGGCATCACCGCGCCGCTGCTCGTCAACATCCATGGAACCGGGGGCGGCCGGGGGCTGACGTATCCCATCGGCGTGAGTCAGCTGGCGCCCGCCTACCGCGGCCGCGCCGGCGTCACCGGCGGAACGGACATGTACCTCGGGGAGCTGACCGTCGGCAACGTCGCCGACCTGTACCTCGGCAACGCGTTCACCGCGTCCGTTCAGGGCGAGGATCAGCCGCTGACCGCGCTCGAGTTCGACGCAGGCGACGGCGATTACGGGGAGGACCTCGCCGCCCTGACGTCGCCGGAGGCGACCGTGCTCAAGACGCTGCTGGATGCGGCGCAGGGGGTGAGGGGGATCAACTACTACCTCTTCGCGGGCGGCATCAACCCGCTGCTCGATGCACCCGTCAACGACGGGGACGACCGCATCGGCTTCACCGGCGAGCGGCACGGTTTCGCCGCGCCGATCGGACCGGAGGGGGAGCGGTCGCCGGCCCTCGGGGGCGTGGCGGAGGCGACGGCCGCGGTCCGTGCGCACGAGAGGCTGTTCGCCGAAGGAGCGCAGGTCACCGACGACGTCGTGATGGGCTTCGTCGCCGACCACTACCTGACCGAGTACGCGCATCCGGCCGCCCGCCGCCGGGCCGAGCAGGTACGCGACCTCGAACGGCACCGCGGCTTCGGCGCACGCCAGACCCTCGCCCGCGCCCTCGTGCTGGGCGGCTGGAGCTTCGGGGCACTCGACCTGCAGGCGGCCGCGGGAGCCGACGCCGAGTGGAGCGCCGGCGCTGCTGCCGACGATCGCGATGGACGCGACAGGGAACTCATCGTCCTCGCGACCGGCGAGGAGCTGGGTCGCGGGGTGCAGGAGTTCCTCGTCCGGCACGTGCGGACCGGCGGCCGGCTGCTGCTCGTCGGCGACCTGCCTGCGAGAGACGCCGACGGGAGGCCGTGCACGGCGCTCGCCGACGCGCTCGGCGTGACGAGTGCCGGCCGCGTCGAGGAGCGGGTGGATGCGGACAGCGAGTACCACCCGACCGTGCGAGCGGTCGGCCCCCTTGCCGAGCATGGCGCCCGCGAGGTCCGCGTCGGCGGTGCCCAGCTCTTCGCGGGCGCGGGAGAGGAACTCCTGCGCGAACGCGCCAGCGGACTCCCCGCGGCGGTCCGGATCGAGCTGGACGGCGGCGGAGTCGCGGTGCTGCTCGGCGCCGACTACCCCGTCCACCCGGGATTCTGGCGCGATCTCCTCGCGCTGGCCGGCGCACGGCCGCGTCTGGAGCTGAACGCGGACCGCCCGGGGGTGGTGGCCGTCCCGGTCGCCACCGAGGGAGAAGCAGCCCTCGTCGCGATCAACGTCGCGCCCTACCCGGTCACGTTCGCGCCCGAGTTCGACGGAACGCCCCTCCCCGACGGGCCCGTGCTCCTCGCGTCGCGCGGCCATCGCATCCTCCCCCTCCCCGTCCAACGCCTGACAGTTCCGACCACCGACCGAACGGAGACCTTCGCGTGACCCCCGACTACCGCACATCCGACGACGGCGTGCTCTACCGCGACCTCAACGGCAACGGGCGGATGGACCCGTACGAGGATCCCCGCCGCAGCGTGGAGGATCGCGTCGCCGACCTCCTCGGGAGGCTGAGCCTCGAGGAGAAGGTCGGTCTCATGTTCCAGACGGTCATCGAGGCGGGCCAGGACGGCACGCTCATCGAGACGGCCGGTGCGATCTCCAAGTCGCCGACCTCCGCGGTCGTCGTGGACAAACGCATGAACCACTTCAACGTCCATCAGCTGCCCGACGCCCGGCTCTCGGCCCGATGGAGCAACGCACTGCAGAAGCTGGCGGAGCAGACGCCGCACGGCATCCCGGTGACCGTGTCGACCGATCCACGCCACGCGTTCGTGGAGAACTCGGGTGTCTCGTTCTCGGCCGGGCACCTGTCGCAGTGGCCGGAGCCGCTGGGTCTGGGGGCGATCGGCGACGAGGAGGGCATCCGCCGCTTCGCGGACATCGTCCGGCAGGAGTACACGGCGATCGGCATCCGCGCGGCGCTGCATCCGACGGTCGACCTCGCTACCGAGCCCCGCTGGGCACGACTGCCCGGCACGCTCGGCGCCGACCCGGAGCTGGTCACGCGTCTGGCCGGCGCCTACCTCGACGGGCTGCAGGGTCCGGAGTTGGGGCCGCAGTCGGTGGCCTGCACCACCAAGCACTTCCCCGGCGGCGGCCCGCAGAAGGACGGCGAGGACGCGCACTTCCCGTACGGCCGGGAGCAGACGTACACCGCGGGCCGGTTCGAGGACCACCTGGAGCCGTTCCGCCTGGCCATCGCCCGGCGGACGAGCGCGATCATGCCCTACTACGGCATGCCCATCGGCCTCGAACTCGACGGCGAGCCGGTCGAGCCGGTCGGATTCGGCTACAACAAGCAGATCGTGACCGGTCTGCTGCGCGAGAAGCTGGGATACGACGGCGTCGTCGTCACCGACTGGGAGCTCGTCAACGACAACCACGTCGGCGATCAGGTGCTGCCCGCGCGCGCATGGGGCGTCGAGGATCTCGGGCCGGAGGAGCGCATGCTGCGCATCCTCGAGGCCGGCGCCGACCAGTTCGGCGGCGAGGAGTGCGTCGACCTGCTGCTCGGCCTGGTGCGGTCGGGGAGGGTCTCCGAGGAACGGATCGACGAGTCCGCCCGCCGCCTGCTGGCCGTCAAGTTCCAGCTCGGGCTGTTCGACGATCCCTATGTCGACGAGGATGCCGCCACCCGGATCGTCGGCCGCGCCGACTTCCAGGAGGCCGGACATCGCGCGCAGGCCGAGTCGCTGACGCTCCTGAGCGTGGCCGACGACGCCCTGCCGCTGCCGGAGGGGATCCGGCTGTACGTCGACGGGATGGATGCGGCGGTGGCGTCGCGCTACGGCACCGTCGTGGAGGCACCGTCGGCGGCCGATGTCGCGATCGTCCGGGTCAACGCACCGTGGGAGCACCGCGACGACCTGTTCCTGGAGGCCTGGTTCCATCAGGGGTCGCTGGACTTCCCGGAGGCGGAGGTGTCGCGTATCCGGTCGATCGCCGAGCAGGTTCCGGTGATCCTGGTCGTCACCCTCGACCGGGCGGCGATCCTCACACCGTTCGTCGGCATGCCCGGGATCGCTGCGCTGGCCGGCGTCTACGGGGCCAGCGATGCCGCCGTCCTCGACGCCCTCAGCGGCCGCATCCCGCCGCGGGGCCGGCTGCCGTTCGAACTGCCGTCCTCCATGGCGGCCGTCGAGGCGCACGCACCGGACGAGCCGGGCGGTTCGGCCGACCCGCTGTTTCCGCTCGGCCACGGGCTGGTGCTGGAGGGTGTGCGCGGGGCGTAGAAGCAGGGGAGAATCGTCCAATGGCACTCGGGGCGGTGAGTTCGCAAGACATCCTTGCCGAAGCTCAGTCTGTCGCACGGGAGAGCGGGACGTCCTCGTGGGTTGGTCTGATGCGGGTTCTGACGGACCAGCTGGGACGATTTCCGCTACCTGCGGATGTCTCGCCCGCTTTTGCGGCTGCCCAGACGCACTGGAACGGCGAAGACGCCGACCTGTCCACGCTGTCGACGGCCAAGGAACTGGTCTGGAACCACCTCGGACGCTATCCGACGGGAGAGGACGTGAAACACGAGGACGGCCGGCTCGCCAGAGCGCTCCTGTGCGTGCTCGAACCGGATGGAGACGCTGAAGCAGCCTCGCTGACGGCGGAATGGTACGCGGACATGGTGTCCGGGCGACAGGCGCCGAGATGAAAAGCGCATCCGTCGTCTCTGAGGACAACGATCTGTTCGAGAAGTTCGCATCGCTGCTCGCCGAGAACGGCGGTCAACGCACTCCGGATATGGCCCAACTCGTCGATGCCGAGGGCCGCATGCTCACCGTGTTCGCCATGACGTCCGACGAGTGGCTGGCGGAGTTGCAGCTACCTCCGGAAACGCCGGAACGCACTGTGGGGCGTCCGCCTGTGTCGCCGCTCTCGTCACTCACCGCCTGCACGGTGGAGTGTCGTTGGGAGACGGTGTTCGTATCCTGGGTCCAGCGGCTTGCGCGGCAGAGTTCGACCGACGTGTGGGTACTCGATGGGGATGACGTGCTCTGGGCATCCGACCAGCTCGACGCCGACGCGTTGCGCCTGTGATGCTTGGACCACATCTCGAAGCTTTGGGGGGACATTGACGACGTTTCGGATGCTGTCGGCCGACACCATCGAGGAACTGTCCGGATCGACCGTTCACATCCTCGGCAGAACCGGTCTGCGCGTGACGCTGGGTGGCGACACGTACACGATCGACTCCGAGATGCTCGCACTGCCGATGAGCATCGTGCTGTATCGGAACTCAGTGGCGCCCGATGCTCCAGCCGGTTCAGCTGGAGTGTGTCAGTTCGCCGTCGATGCACTCACGTGGGCCGGGTTCGCGGTCGAGACGATCTGAATGAGCGTCTACTACCTCAGCTCCCTCGACTCCTCGCTGTTCGAGCCCGTGCGACGATGCACCGTGATCACGACGCTCGCCTTCGACACCGGCAGATCGGCGCTCGTGGTCGACCTGGATCCCGCGGTCGTCGGGCAGAACTTCAACGTGGGCGAAGATCTGCGCCGCTTCATCCTGACATCCCGGTTCCAGGGGGACGATGTGGCGGCCATCGACCACTTTCCGTTCTTCGCCTACATCTGTCTGCCCAGGACCGGATCGCCGGAGCGCGAAACTCCTCTCCGTGCCGCCGATGTCGATATCGTCGGCCGGGGCGAGCTGTACCGCACAGCGGAGGATGCCTCGGCGCACCGGTTCGACCCGTAGGCGGGAGCGACGATGAAGACGCATCGGAGGGTGGCAGTGTCGGATGAACTCGACTTCGACAACGCAATGGCGAACGCGACCGCCGCGATTCTCGCGTCTGGCACCGACCGGATCTATTCGGTGCTCATGGCCGCCGGTCATCGCTTCGGCGACCTCATGGCGACCCGCCACGGTCCCGCGGCCTACCGAATCTGGATGAACATCAGCGACCTCGTCGACGACGATCGGGGCCCGCTGTCAGAGGAGGAGGCGCTGTCCGTCGCAACGCAGGCGGCACGAGAATGGCAGACACTCGACACCCGGTCGCAGGAACAAGTGGACGCCTATTTCGCCCGCTGGTCGGACAGCGTCTGACCTTGCCGTGCAGCAGCGGCGGTTCCGCAGAGGTAAGCCGGATGGCCGCGCCGCAGCGCCCGGCGCTATCGTGTCCCGCGAGGAGGCCGCCATGCACGTTCCGCGCCCGTCGAAGGAGACCGAGGAGTTGTTCCGCTCGGTGGTGCCTGAGGCGCCCGATGTGCGCATCCGGCCGATGTTCGCCAACCTGGCCGCGTTCGTGAACGGCAACATGTTCGCCGGGCTGTTCGGCGACCAGGTCGGGGTGCGGCTTCCCGACCAGGCGGTGCGCGACGAGCTGCTGGCGATCGACGGCGCCGGCCCGTACGGACCGCCGGAGCGGCCCATGGGCGGGTACGTCGCGATGCCGGAGGCGTGGAAGTCGGAGCCCGACCGGCTGCGCGAGTGGATCGGCGTGGCGCTGGATCAGGTCCGGGCGATGCCGCCGAAGGCTCCGCGGGGTGCCGCGGCGAAGTGAGGCGTTACGCCTCGACGAGCGCCGAGCGGATGACGGACGTGAAGAAGGTGAGGCCGTCCGTGCCCGAGCGCATCGCGTCGGGGGTGTCCGGGCCGAAGCCGGGCTCGACCGCGTGCTCCGGGTGCGGCATGAGGCCGACCACGTTGCCGCGCTCGTTGCGGACACCGGCGATGTCGTCGAGCGAGCCGTTCGGGTTGACGTCCTTGTAGCGGAAGACGACGAGGCCTTCGCCCTCGAGTCGTGCGAGTTCTTCGGCCGACGCGATGAAGCCGCCCTCGCCGTTCTTCAGCGGGATGACGATCTCCTGGCCCTGCTCGAAGCCGCTCGTCCACGGCGTCTGCGTGTTCTCGACCGTGAGGTGCTGGTCGCGCCGGATGAAGGTGCCGTGGTCGTTGCGGATCAGCCCGCCGGCGACGAGGTGTGCCTCCGCCAGCATCTGGAAGCCGTTGCAGATGCCCAGCACGGGCATCCCCTTCTCGGCCGCATCCACGACCTCGGTCATGATCGGCGAGAGGGAGGCGATGGCACCGCAGCGCAGGTAGTCGCCGTAGCTGAAGCCGCCCGGCAGCACGAGGGCGTCGACGCCCTGCAGGTCGTGCTCGCCGTGCCAGAGCGCGACCGGCTCGGCACCGGCGAGACGGACCGCGCGCAGTGCGTCGCGGTCGTCGAGCGAGCCGGGGAAGGTGATGACGCCGATGCGCATCAGGCGTCCACCTCGGCCGGGTAGTGGATGCCCACCACGTCTTCGATCACGGAGTTGGACAGGATCTCGTCCGCGATCTCCTGCACCGTCGCGCGGACCGCGTCGTCGATGGGGCCGTCGACGGTCAGCTCGAAACGCTTGCCGACACGCACCCCGCTGACGACACCGCGACCGGTGCGGGCGAGCGCTCCGGCGACCGCCTTCCCCTGCGGGTCGAGCAGCTCAGCCTTGGGCATCACTTCAACAACGATCGTCGGCACGGGGACACTCCGCTCACTCGGGCGCAAAGGGTGGGGTTTCGCGTCGATTCTACCGTGCGGAGACGGGGATGCGGTCCGGTGCCGCGACAGCTGCGGCATGGGCGACCGCGCGCTCCTCCAGGTCTGCGCGGAGCCGGCGGAACAGTTCCGCGGAGGCGGCGCCCGGCCAGTCCGGCCCGAGTGCTGCCGCAGGGAGCCCGGGATCGCGGTACGGGATCACGCGCCACTCGTCGAGGGCGCGCATCCACGTGGCGAACGCCTGGGCGTCGTCGAGGGGATGCGGCAGGTCGCCGAACCGCGCGAGGAACGACTCGTGCGCGGCGCGGATGGCCGGGAGGTCGTACCAGCGGGCGAGACCGGCGGCGAGGTCTCCGCGCGGGGCGGCATCCGCGAACATCGCCACGACCGGCGAGCCGGACGGGTGCACGTCGGCCGACGTCGTTGACACGGCGGAGGTCAGCTCCGCCTCCAGCGCCGCTGGCGCGATCCACAGGCCGTCGGCGACGGTGCCGCAGCCGAGCGCGGCGAGGCGGCGGCGCAACCGGTCACGCGAACCGCGGGCCCGCTCCGGGAAGGACAGCGAGAGCAGCAGCCAGCGGGATGCCTCCACGCGCTCGCCGAAGATGCGGGCGTCCCCGCGCTCCAGCATCGGAACGGCGGCGGGATCGAGGGCGTACCCGGCGACGCCGTCCTGGGGCTCCCGCCGCAGGACGCCCCGCGCGCACAGCCGCGCCAGGCTCGACCGGGCGGTCGCCGCGGGCACGCCGAGCGCATCCATGAGCCGGACGGCTCCCGCCGCGCTCATCCAGCCTCCGATCGGGCGCAGGACGCTGCCCACCACGGTGCGCAGCAGCGCCGTCGCGCTGCCGCTGGCGGCCTCGGGGTCGTCGCGGACGACGCGAGTGGCGAGCTCAGTCATGGGTCAGCTCGCCGAGGGCGTCGCGCACCGCGGCCATCCCGGCGCAGACCTCCTCGAAGCTGGTGCTGAGCGGCGAGAGGCCGACGCGCAGTCCGTCCGGATCGCGGTAGTCGGGGATGACGTCGCGCTGCCACAGCAGTGCCGTGACCTCGCGCATGGCCGGGTGGCTGAGCGTGATGTGACCGCCGCGGCGCTCCGGGTCGCGCGGCGACGCGAGGGTCACTCCGAGCGGGGTCAGCCACTCGTCGGCGAGGGCGACCGTGAACTCCGTCAGTGCGACCGACTTGGCCCGCACCGCGTCCATCCCGGCCTCCTCGATCATCGCGACGGTGTCGCGCATCGCGAGCATCCCGACGATGGGAGGTGTTCCGCTGAGGAAGCGCCGGATGTTGTCGGCCGGCACGTATTCCGGGCCCATCAGGAAGACGTCGCCGGCGCCCATCCACCCCTGGATCGGCTGGGTGAGGCGCGGGATGAGCCGCGCGTTCACGTAGCCGAAGGCGGGCGAGCCGGGGCCGCCGTTGAGGTACTTGTACGTGCAGCCGACGGCGAGGTCGACTCCCGCCTCGTCGAGCTGGATCGGCACCGACCCGGCGGAGTGGCAGAGGTCCCACAGCACCAGCGCGCCCGCATCGTGGACGATGCGCGTGATCGTGTGCAGCTCGGCCAGGAAGCCGGACCGGTAGGCGACGTGGCTGAGCACGACGAGGGCGGTCTGCGGTCCGACGACCGCAGCGACCTGCTCCGGCGTCACCCCCGCCTCGGTGTCCGCCTCGATCCACACCAGGCGCAGCCCGCGCTCGCGCGCGATGCCGTCGAGCAGGTAGCGGTCGGTCGGGAAGTTGTCTGTGTCGAGCACGATCTCGCTGCGCTCCGGGAGGCTGTCGACGGCCGCTCGGGCCAGCTTGTAGAGGAGGACCGTGGTCGAGTCGCCGATGAAGGTCTGGCCCGGCGCTGCGCCGAGCGCCGCACGCCCCAGGTCGTCGCCGATGGCGAACGGCAGCTCCATCCACTCCTCGTCCCACCCGCGGATGAGCCGGTCGCCCCACCCCTCGACGAGGAAGCGCTGGATGCGCTCGATGCTCGCGCGCGTCGGGCGGCCGAGCGAGTTGCCGTCGAAGTAGGCGGTCACCGCGCTCGTGCCGTCGTCGATGCCGGCGAAACGGGTGCGGAAGGCCGCAAGCGGGTCGGCCGCATCCAGGGCGCGGGCAGCGGTCAGCGGATCGGGCGACAGGGCGGCGGGAGGGGCGATGTCGAAGTCGGTCATGCGTGATCCTTGGGGGTGGAGGGGCGAGGGGATGCGGTGGGAGCGTCGGTGCTCAGGGTGCCGTCGGCCGCCGCTCGGGTGAGCGCGCGGGCCGTCAGCCCGCGAGCTGCGGCGAGCCAGCCGGGCAGGGCGTCCGGCTCAGCAGCGGGCGGCGTGGGCAGCCAGGCCAGGCGCGGGCCGACGGTCGGCACGACGTGGTCGTCGGGGCGGCGCAGGCCGGCGATGGACCGGATCAGGGCGTCGGGCTCGACGCCCGCGTCGAGCATCCCGCGCAGCTCCCGCTCGTTCACGCCGACGGCGAGTGGACCGTTGCCGAGATCGGTCCCGTAGAGCACGAGGCCGCCCGCGCGCGCGAACCGGCCCAGGTTCTCAGACGCGATGCCGTGCTGCTCGGTGGGATCTCCCCAGCCGTGGATGTCGAGGGTGCTGACCCAGCCGATGCCGCGGCGGACGCATTCGGCGATGAGCTCGTCGTCGATGCGCTCGGTGAACGGCGTGTGGGCGAGCTGGTCGGCGCCCGCCCGGACCGCTCGCGCAGTCTGACCGTCACCCTGCACGTGGACCGTGACGGGAACGCCCTGCGCGTGGGATTCCGCGACGATGCTGTGGAGAACGTGATCGTCCACAGTTTCGCCGGCCTCGGTGTTGAGCGTGACCTTGATGCGGGAGGCTCCCATCATGATGTTCGCCCGAACCGCAAGCCGTGCCTCGCGCTCGCCGCCCACCTCCGTCGAGGAGCCCGGCGGTCCCCACCCGGCGTTGACCGGGTAGCCGCCCTCGCAGGTGATCAGCGATCCGACGATCGCGACGGCCGGACGCGTGAGGTCGTCCGCGAGCCAGCCGGCCGCGACAGCAGGAACCCAACCGAGGTCGATCGCGTGCGTGATGCCTCCGGCGAAGACGGCGTGCTGATCGGTCAGACCGACGTGCGTGTGATGGTCGGTGAGCCGAGGGAAGAGCGTGCCGCCGAGGTGGTGGTGCGCTGCGCGCGCCGGGATGTCGTCGACCGGGTGGAGGCGCTCGCCGTCGCTGCGGAAGGTGGTGGGGCCGAGGAAGCGGTGGCCGTTCCAGACGGCGTCGACCGTGAGGTAAGCGTCGGTGCCTGTGGGTTGGGCGGTGCCGCCGGGGTAGGCGGCGCCTGCGGACTGCTCGTTCATGCGGGCGCTCCGATCTCGGTGCGGACGGCGTAGAGCTCGGGGAAGAACGTGAGTTCGAGCGCCTTCTGCAGGAACGCGGCTCCCGTCGACCCGCCGGTCCCGGTCTTCATGCCGATGGTGCGCTGCACGGTCTTCAGATGGCGGAAGCGCCAGAGCTGGAAGTTGTCCTCCAGGTCGACGAACTCCTCGCAGGCCTCGTACTCGGGCCAATGGTCGTTGGCGTGCTCGTAGATCTCGCGGAACACCGGTACCAGCTCCGGGGTGAAGACGTGCGCCTGTGTGACGTCCCGCTCCAGCAGCGAGGTCGGCACGGCGAAACCGGCCCGCGCCAGGTAGCGCAGGAACTCGTCGTAGATGCTGGGCGCATCCAACAGCTGCGCGAGGAGGGCGTGGGCGACCGGGTCGCTCTCGAAGACGCTCAGCATGCGGCGGTTCTTGTTGCCGAGCACGAACTCGACGGCGCGGTACTGGTACGACTGGAAGCCGGACGAGTTGCCGAGGAAGCCCCGGAACTCCGCGTACTCGGTCGGGGTGAGCGTCGCGAGCACCGACCACTGCTCGGTGAGCGTGCGCTGGATGTGCTTCACGCGGGCGATGCGCTTGAGTGCCGGCGAGAGGTCGTCGGCGCGCAGAAGGTCGCGCGCCGACTCGAGTTCGTGGAGCACGAGCTTCAGCCACAGCTCCGTCGTCTGGTGCTGGATGATGAACAGCAGTTCGTCGTGATGCTCCGGGCGGCTCACCGGTCGCTGCGCGCTGAGCAGCGTGTCGAGCTCCAGGTAGGAGCCGTACGACATCCGCTCCCGGAAGTCGGTGACGATGTCGGGATCGAACTCTCGGGTGTTGTCGCCGTCGGCCATGCTGCAATTCTGCGCCGACCGTCGCAATAGTGCAACAGCGGTTGCGGCCGCGGGCGCGGCCCGCTCAGCCGACGATCACTCGGGGCAGGTGGCCCGACGCGGTGAGGAGCCCGATCGCCACGGCCACAGCGATCGCCAGGACCGCGCTCAGGAAGAAACCGCGACGGCCACGGCGCGACCTGACGCACAGGACGCCGATCGCTCCGAACAGCACCCCCTCCACCAGGAACCAGGGTTCGTTCCCGAACAGGTCCTGCAGGTCGGCAGCGCGCACGTCCACGGACGACCAGAGGGCTGACGGGTAGGCGACGGCCAGGGCGCCGCCGATGCTGAGCACGCGCACCGTCATGTCGACGAGGGCGTGCATCACGCAGCCGACCGCCACCGCCCAGCATCCGACCACGTACGCGATGCGGAACCGCGTCGAGCGTATCCGCGGCGCCAGAAGCGCTGCGCCCGCCCCGAGAAGCAGTGCGACCATCGCGAACGCGTTGATGGCGGCGAAGGTGGCGTGCGCGTCGCCTCGGAGCCGGCCTGGAAGCGCAAGCGTGCCGCCGAAGGCGTAGTAACCGCGGTAGAGCGCGTAGAGCGTCGACCAGCCGGCGGCCGTCCACGCCAGTGAGCGCAGACCGCGTGGCGTATCGTGCTCCGATTCCGGCGACGGAGGTCTCCGCGGAGCCGGCGCGATCGTCACGTGCGGAGGCTCTCCGCGTCGCGACGCGGGCGTACGCGGGCGCTCACAGCCGCAGGATCCCTTCGGCGACGACCAGCCCCGTGCCGGAGAGTTCGATCCGGTCGTCGTCCACGGTGACCCGCAGCCTGCTGGGGCGGCCGAGGGCCGCTCCCTGGATGATCGTCACCTGACCGCCCGGCGCCCGCAGGCCATCGCGGACGAGCAGTGCGGCGAGCGGGCCGGCGGCGGTCCCGGTGGCGGGATCCTCCGCGATGCCGACCGTCGGGTTGAAGAACCGGGCATAGGCGTCGGCCCCGTCGTCCCGATTTCCGGTGGAGTAGATGTAGCAGCCTTCGGCTTCGACCGACACCAGCAGGGCAGCCAGTCGGCCGGTGTCCGGGATCGCGTCGTCGACGGCCGAGCGCCCCTTCAGCGGGACCAAGAGGTGAGCCACGCCGGTGGACACCACCTGGGCCGGGGCCGGCGCGACCTGGTCCGCATCCAGCGCGAGGATCTCCGGAAGCTCGCGATGCCGGTCCACTGCGCGAAGGAAACGGGGCGGAGCCTGCCTCATCGTGACCGTGGGCGGATGACCGGGCTTCCGATCGACGCCCACAGGCAGCAACTCGTCGCCGATCTGCTGCCGGAACTCGGTGCGGTCGCCGGGAAGCGTCCCCGATCCCGCGAGCCAGATCCACGCGCCCATCGCGTTGTGCCCGGCGCCTCCGACTTCGACCCCGGCCGGGGTGAAGGAGCGTAGACGGTGGTCGGCGCCCGGCGAGGTCGGCGCCACCAGGAACGTGGTCTCCGACTGGTTGAACTCCCGCGCGATCGCCTTCAGCTGGGCCGTCGTGAGCGCATCTGCCGATGGCACGAGGGGCAGCGGGTTCCCCGTGAGTGCCGTGTCCGCGAAGACGTCGACCCAGAAGAAGCGCACATCCACCGCCGGCTCCTCTCCGCCTCTGATGCTCTCACGCGCACCCGCCGTCCGCACCCCGTTCACCCCCGCGTTACCTCCAGTTGCGACGACCGTCGCACCGGGCTCCTAGCGTTGCGCACTGACCCACGAACAAGGCACGCGGTGAGCGGGGACGCAGGGAGGCTCCGGATGGGCAGGCACTACGACCTCGCGGTGGTCGGCGCCGGGATCGTCGGCCTCGGACATGCCGTCGCCGCGCTTCGGCGAGGACTGACCGTCGCCGTGATCGACCGGGCGTCCGGCGTGCAGGGCGCGTCCGTCCGCAACTTCGGCCATCTCGGCATCACGGGTCAGGAGGGCGAGGCTCGGGCCTACGCCGAGCTCGCCCGGGAACTGTGGCTGACCCTCGCTCCGGAGGCCGGGTTCTGGCTGCGCGAGTCCGGCAGCGTCGTGGTGGCACGGGCGGACGACGAGCTCGCCGTGCTGGAGGAGTTCCGCGAGCGGCGGGGCGGCCACGATGTCCGGCTTCTCACTCCCGCCGAGGTGCGGGAGCGCGTCCCGGTCGCCGACGGCGTCGCGGTGGGCGGCGCGCTGTTTCCCTCCGACCTGCAGATCGACCCGCGGGAGGCCGCGGCGGCGATCGTCCGCTGGCTGGATGCCCACGGCGTCGACTTCTTCTGGCAGACCGCGGCCGCCGGCGTGGAGCCGGGACTGGTCCGCACGCCCCGCGGACGCGTGGCCGCCGACGCTGTCGTCGTCGCCGTCGGGCATGACGTCGACCACCTGTTCCCGGGCATCGCGGAGGCGCACGGCATCGAGAGCTGCGGCCTGGACATGATGCTCGTAGAGGCCGCGCTCGACCTTCCCCTGGCCGCGCCGGTGCTCACCGGCTGGTCCCTGGTCCGCTACTCCGGCTTCGCCCGGACGCCCAGCGCCGAGGCTGTGCGCGAGCGGCTCGCCGTCGAGCAGCCGGCGCTGGCGGCGATGGACGTCAACCTCATGTTCACGCAGCGGCCCGACGGCACCCTGATCGTCGGCGACACGCACGCGCGCGGGGCGGATGCGTCGCCGTTCCAGCACGAGGAGGCGTTCGCCCTCCTGCTGGAGCAGACGCGCGAGCTTTTCGGCGTCGCCGACCTCAGGGTGCGGGAGCGCTGGCAGGGCGTCTACGCCGCCGCACCGGACGAGTTCCTGGTGGCCGCTCCGGCACCCGGCGTCCGGGTCGTCTCCGTCACGACCGGCATCGGGATGACCACCGGTCTCGGCCTCGCCGACCGCGTCGTCGACGAGCTCTTCTCCGACGCCCCCGGCGCGCTGATCCCCGCGGGCGCCGCCCGCGTCCGCTAGACAGCACCATCGCAACGAAAGGCACCATCGTGACCCCAGACGGACGCATCACCAGCGAGTTCGACGACGTGACGGTCGACATCGAGCCGGTCCGCGGCGGGATTCCTGCGTCGGCCGGGCTCTCCGACGAGGAGTGGGACGACCTGGACGACCTGGAGGACGGCCTGGACGAGGGCGACGCCGACGATCGCGATGAGGACGACCTCGCCGACCTGGAGCTGGTGGTGCTCGATCTCGCGGGCACCACCGTCCTCGACGACGGCCTCGTGCAGCGCGCGTTCGAGCGCGCCGTCGACGCCGCGGGCCTCGCGGAGACCCCGGAGCAGCGGATCGCCGCCCTCGATGTCGTCCGCGAGACAATGGGGCAGTCGAAGCTCGCGGTCTTCCGCTCGCTGAGCGCGGACGAGGACCAGGCGCAGCACGCGGACGCCGTCTTCGAGTCGACGTACGCCGAGCTGATCGCCGCGGAGGGTCTGCAGCCCGTCCCGGGCGCGGAGGACCTCATCCGCCGGTTGCGCGCGACGGGCGTCAAGGTGGCGCTGACCACCGGGTTCTCGCGGCGCACCCGCGATGTCGTCCTCGACGCCCTGGGCTGGCGCGACCTGGCCGATGTGACGCTGACGCCGGCCGAGGCAGGCCGAGGTCGCCCGTACCCCGATCTGCCGCTGACGGCCCTGCTGCGCACCGGCGCATCCAGCGTCGAGGGGATGGTCGTGGTCGGCGACACCGCGAGCGACATCGCCTCGGGGATCGCCGCGGGCGCGGGCCTCGTCGTCGGCGTGCTGACGGGCGCGCACGACGAGCAGACCCTGCTGGACGCCGGCGCCGACGCGGTGCTCCCGAGCGTCGCCGACCTGCCGGAGCTGCTGGGCTACGAGGTCGAGCGCGACACGGCATCGGGACACGGCATCCGGTGACGATCAAGGCGGTGACCCCGCGCGTCGTCGAGCCGCCGGCGCGCCTGGGGATGGGGGTCAGCGTGTATCCGTCGGCCACGGCCATGGTGTGGCCGGGCGACGCTCACACGCACGAGGCGGTGGCCGTGCCCGGCGTGCGCCTGGCGCCGGGTGACGTGCTGGTCGAGGTCGAGCTGGCGACGGTCTGCGGCACCGATGTGGAGGCGGTGCTCGGTCATCGCCGGACGCAGGCGCCGCTCGTGCTCGGCCACGAGCAGGTCGGCCGTGTGGTCGCGCTCGGCCGCGGTGGCGCGAAGACGACGGACGGACACCGCGTCTCGCTGGGGGAGCGGATCGTCTGGTCCGCCGCCGTCCCGTGCGGACGCTGCGTGCGCTGCCGCCGAGGCCTGCAACAGCAGTGCCTGAGCCTGCAGAAGTACGGACACGAGCGGATGCGCCGCGGCTGGGAGCTGTCGGGCGGCTTCGCCACGCACACGCACATCCTCGACGGCACTCCGCTCGTTCGCGTCCCGGAGGACATCCCGGCCGAGGTCCTCGCCCCGGCGTCGTGCGCGACCGCGTCGGTGGCGGCGGCGATCGAGGCGGCCGCCGAGCTCGTCCCGCTGGAGGGCGCCCTGGTGCTGATCGCCGGCGCCGGGATGCTCGGGCTGACCGCCACGGCGATGGCCGTCGAGGCCGGTGCGCGCGTGGTCGTGAGCGAGCCGATCCCCGAGCGCCGCGAGTCCGCCCTGGCTTTCGGCGCGTCGGGCGCCGCAGACCCGGCCGCGCCCGCGGGTTCTCCGACGGGACTGGCCGCCGTGCTCGCCAAGACGGGCGGCCGCACGCCGGCCCCGACTGTGGCTCTTGAGCTCTCCGGCAGCCCGGCCGCGGCGCGCTCCCTGCTCGACGCGCTCGACGTCGGCGGCGTCCTGGTGCTCGTCGGCCAGTCGGTGCCAGGGCCCGACCTCGGCATCGCGCCGGACGCCCTCATCCGGCGGCTGATCACCATCCGCGGGGTCCACAACTACGCCTCCCGCCATCTGGAGCAGGCCGTGCGGTTCCTGGCCGACGCGTGGCAGCGCTACCCCTTCGCCGAACAGGTCGGCGAGACGTTCGCGCTCGCCGACGTGGATGCGGCGCTCGCCGCCCGCACGCATCCGCGCGTCGCGGTGCGGCCGTAGCCTGGGGTGGTGTTCGACCGATTCTTCGACATGATCCGGGCCGTCCCGGTGCCGGACGACGCCGAGCTGCTGTACGGCGACGACGAGCTCGGCCGCCTGCGGGAGCGCAACCTGCGCCGCTACCTCGCGGTGCCGCACGCGCCCATCCTGCTTCTCGGCGAGGCCCCCGGCTGGCGCGGGATGACGGTGACCGGAGTGCCGTTCACCTCGGTCCGCGAAGTGGATGCGGGCGTGCTGCCCGGTCTGGAGCTCCCGCCGCATCCGCAGGCGCCGTGGGAGGCGTCCAGCCGGGTCGTCTGGGAGACGATGCTCGACTGGCGCGGGCCGCTGCCGTTGTCGTGGCCGATCTACCCGCACCACCCGTTCGTCGCCGGCAAACCGCAGACGAACCGCACCCCGCGCTCCTCGGAGGTGCGCGAGGGGGCGCCGGTCGCGCTGGAGCTGATCCGGGAGCTGGGCGTCGAGACGATCGTCGCGGTCGGGCGGAAGGCGCAGGGGGCGCTCGCGGAGGCGGGCATCGAGGCGCCTGCGGTGCGGCATCCCGCGCAGGGCGGAGCGCGGATGTTCTCCGAGCAGCTGATCGCGCTCAACCGGGCTATGCTCGACGCCGGCTGAGCGCATCCCGCGAGGTCGACCGGTCAGTCGAGCGCGACGGCCTCGCGGTGCTGCCGCGTCTTCTCCAGGTACACCGCGGCGTTCTGCGCGATGCCGCGCAGTTCGTCGTCGGTCAGCTCGCGGCGGACCTTCGCCGGAACCCCGGCAACGAGCGATCGCGGCGGGATGTCGGCGCCCTGCGTGACGACGGCTCCGGCGGCGACGAGCGATCCGGTCCCGATGCGGGCGCCGTTGAGGATGGTCGCGCTCATGCCGATGAGCACGTCGTCCTCGATCGTGCAGCCGTGGAGGACGGCGTTGTGGCCGACGGAGACGCGCTCGCCGACGGTGAGCGGGAAGGCCGGGTCGACGTGCGCGGAGACGTTGTCCTGGAGGTTCGAATCACGTCCGATGACGATCGGCGCGTTGTCGGCACGCACGACCGCGCCGTACCAGACGCTCGCTCCGGGATGCAGCGTGACGTCGCCGACGACGTGCGCGCCGGGCGCCACCCAGGCGTCCTCGGCGACCTGGGGCGAGCCTCCGTCGGGGAGGGCGAAGAGCATGGGATCTCCTTCCGTCCGTCGGGACCACGGTACTTGACGCGTATTCACCCATGCCGTATATTCCAAGTGGAATAATCAACCGAACAACATTGAGAGCATGTCCGAACCTCGCACCCTCACCCCCCTCGCCGTCGCCGCGCTCGCGCTGCTGGCCGAGGGCCCGTCGCATCCGTACGAGATGTACCAGACGCTCATGCAGCGTTCGGAGGACCGGCTGGTCAAGGTGCGGCCCGGCTCGCTCTACCACACCGTCGATCGGATGGAGGCGCACGGTTTCGTGCGCGCCACCGGCACCGAGCGCGAAGGCAACCGGCCGGAGCGCACCACCTACGAGATCACCGACGCGGGCACCCGCGCGCTGGGGGAGCGCATCACCGAGATCATCGGAACGCCCACCAACGAGTACCCGGAGTTCCCGCTCGGCCTCGGCGAGGCGCACAACCTCCCCATCGAGACCGTGATCGCGCTGCTCCGCAAGCGCGTGGCCTTGATCCGGGCCGACACCGGGGTGCTGGATGGCGCTATCGCCGACCTGACGCAGCGCGGGGTGCCGGCCAAGTACTGGCTGGACGTCCGCTACCAGCGGGCGATCACCGCCACAGAGGCGGACGTGCTCGAAACCCTGATCGCAGACCTCCAATCGGGCGCCGTCTCGTGGTCCGAAGAAAAGCATTGAGAGAAGACTCATGGAACGTCAACTGAAGCCGTGGCCCGCCCTCTGGGCGCTCGTCATCGGGTTCTTCATGATCCTGATCGACACCACCATCGTGTCGGTCGCGAACCCGTCGATCATGGAGGGCCTGAAACTCGGCACCGATTACAACGCCGTCATCTGGGTGACGAGCGCGTACCTGCTCGCCTACGCGGTGCCGCTGCTCATCACCGGCCGCCTCGGCGACCGGTTCGGCCCGAAGAACCTCTACCTGATCGGCCTGGTGGTGTTCACCCTGGCGTCCGCCTGGTGCGGTTTCGCCGGATCCATCGGCTTCCTGATCGCCGCGCGCGTGGTCCAGGGCCTGGGCGCCGCGCTGATGACGCCGCAGACGATGGCGGTCATCACCCGCATCTTCCCGCCGGAGCGCCGCGGCGCCGCCATGGGTCTGTGGGGCGCCGTCGCCGGCGTCGCCACCCTGATCGGCCCGCTGCTCGGCGGCGTGCTCGTCGACAGCCTGGGATGGGAGTGGATCTTCTTCATCAACGTCCCCGTCGGCATCGTGGCGTTCATCCTCGCGATGCGTCTCGTGCCGAAGCTCCCGACGCACTCGCACAGCTTCGACGTGCTCGGCGTCATCCTCTCCGGCGTCGGCATGTTCCTGCTCGTCTTCGGCATCCAGGAGGGCAGCACCTACGACTGGGGCGTCATCTGGGGCCCGATCTCGGTGTGGGGTCTGATCATCGCCGGCATCGTCGTGCTCGCCGCCTTCGTCGTCTGGCAGGCCTTCAACAAGAAGGAGCCGCTGCTCCCGCTGCCGCTGTTCCGCGACCGCAACTTCTCGCTGTCGAACGGCGCCATCACGACCGTCGGCTTCGCCGTGACCTGTATGGCGCTGCCGCTGGTGTTCTACTTCCAGACCGTGCGCGGCCTGACGCCGACCGAGTCGGCTCTGATGCTGGCGCCGACGGCCGTCTTCTCGGGCGTGCTCGCGCCGTTCGTCGGCCGGCTCATCGACAAGGTGAACCCGCGTAACATCGCCACCCCGGCGCTCGTGCTGTTCGCGTTCGCCCTCTTCCTCTACTCGCGGATGCTGTCGCCGGACGTCAACATCTTCCTGCTCCTCATCCCGAGCGCCCTGATGGGCATCGCGATGTCGGGCGTCTGGGGACCGATCTCCACCACGGCGACGCGCAACCTGCCGATGAACCAGGCGGGCGCCGGCTCCGGCGTGTTCAACACCACCCGTCAGATCGGCGCGGTGCTGGGCAGCGCATCCATCGCCGCCCTGATCGAGGGACGCCTCGCCGTCGACCTGCCGAAGATGCCCGGCGGCGCGAACGCCAGCGAGGCGGCCGCGGGGACGGAGCTGCCGCAGGTGCTGCACGCGGGCTTCACCCAGGCGATGTCGGAGGCCCTGCTGCTTCCGGCGGCCGTCGCCTTCCTCGGTGCGCTCGTCGTCGTCTGGTGGGAGCGGCCGAAGCCGCCCGCGTGGGCGCGTCAGGCCGGCGGTGCCGGTGCGGGAGCCGGTGCTGGTGCCGCAGCTGCCGGTGCCCCGGCCGCCGAGGGTGCACCGGTCGCCGCGGGTGCGACGGTCGAGTCCGCCGATGCCGCCACGCACGGCGCCCACGCCGCCCCGGTCCCGGTGGATGCGACACCGCACGGTGCGCACGCCGCTCCGGTGCCGCCCGCGACGGACCTCGCCCCCGGCGACGAGCCGCCGCACGGCCTCCACGCCGCGCCCGTCACGGACTGACGCCGACCGACACGAAAAGGGAGGAGGTCGCAGCCACTCCGGCTGCGACCTCCTCCCTTTCGCGTTCTTTTCGGCCGCTCAGGCCGAGATCTCCTCCGCTTCCGTCACCACACGGACCGCGTTCGACCACGGATCGTCGAAGCCGAGCGACCGGCCGTCGTCGCGGGTCTGCACGCCGTAGTGCCGCATCCGCTCGGCCAGGGCGCCGACATCGTCGGACGACGGCAGCTTCAGCTGCACCTCGCCGAGGCCCAGGGCGAGCCGGCGGCGCCCGGCGCCGCGGCTGTTCCACGTGTTCATGGCCATGTGGTGGTGGTAGCCCCCGGCGCTGACGAACAGGGCCGATCCGCCGAGGGATGCGGTGGCCTCGAACCCGAGCCGGTCGACGTAGAACTCGCGGGCCGTCGCGACGTCTCCGACCGAGAGGTGCACATGACCGACGGAGGCATCGCCGAACACCGGCGTCCCGTTCGAGGCGGTGGCCGCCTCCGCGAGCGCGACGCCGCGCTCCGTCAGGTGCTCGTTGAGGAAGGCGTTCGGATCGAGGTACAGCGTGTCCATCTCGACCTGGCCGTGCGTCCAGCTCCACAGCGAGCGGTCGCGGTCCCAGTACAGCTCGACGCCGTTCCCCTCCGGGTCGGTGAAGTAGAACGCGGTGCTGACCAGGTGGTCGGCGCTGCCGGTGAAGGTGCCCGGTGCGCGGCGGGCGACCGAGTACACGGCGGCGGCCAGCGTCTCGGGGGTGTCGAACACGATCGCGGTGTGGAACAGCCCGGCCTCGCCGGGGCCGGCGTGCTTCAGTTCGGGTGCGTGCTCGAGCACGACCGCGGGTGTCGCTCCGCGCCCGAGGACCACGCGGCCGCCCTCGGCGGCGAGGACGCTCAGGGTGACGGCGTCACGGTAGTACGCGGTCATCCGGTCGAGGTCGGCGACGCGGAGGGTCACCGCGCCCATCGCGGAGTCGGCGGGGAGGAGTTCGGTCATGGTGAGGACAACGCCCCAGGTCACCGGGGTATTTCTCGCGTTCGCCGAGAGCGGTTCTGAGCGTCAGGTCTCGATCGCTCCGCCGGTCTCGGCGAGGTACCGGCGCAGGGTCAGGCCCGGGTCGTCGGCCTGCATCCGGCGGTAGCGCGCGAAGTCGAGCTGTTCGCGCAGCGACGCGCCAGAACGCATCCGCTCGGCCTGCGCCCCCTCGACCGATTGGATGCGCGCCGCCTCGGTGAAGAGCACGTCGCGGTCCGCGGCGCCGATCACGAGCACTCCGTCGTCGTCGGCCACGATCCAGTGCTCTGGCGTCACCGTCACCCCGTCGAGGAACGCCGACCGCATCGCGGAACCGGCCGGCGGCACGCGGCGAGGACCGAAGGGATGTGCACCACGGCTGAACACGGGCAGCCCGATCTCGCGCAGCTGGGCGGTGTCGCGGTGACGTCCCCAGATGACCGCGCCGGACATCCCGGCGGTCGCCGCCTCTAACAGCATCAGGTCGCCGACGCACGCCTCGTCGTCGCGGCCACCGTTGTCCACGACGAGCACGGCGCCCGGGGGAGCGTCGTCGATCGTCTCCAGCAGCACGTCGACGCTGCCCAGATGTGTCACGGGAGCGGCGGGACCGGCGAAGGGGCGGCCGGGGAGCAGAGCGACGAGGTCGACGGGAGCCGTCCCGACGGCGATGCCGAGACGTACGGCGGCGTCGGCGATCGCGGCGGTCGCGGGAGGCGCGGAGGAGGGGGCTGCAGCATCCATGTCGCGACGCTATACCGCGGGGCATGCGCGGTCGGGCATGCGCGGTCGGGAATGCGAGCGTCCGAGCCGACAGGCGGCGGTGCGTCCTACTCGCCGGTGAGCCGCTCCAGAAGCTCGCGGTAGCGCGCGGCCGTCCGCTCGACGATGTCGGCAGGGAGTTCCGGCGGCGTGCCCGTCTTGTCCCAGTTCGCGGCCAGCCAGTCGCGCACGATCTGCTTGTCGAAACTGGCCATCCGCTCCTCCGCCGTGGTCCCGGTCGCATACGCGGAGGCATCCCAGTAACGGCTGGAGTCGCTGGTCAGCACCTCATCGGCGAGCGTGATCTCGCCGGTCGTGCGATCGGCGCCGAACTCGAACTTGGTGTCGGCGATGATGATGCCGCGCGCCTCGGCGATCGCGGCACCGCGCGCGTACACGTGCAGGGAGAGGCGCCGAAGCTCCTCCGCGACCTCCGGCCCGACCAGCTCGACCGTGCGCTCGAAGCTGATGTTCTCGTCGTGCTGCCCGATCGGCGCCTTCCAGGCGGGCGTGTAGAGCGGCTCCGGCAGCCGGTCGCCGTTCTGCAGGCCCGACGGCAGCGGGATGCCGCACACGCTCTGCGACGCGCGGTACTCCGCCCAGCCGCTTCCGGTGAGGTAGCCGCGGACGACGCACTCGATCGGGAACATGTCGAGCGGCTTCACCAGCATCGAGCGGCCGGCGACCTCGGCCGGAATGCGCTCGACGACGGTGTCGCCGACGAGCGTGTGATCGGGGATGAGGTGGTTCGGCACGTCATCCAGCTGGTCGAACCACCACAGGCTCAGCGTCGTCAACAGCTCGCCCTTGGCCGGGATGCCGGGCTCCAACACGTGGTCGAACGCGCTCACGCGGTCGCTCGCGACGACGAGCACGCTGTCCGTGTCGGCGAGGCTGGATGCGCCCTCCGGCACGTACAGGTCGCGCACCTTGCCTGAGTAGACGTGGACCCATCCCGGAAGTTCGCTCACCCGTCCATCGTAGAGCGAGCGGCGAACCTCCCGGGCTGGTCGTCAGGCCGCTACGTCAGCAGCTTGGCCTTGGCGGCCGAGAACTCCTCGTCGGTGAGCACGCCCTGCGTGTGGAGCGTGGCCAGCTGCTGCAGCCGCGTCATCAGGTCGTCGGCCGGAGCCGCCTGCTGCTGCGCCGCCGCCTGCTGGGCGGCGGCCTGCTGGGCGGCCGCCTCCTGCTGCGCCTGCGCCTCCTGGGCCTGCTGCGCCGCCTGCTGCTGCTCGTACTGCTCCTGCTCGTACTGGTTCTGGTACTTCTGCTGCTGGTGGTGCTGGACACCGCCGGCCACCGCCGTGGCGGTGCCCGCGACGACCGCTGTGCGCGCCGCCATCCCGATCAGTCCCGGGCGTCCCATTCGTCTCAATGGCATGGTGTTCTCCTCAGCCTTCCGTGGTTTCGAGCTCGTCGTAGGCGTCGGCCGCGACCGCGTTGAGCACCGGCGCGGGGATGCGCTCGCTGTGCAGCACGACGCCGCCCGACTGGAAGAACCGGCTCGCCAGGTCCTTCGCCCAGAGGTGCTCGATCACGAGGATCGCCCCCGTGGATCCGGGCTCCAGGAGTTCGGCGATCTGCTGAACGTCCTCGTCCCCGGCGAGCCCGGTGGCGTCGAGCGTGATGTCGGTCATCCCGATCTCGTCGCCGATCTCCTCCAGCTCGATGATGTCGACGCTGCCGTCGTCGTGGCGTTCGACGAAGACCAGGTCGAGCAGTCGCACCGTGCCGTTCTCGACCAGGTCGAGGATCGCTTCGACGACGCCCGCAGACGGTCGATCGGTGTCGAACTGGGCGACCATGAACTCCGCCGGACCGTACTCGAATTCGGCCATTTCATCCTCTTCTCCGCGGCCCACCCCGCTGTCACGCGCACCATACTGCCGCGCGGAGAGGCCCGGCAATGCACCACTTCCGCGGATCGGGGAGTGGCGTAATGTGCCCGGTCACATTTCCTAGAATGGGGATGTCGATCGGAGCGGATGGCCGCCCGACGACCAACCGGGAGGACCTCGATGGCCGAGAAGAACTGGGCGGGCAACTACGAGTACCAGGCCGAGCGCATCGCCCGGCCGGACACGATCGACGAACTGCGCGACCTGGTGCTGAGCGCCCCCGCGGTGCGCGCTCTCGGCAGCAGGCACTCCTTCAACGACCTCGCCGACACCCCCGGTCTGCTCATCAGCACGGCCGGCCTGCCCGGCGACATCCGCATCGACGAGGCTGCCCGCACGGTCACCGTCGGCGGCGGCGTCCGCTACGGCGACCTCGCGCGCGAGCTGCAGGAGGCGGGATGGGCGCTGCACAACCTCGCGTCCCTCCCGCACATCTCGGTCGCGGGCGCCATCGCGACGGCGACGCACGGTTCGGGCGACCGCAACGGCAACCTGTCCACCGCGGTGGCGGGCCTGCGCATCCTCACCGGTTCGGGCGACCTGGTCGAGCTGCGGCGCGGCGATGAGGGGTTCGAGGGAGCGGTCGTCGGTCTCGGCGCGCTCGGCGTCGTGACGGATGTGACCCTCGACATCCGGCCGACCTATGACGCGCGTCAGCGACTCTTCGGCGGTGTGCCGTGGGAGGCCGTGATCGATCGGTTCGACGAGGTCACCTCAGCGGCCTACAGCGTGAGCCTGTTCACGACGTGGGATGAGGAGGCGGTCTCGCTCGCCTGGCTGAAGGAGCTCGACGGGGTCGAGACGCTCATCGAGGACGACTTCTTCGGGGCGCCGGCGCTGACCGAGCCGCGGCACATGATCCAGACGATGGATGTGCGCAACACGACCGAGCAGCTCGGTGTGGTCGGGCCGTGGAGCGAGCGGCTGGCGCACTTCCGGTTCGAGTTCACGCCGTCGAACGGCGCGGAGATCCAGTCGGAGTACCTGGTGCCGCGCGCCCGTGCCGTCGAGGCGATCGAGGCCGTGCGTGCGCTGGCTCCGGTGGTGGCTCCGCTGCTGCAGATCTCGGAGATCCGCACGGTCGCCGCCGACGACCTGTGGCTGTCGAGCGCCTACCAGACAGACGCGGTCGGCCTGCACTTCACGTGGTTCCGCGACCAGGCGGGCGTGGAGGCGGTGCTCCCGCAGCTGGAGGCCGCCCTGCTTCCGCTCGGCGCGCGTCCGCACTGGGGCAAGCTGTACGTCGACCGCGACCGCGTCGTCCCGTCCCTCTACCCGCGCCTGGCCGACTTCGCGGCCCTCACGCAGCGCTTCGATCCCGCTGCGCGCTTCCGCAACCCGTTCCTCACGCGCCTCCTCCCCTAACCCCCACTGCCGGACCCCCACCGTCGAGTCCGCACAAATTGCACAAGAATCGCCGCTGAGGCGTGCAGTTTTTGCGTACTCGACGGTGGGGGGAGGGGTCAGGAGACGCGGGCGGCGATGTCGGTGCGGTACTGGGCACCCTCGAGGTGGATGCGGTCGAGCGCCGCGTAGGCACGGGAGCGCGCCTCGGCGAAGCCGGTGCCGCGCGCGACGACCGACAGCACGCGTCCTCCGGTCGCGATCAGCTCGCCGGTCGCCTCGTGGCGCGCGGTCGCCGCGTGCGCGATGGTCACCTCGGGCACGGCCGCCGCTTCGCCGAGGCCCGTGATCGGCCGGCCGGTCTGCGGCGCCTCCGGGTACCCCTCGCTGGCGAGCACCACGGTGACGGCCGTGTCGAGCGCGAACTCCGGGCGGGGCAGTCCGCCGAGGCCGCCGGTCGCCGATGCGAGCAGCAGCGTCGACAGCGGGGTCACGAGTCGCGGGAGAACGACCTGCGTCTCCGGGTCGCCGAACCGGGCGTTGAACTCGATCACGCGGATGCCGCGGTCGGTCAGGATGAGCCCGCAGTAGAGCAGGCCGATGAACGGCGTCTGCTCCCGCGCCATCGTGCGGACGGTCGGCAGCGCGATCGTGTCGATGACCTCGTCCACGAAGCCTTCCGGCAGCCACGGAAGCGGCGAGTAGGCGCCCATCCCGCCGGTGTTCGGGCCGGCGTCGCCGTCGAGAAGCCGCTTGTAGTCCTGCGCGGGCGAGAGCGGCAGCACGTCGTGCCCGTCGCTGAAGAGGAACAGCGAGACCTCCTGCCCGTCGAGGAACTCCTCGACCAGCACACCGCCGTGCCGAAGCCAGTGTGTCGCGTGCTCGACAGCGGCATCCCGCTCCTCGGTCACGAGCACGCCCTTGCCGGCGGCCAGCCCATCGGCCTTGACGACGTAGGGCGCACCGAACTCGTCGAGCGCGCGCTCCGCCTCGGCCAAAGTCTCGGCCCGCACAGCCCGCCCGGTGGGCACGCCGGCCGCATCCATGATGCGCTTCGCGTACGCCTTCGAGCCTTCCAGCTGAGCGGCCGCCTTGCCCGGTCCGAACACGGGGATGCCGCGGGTGCGCAGCGGGTCGGCGACGCCGGCGACGAGCGGCGCCTCCGGGCCGATGACGACGAGTTCGATGTCGTTCTCGAGCGCGTACTCGGTGACCGCGACGCCGTCGAGCGGATCGAGCGACGTCTCGACCCGGACGTCCTGTGCGATACCGGCGTTCCCGGGCGCCGCCACGATGTCGTGGCGCACCTCCTCGGCGAGCAGCGCGGTGATGATGGCGTGCTCACGGGCACCGGAACCGAGGACGAGAATCTTCACGCCACCATGCTAGAGGGAGTGGATGCGGCGCTCCGGCTCCAGGCGTGCGCGGTGGAAGGATGGATGCCATGGCGAGAGCGAAGATCGCGGACGAGGTCGGCGGCCCGGCCGTCCGGGCGGCCGTCGCGGGCGGCGCCGACCGGAACACCACGGCGACGGCGGTCCGGTACCTGCTGCAGCTGCTGGCGGAGCGCGCGCCGGGCAACACCGTCGAGGTGCGCGTGCCGCCGTTCGGGGCGGTGCAATGCATCCCGGGTCCGCGTCACACGCGTGGGACGCCGCCGAACGTCATCGAGACGGATGCTGCCACGTGGCTTGCGCTCGCCTCCGGTTCGATGACGTGGGACGAGGGGATCGCGTCCGGTGCGGTGCACGCGTCCGGCCAGCGGGCGTCCCTCGAAGGACTCCTCCCGCTGCGCTACTGAGCTGGCGGGCGCGTGGCCGGCGTGCCGTCAGCGCATCCCGCCCAGCACGCCCACGATCGCGGCGACGATCAGCAGCAGCGCGAACCCGCCCGCTGCCGCGGGGCCGAGTGCAGCGGCGATCCGGGATGCGGCTGCCGGGCTTTTCGAGGAGCTCATACCCATTCAGACGGCCGGGACGACGGGTCATGACGGCCGACGGCCGCTCAGGTTCGATCTGGGAGAATGAAGGCATGAGCGACACCCCCGAGGACCGGCAGGTCGGCGACCCGCAGGTCGAGGAGACCGTCACACCCGCCGAGGTCCGCGTGCGCCGCTCCCCGCGCTACTTCCGCTTCATGATCACCGGCGCGATCCTCTTCGCCATCGTCGCTCTCATCCTCACCTTCTCCTTCCCGGAGAATCCGACGTACGACCGCGGTTCCGTGTTCGGCTTCCTGCTCGCGATCGGCGTGACGGTGGGCGTCGCGGTCGGCGCCGTCGTCGCTCTGGTGCTCGACCGGGTGACCGCCCGTCGAGCGCGCAGCGTCCAGGCGGATAGAATCGACGTGCGCGTCCCCGAGCCCGGGTCGTCGCCCGTGCGGCACGAGGGCTCGCAGCCGGAGCCCGGCACGAACGACAGCAGCACGAGCGACACCCAGAGCTGAACATCCCGACTTCCTGAAAGGGGTCCGCTGTGGCCGGAGGCGACGGTCTTCTCAGTCACGATCTGCTACCCGGCGAGAAGGGGCCGCAGGACGCCTGTGGTGTCTTCGGCGTCTGGGCTCCCGGTGAGGAGGTCGCCAAGCTCAGCTACTTCGGGCTCTACGCGCTCCAGCACCGCGGCCAGGAGTCGGCAGGCATCGCGACGAGCGACGGCGACAAGATCCTGATCTACAAGGACATGGGTCTGGTCTCCCAGGTCTTCAACGAGAACGCGCTGAACTCGCTGCCCGGCCACATCGCCGTCGGCCACACGCGTTACTCCACCACCGGCGCATCCAGTTGGCAGAACGCGCAGCCGACCCTCGGCTCCACGGCGAGCGGCACCGTCGCCCTCGGCCACAACGGCAACCTGACCAACACCGCCGAGCTGATGCAGCTCGTCCACGAGCGCTACCCCCAGCACGACGGCGAGCTCAGCCGGGGCAACACGACGGACACCGCGGTCGTCACGGCGCTCCTCACCGGCGACCTGGACCACACGCTCGAGGCGACCGCCCTGGAGGTGCTGCCGCGTCTGCGCGGCGCCTACTGCCTGGTCTTCATGGACGAGCACACGCTGTACGCCGCCCGCGACCCGCAGGGCGTCCGCCCTCTGGTGCTCGGCCGCCTGGAGCGCGGCTGGGTCGTCGCCTCCGAGACCGCAGCACTCGACATCGTCGGCGCCAGCTTCGTGCGCGAGGTCGAGCCGGGCGAGCTGATCGCCATCGACGAGAACGGCCTCCGCAGCCAGCGCTTCGCCTCCGAGAAGCGCGCGGGATGCGTCTTCGAGTACGTCTACCTGGCACGTCCAGACACCACCATCTCCGGCCGAGGCGTCTACGAGGCCCGCGTCGAGATGGGCCGCCAGCTCGCTCGCGAGCACGCGGTCGAGGCCGACCTGGTCATCCCGACGCCCGAGTCCGGCACCCCGGCGGCGATCGGCTACGCGCAGGCGTCCGGCATCCCGTTCGGTCAGGGCCTCGTCAAGAACTCGTACGTCGGCCGCACGTTCATCCAGCCGTCGCAGACCATCCGCCAGCGCGGTATCAAGCTGAAGCTGAACCCGCTGAAGGAGGTCATCAAGGGCAAGCGCCTGATCGTGGTCGACGACTCCATCGTTCGCGGCAACACGCAGCGCGCACTGGTGTCGATGCTCCGCGAGGCCGGTGCGGCCGAGGTGCACGTCCGCATCTCGAGCCCGCCCATCACCTGGCCGTGCTTCTACGGCATCGACTTCGCCTCGCGCGCCGAGCTGATCGCCACGGGCCTGGGGGTGGAGGAGGTGCGCCAGTCGATCGGCGCCGACAGCCTCGGCTACCTCTCCGAAGACGGCATGATCGACGCGACCGAGCAGCCGCGCGAGCTGCTGTGCACGGCGTGCTTCACGGGCAAGTACCCGATCGAGCTCCCGGACGCGCACCACCTAGGCAAGAACCTGCTCGAGCGTCCGGAGGTCAGCCCGACGGACGACGGCTCCGACGCGACGTCCGATGGATGCGAGCCCGGCCCGGACTCGGAGCTCGAGCCGCTGCTCAGCTTCGGCGACCCCGGCCGCCAGGAGTAGGGCAGCCAGGAACAGCGGCGCCAGGAGCAGCCCCGCTTTTCCGCTGCCAACGGCCCCCGGATACGATGGACCGGTGACCGACTCCGCAGCCTCCTCATCCGCTTCCTACGCCGCCGCCGGCGTCGACACCGCTGCGGGCGACCGGGCCGTCGAGCTGATGAAGGCGGCCGTCGGCCGCACCCACGGGCCCGAGGTGCTGGGCGGGGTCGGCGGGTTCGCCGGCCTGTTCGACGTCTCGTTCCTGAAGGACTTCGACCGCCCGCTGCTGGCCACCTCCACCGACGGTGTCGGCACCAAGGTCGCCATCGCGCAGGCGCTCGATAAGCACGACACCATCGGTCAGGACCTGGTCGGGATGGTCGTCGACGACATCGTCGTGGTCGGGGCTCGTCCGCTGTTCATGACCGACTACATCGCGTGCGGCAAGGTCGTCCCGGAGCGGATCGCCGCGATCGTCGCGGGCATCGCGACCGCGTGCGCGGAGACCGGCACCGCCCTCGTCGGCGGCGAGACCGCCGAGCACCCCGGTCTGCTCGGGCCGGACGACTACGACGTCGCGGGCGCCGCGGTGGGAGCGGTCGAGGCGGATGCCGTGCTCGGCGCCGACCGCGTGCGAAACGGCGACGTCGTGCTCGCGATGGCCTCGTCCGGTCTGCACTCCAACGGCTACTCGCTGGTCCGCCACATCCTCGCCGCGCGCGGCATCGGGTTCACCGACCAGTCCGCCGAGTTCGGCGGTGTCGTCGGCGAGGCCCTGCTCGAGCCGACCCGCCTGTATACGGGGCCGTTGCTGCGTGTGCTGCAGGACCCGGCTCTCGACGGCGCCATCCACTCGCTCAGCCATGTCACCGGCGGGGGCATCGCCGCGAACCTCGCCCGCGTCCTCCCGGTCGGCTCGTGGGTCGAGGTCGACCGGTCCACCTGGTCGCCGACGCCGGTCTTCCGCATCCTGAGCGATCTCGCGGGCAGTTCGCTCGAGTCGAGCGAGGGCACCTGGAACCTCGGCATCGGGATGTTCGCGGTCGTCGCGCCGGAGGCCGCGGATGCGGTCGCGGCGGCGATCACGGCCGACGGCATCCCCACCTGGCGCGCCGGCGTCGTCTCGACGTCCGCGCGCGACCTGACCGGGTTCGAGCAGGGCGCCAAGGGCGTCGACGGCGGCGCCGTGCGCCTCGTCGGCTCCTACGCCGGCTGATCTCACGTCACCCCTTTTGGTCGGAGCGCGGTCGGGCGTCCTCCCGCTAGAGTGACGCGTGTGAGCCGACCGACCGCCCGCTTCCGCCTGGCGTCGGCGCTCACCCTTCTCGCTCTTTCCGGCCTCGGGGTCGTCGCCGCTGCCTCTCCGGCGCTGGCGGATCCGCCCGTCTCCGTGCAGCCCGCGCCGGCCGATGCGCTCACCCCGCTGGTCGACTGTGTTCAGGATGCGCCGCTCGGCACCGTCGCGGCCCGCACGGTCGTGCTCGGCTACCGTTCGACGGCGTCCGTGCCGGTCTCCGTCCCCGCTGGAGGCGGGTCGAACGACCTCACGACCGGTGCCGTCGACCGGGGCCAGCCGTCCGTCTTCGAGCCGGGCGAGCATCACGGTGTCTGGCTTCTGACCGTGGATGCCGCTGCCGAGCCCACGCTCGGCTGGCGCCTGGGCCCGACCACCACCGACTTCGCCGCCGCACCCGCCTGCACGGCGGCGACCGCTGTCACTCTCAGTACGCCGGCGAAGGTCGCGGCCGGCGGCACGGCTGCCGTCTCGGCGACGGTGACTCGGATGCTGCTCGCGGCCCCCGGATCCGGCACGGTCGCCTTCGCCCTCGACGGAGGGGCGCAGGTCGTTGCGCCCGTCTCCGCGTCCGGCGTCGCGCGCGCCGACCTCCCGGTGTCCGCCGCTGGCGCGCACACCGTCACGGCGACGTTCCAGCCCGAGCAGGCGTCCGGGCTCCTCAGCGCGGTCGGAACCGCGACGTTCACCGCGACGGCACCGAGTGCCCCGCTGACCGTCGCGACCGACTCGGTCGTCGCCGGGAGCACCAGCGTCCTCGTCACTGTTGCCCGCTCGTCCGGCGCAGGCGATGCGACGGTCGACGTCATGACCGCCGACGGCACCGCCCGCGCAGGCGCCGACTACACGGCGCTGGCAACTACGGTCGCGCTGGCCGACGGTCAGACGACGGCCACGGTCCGGGTGCCGCTCGCCTCCCGCCCTGCGGGATCGCCCGCCGCCACCTTCTTCGTGTTGCTGCAGCGCGCATCCACCTCGGTGACGACGGCGTCGGCGACCGTCGCGCTGCCTGCCGTCGCCGCCGTGGCGCCCGCGACGGCAGCGGCCGCAGGCACGCATGGCGGTAATGCTGCGCCGGCGGCGGTCTCGTCCGTGCTCCCGCCGGACGACCCGACGGCCGCCGGCCCGGGCGCGACGACGGCCGCCGGACAGGACCTCGCCCTGCTGTTCGGGGGCATCCTGCTCACCGCGGGCGGCATCCTCGGCGTCCTCGGGCTCGTGCGCGCCGCGGGGATGCGCGAAGCACGGGCATGACAAACGTCACCCGCAGATCCTGACACCCGCTCTGCTCTGCGCCGGACGCCGGTCGGCACTCTGGAGAGGTGAACGAGACACCCGCCATCCACCTGTCCGGCCTGCGCAAGACCTTCGGCGCGCTCACGGCCGTCGACGGCGTCGACCTGAGCATCCGCCCGGGCGAGGTCGTCGCCCTGCTCGGCCCGAACGGCGCCGGCAAGTCCACCACCATCGATCTCGCACTCGGGCTTGCACGTCCGACCGCGGGCCGGGCTGAGCTGTTCGGTGCGCCACCGCGGCAGGCGGTCGCCGCCGGCCGGGTCGGCGCGATGCTGCAGGGCGGCGCGCTGCTGCCCACGCTGACGGTCGCCGAGTCGGTGGCGCTGGTCGCCGCGGCCCACCGGCACCCCCTCAGCGTCGCCGAGGCCCTCGAACGCGCGCGGTGCACGGAGATCGCGCGTCAGCGCGTCTCCAAGCTGTCCGGCGGTCAGCTCCAGCGCGCACGGTTCGCCGTCGCCGTCGTCTCCGACCCGGACCTCCTGTTCCTCGACGAGCCGACGGCCGCGATGGATGTGGAGGCGCGCCGCACCTTCTGGCAGTCGATGCGCGAGTTCACCGACGCCGGGCGGACGGTCGTGTTCGCCACCCACTACCTCGACGAGGCGGACGAGTACGCCGACCGCATCGTCATGATGGCGCGCGGACGGATCGTGGCCGACGGCACGCCCGCGGAGGTCAAGGCGGTCGTGTCCGGTCGCCGCATCCGCGCCACCGCTGCCTTCCCGGAGACCGGTGCCGGCACCGCAGCGCTGAACGCGCTCCCCGGAGTGCGCAGCGCCGAGCGCCGCGGCGACGTCCTCACCCTCGTCAGCGACGACTCCGACGCCACCCTGCGCGCACTGCTCGCGACCCACCACGACATCCACGACATCGAAGTGACCGCGCACACCATGGACGAGGCCTTCCTCGCCCTCACCGAGGCGCGCGACACGGAAGGAGCACACTCATGAGCATCGCCTACCTGGGGCGCGAGTCCCTCCGCCAGCTGAAGAACATGCGTGCGATGATCTTCACCCTCGCCGTCCCTCTCGTCATGCTGTTCGCCTTCGGGGGCACGTTCGGAGGCGCCGGGCAGGTCGATTCGACGACGCACCTGCCGTGGATCGTGGTCACGACCATCCAGGTCGCCGCCTACGGCGGGATGATGTCGGCTCTGTCGCAGGCATTCCAGATCGTCACCGAGCGCTCCATCGGCTGGAACCGGCAGCTGCGGATCACGCCGCTGAGCGGCACGGGCTACCTCGTGTCGAAGCTCGTCGCCGCCCTGGCGCTCGCCCTATTCAGCATCGTCGTCATCATCGGCGTCTCCATCGCCCTGTACCATCCCGACCTGTCCGTCGGCAGCTGGCTGCTCGCCGGGCTGGGGATCTGGTGCGGTGTGATCCCGTTCGCGCTGCTCGGCATCCTGATCGGGCAGTTCGCCAAGCCGGAGTTCGCCCAGCCGCTGTTCATGGCCGTCTTCATGGGCATGGCCGTGCTCGGCGGCCTGTGGATCCCGCTGCAGGTGTTTCCCGCCTGGGTGGCGGACGTGGCGCGGGCCGTTCCGTCGTACTGGCTCAACCGCGTCGGTCAGCTCGGCGCGCTGCAGAGCGGCGACGCGCTGACGCCGGCGATCGTGCTCACCGCGTGGGCGCTGGCGCTGGGGGCGCTCATCGTCTGGCGCTACCGGCGCGATGCGGCGCGGGGCTGAGCGGCGCCGGGCCGCTGGCTAAGGTAGCAACGTGTTCTCGCGTGAGGTGCCGGAGGTCCGTCCGGTCGGATGGCGCGCCCGCCTCCTCCACCCGGCCGCGTACCGCTGGTACCCGGGCGCGACGATCGGCCTGCTGTACCAAGCCTCGGTGCTCGTCGGACTGTGGACGGCGCAGGGCACGGTCGCCGAGAAGCTGGGGATCACGGCCCTGCTCGCCGTGGTCTACCTCGGCTTCCTCGTGCTCCCGCCGCTCCTCTGGTGGGAGACGGAGCGCAGGCGACTGGTCGGGATCGGCCTCTATTTCGCGCTCACGCTGACGCTCTTCCCGCTGATCGGGGTCGTCGCCTGCTGGACCTGGGTCTACGTGGCGTGCGTCGCCGGGATGGTGGTGTCGCGCACCCCGGTCGCGTTGACCATCATCGGGGCACTCGGTGGCCTCCAGCTGATCGTGCTGACGGTCGCCGGAACCGTGGAGGACGACTGGTTCATCGCGCTGGTCACCGTGTCCATCGGCGTGATGATGAGCGCATTCGCGCGACAGATCGACGCACTCCGACGGCTGCGCAACGCACAGGGCGAGATCGCCCGGCTGGCCGTCATCGAGGAACGCGCCCGGTTCTCGCGCGACATGCACGACGTGCTGGGGCACTCGCTCACCGTCGTCACGGTCAAGTCGGAGCTCGCCCGGAGGCTCATCCCCGTCGACCCGGATCGGGCGGCGGAGGAGATCGCCGACATCGAGCGCCTCAGCCGGTCGGCGCTGGCCGACCTGCGGGCCGCCGTTGCCGGGTACCGCGAGATGAGCCTGTCGACCGAGCTGGCTGCTGCGCAGGCGGGACTGGCGGCCGCCGACATCCAGGCCCACCTCCCCCGCAACGGCGAGGAGGTCGACCCCGAGCTGCGCGAGCTCTTCGGCTGGGTGCTGCGCGAGGGCGTCACCAACGTGATCCGCCACTCCGGCTCGCGCAACTGCTGGGTGACCGTCGGACCGGAGAGCCTCGACATCGAGGACGACGGGCGCGGCCCGCACGGGAGCGGGCTGGAACCGGCGCCGGTGGGGGCGGAGGTCTCGCCCTCCGTGCGCGACGGATCCGGCCTCGCCGGTTTGAGCGCCCGCGCCGCGCAGGTCGGCGCCAGGATCGTCGTCGGATCCGGACCCCGCGGAGGCACTCTGCTGAGCGTGAGGAGGGCCGTGTGACCGACACCATCCGGCTGTTGCTGGCCGACGATCAGGCACTGGTCCGCGGCGCGCTCGCCGCCCTGCTCGACCTCGAACCGGACCTCGAGGTGGTCGCCCAGGTCGGGAGGGGCGACGACGTCGTGGATGCGGCCCGCGCATCCCGGGCCGATGTCGCGCTGCTCGACGTGGAGATGCCCGGCGCGGACGGCATCCAGGCGGCGGCACAGCTCCGGACCGCCGTGCCCGGGTGCCGGTCGCTGATCGTCACCACGTTCGGGCGGCCGGGCTACCTACGCCGCGCGATGGAGGCCGGCGCTTCGGGGTTCGTCGTCAAGGACACCCCGTCGGGTCAGCTGGCGGATGCTGTGCGCCGGGTGGCCGCCGGGCTGCGGGTGGTCGACCCCGCGCTCGCGGCTGAGTCGCTCGCGTCCGGAGCGTCACCGCTGACCGTTCGGGAGGCCGAGGTGCTGGAGGTCGCAGCCGAGGGCGGGACCATCTCGGACATCGCCCGCCGGCTGCACCTCAGCGACGGGACGGTCCGGAACCACCTCTCCAGCGCGATCGGGAAGACGGGCGCGCGCAACCGTTCCGAGGCCGTGTCTATCGCGACACGACAGGGCTGGCTCTGAGCCGCGAAGGATCGCAGCTCAGTACGGGCGGTCGGCGCTAGGCGCGCTTCGGAGTGCCCGTCTCCTCGTCCTCGTCTTCGTACGCATAGGCGTCCTCGGACTCGGTCTCGTCCTCCGCCTCGTACTCGGCCCACTTCGCGTATTGCTCGTCGTCGCCATGGGAGTGGCCGGTCAGCTCACGCTCCAGAGCGTCGTAGTTCACATTGGGACTGAACGACTTCAACTGCCGCGCGATCTTGGTGTGTTTTGCCTTCTGACGGCCGCGCCCCATGCGTGACCCCCTTTTGGTCCCAGCCCGGGCGAGAGAGGCTCCCCGGGGATCGAATAGAAACAGTGAAAACTAGCATGGAGTTTAGCATGCGGACATCACGGACCCCCGAGTTCCCGCACAGCGAGAAGTGATGGGATAAGCGGGTGAGCACGACCAGGACCGAGACCCAGGTGGTGGTCATCGGCGCGGGCCAGGCAGGGCTCGCCGTCGCCTACTATCTGCGGCGGTTCGAGCTGACCCCGGGCGAGGATTTCATCGTCTATGACCGCGGTCCTGTGACCGGCGGAGCCTGGCAGCATCGGTGGGATGCGCTCAAGCTCGGCAGCGCCCATCACGTGAACGATCTGCCGGGGATGTCGGAGCTGGGTCTCAGCTTCGACACGGCCGACCGGTCGCTCCCGGCACGTGACATCGTCGCCGGCTACTACCGCCGCTACGAAGACCATTTCGGCCTCCAAGTGCAGCGACCGGTGGCCGTGCACAGCGTCTCCGACCGGGGCGCGGATCTCGTCGTCGAGCACAGTGCGGGTGAGACGGCGACGCGCATCGTCGTCAACGCCTCGGGAACCTGGGGCTCGCCCTTCGTGCCCTACTACCCGGGAATGAACGAGTTCGCCGGGCGTCATGTCCATACCTCGACGTACCGCTCGGCCGACGAGTTCGCCGGTCAGTCGGTGGTCGTCGTGGGCGGGGGCACCAGCGCGATCGGGTTCCTGCTCGAGCTGGAGGGTGTGGCGGAGTCCCTGACCTGGGCGACCAGGCGGCCGGTGGACTTCCGCGACGAGTCGGAGCTCACCATCGAGGGCGGCGTCGCTGCGGTGGCGATGCAGGATGCGGCGGCGCGCGCCGGGGAGGCCCTCCCGTCGATCGTGAGCGGCACGGGCGTCCCTCGCACGCGACGGATCGCCGCCGGGATCGAACGCGGCGTGCTCATCGAGCGCCCGATGTTCACCCGCATCGAGAAGGACGGCGTGCGCTGGCCGGACGGCTCGTTCACCCGTGCCGACGCGATCATCTGGGCGACCGGGTTCAGGCCGGAGCTGCGTCATCTGGCCCCGCTGCACCTGCGGGAGAAGACGGGCGGTCTGACCGTCGCCTCCGGTGCCTCCTGGCAGGACTCGCGCATATTCCTCGCCGGGTATGGTCCGCAGGCGTCGACGATCGGCGCGAACCGCGCCGGCCGGATCATCGCGCGCCAGATCATGGCGCAGCTGTAAACGGCACTTGCGCCCCGGCACGCACGTCGTTTGCTCGGGCCCCTCGGGTCACGCAGTGACGGAGCGGGGCCGGCCCGCGAAGCGGAGACCTTCCACCTCGATGTCGCCTGCCGTCTCGTCCGGGTCGACCTCGAAGCGGCCTTCCGGGGCGTCCGCTCGCAGGCCGAGCCGGGCGCTGAGCACGGCCACCGCGGCCGCCGCCGACCACGCCTGTGGTCGGCACGCCGCGGGGTAGGGGATGGGTGCGCTGGTCTCCGAGGCGCTGTCGCCCGAGTGCAGCTCCGGCATCCGGTAGCCGAACCCGGCCGCCGCGGCGAGGAGCCCATCCGACAGCTGCGCGGCTTCGGCGCGGAAGCCGTCGCGCGCGAGCCCGGTGATCGCGATGGCCGTGTCGTGCGCCCAGACCGAGCCGCCGTGGTAGCTGAGCGGCCAGTAGCCCGCCGAGTCCGTCGACATCGTGCGCAGGCCGTAGCCGGACGACAGCTCCGGCGAGACGAGGCGTCGTGCGACCAGCGCCGACTGCTCGGCATCCAGGATTCCCGTGCCGAGGAGGTGGCCGATGTTGCTCGTGACGGTGTCGACCTTGCGTTTGGCGGCGTCGAGCGCCACCGCGGGATACGCGCCGGCCGGATCGGCGATCCAGAAGGCGTCGGCGAAGCGCTGCTTGAGGTCGGCCGCCCAGCCGCGCCAGGCGTCGCCTCCCGGCCGGTCGAAGGCATCCAAGAGTGCTGCGCCGCCGATGGCGGCTTCGTAGGCGTACCCCTGCACCTCGCACAGGGCGATCGGACCGTCGGCCAGCGTGCCGTCGCGCCACTGGATCGAGTCGCCCGAGTCCTTCCAGCCCTGGTTGGCGAGGCCGTGACCCGTGGTGTCGATGTACTCGAGGAAGCCGTCTCCGTCGCTGTCGCCGTAGTCGCGCATCCACGCCAGGGCAGCCTCCAGGTGGGGGAGGAGCGCTTCCACCTCGTCTCGGGGCATGCCCCAGCGCCAGGCGTCGTGCAGCAGGCAGATCCAGAGCGCCGTCGCGTCGACGGTGCCGTAGTACAGCGGCGGGAGGACGACGCCTTCGCCGGGGATCACCAGCGCGCCGGGCCGCAGCTCGTGCATGATCTTGCCGGGCTGCTCCGCCGTCTCCGCGACCGACTCCGTTCCCTGGTACTCGGCGAGCACCCGCAGCGTCGACGCCGCGATCTCGTGGCCGAGCGGCAGCAGCATCCGAGCCGCCCAGAGCGAGTCACGTCCGAACAGAGTGAAGAACCACGGCGCGCCCGCCGCGAGGAAGACGTCGTTCGGGTGCTCGACCGTCGACATGCGGAGCGCCTGGAGGTCGGCGACCGCGCGGTCGAGCCAGGACGCCAGCCGGGAGTCGCCGGTGGTGGCGCGGAAGGCGGACCACTCCGGCGACGGCGCGGCATCGGCCACGACCGCCGTCGGATCGTCGACGCCGGTGCTCCACTCCACGACGGCCTCTCCGTGCGCGGGCACGTCCACGTCCCAGTGGAGGGTGACGTTCCGGCCGTCGACGGTTGCCGTTGCGCCGCGAGCCGACACCCGAGCGGTGACGGGACCGCTGCCGAGCACGACGGCGTTGCCCCCAGCGTTGCCCTCGCCCCGGTCGACGGTCACGGGGTACTCGCTCCCGGACAGTCCCGCTTTGATCTTCTGCATGGGGCTGAAGTCGGCCCGCAGTTCGACTTCGACGGTGGTTCGCAGGCCTTCGCCCAGGGCGTTGCGCACGACGATGCGCTCGCCGAGCGAGCCGGCAGCGACCGTCCGTCGCTGGTCGATCCGCACCCGCGGATCCGCCGTCGCATCGTCGATCCCCCGAGCCAGGGCGGTGAAGACGGTCGTGGCGGCATCCGGTGAGGCGGTCGCGATGTGCTCCGGCACGGCGCCTCCCACGCTGAGGAGGACGTGATCCAGCACCCGGAGGTCGGAATGGTAGAAGCCGTGGATGCCGTGCCCGTCGATGCGCCCGTCGGCGGCCGACCAGGCCTGGGAGGGTGCGGTCAGCACCACGACGCTGTCGTGGAGGAGCGGCTGGAGGGGCTGGGTCATCGTGGTGATCGTGCCTTCGTGGTCGTCGCCGAGCGCGCGTGGGGCGTCAGCGGGGTGTTCGGTCGTGCGGTCGTCGGTGGGCGTGGATGGGGCGGAATCGCGGGAGACCAGGGGGTGGTGGGTCCCGGTGTCGGAGGTCATGCGGCGACCTCCTCGGCGAGGAGGCGAGGCGCGAGGCGTTCCTCGCGCACGCCGTCGTCGGTCCGGGTGAGCTGCCAGGCGGAGACGCCGGGGCGCTCGGCCACGATGTCCACCACGGCGCGGCCCCGGTAGACGAGGCCGACCCCTTCGTCGAGGGCGTAGCCGTCGGGAAGTGTTCCGTCGGCCACGGCGCGCTGGTGCGCCGGGCGTCGTCGCGGGTCGGAGTCGTAGTGGACGGCCAGGGACCCGGGGACGAGGCCGATCCCGTCGCGGACGGCGGAGATGTCGGGGCCGAAGGACGATGTCGTCCCGCCCTCGTGCCAGCAGAGCGCGCCCGCGGATCCTCCGGCGAGCACCACCCCGCGCCGCCAGGCCTCGGTCAGGATCCGGTCGAGGCCGTGCGCCCGCCAGACGGCCAGGAGATTGACGAGGCTTCCACCGCTCACCCAGACGACATCCTGCGACAGGAGGTGCGCGCGGACATCGGCGATGTTGGGATGCGGGAAGAGCCGGAGGTGCGTCGCCTCGACGCTGGCAGCCCTGGCCGCCTCGAGCTCGGCCCCCTCGACGTGGCGCTGGTCGCCGCCCGCGGTGTTGATGTGGGTGACGCGCGGGACGCGGCCGTGCACATCGGCCAGCTCGATGGCATGGTGCAGCAGCGGCCCGTACACCGAGTCGGTCCACTCGCCGCCGTTCAGCCCGCCGCAGGTGGCGAGGATGGTCGGTTCCGCTGCCGTCATTCCTTCACCGCCCCCTCACTGGAATTCATGATCCGCCTCTGAAAGATGAAGAACAGCACCGCGACGGGGATGGTCATGATGGCCGCTGCCGCCAATTTGAGCGGGTACTGACTGCCCTGGCTCAGCTGACCGCTGGCGAGCCCGGCGACGCCCTTTGTCAGGGTCGTCAGCGAGGGGCTCTGCGTCGAGACGATGAAGTGCGCCAGCTCGTTCCACGACCCCTGGAACGACAGGATGACGATCGTGATGAGGGCCGGCCGGGCCATCGGGAGCACGATCGACCAGAACACCCGGAAGGTGCCCGCTCCGTCGATCCTCGCCTGCTCCTCGACGCTCGCCGGGATGGACTCGAAGAAGTTCTTCATGATGAAGACGCCGGCGGCGTCCGTCAGCAGCGGCAGGATCATGCCCGTGTACGAGTCGTAGATGCCGAGCTGGTTGATGACGAGGAACTTGGGGATGAGGAGCACGACCATCGGCACGGACATCACCGCTACCAGCGCCGCGAACACGACGGTGCGCCCGCGGAAGTGCAAGCGCGCGAGGGCGTAGCCCGCGAGCGAGTCGAAGAACACCCGGCCCAGTGTGACGAACACGGTCACCACGGCCGAGTTGGCGAACCAGACCGGGAAGTCGGAGTTGACGAACAGCTTGGTGTACGCGGCCGTGGTGAACGTCTGCGGGATGAGCGACACCGGGTTCGCCGTCGCCTCGGCGTCCGTCTTGAACGACGTGGCCAGCTGGATGAGGAACGGCATGATGTACACGACCGCCAGCGCGATCAGGATCGCGTACGTGACGGACGTGGCGACGATGGTCGCGGTCGAGCGTCGCCGACGCGGACGAGCCGGCGGCGCCGGTGCGGGCGCAGTCGCACGCTCCGCCTGGATGGTGCTGGAGCTCATCGGATCGCTCCCTTCCGCTCGGAGTCGTCGCTGCGGGAGGACGGGACGCTGCTCGGAGCGCCTCCCGCTGCCGTGCCGGCCGCCAACGCGGGCTGGTACAGCCGCATCCGCCTTTTGGAGACCGTGCGCTCGCGCAGGATCCACCGCTGCAGCAGGGTGAACACGACGATGATGACGAAGAGGATGAAGGCGATCGCGGCGCCCTGTCCCCATTCCTGGTTGACGAACGACGTCTGATAGGAGAGGTACGCGGGCGTCAGCGTCGTCTTGCCGGGTGCCCCTCGGGTTCCGGTGTAGATCTGGTCGAACACCTGCCAGCAGCCGATGAGCCCGAGCGTGAGGACCGTGAACAGCGTCGGCCGCAGCTGCGGGAGGGTGATCCTCCAGAAGCGCTGCCAGCCGTTCGCGCCGTCCATCATCGCCGCTTCCGTGATGTCGCCGCCGAGGTTCTGCAGCGCCGCGAGGAAGAGCAGCATGAACGTGCCGCTCGTGGTGAAGACGGCCATGATGATGTACGCCGTCATGGCGACGGACGGGCCGCCCAGCCAGTCCCACCACGAGACGCCGAGCGCGGTGTTCTGGGTGAGCGCCGCTGGTCCCTGCGTCACGCCGAACACGGCGAGCAGGTCATGGATGATGCCCGAGGGGTCGTTGAACCAGTTCGGCCCGTGGATGCCGACCCACGACAGCACCTTGTTGACGGCGCCGCTGGTGCTGAACAGGAAGAGCCACAGCACGGTGATGGCGACGGAGCTGGTCACGGAGGGGAAGTAGAACGCCGTCCGGAAGAACCCGCGACCGCGCAGGATCGCGCGGTTCACGAGCACGGCGAGGCCGAGCGACACCGCGGTCTGGATCGGCACGACGAGCACGACGTACCAGGCGTTGTTCTTGAGCGACATTCCGAAGTCCTGCTCGGCGAGACCGCCGCCGGCGAGGAGCTTCGTGTAGTTGTCGAAGCCGACGAAGTTCACGTCGGAGGAGAAGGGGCTGCCCCGGCCGCCCCAGTCGGAGAAGCTGACCCACAGCGCCATGAGCACCGGGATCACCAGGAAGACGCCGAGCAGCAGGATGACCGGGGCGGTGAACAACCACCCCGAGGCGGTCTCGCCGCGCCGCAGACCGGTGCGACGAGACCGACTCGTGGTTGTGGACATGACGGGAGGCTTCCTTACTTCAGCAGAGCTTCGAGGTTCTTCTGCGTGGCGTCGAGGATCGCCTTCGGGTCACCGGTGGCCAGCGACTCGAGCTTGCTGTTCAGGTCGGTGACGACATCGGCCGATCCCTTCGCGGTCGGAACGCCCTTGGCGTAGTCGGCGGCGTTCAGGAAGGGCACGAGGTCGGGGTTGGCGGACTTCCACTCGTCTGCGGCCGACTTGATCGACGGCATCGGGCCGAAGGCCTTCGAGAAGGCGAGCTGGTCGTCCTTGCTGGTGAGCTTCTCGACGAGCTTCAGCGCGGCGGCCTGGTTGGGGCTGTCGGCGGCGATCCCCCAGCAGTTCGTGAACTGCAGGGTGCCCTGTCCGACCGGGCCCTCGGGCAGCTCCGCGACCTTGTACTTGATGTTCGGGAAGTCGGACTTCAGGGCGCCCGTGATCCAGTTGCCCTCGATCGTCATCGCCGCGAGACCCTTGCCGAAGGCTTCGCCGCCCCAGCCGGCGCCGAGGTCCTTCGCGTACTTCAGCTCACCGCCGTTGAGCATCTTCTTCACGAAGTCGAGCGCCTGGACGTTGGCGTCGCTGTTGGCGGTGGCCTTGGTGCTGTCGTCGTTCATCAAGTTGCCGCCGGCCTGGACCATGAAGGACCCGACGCGGGCGTACTCACCGGAGATGCCGAGGCCGACCTGGCTGCCGGTGGTGAGCTTCTTGGCCACCGACTCCAGCTGGTCCCACGTCTTCGGGATGTCGGCGTCGGTGAGGCCCGCGGCGCTCCACGCGTCGGTGTTGATGATGAGCTGCAGCGTCGAGAAGTCCTTCGGGGCGCAGTAGAACTTGCCGTCGTACGTGAACGACTTCACGAGGCTCGGGTAGAAGTCGCTCTTGTTGCTGAGCTGGTCGCCGTAGGCGAGGAGCGAGCCGTTGGAGGCGTAGCCCGCCAGTGCGTCGGTGGAGAGGTAGAAGACGTCGGCCGGCTTCTTCGCGGCGAAGCCCTGCGAGAGCTGCTGGTTGAGGTCGCTGGCGGCGACGACGGACGCCTTGGTGCCGGAGCTCTTCGACCAGTCCGAGACCGCCGACTTGACCGCTGCGGTCTCGGCGTCGCCGGACGATCCGATCATGACCGTGAGGGCCTTGTCGGACGACGTCAGCTTTCCGGTGTCGCCGCTGCTGCTGCCGCCGCTGAAGCCGGACCCGCAGGCCGTGAGCGTGAGCGCTGCCGCGGCGGCGACGGCGCCGCCCGCGAGCCAGCGATGGGTGATCTTGCGCATTCGTGTCTCTCCTTGATGTGAGTGTGCCCGGTGGAGGGGGCGCACGCGTGCAGGGTGGGGGAGGTCGTGGACAACCCGGTGGGTGGTGCTGGTTGTGAACAACTCGGCGTGCGGCGTGGAGGCGCTGATGCGACGCAGCAATGCGTGCATTTTCGACCTCCTCGTCACAGCCTGTCCGTCACTCCCGGCGTTTGATCGATCAAATTTTCACCTGCTACGGTGACTTTGAACGATCAAAGCGGGATGCTTGTCACACTAATCACGAGGTTCACGGGGTGTCAAGCAGACCAGTAGGGTCATATCCAGCCGCCGGAGGAGGGAGTCGCGATGGGTGCGCAGCCGACCGTCAGCGACGTCGCCGGGGTCGCCGGGGTGTCCCGCCAGACGGTGTCGAACGTCCTGAACGCCCCCGAACTCGTCCGTCCGGAGACGCGGGAACGGGTTCAGGCCGCGATCCATTCGCTCGGTTACCGGCCGCACGCCTCCGCCCGTCGCCTCCGCACCCAGAAGAGCTCGACCATCGGCATCCGGCTCGATCCGATCACGCAGGACGGCATCTCCGGGAGCATCCTCGACCGCTTCTTGCACGCGCTCACCGAGCGCGCCGACCGGCAGGGCCTGCGGATGCTGCTGTTCACCGCCGCCGGCCCGGACGACGAGATCGAGCAGTTCCGCCGTCTCTCGGATGCCGCGGACGTGGACGCGTTCGTCCTCACCTCCACCTTCCACGGTGATCCGCGGACGGAGTGGCTGATCGAGCACGGTCAGTCGTTCGTGACATTCGGCCGGCCGTGGGGGATCGACGACATGACCGATCCCGAGCACCTCTGGGTCGACGTGGATGGGCGCTCGGGCCTCCGCGACGCCACAGCGCACCTGCTCTCCCAGGGCCGCAGGCGCATCGGGTTCATCGGCTGGCCCGCGGGATCCGGCACCGGTGACGACCGCCGCGAAGGCTGGCTCGAGGCGATGCGCGAGGGCAGCGGCTTGACGGACGACGAGCTGCGGCTGCTGGAGGTGTCGGCCGAGGACCGCGTGCCGTTCGGCGCCGAAGCGATCCGGCGGCTCGAGGCCCAGGCCGGTGCGGTCGACGGCGTGGTGTGCACGTCCGACTCCCTCGCGCTCGGAGTCCTCACCGCCGCGGGCGGCCGCATCCCGGTCGTTGGGTACGACGACACCCCGGTTGCTGCGTCGCTCGGCTTCTCCAGCGTGGCCCAGCCGCTCGACGAGGTCGCCGCGGGGGTGCTGGAACTCCTGACGGGCGCGCACGGTGGCCGGGTCCGCCCCGGCGAGGAGGTCGCCGATCCGCGGCACCGGCTCGTCGCACCTCGCCTCGTCGTCCGCGACGGCCCGCCCCTCATCGGCCCGCGCTGACGCCGCGCTGACGCCGCCCGAAATCCGCGTGTAACGCGCCGTGGAGACAATGGAGGCATGTCTCCACAAGAGCCGCTTCTGGATGCGTCACGAGCGCGCCGCCTTCCCGTCACCGTCTCCATCACCCGCCGCGTCGACGGCAACCGTCTCGCCGAGGTGACCCACTGGGTCCAGTCCGGTGTCAACCTCGCGAACACGTACGACGGGTTCCTCGGCTCCGGCTGGGTGCGGGCGCACGCCGACTCGGACGAATGGCACATGCTGTACCGTTTCGCGGACGCCGACACGCTGGAGGCGTGGGAGGCATCCGACGACCGCGCGGAGTGGCTCTATGAGGGACGCGAACTGGTGGAAGTGGCTCGGGTGGAGCGCCGCACGGGCATCGAGGGCTGGTTCGACGCGCCGCAGCCGGGCGTCCCCGCCGCTCCTCCGCGCTGGAAGCAGGCCGTGACGATTTGGCTGGGCTTCTTCCCGTTGTCGCTCCTGTTCACGACTCTCGTCACCTCCTTCGTCCCGGGCTGGCACGAGCTGTGGCCGATCGCGACCGTGCTCATCACCACGCTGTGCTTGACGCCGACGATGACGTACTTCCTTCTGCCGTTCGTCACCCGGCTGCTCCAGCCCTGGCTGCGGCGCTAGCGGCCCGCCGCGCCACGTCAGTTCGCGCCCACTCAGGGTTCTCCCTGACCGCACCCTGAATCCAGGGCATTCGGACCGTCGAGGGCTTGCATCCACCCCACTCGCGATATATCGTGAATCCGTCAACAGTCGCGATATAACGCGAGTCACCGACGGCCCCGGCATGGGCCGGAAGAGAAGGAGCAGGAAGCATGGCACAGGAGAAGTGGCTGATCCAGCCGGGCGAGAGCCGCACGATCGACATCGAGGTCGTACGCACCCTCAAGGTCGGGTTCATCGGCGGTCAGATCGACATCGTCGGACACGATGAGCCCGGAGCACGCATCGAGGTGCACTCGGTCACGGGTCGCGACCTGAAGATCGTGGTCGACGGCGACCGTCTCGAGATCGATCACCCGCAGCTGCGGTGGGACAACTTCATCGAGGTCTTCAAGTCGATGCGCTCCAGCGCCCGCGCTGATGTCAGCGTGCTCGTGCCGCGCGATGTCGAGCTCAAGTTCGGCGTCGTCTCGGCAGCTGCGCTGGTCTCGGGCCTCAACACGGACGCCCGCCTGAGCACTGTCTCCGGCGATGTCGTCGCCGATGGCCTCACCGGCGACGTCGAGCTCAACTCCGTCAGCGGCGAGCTGTCCGTGCGCGACCACACGGGCCGCATCAGCGCTCACACCGTCTCGGGCGACGTGACGGCGACCGGTGCCATCCGGCGCTTCTCGTCCGACGGCGTCTCCGGCGACGTGATGCTCGACGTGACCGGCACCCCGGACGACATCGCCGTCAACACGGTGTCCGGCGACACGACCATCCGCATCCCGGAGGCCGTCGGCGCGCGCTACCGCGTCAACACGGTGTCCGGAAAGGTGCAGCTCGACAACATGACCGTGGTCGGCGGGATGGGCAAGGGCTACACCGGCACGGCCGGCACGCTCGACGGCACGTGGGTCGAGATCAGTATCAATTCGGTCTCCGGCGACGCCGCGGTGCTTCGCAGCGCTGCCGCCGAGCGGGGCGCGGAGGCGTCGGCGTGACTCCCGTCTTCTCGCACGGGAGCCTCCGGCTGTACCTGCTGAGCCTGCTGGATGAGGCGCCGCGACACGGTTACGAGCTCATCCAGGCGCTGACCGAGCGCTTCGGCGGCACCTACAGTCCGAGCGCCGGCACCATCTACCCGCGGCTGGCGAAGCTGGAGGAGGAGGGCCTGGTCACCAAGGCGACCGAGGGACGGAAGACGGTGTACCAGATCACCGACGCCGGCCGGGCCGAGCTCGAGGCTCGCCGACCGGAGCTCGACGCGATCGAGGAGGAGGTCACCGACTCCGTTCGCCGTCTGGCGGACGAGGTGCGCGCCGGGGTGAACGACGCGATGCGCACGCTGCGCGCGGAGCTCGCCTCCGCGGCTCGCGAGGCCAAGCGGAACGGCTCGCGGGTCGATCCGCGTCAGGAGGCGCGCGACGCCGGGCGGGATGCGCGCGCGGCGGGCAACGCGGCCGCGCGCGAGGCCGAGGCGGCGCTGAACGACTTCCGTCAGCAGCTCCGCACGGACCTCCGCTACCAGGCCGCTCGCGGCGCGCTCCCAGCAGACATCGTCCCGCTTCTCAAGGACGAGCTGGACCGCGTCCGGCGTGTGCTCGTCGAGGCGATCGGCCGCCGCTGAGCGCCGGTCATCGGCTTTGGGAAAGAGTCAGGAAATGCTCATCCGGCTCCCAGTGAGACCTCTTCGGGTCGTTCCGCCGCGGCAATCCGCGGGGGAACGCCCCGTGGAGGAGCAGCCCCCAGTCTTTGCAGAACGACAGGGTTCGCAAGGCCCGACGCGCCGACTTGACAGTGGATTGCCAGCGAGTATGCTCGCCACTCGTGACAAATGAGGGGAGATCCCCGAAGCGCTGGTTGATCGGCGACCCGCTTCCGAGCGAAAAGCTCGAAGGGCAGCTGCTCCCGAAGCACCTCGCGCTACCCATCTTCGCCTCCGACGCGCTGTCGAGTGTCGCGTACGCTCCGCAGGAACTCCTGATGATCCTGCTGCTCGGCGGGCTCGCCTTCCTGACGTTCGCGCCGTGGGTCGCCGCGGCCGTCGTCGTGCTGCTCATCACCGTCGTGCTCAGCTACCGCCAGCTGGTGAAGGCCTACCCCTCGGGCGGTGGCGACTACGAGGTCGCTCACAAGAACCTCGGCGAGAAGGCCGGCCTGATCGTCGCCTCGGCGCTGCTCGTGGACTACGTCCTCACCGTCGCCGTGTCCGTCGCATCCGGCGTCGACAACGTCATCTCGGCGTTGCCGTTCCTGGCCCCGTGGCGCGTCGAACTGGCCATCCTCTGCGTCATCATCATCGCCGCCATCAACCTGCGCGGCGTGCGGGAGTCGTCGAAGGCGTTCGCGCTGCCGACCTACATCTTCATCGGCAGCATCGCCCTGATGATCGTGACGGCCCTCGTCCGCACGGTGTTCGGAGACGCACCGGTCGCCGAGTCCGCCGGCTACCAGGTGCACGCCGACTCGCTCACGCAAGCGGCCGTCGTCCTGCTCCTGCTGCGCGCCTTCTCGAGTGGATGTTCGGCTCTGACCGGTGTGGAGGCCGTCGCCAACGGCGTCCCCGCGTTCCGCACCCCGAAGATCCGCAACGCCCGCATCACCCTCGGCCTCATGGGCGGCATCGCGATCACCCTGTTCGCCGGCCTGACCGCCACCGCGCTGATCAGCGGCGTCCACTACGCCGAGAACCCGTGCGACCTGCAGGGATGGGCGCAGTGCGCCACCCAACCGCAGCGCAGCCTCATCGCTCAGATCGCCGCGGCGACCTTCGGCAACAACACGTTCTTCTTCTTCCTGGTGCAGGCCGCGACGGCGGTGGTGCTGCTGCTCGCGGCCAACACCGCCTTCAACGGATTCCCGCTGCTCGGCTCCGTGCTCGCCCGCGACTCGTACGCTCCGAAAGCACTCAACACGCGCGGCGACCGCCTCGTCTACTCGAACGGCATGATCATCCTGGCGCTTGCCGCCACGGTCCTGCTGGTCGTCTACCAGGCGAACCTGACCCAGCTCATCCAGCTGTACATCATCGGCGTGTTCGTGTCGTTCACCCTCGGCCAGTCCGGCATGGTGAAGCACTGGATCACGCTGCTGCGCTCGGGAGGCCAGACCGGCCGAGAACGCACGGGCATCATCCGCTCGCTCTGCATCAACGCCTTCGGCGCCTGCCTGACCGCGATCGTGCTCATCGTCGTCACGATCACGAAGTTCACGCACGGCGCGTACCTCGTCTTCATCTTCATGCCGATCCTGTGGTTCCTCATGCTCGGCGTGAACCGCTACTACCGCGACGTCGAGAAAGAGGTCGAAGTCGACCCGGTGACGACGTTCGGCAGCGTCGGCGACCACGCCATCGTCCTCATCGGCAAGATGCAGAAGCCGGCGCTGAAAGCGCTCGACTACGCGATCGCCGCGCGGCACGACTCGATCGAGGCCGTGCACGTCTCGATCGACGAGGAGTCGACGCAGAAGCTGCAGCGGCAGTGGGTCGAGCAGAACATCCACGTTCCGCTCACGATCATCGAGTCGCCGTATCGCGAGTTCGGCGTTCCGCTCATCAAGTACATGAAGCACCGGCGCGAGGAGCACGGCTCCGAGGTCGTTACGGTCTACCTGCCGCAGTACATCGTCGGCCACTGGTGGGAGGCGCTGCTGCACAACCACCGCGCACGCCGCATCAGCAAGCAGCTCATGCTCTGCCACGGCGTCACCGTCGCGCTCGTCCCGTGGCTGCTCGACTCCTCGTCGCTCATCTACGGCCGGCGCTCGCGCCCGCTCCCCGGCCAGGACCGTCGCGGCGAGCCCGTGCGCCCGGTCGCGCGCCGACCGCTCGTGCCGGCGTCGAAGGCGCACACGCGCATCCACATCCACCCGGTGCCGATCACGATCGGGGAGCCGCAGGACAGTGCGGAGGCGGTCGCCGGGACGATCCCGGAGCCACAGCCCGAAGGTGGGCAGCCGGCTTCGGCGGCTGCCGGAGCTGCGGGGACCGGCACGCCTCAGAAGAAGGTACCGGCGCGCGCGAAGCGCTGATCCGGCCGCGCCTCAGGGGCGCGCGCTCGCCGGGAACGCGACCAGCGGTCCGTGCCCCGGCAGCACCACCTCGGCGTCGCAGAGCACCAGCCTGCGCGCGCTGAGCGCGGCCTCATCGGGGTCGTGCTGGAAGAAGGCGGGCAGCTGCTGCAGCTCACCGCTCTCGCGCAGCAGCGGATGACCCGTCACGATGGCGTCGCCGGTCAGTAGCGCGCGCGACGTCGGCTCGAAGAAGCAGACGCTGCCGGTCGTGTGGCCGGGGGCGGGGACGAGCTGGAGGGTGTGCCCCGTGCTCAGGGTGACCTCGTCCCCCTCCAGCGCGACCGCATCCCGGACCCCGACATCGCCCAGACCTCCCGCCCGCACGGCGGCGATCGCCCAGCGGACGGTGCCGCGCTTCAGCGCGGACGGCAGCAGGTCGGCGACCGAAACCTGCTCCGTGACGTCGCGCCGGACGTTCGGCAGCTCGGACGGTGCCGCCGCGACGACCACGCCGAGCTCGGCGGCGAACTGCGCGCTCGCGCCGAGGTGATCCGAGTGGCCGTGCGTGATCAGGATGCGCTTCAGGTCGGCCGGGTCGGCACCCGCGAAACGGATCGACTCCTCGACGAGCGGGCGATCGGCCGGGTAGCCGCAGTCGACGAGCTCGACCGCTCCATCGCCGTGGAACACGGTCCAGTTCGAGAGCGGACCCTCGACGAACAGGAGGCCGGGGGCGACGCGGGTGGTCGAACGGATGCTGCGCACGCGAACACTGTAGCCGGGTCGCTTGACCTTGACGTAACGTCAACTCCTAGCGTGGGTGACGCACCGCACGGAAGGAGGAAGACATGGACTGGTCCATCCAGGACATCGCGCGGATCGCCGGCACCACCAGCCGGACGCTGCGCCACTACGACGCCATCGGGCTGCTGAAGCCGAGCCGCGTCGGCGGCAACGGCTACCGGTACTACGACCGCGACTCCCTCGTGCGGCTTCAGCGCATCCTGCTTCTCCGGGAGCTCGGTCTCGGCCTCGACGCCGTCGGCCGGGTGCTCGACGACCGCACGGATGCGGTGCCCGCCCTGCGTGACCACCTTGCGTGGTTGCAGGCGGAGCGGGAACGGCTGGCGCGGCAGATCGCGTCGGTCGAGTCGACGATCCACGCAGTGGAGGAAGGAGAGGAGATCGTGGCCGAGCAGATGTTCGACGGATTCGATCACACCCAGTACAAGGACGAGGTCGAGCAGCGCTGGGGGAAGGGCGCCTACGCGGCGTCGGACCGCTGGTGGCGCAGCAAGACCGCGGAGGAGCGTGCCGACTGGCAGGCCCGGCAGGAGCGGCTCGCGGCCGACTGGAAGTCCGCGGCGGCCGCCGGTGTCGCACCGGAGTCGGACGAGGCGCAGGCGCTCGCGAAGCGTCACGCCGAGTGGCTTGCCGGAATCCCGGGGACTCCGGGGTACGGCACGGGCGCGCCGACGGCCGCGTACCTGACCGGTCTCGGCGAGATGTACGTCGCCGACGAGCGGTTCGCTGCGAACTACGGCGGCGCCGAGAACGCCGCCTTCGTGCGCGACGCCCTCCGCGTCTACGCCGCCCACCTCGCCTAACCCCGCCCCCAAACAAACAGCTCCTGAGTTTTTCGCACGATTCCTGTCGAATCGGGCGAAAAACTCAGGAGCTGTTGGCTTGAGAGTGCGGGATCAGGGGTCAGGGGTGGCGCGGGCGACGCGTGATGCGGTCGTCCAGCCAGTGCGCGGCGATCACGCGCGAGGGGCGGTCTGAGCGCTCAGGGCGCGGAGCCCGCGGCGCGCGGTCGGGCTGCGGACCCCGGACGAAGGGGGAGTCGGCCCGGGATGCGCGCTCGTGCGCCGCCCGGTCGGATTCGAGCAGGATGCCGTCGCGCACGTCGAAACGGACGGCACCCTGCTCGTCCTCGAGGCCGGCCGACTGCTCGGCCGTTCCCTCGAGCTCGCTCTCCAGCCGTGCCGCAGTCGTTGCAGCGTCCTGCGGCAGGCGGATCGCGAAGAAGGGGAGGGTGATGCTGCACAGCGGGCCGACCAGGAGCGCGAACGCGAGCGTCCCCACCCCGACGTTCCCGCCGAGCACCCACCCGATGATCAGTACGGTCACCTCGATGGCGGTCCGCACCATCCAGATCGGCCGGCCGGTGCGGGCGTGCAGGCCGGTCATCAGCCCGTCGCGCGGGCCAGGGCCGAGGCGCGGACCGATGTACAGGCCGGTCGCGACGGCGAGCAGCGCGAGGCCGGCCGCGAAGAACAGCACCTGCGCCCACAGCTCCGTCTGCTGCGGCAGCAGGTCGAGGCCGAGTTGCGCGCTCGGGCCGACCAGCAGCACGTTGAGCACGGTTCCGAGGCCCGGACGCTGCCGCAGAGGGATCCAGAACGCCAGGACGACGAGTCCGACCAGGTTGGTGACGAAGCCGAACGGGATGCCGGTCTTGAGCGACAGACCCTGTGCCAGAACATCCCACGGCGACAGGCCGATTCCGGCGCGCACCATGAGCGCGATCGCGATCCCATAGAGGAAGAGTCCGATCAGCAGCTGCACGAGGCGGCGGGTGAGAAGAAGTCGGGCGGCCATGGGCACAATCCAATCGCAACGATTGGACTCGCAACAAGATGCCAATTCAACTAAAGTGGCCTGCATGTCGGATGCGCAACTCACCGCCCGCTCGCTGGAGCACCTGCTCGGAGCCTGGCGGACCGCCGGCGCCAGCTACCAGGCGCTCGCCGACCGCATCCGGCTTCTCGTGCTCGACGGCCGCATCCCGATCGACACACGCCTGCCCGCCGAGCGCGATCTGGCGGCCAAGCTGGAGCTGAGCCGGACCACGGTCGCCGCCGCCTACCGCCAGCTCCGCGAGGCCGGCTTCATCGACAGCGTCCGAGGCTCCGGCAGCGTCGCGCGTCTCCCCGGCCCGGCCCTCTCCCTGCCCGCGGTGGCCGGCGAGGGGATGCTCGACTTCACCAAGGCGTCGCTCCCCGCCGCGTCGTCCCTTCCCGCCGCCGCGCGTGCAGCCGCGGAGGAACTGCCGCGCTTCCTCCCCGACCCGGGCTACGACCCCGTCGGGCTGCCGCACCTGCGCGCCGAGATCGCCGCCCGCTACGCCAGCCGCGGCCTGCCGACGACACCGGACCAGATCCTGGTGACCGTCGGGGCGCAGCAGGCGATCGCGTTGATCGCCCGCACGTTCCTGGGCCGGGGCGACCGCGTCGTCATCGAGGTGCCGACCTACCCGCACGCCATCGAGGCGATCCGGCTGGCCGGCGCGCGGCTCGTGCCCATCACGGTCACCGCGCCGGAATCCGGGCCGCACCGCATCGGCGACGAGTCCGACGGCTGGGATGTGGAGGCGATCGAGCAGACGTTCCGCCGCGCCAATCCCGCGCTCGCGTACCTCATCCCCGACTTCCACAATCCGACCGGGGCCACCATGTCACCTGAGACGCGGGAGCGGGTGCTCGCGGCGGCCGCCGGCCACGGCGCGATCGTTGTCGCCGACGAGACGACGGCGGAGCTCGACATCGACCGGGTCGGCGAGTTCCTGCCCCTGCCGGCCTACGCGGACTCCGCGTCCGCCGGCGCGCCGGTGATCATGATCGGCTCGGCCAGCAAGACGCTCTGGGGCGGCCTCCGCATCGGCTGGATCCGCGCCGAGCGCTCGCACATCCAGCGCCTGATCGCCGCGAAGCCGGCCACCGACCTCGGCACGCCGATGATCGAGCAGCTCGTCGTCGCGCGGATGATCCCGCAGCTTCCCGAGATCATGGAGGAGCGGCGCGAGCAGCTCCGTCTGGGCCGCGAGAACGTCCGACGCCTGGTCGCCGAGACGTTCCCCGACTGGACGATGCCGGTTCAGCACGGCGGGCTCACGGCCTGGGTGGGGATCGGCGCGCCGGTCAGTTCGGCGCTCGCACTGGCCGCGCGCAGCCACGGTCTGCTGATCGCCGCCGGACCGCGGTTCGGCATCGACGGCGCCTTCGAGCGTTTCCTGCGCATTCCGATCACCTACACCCCGGACGAGTACGAGCGCGCGTTCGCCGCCCTCACCCGGGCGTGGGCCGTCGCCGCGAACGAGCCGGTGCCGTACTTCGACTCCGGCGCGCTGCCCAGCGTGGTCTGACCCGCGCGGCCCGGCCGGCCGCGCCGACGGGCACTCCCGGCGGAGTAGCGGGATGTCGTACCCAGGCATGAAGATACCGCCCACCCTGCGATGTCATACTTCCCCTGCGCCAGTGTCGGCGCGGTCCTGAAACCGTCGTCCCCGAGGGGAAACCTGTGCACTTCCTCGCCGTCCTGAGCATGAAGAACCGTGCCCTGATCGCGCTCGTCACGATCGTCGCCGCGGTCTTCGGCGGACTCGCCCTGACCAACCTCAAGCAGGAGCTCGCGCCGTCGATCTCGTTCCCGCAGCTGGTGGTGCTCTCCAGCTACCCGGGCGCATCGCCGGAGGTCGTGAACAACGACGTCAGCACGCCGGTCGAGGCCGCCATCCAGGGCGTTCCCGACCTCGACAGCACGAGCGCGGTCAGCAGCACCAACCAGTCCATCATCACGGCGAAGTTCACCTACGGGACCGACCTCGCCACCGCCGAGCAGAAGATCGACCAGGCGGTCAACCGCATCAAGTCGACCCTGCCGTCGGGCGTCGAGCCGCAGGTGCTCTCGGGCAGCATCGACGACCTGCCCGTCATCCAGCTCGCGGTCACCGGCGGCGACGACCAGCGCGCCCTCGGCGACGACATCACGAAGCTCGTGCTCCCGGACGTCAAGGATGTGACGGGCGTCAACGATGCGCAGCTGGTCGGCGAGATCGGCCGCCGCATCGCGATCACACCGGACCCGGCGAAGCTCGCCGCCGACGGCGTCTCGTCATCGGCGATCAAGGATGCGCTGCAGCAGAACGGCGTGCTCATCCCGGGCGGAGACATTACCGAGAACGGGCAGACGCTGTCCGTCCAGTCGGGGACGCAGCTGGCGTCGGTCGAGGACATCGCCGGCCTGCCGCTGATCCGTTCGGTGACCGCGGCGGACGGTGCGGGCGCCAAGGGCGCAGCCGCGGGCGGAGCGGCCGGCGCCGCGGGAGCCGCTGGTGCGGCCGGTGGCGCTGGGGCGACCGCCGACGTCGCCTACCCGAGCACCCCGCCGACGATCGGCGACGTCGCGACCGTCGCCGAGACGGACGACCCGACCACCTCGCTTTCGCGCGTCGACGGCAAGCCCGCCCTGACGATCGCGGTCACCAAGTTGCCCTCCGCCAACACGGTCGAGGTCTCCCACGCAGTCAACGACCTCATCCCGAGCCTGGAGAAGAAGCTCGGATCCGGCACGAAGATCACCGTCGTCTTCGACCAGGCGCCGTTCATCACCCAGTCGATCAACTCGCTCACCGAGGAGGGGCTGCTCGGTCTTGCGATGGCGGTCATCGTCATCCTGGTGTTCCTGCTGTCCGTGCGGTCGACGCTCGTGACGGCCATCTCCATCCCGACCAGCGTGCTGATCACGTTCATCGTCATGTGGGCGACCGGCTACACGCTCAACATCATCACGCTGGGCGCTCTGACGATCGCGATCGGGCGTGTGGTGGACGACTCCATCGTCGTGATCGAGAACATCAAACGGCAGCTGGTGCCGGGCGCAGACCGAGCGGTGACCATCGTGCGGGCGGTCCGGGAGGTCGCGGGCGCGATCACCGCATCCACGATCACGACCGTTGCGGTGTTCCTCCCGCTCGCGTTCGTGGGGGATGTGACCGGCGAGCTGTTCCGGCCCTTCGCCCTGACCGTCACGATCGCCCTGCTGTCGTCGCTGCTCGTCGCCCTGACGATCGTGCCGGTGCTCGCTTACTGGTTCCTCCGGGCTCCGAAGGCGCACAAGCACGAGGGCGGCCCCGAGGTCGAGGCCGCCGCCCTGTCGGTGGAGGAGGCTGCAGCATCCGGCATCGACGAGCTCGAGCACCCCTCCCGGCTCCAGGCCGGCTACCTGCCGATCATCCGCTGGACGCTCAAGCGCTCGGGGCTGACCATCACCGCGGCGGTCCTGGTGCTCGTCCTCACGCTCCTCACGGTGCCGTTGCTGAAGACCAACTTCCTCGGGTCGAGCGGGCAGAACTCCCTCACCGTCACGCAGACCCTCGACCCCGGGGCGAGCCTCCAGTCGAAGGACGACGCGGCCAAGGTGGTCGAGGAGAAGCTGCTCGGCACCGACGGCGTCGAGACCGTCCAGGTCTCCATCGGCTCCAGCGGCTCGTCGCTGCGGGACGCGTTCACCGGCGGGGGCGGCGGTGGGACGACCTTCTCCATCACGACCGACCCGAACGCCGACCAGGAGAAGCTGCAGAACACCATCGAGGACGAACTGGCCGACATCAAGGACCAGGGAGAGATCACCCTCTCGGCGTCCAGCGGCTTCGGCGGCTCCACCGACATCCAGGTCGACATCTCCGCCAGCAGCAACGCCGACCTGCAGAAGGCGACGGACTCGGTGGTCGCCGAGCTGCGGAAGAAGTCGTCGCTGAAGCAGGTGACCGACAACCTGAGCGCATCGCTGCCCTACGTCTCGGTGGACGTCGATCGATCCAAGGCCGCAGCCGCCGGACTCAGCGAGGTGGCCGTCGGCACGATCGTCTCGCAGGCGGTCCAGCCCACGCAGGCGGGTTCCGTCGCCATCGACGACACCACGCTGAAGATCTACCTGCAGAGCGACAACCCGCCGACGACCGTCGCGGGGCTCGCGCAGCTGTCCATCCCGACCGCGACGGGGATCGTGCCACTCGACACGCTCGCCAGCGTGAAGGAGGTCAAGGGCCCGGCGACGGTGACCACCCAGCGCGGGCTCCGGACCGCGTCCGTGACCGCCACCCCGGCGACGGACAACCTCACGACCGCGAACGCCGACGTCAACGCGGCGCTCAAGGCGGCGGACCTGCCCTCGGGCGCGACGGCCAAGATCGGTGGTGTCTCTTCGAGCCAGTCGGATGCGTTCCAGCAGCTGGGCCTCGCCCTCCTCGCGGCCATCCTCATCGTGTACATCGTCATGGTGGCGACGTTCCGCTCGCTGCGGCAGCCGCTGGAGCTCCTTGTCTCCGTCCCGTTCGCGGCGACCGGTGCCATCCTGCTGCAGCTCGCCTCCGGCATTCCGCTCGGCGTCGCCTCGCTGATCGGACTGCTGATGCTCATCGGCATCGTGGTGACCAACGCCATCGTGCTCATCGACCTGGTGAACCAGTACCGGCGACGCGGCCTCACGGTCGCGGACGCGGTGGCGCACGGTGCATCGCGACGACTCCGCCCGATCCTGATGACGGCGCTCGCCACGATCGCGGCGCTGACCCCGATGGCGATCGGCCTGACCGGTCACGGCGGCTTCATCTCGCAGCCGCTCGCGATCGTCGTGATCGGCGGTCTCATCTCCTCGACCGTGCTGACACTCGTCGTGCTGCCGACGCTGTACAACCTGGTCGAAGGGCGACGGGAGCGGAAAGAGGCGCGGAAGGCAGCGAAGGCCGCGGCCGGCGGTGGCGCGGGCGACGACGGGACCGGGGATGGCGGCGCCGGCAATGGCGGGACTCCGGTGACCGGTGGACCGACCGGGCCGGAGGGTTCGGACGGTACGGGTACACCGACCGCTCCTCAGCCGCCCGTCTTCACGCGGCCGGCCGGAGGGACGCAGGTCTGATCCGACGGCTGCGTCCGGTATCCCAGACGGGCATGCCGGACGCGGCCGATGCGTTTGCGCCGCCCGTCGCTAGGGTCGCGGGTATGAGCGCACACGGACTCTCGGTCGACCCGCTGTGGCCGCGCGCAGGCGACTGGCCATCACTCGGACCGGATGGCGCGGACCTGACGCTGATCGGCATCCCGACGCAGGAGACCTCGCTCTCGCCGACCGGTGCGGGTGCCACCCCCGCGGCCGTGCGGGATGCGCTGCGTCGCTACTCGGCGTTCGCACCGGGAGAGGGCGTCGAGGCGCTGCGCTTCGCGGACGCCGGCGACGTGCCGTCACCCGACGGCCCGGAGGGGCGGGAACGTGCGCGTGCGGCAATGGCGGAGGCCTCGTCCCGGTCGCGACTGACGGTCGCGGTCGGCGGCGACAACTCGCTCACGGTCCCGGCGGCGCTCGGGTCGTTCGGCGGGGACCTCGGCGCGGCGGGGCTGATCACGCTCGACGCCCATCACGATCTGCGAGACGGATCGTCCAACGGCTCTCCGGTGCGCGAGCTCATCGAGGCCGGGCTCGACGGCCGGCGGATCGTGCAGATCGGCATCGCCGACTTCGCGAACTCGGCCGCCTACGCCCGCCGCGCGGCGGACTATGGCATCACGGTGATCCTCCGCGACGAGCTGCACACGCGTCCGCTGGACGACGTCATGGCGGAGGCGCTGGAGATCGCAGGGGCGGGCGGCGGCCCGGTCCACGTCGATCTGGACGTGGACGTCTGCGATCGCTCGGTTGCTCCGGGGTGCCCGGCATCCGTCCCGGGCGGCCTCGCTGCCTGGGAGCTGCGCCGCTTCGCGCGGCTCGCCGGCGCATCCCCGCTTGTCCGCTCCCTCGACATCGCCGAGGTGGATGCGACTGCCGACGCCCCCGACCAGCGCACGGTCCGCCTCGCGGCGCTCCTCGTCCTCGACGCCGCCGCCGGCCTCGCCTCCCGCTGACCCATCCCGTCCCGTCCCCGTCGCCCACCGTCGAGTCCGCAAACTTTGCACGCTCGCGGGGCGAATCGTGTGCAAAGTTTGCGGACTCGACGGCGGGGCGGAAGGGACTAGAGGTGGAGGGTGCGCTCGATGAGGGGGACGCCGGGACGGTAGGCGAGGTGGATGTGGCTGGGGGCGCGGAGGACCGCCAGGTCGGCCCGCGCTCCGGGTCGCAGGTGCCCGACGTCGTCGCGACGGAGCGCGGCGGCGCCGCCGAGCGTCGCCGCCTGCAGGGCCTCGGCCGGCGTCAGCCCGAGCTCACGCACGGCGAGGGCGATGCAGAACGGCATCGACGACGTGAACGACGACCCCGGGTTGCAGTCGCTGGCGAGCGCCACGGTCGCGCCGGCGTCGAGGAGGCGACGCCCGGACGGGTAGGGATGCCGCGTCGAGAACTCGACGCCGGGAAGCAGCGTCGCGACGGTCCGGGAGGCGGCCAGCCGCTCCACGTCGTCGTCGGTCAGGTAGGTGCAGTGGTCGACGCTCGCCGCATCCAGTTCCACAGCGAGGGCGACGCCCTCTCCGGGGCCGAGCTGGGCGGCGTGGATGCGCACGCCCAGTCCGCGTGCGGCTCCCGCCCTCAGGATCCGCTCCGACTGCTCGACGCTGAACGCGCCCGTCTCGCAGAAGACGTCGATCCAGCGCGCGTGGGGCGCGCAGGCGTCGAGCATCGGGCCGGTGACGAGATCCACATAGGTGTCCGGGTCGTCGGCGTACTCGGCTGGGACGACGTGCGCACCCAGGAACGTGGTCTCGTCGGTCACCTCGCGCGCCAGTCGGAGCAGCCGCTCCTCGTCGGCGACGGTCAGCCCGTAGCCGCTCTTGATCTCGAACGTCGTCGTGCCCTGCGCGTGCAGCTCGGCTACGAGCCGAGCCAACCGCGCGCGCAGTTCCTCGTCCGTCGCGGCGCGCGTCGCTGCGACCGTGGACCGTATGCCGCCAGCGGTATACGGCCGCCCGGCCATGCGCGCCTCGAACTCCTGCGCGCGATCTCCGGCGAAAACGAGGTGGGTGTGCGAGTCCACGAACCCCGGGATCACGGCCGCGCCGGCGACGTCGACGACGCTGTCCGCATCCGATCGGGGGGCAGCGGCCGAGGGTCCGGTCCAGGTCACCCAGCCGTCGACGGCGAGAACAGCCGCATCACGAACCAGCCCGAGGGGTCCGGGATGCGCCGGGTCGAACGTCGTCAGCTCGCCGATGCCGGTGACGAGGGTGGCGGTCATCGGCCTTCGCGCATCGGGATGCGCAGCCCGCGCTCCTCCGCGACCTCGACCGCGCGCTCGTATCCCGCATCCACATGCCGCATCACGCCCGTGCCCGGATCGTTCGTCAGTACGCGCTCGATCTTCTCCGCGGCGAGTGGCGTGCCGTCGGCGACGACGACCTGCCCGGCGTGGATGCTGCGGCCGATCCCGACGCCGCCACCGTGGTGGAGCGACACCCAGGTCGCGCCGGACGCCGTGTTGAGCAGCGCGTTGAGGAGGGGCCAGTCGGCGATCGCATCGGAGCCGTCCGCCATCGACTCCGTCTCCCGATACGGCGAGGCGACCGAGCCGGAGTCGAGGTGGTCGCGCCCGATCACGACCGGCGCGGACAGCTCGCCCGAGGCGACCATCTCGTTGAACCGGAGACCGGCCAGGTGCCGCTCCTTGTATCCCAGCCAGCAGATCCGGGCGGGTAGTCCCTCGAAGTGCACCTTCTCGCCCGCCTGGGTGATCCAGCGGCGCAGGTGCTCGTCGTGGGGGAACAGGTCGAGCACGGCGCGGTCCGTCGCAGCGATGTCGGCCGGATCGCCCGAGAGCGCGGCCCACCGGAACGGTCCCTTGCCCTCGGCGAAGAGCGGACGGATGTACGCGGGCACGAACCCGGGGAAGTCGAATGCGCGGTCGTAGCCGCCCAGCTGGGCCTCCGTGCGGATCGAATTGCCGTAGTCGAAGACCTCGGAGCCGGCGTCCTGGAAGCCGACCATCGCCTCCACCTGGGCGGCCATCGACCGTCGGGCGTCGTCCGTGAAGCGCTCGGGGTCTGCGGCGGCGCGGTCGCGCCACTCCTCGACGGTGTAGCCGACGGGCAGGTAGCTCAGCGGGTCGTGCGCGCTGGTCTGGTCGGTGACGATGTCGATCGGCACACCGCGGCGGAGCAGTTCGGGGAAGACCTCCGCCGCGTTCCCGACCACGCCGACGGAAAGCGCGCGGCGCTCGTCCTTGGCCGCCAGTGCCTGCGCGACCGCGTCGTCGAGGTCGTCCGCCAGCACGTCGAGGTAGCCGTGGTCGACGCGGCGCTGCAGGCGGGTGCCGTCTACATCCACGATGAGCACCGCCCCGCCGTTCATGGTGACCGCGAGCGGCTGCGCTCCGCCCATGCCGCCGCATCCACCGGTCAGCGTGAGGGTGCCGGCGAGAGTTCCGTCGAACCTCTTCCGCGCGACCGCGCCGAACGTTTCGTACGTGCCCTGGAGGATGCCCTGCGAGCCGATGTAGATCCACGAACCGGCGGTCATCTGGCCGTACATGGTGAGACCGAGCGCCTCCAGTCGGCGAAACTCGGGCCACGTCGCCCAGTCGCCGACGAGATTGGAGTTGGCGATCAGCACCCGGGGAGCCCACTCGTGCGTGCGGAAGACGCCGACCGGCTTGCCCGACTGCACGAGCAGCGTCTCGTCGGCCTCGAGGTCGCGGAGGGTGCGGACGATCGCGTCGAACGCCTCCCAGCTGCGGGCCGCGCGGCCGGTGCCGCCGTAGACGACCAGGTCGTCGGGGCGCTCGGCGACCTCCGGGTCGAGGTTGTTCATCAGCATCCGCAGCGGGGCCTCGGTCTGCCAGCTCTTGGCGCTGAGCTCGGTGCCTCGCGCCGCGCGCACCGGTCGGGCTCCATCCATGGTTCTCGTTCCTTTCGTTACCCCGTCGAGTCCGCGAAGACTGACGGTTTCGACGCTGATTTCGTGCAGTTTGTGCGTACTCGACGGTGGGGGTCAGGGGAGGTGGGCGGCGGCGCGGAGGGCGCCGGAGGTCACGAGAGCGTAGGCGGCCTCGATCTCGGGGGAGAGGTGGCGGTCGGGGCCCGGGCCCGGGACGACCGTCCGCAGCGTCGCGATGACGGCTCCCGTGGCGGGGCCCGGCTGCAGCGGGGCGCGCAGGTCGGCTCCCCGGGCGGCGGTCATGACCTCGATCGCGATCACGCGAGCGAGTCCGTCGATGGCGCGGCGCAGTTTGCGGGCGGCCGCCCATCCCATCGACACGTGGTCCTCCTGCATGGCCGACGAGGGGATGCTGTCCACCGACGCCGGCGCAGCCAGCCGCTTCAGCTCGGAGACGATCCCGGCGGCCGTGTACTGGGCGATCATCAGACCGGAGTCGACGCCGACTTCATGGGCGAGGAATGGCGGCAGCCCCTGGTTGCGCGCCGGGTCGAGGAAGCGGTCCGTGCGGCGCTCCGACATGCTGGCGACGTCGGCGACGGCGATCGCGAGGAAGTCGAGCACGTACGCGACCGGCGCTCCGTGGAAGTTGCCGTTCGACTCCACCCGCCCGTCGAGGGTGAGCACCGGGTTGTCCACGGCCGAGGCCAGCTCGCGCTCGGCCACCAGCTCCGCGTGCGCGACGGTGTCGCGTGCGGCGCCGTGCACCTGCGGAGAGCACCGGAGCGAGTAGGCGTCCTGCACCCGGGTGCACTCCGGTCCCTTGTGACTCGCGACGATCGGCGAGCCGGCGAGCAGGGCGCGCAGGTTCGCCGCCGAGACCGCCTGGCCGGCCTGCGGCCGCAGCCGCTGCAGGTCGTCGGCGAACACCGCGTCGGTGCCGAGCAGGGCCTCGACGCTCATCGCGGCGGCGATGTCGGCGTCGGTCAGCAGGCCGTGGAGGTCGTGAATGGCGAGCGCGAGCATCCCGAGCATCCCGTCGGTGCCGTTGATGAGCGCGAGGCCCTCCTTCTCGGCGAGGACCACTGGCTCGATTCCTGCGGCGGCGAGGGCGTCGGCCGCGTCGACCAGTTCGCCGTCGACCCGCACGCGGCCCTCGCCCATCGCCGCCAGGGCGCAGTGTGCGAGCGGCGCGAGGTCGCCGGAGCACCCGAGCGAGCCGTACTCGTGGACGACCGGCGTGATCCCCGCATTGAGGAGGGCGGCGTAGGTCTCGACGGTCTGGGTCCGCGCACCCGTGCGCGCGGTCATCAGCGTGGACAGGCGCAGCAGCATGAGGGCACGGACGACCTCGCGCTCGACCTCGGGACCGGATCCGGCCGCGTGCGAGCGCACGAGGCTCGCCTGCAGCTGCGCCCGGCGATCGGCGGGGATGAATGTCGTGGCGAGTGCGCCGAAGCCGGTCGAGATGCCGTAGTGCGGCTCGGTGTCGTCGGCGAGGGCGTCGACGATCGCGCGGGAGGCGGCGACACCGGCGAGGGCGTCCGAGTCGAGTTCGACGCGGGCGTCGTGGCGCGCGACGGCGACCACGTCGTCGATGGTGAGCGGTCCGGCACCGACGGTGACGGCGGTCTGGGTCTGGAGCATGGTCCGATCCTCGCGCCGCGCGGTCGTGAGCGCTCCGGCTGTAGGCTGCTCGGTGTCCGGGATCCCAGACACGGGCGCGGCTACCGGCGCGAGGGGAGGTGGATGCGGTGAGCAAGGTCCCCGCGGCGGAGAACACCCTCCGCGTCCTCGCCTACCTCGGAGCCCAGCGCGGCCCGGCCCCGGCCGCCGCCATCGCCTCCGCCCTCGGCCTGCCCCGCTCGACCGTCTACCACCTGCTCGCTGTGCTGACCGAGCACGGTTTCGTGCTGCACTTCCCTGAGGCACGCCGCTACGGCCTGGGCGTCGCCGCCTACGAGCTGTCGAGCGCGTTCTCCCGTCAGCAGCCGCTGAGCAGGCTCGGCCGGCCGATCGTGGCGGCGCTGGTGGATGCGATCGGCGAGTCCGGGCACGTCGCCGTGCTCCATGGTCGCGACGTCGTCTACATCGTGGAGGAGCGTGCGCCCCGGCGGCCGCGACTGGTGACGGATGTGGGGGTGCGTCTTCCGGCTCACCTGACGGCGAGCGGACGCGCGCTTCTCGCGACCCTGCCGCGTGAGCAGCTCCGGGCGCTCTATCCGGATTCCGGCGCGTTCGAGGACCGCACGGGCTCCGGCCCGCACTCCTACGCCGAGCTGCGCCGAGTCGTGACGGAGGCCCGTGAGCGCGGCTACGCCACCGAGGACGGCGACGTCACACCGGGCTTCGCCTCCGTCGCGGTGTCGGTGCGCGACCATGCGGGCTGGCCCGCCGCGGGCATCGCGGTCACCTTCCCGCGCGATAACGTTCCGCCGGAGGGGTGGGATGCGCTCGCCGCCCGGGTGCGCGAAGCCGCGGCCGAGCTGTCCCGGCGCATCCGCGGGAGCTGACGCCGGCCGGCGCGGCGGCTAGCGCGTGGGAACAGCGAGCGACTTGGCGTAGCAGACCGACCACGGATCGTCGGCGTACGCCCCGAAGTTCGGGATGCGCACGTAGCCCGAGCGCTCGTACAGTGCGATCGCCGCGTGCTGCAGCGGACCGGTCTCCAGTCGCAGCTCGACGATGCGTGCCTCCTCGGCGGCGGACTCGATCGCGCCGAGCAGACGGCGGGCGAGGCCCTGACCGCGGGCGTCCTCGTGCACGAACATGCGCTTGAGCTCGGCGCGGGGGAGGGAGGCATCCTCGGAACCGCCTGCGTCCCCGGTGCCGTCGGCCACCAGGGCGGCGATGCCCAGCGCACGCCCGTCGACCCGTGCGACGAACACGGTGACGCCCGGGCGCTCGAGTTCGGACACATCCAGCAGGTAGCAGCTCTCGGCCGGGTACAGCGCGAAAGCGAACTCGTCGCTCAAGCGCAGCAGCTCCTCGACCTCCGGCTGCCGGGCCGGTTCGGGGCGGATCTCGATCGGCATGCGTCGATGCTAGCCGCGGCGTGTGTCGCCCGTGTTTCCCGGGACCTCTTCGAGGCGCACACGGAAGCGGCCCGACGGCTTCCCGCCGCCGGGCCGCCCCACCGCGTGAACCCGGGCGTCAGGCCCGGCTCGGGGTCCGGTTCTCGGCGCTGACCATCCAGGCGTACTGCTCGAGCCGCTCGATGATCGCGTGCAGCAGGTCCGCAGAGGTCGGGTCCTCCTCATCCACGTCGTCGTGCACGTCGCGCATGGTGCGGACGACCGCCTCGAGGCGCTCGGTGATCAGATCGACCGTCTCGGTGGTGTCGACCTCGCCGTTGGGGAACTCGGGCAGGCTGGTCTGCTCGGCGACGGTCGCGCTGCGGCCGTCGGGGGTCGCGTGGAGGGCGCGGAGGCGCTCTGCGACGTCGTCGCTGAACTCGCGGGCGGCTTCGACGATCTCGTCGAGCTGGAGGTGGAGGTCGCGGAAGTTGCGTCCGACGACGTTCCAGTGCGCCTGCTTGCCCTGCAGGTGCAGCTCGATCAGGTCGACGTGCACGCGCTGGAGGTTCTGCGCCAGCTCGGCGGAGGCGACGAAGCCGTGCTCGGCGTGCTCGCGGCGGGTCGGGGCGACGCCGACGGCGGCCGTACGACGTACGGAGGCGGTCTTCGGCGCGGCCTTCTTGGCGGTGCTCTTGGTGCTCGTCTTGGTCTGGCTTGCGGCCACGATGGGTCCCTTCCGTTCGATGGACGACGCTGACGGTAGGCCGTCGCCGACGGTTCGGGAAGCGGGTTGACATGGTCGCGAACCCCTTGGCACTCTCCGGGTGTGAGTGCTAAAATCTCTGGTCGAAAAGAGAGTGCAAACGGCCTCTCATCAGGTGATCCAGAAGAAAGGGGTACATCCAATGGCCATGTCGTTCGATCCTTTCTCCCAGCTGGACCGGATCGCGCAGAGCATCTTCGACACCAGCCGCCAGCCGCGCATCATGCCGGTGGACCTGTTCCGAGAGGGTGAGCGCTACATCCTGAACGCCGACCTCCCCGGCGCCGATCCCGCGTCGGTCGACGTCGACGTCGACGGGCACCTGCTCACCATCCGGGCGGTCCGCAGTGCGGCCGACCGCGACGGCGCCCGCTGGCTCGCCCAGGAGCGCCCGTACGGCGCGTACATGCGTCAGTTCACGATCGGCGACGACGTCGATCCCGACGGCATCACCGCGTCGTACGACAACGGTGTGCTCAGCGTCATCATCCCGGTGGCCGAGCGGGCGAAGCCGCGGAAGATCGCGGTGGAGTCGTCGGGCTCCAGCGAGACGAAGGCGGTGTCGGCCGGCTGATCGAGCCGGTCTCAGCGCACGAGCTGAGGGCGCGTCGTCACTGGGCGGCGCGCCCTCGCGCAACCCACTCCAGGCGACGCAGCGTCTCCGCATTGCGCACGTGCAGCATGCTGTCCGCCAGCACGTCCGGGATGCGGGTCACCGGACCGGAGTACGGGAACTCCTCCATCCGCACGACGCAGCCGCCTGCGCGGGGCTTCACGTCGATGATCACCCGCTCGGAGCCGAACGGCCGTGTCTTCGCCTCGAGCACCATCCGGCGCGGCGGGTCCCACTCGTCGATGCGCGTCTCGTCGTTCAGGACGAGCGGCCAGACGCCGATGGAGTGATGGAGACGGGATCCGACGGCCGGGTACCGGCTGTCGGCGGCGCGCAGTCGCGAGGCGCCGACGACCCAGGTCGGATAGACCCAGGGGTCGGCGAGGACGGCGAAGACCTGCTCGGGCGTGCAGGCCATACGGCGGACGTTGACAGACATGTTCACTGCTCCGGAAGCTCGTGGGGATGGACGGGGTCGGGCAGCGCGGCGACGGGCCGGGCGATGGTCTGGTCGGGCCCCGGCGCCAGGTCCGGCATCCGGGTGAAGCCGAACTCGTGACGCAGGGCGCTGCGCGCCGCGTAGTAGCCGCCGAGCCCGTGCACGCCGGGACCGGGTGCCGCGGACGACGATGCGAGGTACAGCCCGCGACCCGGCATCCGCCACGGGTCTGTCGAGAGGACGGGACGGGCCACCAGCTGACCGAAGTCCGGCGCGCCCGCCGAGATGTCCCCGCCGATGTAGTTCGGGTCGTGCTGCTCCATCTGCGCGGCGTTCTTGGTCGCCGTCCCGATGATGAGGTCGCGGACGCCGGGGGCGAACTCCTCGATGCGCCGGATGATCGCCTCCGTCTGATCCTCCGTCGAGCCGCGCGGGACGTGCGTGTACGTCCACAGGACGTGCTTGCCCGCCGGTGCCCGCGTCCCGTCGAACAGGGAGGGCTGCGAGACCAAAACGTACGGTGCGTCGCTGTGCCGGCCCGCGGCGACGTCGTTCTCCGCGCGGGCCACCTCCCGGCGCGATCCGCCGAGGTGCACCGTGGCCGTCTCGTACAGGTCGGGGTTGGTCCACGGGACCGGACCGGAGAGCGCGAAGTCGGCCTTGAACACGCCGTTGCCGTCGCGGAACCGGGAGATGCGCCGCAGGTAACCGCTGGGCAGCCGGTCCGCGGCCAGCTGCGCGGCGTGCTTCACGTGCGTGTCGAAGACGACGATCCGCGAGTCGGGGAGCTCGGCGAGAGACTCGACGGGGGTGTCGGTGACGACCTCGCCACCGTGAGCGACGATGTCGGCGACCATCGCATCCGCGATCGCCTGGCTGCCGCCGACCGGGATGGGCCAGCCGCGTGCGTGCGCGTAGGTCGCCAGCGTCATTCCGGCGGCCGCTCCTGCGACGCTCGGCAGGGGGACGGTCGTGTGGGCGAAGACGCCGGAGAGCAGAGCGCCCGGCGCCTCGGTCCGGAACGGCAGGTCCCACCACGGGCCGCCCTGAGCGATGGCGGTCAGCCCGAACCGGGCGGCGACGAAGGGATGCCTCGGCACCTGCAGCAGCTGCGAACCGGTGAACTGGGCCACGGCGTCCGCGTGTTCGACCAGCGGGCCGAGCAGGGCGCGCCAGGCGGGGCCGTCGACGCCCAGCGCATCCACCGTGCGTTCGAGGTCGAGGTACGCCATCGCGACCCGGCCTCCCGGAAGCGGATTGCCGTATGACGCGGTCGGCACGACGAACGGCACGCGCTTCTCCAGACCGAATCTGCGGAAGAAGCCGGATGCGAAAGCCAGCGGATGGACGGCCGAGCAGACGTCGTGCCGGAAGCCGGGGAGGGTGAGCTCCTCGGTCCGCAGTCCGCCGCCCACCGTCGCGTTGCGCTCGTACACCCGCACCGACAGACCGGCGCGCGCGAGCGTGACGGCAGCGGAGAGACCGTTCGGGCCCGACCCGATCACGACGGCGTCGAGCTTGCCCGCTGCAGGCCGGTTCCCCGAGGGCGTGTTCGCGGAGGGAGCGCTCATACCTCCCTGTATACCCCGCACCTCGGCGCACACGGAGAGGGATCAGCAGTCCGTTCCCAGCATCCATGCACTATCGTGGGGAGGTCGGCTCTTGACACTGCGCGATCTGCGCGGATGGGTTTGTCAGTCAAGTGGGCCGGTTCCGTACCCGATCGGCGGTATGGATCACACAATCGTGAACGGCCCCGGACACAGTTCGCCCGGGAATCATTCGGTGCGCTGCGGCGTGCCGCCGAGCACTCGACATGAACCCAGGAAGAACATCCATGCCCGGATACAACAACGACCGACGATCGCAGAAGCCGTCCCGCGGCGGAGCGCCCAAGAGCAGCAGCAACCCGAGCCCCAAGCACCGCGGCTACCGCGCGGAGGAGCCTGCGTCCGGCAAGAAGGCCCGCTGGAGCGCCGACGAGCGTGCCGCGCGCGGCCGTTCGACGTACGGAACCCGCGACGACAGCGCCGGCCGCGGCCGCACCGAGCGCCCCAACTGGGAGCCTCGCGGCAAGGACGCCCGCCGCACCGAGCGGGTGTGGGAGGAGCGCGCGCCGCGTCAGGACCGCCCCCGCCGCGACGGCGACGACCGTCCCCGCCGCAGCTTCGACGACCGCGCGGACCGTCCGCGTCGTGATTTCGGTGACCGGACCGAGCGTCCGCGTCGTGAGTACGACGACCGTCCGCGTCGCGATTTCGGCGACCGGACCGAGCGTCCGCGTCGCGACTTCGGTGACCGCGCTGAGCGTCCGCGTCGCGATTTCGGTGACCGCACCGAGCGTCCGCGTCGTGAGTACGACGACCGTCCGCGTCGCGACTTCGGTGACCGGCCCGAGCGTCCGCGTCGTGAGTACGACGACCGTCCGCGTCGCGACTTCGGCGACCGCGCCGAGCGTCCGCGTCGTCAGTTCGATGACCGTGCCGAGCGTCCGCGTCGCGAGTACGACGACCGTCCGCGTCGGGACTTCAGCGACCGCAACGAGCGTCCGCGCCGTCAGTTCGACGACCGCACCGAGCGCCCGCGCCGCGACTCGGACTTCTACCCGTCGCGCGACGAGAAGCCGGCCTTCACGCCGACCGATGACGTCGTGCTCGAGCGTCTCGAGGCGGAGGCCATTCAGGCCGAGGACGTCGACGGCGTGACCTTCGCCGACCTGGGCCTCGGCGGCAACATCGTCCGTGCCCTCGCCGAGCTGGGAGCCGACAAGCCGTTCCCGATCCAGGCTGCGACGCTGCCCGATGTCCTCGCCGGCAAGGACGTGCTGGGCCGAGGCCGCACCGGCTCCGGCAAGACCATCGCCTTCGGCGCACCGCTCGCCGAGCGCCTCATGCAGCTGTGGGCCGACTCCGGCAAGGCCGGCGGCAAGCGTCAGCTCGGCCGCGCCCCGCGCGCCCTCATCCTGGCTCCCACGCGTGAGCTGGCGCTGCAGATCGACCGCACCGTGCAGCCCATCGCGCGCAGCGTCGGCCTCTTCACCACCCAGATCTACGGCGGCGTGCCGCAGGGTCGTCAGGTGGGCGCGCTCCAGCGCGGTGTCGACATCGTCATCGGCACACCGGGCCGCATCGAGGACCTTGTCGAGCAGGGCCGTCTGGACCTCAGCGAGGTGCAGATCACCGTCCTCGACGAGGCCGACCACATGTGCGACCTCGGCTTCCTCGAGCCGGTCCAGCGCATCCTGCGTCACACGGCCGAGGGCGGCCAGAAGCTGCTCTTCTCCGCAACGCTCGACTCGGGTGTGGCGCAGCTCGTGGACGAGTTCCTCGTGAACCCGGCCGTGCACGAGGTGGCGGGCGAGGACCAGGCGTCCTCGACCATCGATCACCGCGTGCTCGTGATCGAACACCGCGACAAGGGCGCCATCATCGAACAGCTCGCGGACCGCGACGGCAAGACGCTGGTCTTCGCCCGGACCCGTGCGTTCGCCGAGATGCTGGCCGAGCAGCTGGAGGACGCCGGCATCCCCGCCGTCAGCCTCCACGGCGACCTGAACCAGTCCCGCCGCACCCGCAACCTCGCCCAGCTCACCAGCGGCCGCGTGAACGTGCTGGTGGCGACGGATGTGGCCGCCCGTGGCATCCACGTCGACGACATCGACCTGGTCATCCAGGCCGACGCTCCGGACGAGTACAAGACGTACCTGCACCGTTCGGGCCGCACCGGCCGCGCCGGCAAGCAGGGCACGGTCGTCACCCTCATCCCGAAGCACCGCCAGCGCCGCATGAACGACCTCCTCGGCCGCGCCGAGATCGAGGCCGACTTCGTGCCGGCTGCCCCTGGCGACGACGTGCTCCTCACCCTCGCGCAGTAACCCGCGCGGGCCTTCCTCCGCCCACCGCTGGCTTCACGGATTCGTGGAGCCAGCGGTGGGCGGAGTCCGTTAACGAGCCGAACGACCATTGCGGACACTCGCGGGCATCGATCCGGGCTACCTTCATCCCGCGTGTGATATGTTGCGTTGGAACGTGTATTTCAATGAAAGGTGGTCCTCGTGGCCGTTATCAGTGTCACCCCCGAAGAGCTCAAGACTCAGGCGCAGGTCTACTTGACCGCGAAGAGCGAGATCGAGGCTGCGGTTCAGAAGGTCAACAGCATGAACGGCACCATCGCCGAAGAGTGGAAGGGTGCTGCGTTCGAGGCGTACCTGAACCAGTACGACCAGCTCGCCAAGAGCGTGCAGCAGTTCGAGCTGCTCCTCGAGGACATCAACAAGCAGCTGGTCAAGTACGCGGACACCGTTGCCGAGCGCGATGCTCAGGATGCGCAGAGCTTCGGCTTCTGACGCCGGGGTCGCCCGCCGCGCCGGGGTGGCCGGGCTGGCCCTCATGATGGGTCTCAGCCTGGCTTCCCCTGTGGGCGCGGCGGCCTGGGCCGACACGGGATCCGACCCTGGAGTCGGCCCGGGTGGCGACGGCAGCCTGCAGTTGCTCCCAGAGGTCATCACCAACGACGGCGTCAGTGCCGGGGGATCGGTCGACTTCCCGGTACGGGCGGAGCTCTTCCTGCCCCCGATGAACGAGCGCGCCGCCTCCCGAGGACTCGCAGAGGCGTCCATCCCGCACGTGATCGAGTCGACGGACTTCGCCCCGCATGTGAACCCGCTCTTCCTGCGGGACTACTCGGGCGCTCGAGCGCAGCTGTTCGAGAGCTACGCCCCACACGACCTGCCCGCGACGACGATCGACGGTCCCTCCCAGGGCAGCGAACTCTGGTACACGCTGATGATCGTCGCGGCCCTTCCCCTGACCCTGCTGGTGGCGTTCATCGGCTGGAAGACCGCGTCGAGACGACGGAGGACTCATGGCCGATCGGCACATTGACGTCAGCATCGACTTCAATTCCCAACAGCTCGACCTCCGGGTCCCTGCCGCCGTCACGTTGGCGCGGCTGACGCAACTGATCAGCGCCGTGCTCGACGAGCACGGCATCGTCATGCCGAGCGATTGGCATCTCGCGGTGAAGGACAAACCGCTGCGCCTCGGCCCCTACGACGTCGTCGGCGACTTCCCGATCGGCCACGGGGACGTTCTGGCGGTGGTCACGCGTTTGCCGGCGACCTCCCCGGGCTCGTAGCGCGAATCCCGGCACCGGAGAACGGGCACATCGTCCAGGCTCTCTCAGCAGAACATCCGCAGCGCCTCTGCGTAGCGCTCGGGATCGGCACGAGTTCCGGCGGTGACGAGGATCGCGTGCGGGCCGATGCGCCGGGTGAAGGCGCCCCGACAGGGAATCTGCACCACCGTGGTCAAGCCGCACTTCCAGGCTTGGATCAGCGCCTCGAGCGAGAGGCGTTCCGGCTGCGCCTCCAGCCCCGCCGACGACGGACGTACTCGCTGCTCGAACTGAGCCTGCATCCACTGCTCGGCTTCATCGGTGAACGCTTCGCCGCCGACCTCCTCGCGCCACGAGGGGCCGACGAGTTCGCGCAACAGGCTCGCGCGATCAGGCGAGCCATTCGGAGTCGCCTGCAGGAGCTCGAAGATATCGGGCCTGGGAGTGGTCCCCGCGTGCTCCAGCACCTCCTCCCAGACGCGTGGCCAGACAGCCTCCCATTCCGAGGTCGGTGCAGACATCCGCATGGCGGGAGCCACGGCGATGGGTGTGTCGATGAGCGCGGGCGGGAGATCGTCACCGACCGGATGAAGCTGCCACGCCTCGCGTACCCATAGCAGTTCCAGCAGTGACTGCAGATCATCGTCGACCCGGATCACCATGTCGTGCGGCCACGGATTGCCAGGCATCGGCTCAATTGAGAACAACGGACTCCCCCTCGACTCGTCGTTCCCATCCTGCCTTCGGGCACGAGAACCGACAATCGGTGGGAGTGCGAGCCGAGGATCAGCCGCGCGCTCGCTTGCGGCGCCACGAATTCAGCACCGTCAGCAGGCCCCCGATCAACGAGCCCGCGACGAAGACGGGGATCCATGTGTAATCGAATGCCGGTGCGGATGCCGCCGCCGTGGGCGTGCTGTTCGTGGTCGTGATGGGATTCGCGAACGAGTCGTAGATCTTCGCGGGATCGGCGCCGTTTGCGCGCGTGTTGGCGAGCACGGTCGAGAACCGCTCGCTGTAGTCGCTGCTCGTCGCCAGGGTGGAGCTACCGGTGGAGATGGTTCCGCTCATCGCGTCGAGGACCGCCTGAGTCTCGGTCTGCGTTTTCTGAACGCTGGAGACGAGCTCGTCGAAGTCGGCCGAGTTGTCTGTGATGATCCGCGCGCTGGCCGCGACGTTCTTGGCGTTCGCGCTGGTCGTGGCCACCAGATGCGAGAGAGTCTCGTAGAGCGCCGGGCCCGTCTTCTCGTCGAGATACAGCTCGGAGAGGCCCGGATCCTGGTCGTTCCAGGCGGTCGTCTTCAACTGGATCACGGTGTTGGACTTCGCTTCCCACAGAGCCGGAGCAGCGTTGACGCTGGTGATCGCTGCGGCGAACCACTGCTCGAGCGCCTGCACTGATCCTGAGAAATAGCCCTCGGGCACGCTGAGCCCGTTCAGAGTCGCGACGTTGTCGGAGGTGGAGGCCAGTTGCCCTCTGACGGCGCCGATCTGCTTGATGATCGCAGCGATGTTGTCCTGGCCGAGTGCCTGGAAGTTGTCCACGTCCACGTCGCTGAGGTACTTCTCGATGTCGACGGCGTCGATGGTGCCGTACCGCTTGGAGACGGATTCCTCGCTGTGGCCGGCAACGACTCCGGTGGCTCCCACCGCGCTCGTGAAGCTCTCGAGGGTGTCATCAGGCGCACCGTAGAGGAACTGGAGCAGGTTCGCCGCGGTCCGGATGTTGCCGAGGTACTCGGTGATGGTGACGAAGTCGTCGCCTGCGATCCGATTCTTGGCGGCATCGGCGGGGACGAGGACGTAGACATCCGTCCCGAGGCTCGTGGGCGGCACGGGCTCTGCGGCTGTGGTGTCCTGCGCCGTGTACGACAGGGTGGCGGTGCCGGCGACATCCTCCAGGTCGATCATGTAGGTCAGACTTGCCGTGAGCGGGGCAGTTCCCTCGCTGTTGTCGAGGGTCGCCGTGCCGGTTGCCTGATCGACCGTCACGCAGTTCGGCGTCGCGTCCGCGCAGGCGGGGGCGACGGTTCCGAGGCCGACCGTCATGCGGGAGGCCTCGAGCGTCTCGGGGAGGTCGACGCTCACCGCGTAACGCGATCCGGCGGGGACCGCGACGGGCAGCGTCTTGGTCACCGACTGCTCCGTGGGCCCCGTCGACGTGGAGACCACATTCAGCTGCGGCGCGGCCGCACCGGTCGGATTCTCCTTCGCATAGTGCTGGATGAGGCCCAGCTGGCTGATGTACGGCTGGGGCTCGAACTCGTTGTGTGCGGCCTTGAGTGCGCTGAACAGCTCGGTGTACTGGGCGGGATCCGTCGGAATGAGGGCGACGAGCTGGTCGATCTTCTCCTTGTACCGTTCCACGGTCACTGCAGCGGCGCCACTTCCGCTGAACGTGTTGGACAGCTTCTGCGCGAGCGCACGCCTCGCCATTTCGGGCGTCAAGGTCTCGGGGCTGACGGTGTAGTTGCTGTCTGTGATCGGCATTGTGATGCCGAAGTACTCGGAAAGGAGGCGGGTCTCCAAGCTCATGAGGTCGTCGCGGGACCTGGCGAGTGCGTCCTCCTGATGTTTGAGCGACTCTTTGACTACTTCCACGCGCCCGTTGACAGAGTTGGCCATCCCGTCATATTTCTGCACCGTCTCCTTGAGCGACGCGAGCAGCCCGGTGTGTGTGCCCGAAGCATCCGTCGACGAGAAGCCGTCCAGTCCGCTCCAGCCGTCCGCGCCGGAGAACAACCCGTCGATGTGGTCCGCGAACGCCTGGTCGTAGTAGCTCTTGTCGGATGCGCTCTGATCGGTGAGGGCGGCGTTGCCGTTCGCCACGTTCGTCTTCGCGATCTGTTCCTGCTGGCGGAAGTACGCGGAGAGCGACGGCTGCTGCCGACCCAGGGAGTCGCTGACGGACGTCAGCGTGTCCGTGGTGTTCGCGGTGAATCCGTTCTGCGCCGACACCCACGCGCTGTTGAGTCCGCGCAGCACCGTCGCCATGTCGATGCTGCCGTCGTAGCTCTTCGCAGTCTTCTCGAGGTTGGGGCGCAGCGTGTTGGAGACACTGTCCAGGAGCGCAGTCTGGCTGGAGACGACCGACTCCATGTTGACCTGGGCCCCGGAGATGTTCGAGGCGACGCTCGCGAAGTACATCTGCACGATCCGGGAGTTGAAGTCGCGGATGATGGTGAACATCCGGCTTTCGAGGCGTTCCCGGGAGAGCTCGTCGTCGCCGACGACGCGGTAGTCGATGGTCGCCTTGACCGGATTCAGGTCCTGCAGGGTCAGCAGGTCATGCGAGAAGGTCCTTGGAAGCACGACGACAGCGCTCACCGTCTCATCGGTGAATGCTCTCTCCGCGACGCTTCGTGAGACGACCTGCCAGTTGTTCTGATCGGCGTTCGAGACGAGGCTGACGAACTCTTTGCCGAACAGGTAAGTGGCGCCGTTGAAGGTCGCGGGTTCGTCCTCGTTCACCAGGGCGATCGTCTGCCGGTCCGCAGGGGCGGCCGCCGTGGCTGCGCTGAGCACGTTCGTCGAAGCGGCGAGGAGGAGCGCCAAGGCCACGGTGCCGATGCTGATCAGAACCTTCTTGAGCATGTCGATCCCCCATGAATTCGGTCTCGAAGATGAGCAGGATGTGACCTTATCAGGTTATGACCTGTTATATGTCTGTACTGTTACTTCTGAGCGTACGGCAGATCAGGTGCACGGGCACCGCGACGAAGTGGGTAGGTATGAGGGTTTTCGATGGGCGCGAGACGTTGGAGTTCGAACGCACCGGAGAGACGGTCCGGGTACTGCTGGCCGGTGCGCAGATACGCATGGATTCCATCGACATCGTTCGTCACCATGTCACGCTCGCGGAGGAGGTTCCCGAGCAGTTCCAAGCCGTCTTGACCTATCGCGTTCCGGCGGCCGCGCGCACCCTCCGCCAAGCGGCTTCGGCGGCTCGCACCCGGCTCGAGAAGCTGCAGACCGCTCAGAAGCTGGCCGCTTTGCGGCCACTGGCCGGCAAGTTCCGAATTCCCTTCCTCCACCCCGAGAACATCGTGATCACGGGGGCAGGCGTCTCCGTGACGCACAGCGGCCTCGTCGGGATCCTCGCGCCGATGGCCTTCGACGACGCGCTGTTCCTGAAGGGATACAAGGCGCTCGTGCTGAGCATCCTGCATCCTCGTCTGCCGTTCGAGAAGCTCATCGATGGCACGGCGACTCTGAAGGACGACTTCAGCAAGCGGATCGCCTCCTTCCCGACCGTGGACGACATCGCTGCGTTCGTCGACCGGGAAGTGGCGGAGGAGGCCTCGAGAGCGTCGCGCGAGACCGTGTCGGTTCGGAAGCTCCGCTACCGGCTCACGACGGTGCTCGCTGCAGTCGCCGTCGTGGCCGCCTCGGTGTCGGGATGGTGGGCGTACGAATCCGTCGTGGTGGCTCAGCCGCGGCAGGAAGCGATCATCACGGCCCAGTCCGACTTCCTGACCAGCGACTATGCGCAGACGCTGAAGGACCTTCAGGAGTACGGCCCGAGCGATCTGCCGAAGTCGGCGCGCTACGTCCTGGCCGTGAGCTCGATCAAGCTGACGAAACTGACGGCCGTTCAGAAGCAGACCGTGCTCAACAACATCTCCACGAAGACGGACGACAACACGCTCGACTACTGGATCCACCTCGCACGAGGAGACTTGGATACGGCGCTCAACCTCGCCCAGAACCTCGGTGACGACCAGCTGACCCTGCTCGCGTACACCGACCTCTACGAGGCGACCAAGCTCGACACGTCGATGGAGGGTGCGCGCAAGCAGAAGCTGCTCGACGAGTACGCCAAGAAGATCGAAGAGCTGATCGCACGGCTCGGAGCGACCCGATGAGCGCGGGTCCCGGCACCGACTTCTTCGCGCTCTCGGCGACTGGACCCTCCGGCGGTAGGCTCCGCGACGACCGGTTGATCGCCGGATCCGTGTTGTTCTCCGTGTATGTGCTCGACGCGGAACTCGTGACGATCCCCCTCACCGAGGAGCGACCGTCCGCCGTCTTCGACGATCTCACCCTCGGGGTCGTCAACGATCGCCTGTTCATCAATGGCGCCGCCGTGCCCGCGGGCCTCACTGAGTGCAACGACCACGTGCTCCTCGTCGTGGATGCTCGTCGAGCGGAATCGACACACCTGGTGTTCGATCCCGACGATCATTTCCTCATCGGCGGCTCCGACAGCGCGAGCATCAGGACCCCGGGTGACACCATGGTCGCCATCCACGGCGATACCGTCATCGCTCGCACGGGCAGTGACTTCCTCTACGTGAACGAGCGGCGGGCGGACGAGCGTGAGATCATCCACGCGGCCGCCGTGGGCGACCGCGTCCTGACTGCGGACTACCTCGTCGAGAGGCGTGCGGCGCAGTGGAGGGTGACCACCTTCGCCGACGGCACGGAGCTGGACCGGAGCACGTTCCTCGAACAGGAGCAGCACGACGAGTTCCCGCCCGACTTCCCCGACTATCGTCGGAGCCCCAGGATCACCCTGGAGGTCCCGAGCGACAAAGTGCAGGTGCACAAGATCGCGCCGGCTCAGAAGCCCGACAAGAACAGCATCCTGAAGGCCCTTCTCCCGCCGCTGGGAATGGTCGCCGTCGGCGTGGCCACCACCGTGCTGTCCGGGCGCAATCCGCTGATGATGCTCGGCATGGCCATTCTGAGCCTGCTGACCGCCGCGTTCACCGTCTCCCAGTTCGTGGCAGATCGGCGTGAGCGCCGGAAGGAGGACGACGCTCGACGGGACGACTACGAGCGTTACCTCGTCAACGTCACGGCGTCGCTGACGCGTCTCTGCGAGCAGGAGAAGAGCGTCCGTGACTACAACGCGCCCGGTCCCGAGGCGCTGGTGCGCATGGTGACCGCCTACGGCCCGCGGATCTATGAACGGCTTCCCAACAACAAGGACTTCCTGGACGTCTCGCTGGGGACAGGAGACGCTCCGTCGTCCTTGACGGTCACCTCGGACGCCAACGAGAGAGATGACGACGCGGACACTCGACGGGTGGCCGAGCTGGTCGACCGGTTCTCGACGCAGCAGAACGTCCCGATCACGCTGAGCCTCCGAACGCAGACGCTCGGGCTGGTCGGCACGGATGACGCCGTGCGTACCGCCGCGGCGAACCTTCTGCTCCAGCTCGCCGTCTTCCAGTCCTATCGCGACGTCAACTTCATCGCCCTGGTTCCGGGCAAGTCGTATCGCGAGAACTGGCACCCGTGGCGCTTTCTCCCGCACTTCACGATGCAGGGCCTCAATGTCCGCGGGCTCGTCCACAACGCGAAGACACGGGACATGATCCTGAACAGCTTCACGCAGATCCTCAGCAAGCGACGGCAGGCGCTGACACAGGCGGGCCGGGAGAAGTCGGTCTTCTCCCCGCATTACGTGCTGTCGATCCTCGACGACTCCTACCTCGCCGGGCATGGCATCAACGAGTTCCTCGCCGAGGACATGACGGAGCTGGGCGTCACGGTCGTCTGGTGCCGGGAGGACCGCAAGCAGGTTCCCGAGACGGTGTCCGCGCTCGTCGAGTACCGCAACCGGAGCGCCGGCGTGCTCGTGAACGACGACCGCGTCTACGTCGCCCGCGATTTCGTGCCGTATCCGACTCCGCCCGACCGCGACCTGGCGCTGCGCAGGCTCGCGAACCTCACTCACGTGGAGGTCGAGAAGAACGCCATCCCGAAGGCCGTCACCTTCTTGGAGATGTACGACGTCAAGCACGTAGACGACCTGGGCGTCGCCCAGCGGTGGGCCGGTGCGGACACCTCCAAGACGCTCGCCGTCCCGCTCGGTCTGCGCGGAAAGGACGACCTCGTCGAGCTGAATCTCCACGAGCGCGCGCACGGACCGCATGGACTCGTCGCGGGTACGACCGGCTCCGGCAAGTCCGAGATCGTCCAGTCGTACATCCTGTCTCTCGCCGTGAACTTCGCGCCGGAGGACGTCGGCTTCCTCCCCATCGACTTCAAGGGCGGCGGGATGGCCAATCTCTTCGCCGGTCTGCCTCACCTTCTCGGGTCGATCACCAACCTCGACGGCGCAGCCTCTGCTCGCGCGCTCGCGTCCATCCGCGCCGAGCTTCAGAAGCGCCAGCGGCTCTTCGCGCAGTACGACGTGAACCACATCAACGGCTACACCCGGCTCTACAAGCTCGGAAAGAACTCCGACGACCGTGAGATCGGGGCGAAGTATCCGGCTCTGCCGATGCCGCACCTCTTCCTGATCTCCGACGAGTTCGCCGAGCTCAAGGCCAACCAGCCGGAGTTCATGGAAGAGCTGGTGTCGACGGCCCGCATCGGCCGATCCCTCGGCGTCCACCTGATCCTCGCGACTCAGAAGCCCAGTGGAGTCGTGAACGACCAGATCTGGTCGAACAGCCGCTTCAAGCTCGCGCTCAAGGTGGCCGACGTCTCCGACTCGCAGGAGATCATCAAGACGCCCGACGCGGCCGGCATCGTCGAGCCGGGACGCGCCTATCTCCAGGTCGGCAACAACGAGATCTACGAGCTGTTCCAGTCGGCCTGGTCGGGGGCCGACTACGACCCGGGCAAGACCGAGAAGAAGACGGTCGATGAGCGCATCTACCTGATCAACGACTTCGGGCAGTACGAGCTCTGGACTCGCGATCTGTCCGGCGACGAGGCGGCACAGGAGGCCCGGAAGGAGAAGGTGAGCGAGCTCGACGCGGTCGTCGAGCATCTGGCGGCGCTCGCCGCGGAGTCGGGGGCGGTCCTCCCGGAGAAGCCGTGGCTGCCGCCCTTGGGAAGCCGGATCCCGTCGCCTCCCGTCGACGCGGAGCCGGGCGTCCCGCTCGGTCTCCTCGACATCCCCAGCAAGCAGGCGCAGGAGGTGTACCGCTTCAGCCTCCCTGAGGCCGGGCACACGGCCGTCTTCGGCAGCCCGGGATACGGCGCCTCCACGCTGCTCCAGACGCTGGTGATGAACCTGGCCCGGCAGAACACTCCCGAGCAGATGCAGTTCATGCTGCTGGACCTCGGAAACAACGGACTGCTCCCGTTGGCGCCCCTTCCGCATGTCGCAGACATCGTGACGTTGGAGGAAGAGGAGAAGTTCCAGAAGGCCATGGAGCGCATCGCCGGCGTGCTGGCCGACCGGAAGAGCCTCCTCCGCAGCATCGGCGTGGCAACCCTCGCTCAGTACATGGTCAAGACCGGCCAGTCGCTCCCCACCCTCCTGAACGTCCTCGACGGCTACGACGGCCTCGCCCAGGACAAGCGGAAGGAGGCGATCGACGCCCAGCTCATCCAGGTCCTGCGAGAGGGTGCGGCACTCGGCGTGTACCTGGTGCTCACGGCGAACCGCGCGAACTCGATGCGCATGAACATGACCAGCAACATCCCGACCTCGATCGCCCTCTATCTGAACGATGAGGCGGACGTCGCGGCCCTCTTCGGCCGTGATCGGGTCATGCAGGCCGAGATACTCGGCCGCGGCCAGCTCCAGCTCGAGTCTCCGACCGCGATCCAGATCTTCCTGCCCTGCGACGGAGCGGACGATGCGGCCGTTCTTGACGCCCTGGAGAAGGAGGTCGCCGCCATCGGCGAAGCGTGGACGGGCGCGCGCCCGGAGCGGATCCCGATGGTGCCGCAGGAGCTGACGGTGGAGGCGTTCGGAAGCCGGGTATCCAGCGGGGAGTCGCAGAACAAGCTCTTCCTCGGGTTGAACAAGAGCAGCGCCCTGCCGGAGAGCTTCGACCTGTTTGTCGGTAAGGCGTTGGCCATCTTCCCTGCGACAGGGAAGCAAGCGGCGTCAACGTATCCGTTCGTGATCGAAGGTCTGCGGGATGCGATCGCCAGCGAACACCTTGTCGTCATCGACGCTCATGACACGCTCAGGCCGCTTCTCGGAGCTATCGAATGCCTCTACATCGGAAAGGCGGCGCTGAAGAGTCATGCCGAGGCGGTCAAAAAGGCGCTGACGGATCTGACCGAGTTCGGAACACGGACGCCGAGCTGCATCCTGATCAACGGCCTGACCGATGTGTTGGAGAAGCTCATGCTGCCGACCGATCAGCTCGCCGAGCTTCTCGGCGCCAGCGGCGATCACGTCCAGGTGATCCTGTTGGACCACGTTTCCAAGGTGAACAGCAATTTCGGCTTGATCGCGACACTCAAAGAGAACGTGGATCAGCTCCTCTTCGGTGGCGACCTGGGAACGCAGCGGTTCGTCGACAACCTGCCGCTCGCGGCCCGGAGGCAGGCGGCCGGCAAGAACGTCCTCCATTCGCTCAAGGATGACGAACTCTCCGAGATCGTCATCCCCACCATCCAGCAGAACGAAGGATGACGATGACCCTCGAAATGACGGGCGACCTCCTGGGCTTGGGGTCCATCGTTCGGCTGGAGACCGAGAGCGCTTCCGGCTTGTTCGTCGTTCTGGCGAGAGGAGCGTTCCGACCGGATAACACGCGGAACGAGGTCGTCGCGCGCTACCTGGTAGGTCCGCATCCCTATGGGGAGGCGCCGGACAGGGAGACGTTCCCCTATTGTGGCCACTGAAATCCATACTGTTGTTCATCATGGCTACACTGATGCCGCTGATACAGAATTTCTCACGGATCTTCTCGACCAGATGGAGAACGGGCGTCGCAAGACGACGCAGGTAAAGCAGTTCGCGGGCGCCCTCACGGACATCCCCGATGCCGTCCAAAGCGAGGAGATCGAGAACATGGCGCGGGTTCGCGCGGACCCGTTCTTCGAACTTCGTGGGTTGGTCCAGCAGCAAGACAGGAAAGGTGAGTCGTGAAGGTCGCGTCAAACGTCGGTGCCGCACAGGAGGCCGTCTCGGGGTTCGCGGAGCTTGATACGAGCGGGGGAGGGCAGCAGGTGACCCTGAGCGCGAGCAACGTTTCGTGCATGCAAGACGGATCAAGCGTCGCGAACAAGCTCCTTGACTGCATCTCTGAACTCGCGTCCGGCGTGAAAGGTCAGGCGAGCAACGTAACCGCCCTTGCCGCCGAGATCGAGGATCGGGACAAGCAGGACGCGAGCGGCTGGTGCGAAGCGCGATGAGGCATCTGAGTGCACAGCAGATCGAGATCGAGCAGAGGATTCGGGCTCACGAGGACAACACGGCCGAACAGTTGGCGACGATTCGCGTGCTCGAGGAGCAGTGGGACGACTACCGGCGAGTGATGCGGGAGAACACGACCCTGTTCGAACAAGCCGGCATCGCCATGGGCGCGGATAACTACTTCGTCAAGAAGGGCCTAGTGGCGAGACGAGAGGTCGACAGTTACGTCGGCCAACTGGCGAATGAACAGGCCGAGCTCTTCGAGGAGACAGCGAGCAGCATCCGCTCGTCATCCGAAGAAGAGCTGGAACGCATGCGGCGAGAGAAAGCGGGCATGTCATGGGCTTGATTTACGACTCCGGCGACTCGGGAAACCTCAAAGCTGCACTGTCGGCGAACCTCACAGCCGCGTCCGCCGTGCTGACGAAGCTGAGTAGCGCGTCCACCCGTCTGACCACCGCTCTGGGCACGGGGGAGCTATCCGGGAAGGGCTATACGGCAGTCGATTCCTTGTTCGCGCAGATCATCGCGCCGTGCGTCAAAGAGGCGAAGGACGAGATCGACTCCATCTCTGGCGAGCTCGAAACCTATACGAGCGAAGACTCCAAGGTGAGCAGGTTCGGGGTGCTCAAAGAGGATGAGCTGAACACTCAACTCAGGGCGACCAAAAAGCAGCGCGACGCGACCGAACACCAGATCGAGGTCCACGAACGTGCCGCGGACTCATCGACGGCAGTGCCTGGCCTTAGTGAAGCGTTGGAGGCGAAGAACGCTCAATTGGAGTTGGTACTGAACCAGCTCGAGAAGGACATCCACGAACTGGAAGACAAGCTCAAAGCGCTGCGAGACTTCGCTGCGGCGACCAAGGGTCTCTTCATGGGGCGGCTCGAGAACCTGGCAGCTGCCACCGGCGACGTCATCGCCCTGCTGAAGAGCTTGAGCGAGCCGGCTGTGATGCCCGGTATGAAGCTCGACGTCCTCGGAGCCACCGGAAGCGCGCTGGGGGCCGCGGCGACGAGGAAGGAAATCCTCGAGTATCTCGCGGGCGGGAAGATCAAGGCTGACGGCAAGGGCCGTCTGAAGGTCGGTAAGACGTTTCTGTACGACCCGAAGGGTAAGTATCTCTACAGCGGGGGCAAGGGCCTCAACGCCGCAGCCGGAACGCGGATCGACCACTATTTGCAGCCGGTCAAGGCAGGCGCGAGCGCTGCGCTCAAGGCTCCCATCGACGACTTCACCGGGTGGAAGGGCACCTCTAATCTCAGCAAGCTCGGCAAGTTTTCTGGCGCTGCCGGCACCGTTCTTACCGTCGGGTCCAACGCTGACAAGTACTTCGGCGACGGTGTGCAGGGTAATGATGTGCCGGACTTCGCCGTCGATACCGGAGTCGACCTCGCGGGCGCGGCGGCCGCGGCCGGTGCGGGCGCCGCAATCGGCTCGCTCATTGTGCCTCCGGCTGGGACCATCGTTGGAGCGGTGGCCGGGTTTGTGGTGGGTTTGGCGCTGAACATCGAATGGGGCGGTGGTCCCTCAGCGACTGATGCCGCCAAAGAGATGATCAAGAAGACCTACCGCTGACATGATGCAAGAGAAGAAGCCGACTATCGCCGAGGCGAACCGTGCGTATTTCCAGGCCTTAGCCAACACTCGCGGATCCATCGCCATGCTGCCTGCTTTGGCAGGTCCCACAATTGTGGTGCTCTTTGCGGCGAACGTTGGGCCGTTGAATGCTCCCAGTGCATTCGAGGGCTACGGCGTACTTTCGTCCCTCTCGGCCATCAACGTTGTGCTCATCTGGACCAGCGCAATCTGCCTATTGCTGTCGGTGCTGCTCAAGGGTGTGAGCTACCGAGCCCAGGTGCTTTCCTCAATGGTCATGGCGGGCATGGCAGTGATCCTCGTCTATTGCCTATGTTTGCTGGCACTCGCAATAGCAACGCTTTCCCAGGCAAGAGGAGAGCAGTTCTATGCGACGCTCTTCAGCACCGTAGGCATCATCACTGTGGTGATTGTCGCCGGTTCGACGTCGGTGCACGTCCTCCTGCTGCGACGTCGGTTGCGAATCGGGCATTCCGAGAAGCGCACGATGGGCAACTTCCTAGCTGTGTCCCGATCCAATCGGTCCACGATGTTCTGGATTGCCTTCGGACTGGTGGCGGTGGTGTCCAACGTGGTGACGTCTGGGCAGTATCTCGTGAACACGGCTGGTGCGCTCGGGTTGCTCCTTTTTGCTTGTGTAATACCCAGTCTCCCGGTCGAGTTCGCGTACCTCGCCTATCTGAAGTCGAAGGATCGTGACTACTGGGAGCGTCCTCCTCGCCCCGTGGCGAAGGAAGTGCGCCTGAGGCTTGCCAGGAAGATCATCCTCTGGGTTGTGGGGATAGCGGGGGCTCTCGCTCTGTTCTGGGTACTGGCCAAGTACGTTCTGTGACCGCGGTTCCCGGCTCACCCGCCGCACATCGTGAACGGTTCTGAACGAGACAACGAGAAATGAGGACTCACCGTGAAACTCCAACCGCGCACGCTGAGCATGAACAACGTCGTGAGCTACACGCTCGACCTACACGAGGGCGACGAGCTTCTGGACATCGTCGACGGCACTGCCGCCTACTTCCGTGAGGTTCTGGTGCACAACGGTTACTACACCACGGGCCCAATGGTCTTTCGGGGACTTCCTGGATCGGAGACCTTCACCCTCATGACCACTCTGGGTAATCGTGTGAATATGGTCGGTGATCGCCACTCCGGATTCGAATTCCAAGAGCGCGTAGAGCTGGAGACTGACTACTTCTATCGTCACTGGGATGTCGAGGAGCCACTGCCGTACGACGCGATCGAGGAGGCCGTGGCAGAAGAAGGATTGAGTCTTCAGAGCGTCTATCACGTGATCCTCGACTTCTACGGCGAGTCCGTGCTCGACCTATACGCGCACGTGGAGAAGCGTTGATGGCCACGCCGTTTCATGACGTGGCGTTCGGCCAAAGACTGTCCTTTCAAAACGTGTTGAGCCATCGCACAAAGTGTCACTACACGGAGATGGCGGCGCAGTTCGACGAGTTCGTGTCCCGGGTCGAGGCGGACGGCTGCGAACCCGTGGGGCCGCTCTTCTACAGTCTCCACAACGTGCCGATGGACGAGATGGTCGATATCGAGACGTTCGTCCCGATTCGGCAAAGCACCTTCCCACGTCACGAGGATTTTCTGTTTCATTCGTACGTCGACGTCTCCCCTCTCCTGAGAGGGATCGTCAAGGGTGAATTCGACGAGCAGACAGAAGCGGTGTACACACAGCTTCTGGCGACGTTGGAAGCGAACGATCTGGAGATCAATTCGCCCTTCTACCACGTGTTCCAAAAGGACCCGTCGCCATTCGTCCTGGTCTATGTCGGGTACGTCGACCCGGACCAGAGCGCCCCATGATGAGGTTGCGCACCAAGGCAGTACGGAACAAGCACACCCTCGTACACACCCCGATGCAGTAGGTCGGGCTCGTGCGGGCGGCCGCTTCACCCTTCCGCGTCGCCGCGGTCCCGGTGCAGCACCCCCTTCACGCGCTCCACGCCCTCGGTGACCAGCGAGGTCGCCGAGTCCTTGATGGCGCCGAGCCCGTCCGGGTCGCCCTTCAGCAGCGCGAACGCCGTGTTCTTGGCGAACTCCGCTGTGATGTGCGGGGGGAGGGGCGGCACGTTCTTGCTGGTGTGCGCGTCGATCAGCGTGACGCCGCGGTGGGCGAATGCGGCATCCCACGCGGCGGCCACATCGTCGTCGTCGGTCACGGTGATGCCGTTGAAGCCGAGGAGGCGCGCCCACCCGGCGTAGTCGACGGACTCGACGGCCTGTGCGGTCTCCCAGACGGGGTTCGCGTCCTCGGTGCGCATCTCCCACGAGACCTGCGTGAGGTCGTCGTTGTGCAGCACCAGGACGATGAAGGTCGGGTCGGACCAGCGTGACAGGTACTTCTTGATGGTGATGAGCTCGTTCATCCCGAGCATCTGGAACGCGCCGTCGCCGATGGTGCAGACGACCGTCCGGTCGGGATACGCGAACTTCGCCGCCTCCGCGTAGGGCATCGCTGCGATCATCGTGGCGAGGCGGCCGGAGAGGTCGCCGAGCATCCCGTCGCGAAGCCGGATGTAGTGGCCGTACCAGTCGGCGGTGGTGCCCGCGTCGGCGGTGACGATCGCGCCGGCGGGCAGCCGCTTGTTCAACTCCGCGTACACCCGGCGCGGGTTCACTCCGTCGTCGTAGGTCTGATCGGCCTGGGCGGCGAGCTCGTCGTCCCACGTCCGCATGTCGTCGGCGACCTTCTCCTGCCAGGAGAGGTCCTCCTTCTGGGTGAGCAGGGGGAGGAGTCCGGCGAGGGCGGTCTTCACGTCCGCCCAGATGCTCACCTCGGTCGGGTACCGCAGGCCGAGCTGCTCGGGTCGCAGGTCGATCTGTACGGCCCGCGCCTGCCCGGTCGCCGGGAGGAACTGCCCGTACGGATAGTTCGTGCCGAGCAGCACGAGCGTGTCGCACTCCTTCATCTGGTGGTAGCTCGGCCGGGAGCCGAGGAGCCCCAGCTGCTGGGTGTGGAACGGCACGTCCGACGGCACGGTTTGCTTGCCACGGAGGGAGGTGATGACGCCGGCGCCGGCGAGCTTCGCCGCCTCCAGCACCTCCGCCGTCGCGCCGTTCGCCCCGGCGCCGACCAGGAACGTGACGCGCTCGCCGGCGTTGATCAGATCGGCGGCGGCCTGCAGCTGCTCCAGCGGGGGAGCGATGGCGGTGGATGGCGCCACAGCACTCGAACGCGACTGCCACATCTCAGGTCCCGGCTCCACCATCTTCTGCCCCTGCACGTCGTGCGGAAGGATGATCACGCACGGCTGCAGCCGGGTGATCGCGGTCCGGAACGCGGTGTCGACGACGGCCTGCGCCTGCGCGGGCGACACGATCGTCTGGACGTACGCGGCGACGTCCGAGAAGGTCCGCTCGAGGTGGCTCTCCTGCTGGTTGAACGTCCCCAGCGAGTCGAGGCCCTGCTGGCCGACGATCGCGACGACGGGCTGGTTGTCCATCTTCGCGTCGTACAGGCCGTTGATCAGGTGGAACCCGCCCGGGCTCGACGTGGCGACGCACACGCCGACCTCGCCGGTGAACTTCGCGTGCGCCGTCGCCATCAACGCGGCGATCTCCTCGTGCGTCGGACGGATGTACTCCACGCCCTCCTCGGCCCGCTCCGCCTTGCCGAGGGCGCCGTCGAACTCCCCGATGCCGTCGCCGGGGAATCCGAACACCCGCCGCACGCCCCACTCCCGGATCCGCTCGATCACGAACTCGCTCACCGTCGTCATGCTGTGTCTCCTTTTCGCGCGTCCTGTCGTTCGCGTGCACATTGGCCATCCAACGCCCCGAGACTCCCGGGTCAACGGGGTCGGACGGCGTCGGTCAGTTCTTCTCCTGCGCGGTTGCCGCCTCACGGAACCGTTCCCGCGGCTCCTGCACCGTTCCGACCGGCGCCGCATCGCGTGGGGTGAGTCCATTGCCGACCCACCCGAGCACGAGGCGGAACCGACGCGAGAGGCTGGGCAGGGCGATCGCGTGATAGACCTTGTCGACGGCCCACGCCGCGACGCCGCGCAGGGGGATGCCGCGGACGACGGCGGCCCCGCGCATCCCGCTGTAGCTGGCGAGCGTCCCCAGTGCACGGTGACGGTACTCGGTGAGTCTCTCGCCGGCGATCGACCGCCGCAGGTTGCCGGCGAGCACCCGTGCCTGCCGGATCGCATTCTGCGCGTTCGGCGGGTAGTAGGCGGGCTGCTTCTCGGCCAGCAGATCGGGCACCTGGGCGTCGTCTCCGAGAGCCCACACGCCGTCGAGGGGCGTGCCGTCGTCGCGGACCGCCTGCAGGCTCGCGTTGCACTGCACGTGCCCCTTCGGGCCGCGCGGCACATCCGCTCGGTCGAGCACCGGGTTGGGAGTGACGCCGGCCACCCATACGAGCGTGTCGGTGGGATGCGTCTGACCGTTGCTGAGCACGACGTCGCCGTGCTCGCAGCTCTTCACCTCGGTGTGGAGCAGCACGTGGATGCCGCGCTTGCGCAACAGCCTCAGGGTCCAGGCGGAGAGCTGCTCGGGGAGCTCGGCGGCGATCCGGCCGGCGACCTCGATCAGCAGCCAGCTCATCCGTTCGCCGTCGAGCTCCCTGTAGCGGTCGAGTTCGGCAGCCGCGACACGCTGCAGCTCCGCGATCGCCTCGACGCCGGTGTACCCGCCGCCGACGAACACGAACGTCAGCGCCCGCTTCCGCTCGGCGGCGTCGCCGGTGGCGGCGGCGAAGCGGATGCGCTCCAGCACGTGGTCGCGCAGATATGCCGCCTCTTCGACGCTGGAGAAGCCGATCGCGGTCTCGGCGAGCCCAGGGATGGGCAGCGTCTTGGTGACGGCGCCCAGGGCGAACACGACGTGGTCGTAGGCGATCGCCCGCTCGGTCCCGTCGAGGGTCCGCACGACGGCGACCCGGGCGCCGGTATCCACCGACTGGAGCGCCCCGGCGACGATGTCGGCGTTCTTGAGCGGGCGGCGCAGGGGCACGACCGAGTCACGCGCCTGGGTCTCGCCGCCCGCCACCTCGGGCAGCAAGGGCTTGTAGGTCAGGTACGGCTCGGGCTCCACGACGGTCATGCGCAGGCGGTGGGCCGCGGCGTCGCGACGCAAGTCCCGCGCGAGCGTGAACCCGGCGAACCCTGCGCCGAGGATGAGGATGTGCGGTTCGGTCATCGCTCTCGCTCCTTCCTTCTCCGGTGGCGTGCCCTCGCGCTCCGTCAGAGCCCCACGCTGCCGTGCATGATGCCGCCGTCGACGAAGACCGTCGTCGCGGTCATGTACTTCGCGGCATCCGAGACCACGAACGCGACGACATCCCCGATCTCGGAGGGTTCGGCGACCGTGCGGAGGGGGATGGAGTTCTCCAGCTTCTGGCGCAGCGCGTCATCCTTCATCGTGGCCGCGTTGATGGGCGTGTCGACCGCGCCGGGCGCGACGCTGACCACACGGACGCCCTGAGGTCCGAGCTCGACACCGGCGGTGCGCGTGAGCATCCGCATCCCGCCCTTCGATACGCAGTAGCTGAGGTTTCCGGGCATCGGCCAGTCCTCGTGGACCGAGGACACATTCACGACCACCCCGCCGGTTCCCTGCTGGATGAACCGCTTCGCCGCGCGCTGCGTCCCGAACACCGCGCTCGTGAGGTTCACGGCCATCACCTTCGCGAAGGTCTCCTCGTCCACCTCGAGCAGGCTGTGCCGCAGCTCCATGCCCGCGTTGTTGACGAACGCGTCCAACTGCCCGAATTCGTCCACCGCCGTTCCGATCAGCTTGTCGATGCCCGCGGTCGTGGTGACGTCCGCCTCCACTCCGATGGCGCGACCGCCCGCCGCGACGATGTCCTTGACCAGGTCGGCGGCGTCCTCCGGCCGCGAGACGTAGTCGATGACGACCGCCGCTCCCGCGGCGGCCAGCGAACGGGCGATCGCCGCCCCGATCCCGCTGTTTCCGCCGGTGACGACGACGCTCTTCCCGTGCAGGTCCACGAGCACCTCCCTCGATCAGCCACCATTGAACGCTCCGGTCGCCCGATTGCAACGGTTCCTGCGAGGGTCCGCAGGGGAGATGGCCGATGATGCCGACGCGCTGTACGTCATGTCGAGGCATGCCCGCACTCGTGGACGATGTGGCGGGTCACAGGTGCTTCGGAAGCCGTATTGTCATGATGGGCCACACCCGTTTCAGCGAAGAAGAGACCCGTTTCAGCGAAGAAGAGGAGCGCCATGAGCTACGCCGTGACCAATCCCGCCACCGGCGAGACGGTCAAGACCTTCGACACCATCAGCGATGCCGACCTGGAGGCGGCGATCGCGTCCGCAGACCACGCCTTCCGTACCTGGTCGCGGTCGACGACCACGCAGGAGCGGGCTGCACTGATCCGCCGCGTCGGCGAACTCCACGTGGAGCGCCGGCAGCAGCTCGCCGAGATCATCGTGCAGGAGATGGGCAAGCCCGTCGAGCAGGCGCTCGCCGAGGTCGACTTCGCCGGTGCGATCTACGAGTACTACGCCGACCACGCGGACGAGTTCCTGAAGGATGAGCCCATCCAGCTGCTCGACGGTGACGGGTCGGCCGTCGTCCGCCGATCGGCGCTCGGTGTGCTCCTCGGAATCATGCCGTGGAACTTCCCGTACTACCAGGTGGCCCGGTTCGCCGGACCGAACCTCGTGATCGGCAACACCATCCTGCTGAAGCACGCGGAGCAGTGCCCCGAGTCGGCCGCCGCCATCCAGCAGATCTTCCTCGACGCCGGCTTCCCCGAGGGCGCCTACGTCAACATCTACGCGAGCCACCCGCAGATCGAGACCGTCATCGCCGACCCGCGCGTCCAGGGTGTCTCGCTCACCGGCTCCGAGCGGGCCGGCGCGAAGGTCGCCGAGATCGCCGGCCGCAACCTGAAGAAGGTCGTGCTGGAGCTGGGCGGGTCCGACCCGTTCATCCTGCTCTCGACCGACGACCTGGATGCCGCTGTGCAGAACGCGGTGGATGCGCGCCTCGACAACAGCGGTCAGTCCTGTAACGCCGCCAAGCGGTTCGTCGTCATCGACGAGCTCTACGAGCCGTTCCTCGACAAGTTCACCGCGAAGCTCTCCGAGGTCGAGGCGAGCGACCCGACGAGCGAGGACTCGGCCCTCGGCCCGCTCTCGTCGCTGAAGGCGGCGGAGAACCTCGACGAGCAGGTCAAGCGCGCTGTCGACAACGGCGCGAAGCTGGTGCGCGGCGGAGGCCGCAACGGCGCCTTCTTCGAGACGACGGTGCTCACCGACGTGACGCCCGACAACCCCGCCTCCAAGGAGGAGTTCTTCGGCCCGGTCGCCCAGGTGTACCGCGCCAAGGATGAGGACGACGCCGTGCGCATCGCCAACGACACCCCGTTCGGGCTCGGCTCCTACCTGTACACGACGGACAAGGAGCAGGCGTCGCGCGTCGCCGACCGCATCGAGGCCGGAATGGTGTTCGTCAACGTCGTCCTGGCCGACGGCGCCGAGCTGCCCTTCGGCGGCGTCAAGCGTTCCGGTTCGGGTCGCGAGCTGGGCCGGTTCGGTGCGGACGAGTTCGTCAACAAGAAGCTGATCCGCGTGGGGAACGACTGGTAGTCACCAACGAGAAAGGGCCGGGCGTCTGAGACGCCCGGCCCTTCGTCGTTTCGCGGTCAGTTGAAGGTGACCACGACCTTGTCGTCGTCGATCTTGATGTCGGCGCTGATGTAGCCGGCCTCGCCCGTGAGGTTCTCGCTCGCCGGGTTGCCGCTGAAGTCCGAGCCGGTCATCACGGCCGAGAACTTCCCCGGGCCGATCTTGAACTGGTAGTAGGAGTCGGAGTCGTCGCTGATCTCGACCTTCGGCGACTCGTCGACCTTCACGGCGACCGTCGACTTCGAGACGGCCATGTTGCTCGGGTAGCTGAGGTCGATGCCGCAGTCCTCCACGTCGTAGTACGACGTCTTGGTGGCGCACTCCGCGTAGTGGGCGTCGACCTGCTTCTGCACCTCGTCGAGGTAGGCCTGCGACGGGGTCAGCTTGAGGTCCTTCACCTGGTACGAGTCGGCGGCCACCGTCAGCTTCGGGGAGCCAGCCAGCTCGTAGTACTTGTTCGGCGCCTCGATGCTGTAGACGCCCGGGTAGGCGACGACCTCGGAGTCCTTCGACGTCAGCGAGTGGTCCGCGCCCGGCACCGAGTAACCCGGGATGCTCGACGACACGAACGGGAGCTGGTAGGTCAGCCCACGGCTGACGTACCAGCCCTTGTCGTCCTTATCCAGCTCGATGGTCCCGCGGTAGGTCTTGCCCGCGAGCTTGTACGTGACGCTCACCTGGGTGAGGTCGGAGCTCCGGCTGGTCAGTGTCCGGCTCACGACCGGCGCCGTGATGTGCTGCGCCTTGCCGAGGACGGCGTTGGTGAGCAGGAAGTTCTCGTCCTCCGAGGAGTCGACCCGCGCCAGCTTGTTGGCGGCCGAGGCGTTGCCCTTGGCGATGTCGTTCAGGTAGTCCTGCGCGACCGACTTGGCGCCGCTCCCGCCCAGCAGGTTCGCGATGAGAACGATCGCCACGATCACGACGGCGGCGAACGCGACGGCCCCGCCGATGACCCACCAGACCCACCGCGGGACGGCCGGCTTCTTCTTCTCGCCGACCGGCGGCGCGTACGGGTTCGGCTGGGCGCCCGGGTAGGGGTGCTGGCCGGGCGCGGTCGCGTAGGCGGCCTGCTGCTCGGGAGCGACCGGCTGGGTCGGCGGCGCCGGCTGCTCGGGTGCGGCGGGCTGCTCGGGTGCGGCGGGCTGCTCGGGTGCGGCGGGCTGTTCGGGTGCGGCGGGCTGTTCGGGTGCGGCGGGCTGCTCGGGTGCGGCCGGCTGCTCGGGTGTGGTCGGCTCGGATGCGGCCGGTGTGCCCTCCGGAGCCTTGTCGTGGTCGTCTGCGGGCACGGTCGGGTCGCTCAATATTCCCCCTTGATGATGTGATGACGATCGGATACCGCCCGAGACATGGGCGTCGATCAGAAACTTTTCAAGAATATCAGTCCTCGGTCCACAATCCAGTCCTCTGGAGGGTGAAAACGAGGGATTCGCGCGCTGGAGGCCGATGTCCTGTAGTCTTGCGGGAACCCGGTCAGCCGACGACGTCTCGCACCGGGTCGATTGAGCGCACCTTCCTCGTGACGTGTGCGCATGTGTACCCGCGGCCACGGCCGCGAAAAAGGAAAAGTATCTCACCCTCCGTCCGGCTCCATCAGCCGTTCAGCTCTCCGGCGAGGGCCACTCCCTCCCCGACGAATCGTCACGACCGCTCCATTCCGTCGTGGCGCTCAGCCGTCCGCGCTCTCTGCGCGGCGAACGGGACCGTCATGGTCCCCAACACCAAATAAGAAGGAAGAAACGATGGCCACAGGTACCGTCAAATGGTTCAGCACGGAGAAGGGCTACGGGTTCATCGCCCCGGATGACGGCACGGCCGACGTCTTCGCCCACTTCAGCGAGATCGCGTCGCAGGGCGAGTTCCGCAACCTGGCCGAGAATCAGAAGGTCGAGTACGAGGTGACCCGCGGCCCCAAGGGCCTCCAGGCATCCAACATCCGACCGGTCTGACCGGTCCTCGATGCGGGGCCGGTTTGCCGGTCCCGCATCGATCCCAAGCCCCTTCGGGCATATCTCGGTGCTGGCGCCCAGGAACGGCGCATATGCTTCGAGAATCTAGGGCGAAACGTCCAACACCTCGGCTGGGAAGTCGTCTGACACAGCGGAGGTCAAGAGTGACCGCTACCCTTCTCGGTCCGATCCGGACCACCAAGCCCCGCTCCGGCCGGCCGTCCGTCACGAGCACGTACAGCGAACTCCTCTCGGAGGTTCGCAGCGAGGGTCTCCTCGAGCGCCGCCGGGGCTTCTACATCACCACCTTCGCGGTCCTCATCCTCGCGCTCGTCGGCGCCTTCGCCGGGATCGTCCTCTTGGGCGACTCGTGGTTCGTCCTCCTGATCGCCGGAGCGCTCGGCATCATCTTCACCCAGCTCGCCTTCGTGGCGCACGAGGCCTCGCACCGCCAGGTGTTCGACTCCGGCCCCGCCAACGACCGCGCCGGGCGCTTCCTCGCCACCTGGATGGTCGGCATGAGCTACCACTGGTGGATGACGAAGCACACCCGTCACCACGCCAACCCGAACACCATCGGGAAAGACCCCGACATCGCCCGTGACACGATCTCGTTCACCGAGGCGGACGCCGCCCGGTCCACGGGCATCCTGCGCGCACTGACGCGTCGCCAGGGCTACCTCTTCTTCCCGCTGCTGCTGCTCGAGGGCGTCAACCTCCACTTCACGTCGCTGCGGACCCTCTTCGGCAAGGCGCCGGTCCCCGGCCGCGGCCGTGAGCTCTCCGCCATCTTCATCCGATTCGGCATCTACCTCAGTGCTGTCTTCCTGCTGATGCCGGTCGGCGTCGCCTTCGCGTTCCTCGGAGTGCAGCTCGCCGTGTTCGGCCTGTACATGGGGGCGTCCTTCGCCCCCAACCACAAGGGCATGCCGCAGCTGCCCGAGGGCTCGCGCGTCAGCTTCCTCGACAAGCAGGTGCGCACCTCCCGCAACATCCGCGGCGGATGGTGGATGAACATCCTCATGGGCGGTCTCAACCACCAGGTCGAGCACCACCTCTTCCCGAGCATGCCGCGGCCGCACCTGGCGCGCGCTCGTGAACTGACAATCGCGCACTGCGCGGCGAACGAGGTGCCGTACACCGAGACATCGCTCGTCCGGTCGTACACCATCGTCATCCAGTACCTGAACCGCGTCGGCCTCGCGGCCCGCGACCCGTTCGACTGCCCGGCCGCCGGGGCCTACCGCCGGGCCTGACCTTCCCTCCGCGCATCCCGCCGGACATCGTCGAGCCAACGAACGTGCGTCTTGGCGTACGGTGTTGGCTGGAGGTGCCCGATGGGATACATGGTCTACGACAGCAGCACGATGATCACGTTCGAGGATCGCGTCCTCGCGCACCTCGAAGTGGTGATCGTGTCGAAGCTGCGCCGCAAGGAGTCGTTCGCTCTGAGCTGGCGCGAGACCGCGGAGAACGGCGACGGTCGCTCGACCGTCTGGATCGACCCCTCCATCCCTCTGCGTTTCCGGTTCAGCGGCTCACGACCGCCGACACTCGACCGCGACTGGATCGAGCGCCTCGCGGCAGCGGCGGCCAGCTCCTCCGGTCTGATCGCCGTGGATGAGGACGGCCAGCCGGTCGTCGGGTCCACCCACGAGCGGGGTATCTAGGGCGCGGTCGGGATCGCGAACGGCGCTGTCTCTCGCTCGCCGCCCTGCCTCGTTAGCGTGTGTCTGCAGCGGCACTGTGTCGCGGGCAGGGGACTTTCGATGCATCCGACCGAGCTCACCTTCGGCACGTGGTCGCTCACCGGTGGCGGCACCCTCATCGACCTGATCGCGGCGACGACGAACGCTCTGAACGGTGCCCTGCTCGCGCGGCGACCGGACCACTATCGCAACTACACCTTCGTCGGCATCATCCTGATGGCCGTCATCGGCGGAATCGCGGGCGGGGTCATCCGGGACGTGATCCTGCAGGAGACACCGTCCGCCTTCGTCAACCCGGCCTACCTGGTCTTCAGCGTCGCGGCCGGTGTCGTCGGCTACCTCATCGCCTATGCGCACGGCCAGCTGTTCCGCGAGGGCCTCTTCCAGTTCATGACGTCGTTCTCGCTACCCTGGTACGCCATCATCGGAGCGCAGAAGGCGACGGAAGCCGGCTATCCCATCGTGGGCGCACTCGCGATCGCTGTGATCGCACCGACCGCGGGCCGCTATCTGATCGACGTAACCAGCGGTGTCACGCCCAAGCAGTTCGTGCGCGGCGAGTGGTTCGTCGCGACGGCCGTCGGCACCGGATTCGTCTGGATCGTGCTCTCGGAGGCGGGCGTGCCGTACTGGCTGAGCGTCGGGGGCGCCTTCCTGCTCGGGTTCACCTTCCGCGTTGTTGCGCTGTACCGCGGATGGGAGGAGCCGCTCGCCCGCGGGCCGAAGGGCCTCAAGGTGCATGCCGACCGGCGCCCGCTGCTCGGTCGCAAGCTCTCGGGGCGCTCACAGGAGGAGTTGCGGATGCTGGGTCTCGCCGTCGACGAGGAGCCCGCCGCCTGAGAGGGCGTTGCTGGCCGGAACCCGGGCGTTACTCCGGGATCTGCGCGAGTGCGTGCCGGGCCAGCGCCGCCATCCGAGGGTTGTCGTCCGACGCCATGGCCAGGGCGGACGCCATCGTCACCGCCCAGCCGCGCGCTCGCGCCCACGTCGCCGTGTCGGGCGTGACGGGAAGTGCACGGCGGAACCGCTCCCGCGCGTCCCGGTCGAAGGTGAGCCACGCGGTGGCGAGATCCGTGGCCGGGTCGCCGGATGTGACGTCGCCGAAGTCGACGACCCCCGTCAGATCGCCGTCCGGGCCGAGCAGCAGGTTGCCGGGATGCAGGTCGCCGTGGAGCAGCAGGGGAGGCCCGTCCCAGGCGGGCGCGTCGAGGGCCTCGCGCCAGGCCTGTTCGAGGTCGGCGACCTCCATGCGGCCGGACAGCGAGCGGAGCCGGGTGGCGACCGCATCTCGGCGTGCCGCGAGCGGGATCCCGCGCACCGGGTTGTGCGGCGCTTCGGAGGCGGGCACGGCGAGCTCGCCGAGGAAGAGTGCCAGCGGCTCGGCCAGACCGACACGGCCCGCGGCGCCGACGGATGCGCCGTCGATGCCGTCGAACCACTCCACGACGCTCCATGGCCAGGGGAATGTCGCAGACGGGACACCGACGCGAACAGGGACGGGCACGCGGACGCTCACGCGCTCCGCGATCCCCGGGAGCATGCGCTGCTCGTGCTCGATGAGGTGCGCGGCGGCCTCCCGGCGCGGGACGCGGACCGCGAGACGGTCACCGAGTCGGTACAGCTGGTTGTCCCAGCCGTCGCTCACCAGCCGGAGTTCTCCGTCGAGGTCGGGATGCTGCTCCGCGAGCAGCCGGGCGACCAGCGCGGCGTCGGTGGTGATGTCGGCGGCGGGAGTGTCACTCACCCGCTCGACCGTAGCAGGCCGCCCGATAGGCTGGTGCTGGGCGCTCGAAATATCCGAATGCTGCGCTGAACGAGCAAGAGAGTTGCGTTCAGCGCCAAACTCATGCGGGTTCTTTGTGAAAGCATGGCGATCGGAGGTTCCATGACTCAGCAGCCCGCTCAGCCGCACGACCGCATGCACGCGGTGACACCGGAGACCCGTGAACTGGTCGACCTGGTGCTCGACTACTCGCGCCGGCGCATCCTCAGTGAGGACACCCCGCTCGACAAGCCGCTGCCGGAGTACGAGCTGCGCCGCCTGGCGGGACAGACCGTCTCCGAGAACGGCATTGGCGCCGAGCGCGCGCTCGCCCTCTTCGAGCACGTCCTCGCGCCCGCGTGCATCACCACCGACCACCCGAGCTACCTGTCGTTCATCCCGACGGCCCCGACGAAAGCGGCCACCGCGTTCGACCTCGTCGTCTCGGCCAGCGCCGTCTACGGCGGGTCGTGGCTGGAGGGATCCGGCGCCGTGTACGCCGAGAACCAGGTGCTGGCATGGCTGGCGGCCGAGTTCGGGCTGCCCGCGACGGCCGGTGGTGTCTTCGTGCAGGGCGGGACGCTCGGCAACCTCTCCGCCCTGGTGGCGGCGCGGGATGCGGCCCGGACCGAGCGCGGCAACCCGGCCGGTCGCTGGGTGATCGTCTGCAGCTCCGAGGCGCACTCGTCGGTCTCGTCCGCAGCACGGGTGATGGATGTCGACGTCGTCGCCGTCTCGCCGGGGGAGAGCGGCGTGTTGAGCGGAGATGCGGTTCGTCCGGCGCTGGAGGAGTACGGCGACGCGGTGTTCGCGGTCGTCGCCACGGGCGGATCCACGAACTTCGGCATCGTCGACGACATCGCGTCGATCGCCGCGCTGAAGTCGGACTTCTCGTTCTGGCTGCACGTCGACGGCGCGTATGGACTCGCGGGGATGCTCTCGCCGCTGGCCCGCCACCGTTTCGCCGGGGTGGAGAGCGCTGACTCGGTGATCGTCGACCCGCACAAGTGGCTGTTCGCGCCGTTCGACGCCTGCGCACTGATCTATCGCGACCCGGAGGCCGGCCGACGGGCGCACACCCAGCACGCCGAGTACCTCGACACGCTGACCGAGACCACGGAGTGGAGCCCCTCCGACTACGCGGCGCACCTCACCCGCCGGGCCCGCGGACTGCCGTTCTGGTTCTCGCTGGCGTCACATGGAGCCGCGGCCTACCGCGATGCGGTGACCGCATCCATCCGGCTGGCCGAGCGAGTGGCCGAGGAGATCGAGCAGCGGGACGGCTTCCGCCTCGTGCGACGGCCCCAGCTCTCGGTCGTGGTCTTCGAGCGCGACGGCTGGACAAAGGAGGACTACGCCGTGTGGTCCGCCCGGCTGCTGGAGGAGCAGCGCGCGTTCGTCACGCCGAGTTCGCACGCGGGCCGGCCGAACACGCGTTTCGCCATCCTGAACCCACTGACCACGTTCGACAACCTGGTGGGGATCCTCGACTCGATGGAGTGAGCGTCCCCCGCATAACAGAAGACCCCGTGCCGGGAGGCACGGGGTCTTCCACGTTTCCAGAAGGGAGGGTGTCAGACGATGTCGTCCGACTCGCCCGTCCGGCGCGTCACGCGCTCGCCCGTCGCAGGATCGACGGCCGTGCGGGTGGTGGCGACGGAGGTGCGACGCCGAGTGAGCAGCACGATCCCGATGATGATGCCGATGACGCCGGCGAACATCAGGATGTAGCCCACCAGGTGGAGATCGATCCAGGCCACCTGGACGTTGATTGCGAACGCGAGGATCGCGCCCACCACGACCAGGAAGATGCCAGCGCCGAGGCTCATCCGGTGACCTCCGGGCCTAGACCCGTCGGCTCCCGGTGAGCAGTCGCACGAGCCAGACGATCACAGCCAGGACGAGCAGGATGATTCCCACCCAGAGGAGGAAGTTCAGCGACTGCACGAACCCTCCGGTGAGCAGCAGGATGATCGCGATGATGGCGATGACGATGAGCAGGATGTTCATGGAGAAGTGTCCTTTCCTTGACGCGCTCCACACAACAACTGCTTCAATTGCCTAGCAATCCCCTTGACTTCACGTTCGTTTCGGCCTAGCGGCGGCTCGTTCCGCGGCGATGCGGTCGACGGTCTGGCGCATCTTGGTGAGGAAACGCGTGACGGTCTCCGCTTCGTCCGGGCTGAGCTCGGCGGTCGCGGCGGCGATCTGCTCCTGCGCCGCAGCCAGCAGCGGGCCGGTGTCGCCCTGCGCGGCCAGCGTCGGGACGAGCTCGACGGAGCGCTTGTCGACGGTGCTCTGCCGTCGTTCGACGAATCCGTCGCGCACGAGCCGGTCGATGAGCAGGGTGGTGGATGCGCTCGAGACGCCGAGGTAGGCGCTGATGTCCTTGGCGAAGGTCGGTCGGCCGGCCGACGTGTTGTCGAGGATGAGCCGGAGGGCGAGCAGATCGTTCTCGCCGATCCCCATGGCCGCCCCCGTGCGGCGACGCATTGCCGCCTCGGCCGCACGGTAGACCTGCAACGCCTCGAGCACGGCCGTGTCCGGCCGCGGCGTCTCCGGTTCGTGCTTCACCTTCTCCAGTCATGCCCGCAACGCCGATCCGCGCAACGGGGGTGGACCCGACTGTCGGCGGATTCACGGCCACGGATCCTGCGCGTATGCTCGCGCAGTGGACGACAGAGTGCTTCTCGACCGCTACGAGCTGAAGGACCGACTGGGCCGCGGCGGCATGGCGACGGTCTTCCGCGCGCACGACAGGCGCCTGGATCGCGAGGTCGCCGTGAAGGTCTTCACCTCCGGCGCCGCCGTCGACGATGCGCGGCGGCGCACCGAGGCGACGATGCTCGCGCGGCTGAGCCACCCGCACCTGGTGGCGCTGCACGACGCGCACCTGGCAGCGGACGGGGATACGACGCCGAGCTTCCTGGTGATGGAGCTGGTCGACGGGGAGGACCTCCGCTCCCGGCTCGAACGCGGACCGCTTCCTCCGGAGGATGCGGTCGAGATCGCCGTCGGGATCGCGGAAGCGCTCGTGGTGGTCCACGAGGCGGGAATGGTCCACCGCGACCTCAAGCCCGGCAACATCCTGCTGGCCGACGCGAGCGTGCCCGGCGGCCGGCCGGTTGTGAAGCTCGCCGACTTCGGCATCGCGCACCTGATCGGCTCGGAGCGGATCACGACCGTCGGAACGGTCATCGGCACCGCGGGCTACCTGAGCCCGGAGCAGATCTTCGGGGGCGAGCCGGGGCCGTCTGCGGACATCTACTCGCTCGGCCTCGTCGTGCTGGAGGCGCTGACCGGCGTCCGGGAGTTCCCCGGCACGCCCGTGGAGGCGGTGGCCGCCCGCTCGGCGCGCGACCCGCGCATCCCCTCGTCGCTGCCGGAGGACTGGCGCGGCTTCCTCGGCGCCATGACGGCCCGCGAACCGTCGATCCGGCCCACCGCCTGGGAGGTGGCGGTGATGGCGCGCGAGCTCGCGCCGCAGCTGGCCGGGTGGCGGGCGGATGAGCCGGATGCGGCGACCGTGGCGGCTGCGATCGGCGGCGGGGCTCCCGGGGGGACGTCGGCCGCGGCGATCGGCGATGCGGCGGGAGACCACGATGCGCCGACGCGCATCCTCCCGACGTCCGCGCGCAGGGATCCGGATCGCAGCGGCGAGACACCGTCGCGTAGTCGTCGCCGGGGGTTGCTGGTCGGCGGTGTGGCGGCGGCCGCTGTCCTCGTGACCGCATCCGCACTGGCGCTCGGTTCGATGATGGCGCCCGCCGCGCAACCCGAGACGGTCACGACGCCGCGCCCGACTCCCAGTGTGACCGCCCCGCCCACCACGGTCGCTCCTGCTACGACGACGGAGACGACGGATCCGGAGACGACGACGCCCAGTGAGGATCCGGGGCCGGCGACCAGCCCCTCGGACGACAAGACGGGTCCCGGCAAGGACAAGGGGCCGGGAAAGGACGCCCCGGGTGGCGGCCCGGGCAAGAACGGCGGCAAGGGCAAAGGCTGAGGGCTCCGGCCGCTTCCGCCATCGACCATCCGCCGGTACTGTCGGGGAATGCCCGAGCAAACGAGGACCGCCGCGATCGTCGTGAACCCGGTGAAGGTGGATGCGCCCGCCCTGCGCGAGGCGCTCCGAGCCGCCGAAGAACGGCACGGCTGGGCGGAGACGCTCTGGATCGAGACCACCGAGGACGACCCGGGCTCCGGGCAGACCGAGCAGGCGCTCGAGCGCAACGTGGATGTCGTCATCGCTGCCGGCGGTGACGGAACCGTCCGCACGGTCGCCGAGAAGCTTCAGGGCACCGGTGTGCCGCTGGCGCTGCTGCCCTCCGGCACGGGCAACCTGCTCGCGCGGAACCTGAACCTCACGCTCGACGACGTGGGCCATGCCCTCGACTCGGCGTTCGACGGAGAGAACCGGTCCATCGATGTCGGCGTGATCGAGCTGCGCGACGGGAGCGGTCCGACGCGCAAGCACTCCTACCTCGTGATGGCCGGCGTCGGGATCGACGCCCAGATGATCGCCGCCACCGACGACGACCTCAAGGCCCGGCACGGCTGGCTCGCCTATGTGAAGGCGATCGGGAAGGTGCTGCGCGACAAGAACGAGCTCCGCCTGCGCTACCGGCTCGACGACAAGGGCGTGCGCTCCGTGCGGGCCCACACGGTGCTGATCGGCAACTGCGGGTCGCTGCCCGCGAACATCCTGCTGCTTCCCGAGGCGGCCGTGGACGACGGGGAGTTCGACATCGTCGTGCTGCGCCCGGAGGGGTTCGTCGGCTGGGTCCAGATCGCCGTCAAGATCTTCTGGGAGAACGGCGTCCTCCGGCGCACCACCGTCGGCCGGCGGCTGATGGGCGCCGACAAGGAGGTGCGCGCGATGAACTACCTCAAGGGCCGCGAGTTCGTGATGCGGCTCAGCCGTCCCCAGGAGGTGGATCTCGACGGCGACCTGTTCGGCCGCGCGTCCGCTCTCCGCACCTGGGTCGACCCGTCGAGCCTGATGGTGAAGGTGCCGCGCTCGTGGAGCTGAGGGCAGCGCGTAGCGATGCCGCGACCCCAGCGCCGAGGGAGCCTGCGACCGAGGTAACAGGCTCCCCGCGAACTAGCGAGCGAGCAGCTCCAGTGTGTCGACCACGCGGTTGGAGAAGCCCCACTCGTTGTCGTACCAGGCGACGACCTTGACGTGTCGTCCGTCGACGCGGGTCAGCGCCGCGTCGAAGATCGACGACGCCGGCTGGCCGGTGATGTCGCTGGAGACGAGGGGCTCGTCGGCGTAGTCGAGGATGCCGCGCAGCGGTCCGTCGGCAGCCGCACGGTAGGCGGCCAGCACCTCGTCGCGCGTGACGTCGCGCTCGACGGTCGTGTTCAGCTCGACGATGGAGCCGACGGGAACGGGGACGCGGATGGAGTCGCCCGACAGCTTGCCGTCGAGCTGCGGGAGCACCAGGCCGATCGCCTTCGCGGCGCCGGTCGTGGTCGGCACGATGTTGACCGCGGCGGCACGGGCACGGCGGAGGTCGCGGTGCGGGCCGTCCTGCAGGTTCTGCTCCTGCGTGTACGCGTGGACGGTGGTCATGAAGCCGTGCTCGATTCCGGCCAGGTCGTCCAGGACGGCCGCGAGCGGGGCGAGCGCGTTCGTGGTGCAGGAGGCGTTGGACACGATGACGTGCTGGGCGGGGTCGAAGGCGTCGGTGTTGACGCCGTAGGCCAGCGTCACGTCGGCGCCGTCGGACGGCGCGCTGACCAGCACGCGCTTCGCGCCGGCAGTGAGGTGTGCCCGGGCGGCCTCTGCGGAGGTGAAGCGTCCGGTGGACTCGAGCACGACATCCACGCCGAGCTCGCCCCACGGCAGGTCGGCGGGCTCGCGCTCCGCCAGCACGCGGATGCGGCGGCCGTCGACGACGAGAGCGTCCCCGTCGACCTCGACGGTGCGGCCCAGGCGGCCGAGGGAGCTGTCGTACTTCAGGAGGTGGGCAAGGGTGTCGGGCGCCGTCAGATCGTTGATGGCGACGACCTCGAGGTCGGAGTCGCGCTCGAGGAGCGCGCGGAGGGTGTTGCGGCCGATGCGGCCGAAACCGTTGATGGCGATGCGGGTCATGCTGTTCCTTTCGTGGGACCGCATCCATGCTGCGGCGTCGGCGATCCCGTCGAAAGTGGCTGGGACGACAGTGCGCGCAAGCATTCCGCCAGAGTGATCGCCAGCGTGCGCAAGGATCCCGCCACCCCCGGGGGCGAGCGGCGCGAGCTCAGGCCGAGAACGTGCGGCGGTACTCCGTCGGCGAGGTGCCGAGGATGCGGTGGAAATGCATCCGGAGGTTCGCCGCCGTGCCGAGCCCGACCTGCGCGGCGATCTGGTCGACGCCCAGGTCGGAGCGCTCCAGCAGTTCCCGCGCGAGGTCGACGCGGGCGCGGAGGACCCACTGCATCGGCGTGTAGCCGGTGTCCTCCACGAACCGCCGCGAGAAGGTGCGGGCGGAGACGCGGGCGTTGCGCGCCAGGCTCTCGAGCGTCAGCGGCTCGGCGAGGTGCGCGAGCGCCCACTCACGGGTCTCGGCGAACAGGTCGCCCAGCGGCTCGGGAACGCTGCGCGGGACGAACTGCGCCTGCCCCCCGCTGCGGTACGGCGCGGCGACGAGGCGGCGGGCGACCCGGTTGGAGAGACCGACGCCATGGTCGCGCCGCACCAGATGGAGACACAGGTCGATGCCGGAGGCCGCGCCGGCGGAGGTGAGGATGTCGCCCTCGTCCACGAAGAGCACGTTCTCGTCCACCCGCACCAGCGGATACCGCTTCGCCAGCTGGCGCGTGTAGTGCCAGTGCGTCGTCGCGCGCTTCCCGTCGAGCAGGCCGGTCGCCGCGAGGGCGAAGGCTCCGGTGGAGATCGCCGCGAGGCGCGCGCCGCGCTGGTGGGCGGCGAGCAGGGCATCCACCACCGCGGCAGGCGGATCGGTGGTCGCCGGCGTGCGATAGCCGGGCACGAAGACGGTGTCGGCGTGCGTCAGCGCCTCCAGGCCCTCCGCGACGTGGTACGAGAGGCCGTCGCCCCCGGTGATGAGTCCCGGGGTGGGGCCGCACACGCGCACCTCGTACGGCATGCTCGGCCGGTTCGAGAACACCTGGGCCGGGATGCCGACGTCGAGCGGCTTCGCGCCCTCCAGCACGAGCACCGCGACGACGTGGTTGCCGCTCACGGGCGGGCGGTGACGATCTGCAGCAGGGCCGCGCGGAACGCCGCCGGGTCGTCGACCGCCGGGAACACCTCGTCCTCGAGCCCGCGGACGCCCGCGAACGCCGTCCGCCCCGCTTCGGTGATCGCGAGGACGTGGCGGCGCCGGTCGCCCGGGTCGGGGGCGCGGGTGACCAGGCCCTCGCGCTCCAGGCGGTCGACCGTGCGCGACATCGTCTGCGGCTCGACGTGCGCCATCCGGGCGAGATCCGACTGGGAGTCGAAGCCGAGCTCGAGCAGATGCAGCACGATCAGACCGGCGTGGGTGAGGCCGCGCTCCTCCAGGGCATCCGCCCAGGCACGCTCCACGGCTCGGGAGGCGGCGCCGAGCAGCCGGCCGAGCGGCCAGTTCTCGGGGCGGTGCTCCTCCGCTTCCGCCGCGTGCGCATCCATACCCTCATCGTACGGATGTCTCGGGCCGGTCGGGCAAGCGCGGCCCGGCCCGATGCGCGCGGGTGTTCGCCTCAGTCGGTGCCGGAGTCGAACGCCGCACCCTCGGAGCTGAGGTCGATCTCGCGCGAAAGCTCCTCATCCACGGGCTCGACCCCTTCGAGGATCGAACGCGCGTGGCCCTCCTCCAGCTCGCCGACCAGAGCGCCCGTCGGACCGCCGATGAGCCCGGCTGCGGCGTACTGCTCGAGCCGCGAACGGGAATCGGCGATGTCGAGGTTGCGCATGGTCAGCTGGCCGATGCGGTCGCCCGGGCCGAACGCCGAGTTGCCGACGCGCTCCATCGACAGCTTCTCCGGGTGGTAGCTGAGGTTGGGGCCGGTCGTGTCGAGGATCGTGTAGTCGTCGCCGCGACGCAGGCGCACGGTGACCTCGCCGGTGATGGCGGAGCCGACCCAGCGCTGCAGCGACTCGCGCAGCATCAGCGACTGCGGGTCGAGCCAGCGGCCCTCGTACATCAGTCGACCGAGGCGGCGGCCCTCGTTGTGGTAGTTCGCCACCGTGTCCTCGTTGTGGATGGCGTTGAGCAGCCGCTCGTAGGCGATGTGCAGCAGAGCCATGCCCGGCGCCTCGTAGATTCCGCGGCTCTTGGCCTCGATGATGCGGTTCTCGATCTGGTCGGATGCACCGAGTCCGTGGCGGCCGCCGATCGCGTTCGCCTCGAGCACCAGGGCCACCGGGTCGTCGAACTCGACGCCGTTGATGGCGACAGGGCGACCGGCCTCGAAGCGGACGGACACCGTCTCGGGGGCGACCTCGACGTCGTCGCGCCACGCGGCGACGCCCATGATCGGGTCGACGATGTCGAGCCCGGCATCCAGCTCCTCCAGGCGCTTCGCCTCGTGGGTGGCGCCCCAGATGTTCGCGTCGGTCGAGTAGGCCTTCTCGCTCGGGTCGCGGTACGGAAAGCCGCGGGCGACGAGCCACTCGCTCATCTCGGTGCGCCCGCCGAGCTCCTCCACGAAGGCGGAGTCGAGCCACGGCTTGTAGATGCGCAGGCGCGGGTTGGCGATGAGGCCGTAGCGGTAGAACCGCTCGATGTCGTTGCCCTTGTAGGTGGAGCCGTCGCCCCAGATCTCGACCCCGTCGTCCATCATCGCGCGCACCAGCATGACGCCGGTCACCGCGCGACCGAGCGGGGTGGTGTTGAAGTAGGTCTTGCCTGCAGAGCGGATGTGGAAGGCGCCGCACTGCAGGGCGATCAGGCCCTCCTCGACGAGCGCACGCTTGGCGTCGACGAGCCGGGCGATCTCGGCGCCGTACTCCTTCGCGCGGCCGGGGACCGCGTCGATGTCGGGCTCGTCGTACTGGCCGATGTCGGCGGTGTACGTGCAGGGCACGGCGCCTTTCTCGCGCATCCAGGCGACCGCGCAGGAGGTGTCGAGACCTCCCGAGAACGCGATGCCGACTCGTTCACCGACGGGCAGACTGCTCAGAACCTTGGACACGCACCCAGCTTATCGGCCGCTTCACCCGGGCCCGGGACCGAGATTTGCGCCAAATCGCGGTAATGCGGCTCCCATAACCGCGATTTGGCGCAAATCGTGGGGTGGGGAACGTCAGTGGCGGGCGTCAAGACCGGGGTGCACACCGGCCCGGTAGCCGGCCGCGGCGACGAGGCGGGTGAGGGTCGCGACGAGCGCAGCGCGCTCTCCCGCGTCGAGGGGCGCGAGCATCGCCTCCTCCTGCTCGTCGGCCAGGCGATCGCCGGCCTCGAGTACGGCGTGCGCCGCGGGAGTGAGGTGGATGGCGTACGCACGGCGGTCGTCCGGGTGGCGGCGACGCTCGACCAGGCCGCGCTCCTCCAGGTCGTCGATCATCCCGACCATGGAATTGCGGTGCAGGCCGAGGGCGGTGGCGAGCTCCTGCTGCGTGCGGCCCTCCTGACGGGCGAGATGCACGAGCACCCCGAACCGGTTCGGGGTGATGCCGAGCGGGGCGAGAGCCGCGGTGAAGCGCTGGGCGCTCTGCAGGCCGAGTTGTGACACGAGGAAGCTGGCCCGGGTCTCGAGCGCGGGCACAGCCTCGGGCCGCGGGGTCTCGGAGGACGACATCCCTCGATCGTACCAACGAGTGATTGCACGGCAGTGTGATTATCATCTAGCATGCCTACATGAAGCTCACCGTCTTCGGCGCCAGCGGGCGCACCGGCAGCCAGCTCGTCCGGCAAGCGCTGGATCGAGGCGACGAGGTCGCGGTCGTCCTCCGCCGTCCGGCCGAGATCGACCCGCGAGTCACCCCGGTCATCGTCCCCGACCTCTCCGATACGGCGGCCGTCCGGGACGCGATCGCCGGGTCGGACGCCGTGCTGTCCGCGATCGGCCCGCGATCCCGCGCGGATGCGCCCGTCGCAGCGCCCGCCACGCGGGCGATCCTCGCCGCCCACCCCGGCCGCATCGTCGTCATCAGCGCAGCGCCGGTCGCACCTCCGCCCGCGGACGACAGCTTCATCAGCCGACGCGTTGCCCTGCCCCTCATCGGTCGCGTGCTGCGGCCGGTGTACGACGACCTGCGCGAGATGGAGGCCGAGCTCGCTGCCTCGGACAGCGTGTGGACGGCATTCCGGCCGCCGATGCTCACGAACGGGCCCGCGACGGGTCGCTATCGAACGCGCATCGGCGGTTCCGTCCCTCGCGGCATGACGGTGTCCCGGGCGGATCTCGCGGCGGCGATGCTGGCGAGCCTGGGCCGGGCGGACACCGAGCGCGCCGCCGTCGGCATCGCCCGCTGAGGCGTCTCGCTCAGCCGCGGCCGGGGGCCTCAGCCGCGACCGTCGGGCGACTGCGGCGGGCAGGTGCCGCCCGGCGCCGTGCGCAGCTCGAAGTGCCAGGCCTCGTTCGCGTAGACCTGGCAGAGTCCCCACTCGGCGCCGAAGCGGTTGAGGTAGTCCATCGCGCCGGCGTCGGCGATGTCGACCGCCTCGCCGCGGACGTGGGCGGAGTCGCTGCCGCGCTTCACCCACTTCTCGGCCTCCTCCTCGCTGCCGTATTGCTTCACCGCCTGCGCGAACAGGTGCTCCTGGTACCGCTCGGAACGCCAGCCGTCGGCGATGGTGATGGCGGACCCGCTGCCCTCGGCCTCCATCGCGGACTGCGCGTCCTCCAGTGCGGAGCGGAGGTCCGGGTCGAGCCGAGTGACGGCGGGGAGGTCGCTGTCGAGGGGGAGGTACGTGCCGTCCGCGATGTATCCGTCGTCATCGGTGAGGCCGCCGCTTTCGACCACCGATCCGCCCGCACTCGCCGGCTGCGCGAGGGAACCGGTGGGCGCGGAGGTGCAGCCGGCGAGGACGGCGCTGAGGGCGATGGATGCGGCGGCCACCGACAGGGCGGCGCCGAACAGTCGGGACTTCGAGGAATGCATGCCTTCAGCCTCGCCGGGCGGCGCGGGCGGCCGCGTCCCCCGCGAGGCCCATCCGCATCCACCGCGCGACGGACCCCGAGGAGGCTGGCGGGTGCTACCCGAGGCGCGGTGTGCGCGACGGCTCGGTGCGCCGCTCGCCGGTCGCCTCGAACGCCGCGGCGAGGGCGAGCAGCCGGGCATCGTCGTAGGCGCGGCCGGCGAAGGTGAGTCCGACCGGCATCCCGATGTCGTCCATCGTGCCCATCGGCACGGTCACGGTCGGGATGCCGAGGTGCCGCGGCACGAGGTTGCCGTTCGCGACCCAGACGCCGTTGCGCCAGCCGAGGTCGGCCGAGTCCGGGTTCACGTCCATGTCGGCCGGCCCCACATCGGCGACGGCGGGGAAGACGACGGCGTCGAGACCGAGCCCGTCCATCCACTCCTCCAGGTCGACGCGCCGGGTCTCCTCGAGGCCGCGCAGGCCGTCGGCCAGCTCGGGGATGTCGGCGAGGGCCGTGCCGGGATGCGCGCGCACCCAGGCGGGGTAGTCGGCGATGTCGTCCTCGAAGCCGTCGTAGCGGTCCGGCAGGGCGCCCTCCGGGTGAGGGAAGATGCGCTCGCCGTCGACGTCGGCGAGAGTCCGGAGCGCCGGGTCGCCGTTGGCGGCGAGGAAGTCGTCCCACGCCCACGCCGACAGGTCGACGATCTCTCGCCGCAGGAACTCGGGGCTGACCAGCCCGCGCGTCGCGATGGAGGGTGCGCCGGCCCGGTCGCCCTCGTAGTTGCTGACCGCCGGGAAGTCGACCTCGACGACCGTCGCGCCGGCCGCCTCCAGGTCGCGGCGGGCGCGCTCCCACAGCGCGATGACGGACGGGCGCGTCTCGATCCGCTGACCGGTCGCGCCCCCGATGCCACCGCGGCCGCTCGGTCCTCCGTCGCCTGTGCCCGCCTCCGGGTCGGCGTTGATGTACATCCGCGGCACGCCGAACCGCCGTCCGGCGAGCGGGGCGCTCCCGGCGAGGGCGGGATACGACGCGGGCCGCAGCTCCGACGCCCGCGGGATCGGCACCCACGGCTGCGCGCGCCAGAAGTCCCCGCGGGTCTCCGGGTCGTCGGCCACGATCACGTCGAGCACCTCGAGCAGGTCCGCCACGGTGCGGGTGTGCGGCACCACCACATCCATCGTCGGCACCAGGGGCCAGTTGCCGCGCACCGAGATGATGCCGCGCGACGGCGTGTAGGCGCACAGCGCGTTGTTGGATGCGGGGGCGCGGCCCGACGACCACGTCTCCTCGCCGAGGCCGAACGCCGCGAAGCTGGCTGCGGTGGCCGTGCCGGAGCCGTTCGACGAACCGGAGCCGAACGCGGCGGTGAGGTAGTCGCCGTTGTAGGGGGACTCGGCGCGCCCGTAGACGCCGCGCTGCATCCCGCCGTTCGCCATCGGCGGCATGTTGGTGAGGCCGAGGAGGATGGCGCCCCCGGCGCGCAGGCGCTCGATCGTGAACGCGTCGCGCTGGGCGACCAGGTGCTCGAACGCCGGGGAACCCGCCGCCGCGGTGAGCCCGCGCGCCAGGTAGCTGTCCTTCGCGGTGTACGGGATGCCGTCGAGCGGCCCGAGGGTCTGGCCGCGCGACCGCCGGGCCTCGGAGGCACGCGCCTCCGTGAGCGCGTCCGGGTTGCGGACCACTACTGCGTTGAGGCGCGGGCCGGCCGTGTCGTACGCGTCGATCCGGGCGAGGTAGGCGGTGACCAGCTCCTCGCTCGTGGTCTCGCCGGCCTCCAGCGCTCGCCGCAGCTCGGCGATGGGCGTCTCGACGACGTCGAAGGTCATCGGGCGTCCTGCGCTGCCGGGACCACGGCGGGCTGCTGCTGGGTGATGCAGTGGATGCCGCCGCCGCGCTGGAAGATCGGGCGCGAGTCGACCATCGTCACCCGCCGGCCGGGGTACGCGGCCTCGAGGATCTCGGTCGCTTCCGCGTCCGCGCGCTCCTCGCCGAAACCGCACGCCACGATGCCGTCGTTGACGACGAGGTGGTTGACGTAGCTCCAATCGACGAAGCCCTCCTCGTCCCGAAGGGTAGCGGGGGCGGGCAGGTCGATGATGTCCCAGCTGCGTCCGGCTGCATCCGTCGTGCCGGAGAGGAGGGCGCGCAGCTCGCGTGACACCAGGTGGTCGGGATGCTCCGGGTCGCGCTGGGCGTGCAGCAGCAGCCGGCCCGGGGAGGGGATGGTGGCGACGATGTCGACGTGGCCGTTCGTCCCGAAGTCGTCGTAATCGCGGGTGAGGCCGCGCGGAAGCCAGACGGCGTGCGTCGCGCCTATCGTGCGGGCGAGCTCGGCCTCCACCCGCTCCTTGTCGGCGTACCGGTTGCGCCGCGGGTCGAGCTGGACGGTCTCGGTCAACAGCACGGTGCCTTCGCCGTCGACGTGGATGCCGCCGCCCTCGTTGACCAGGAGCGAGCTGATCAGCTCGGCGCCGGTGCGCTCGGCGACGAAGCGGGCGATCTCGGCCGACTTGTGCCACTCGGCCCACTCGGGGTCGCCCCAGCCGTTGAACGTCCAGTCGACGGCCCCGAGCACACCCGGCCGCTCGTCGTCGACCACGAAGGTGGGGCCGAAGTCGCGCATCCAGAACTCGTCGAGCGGGGCTTCGACCTGTTCGACGTGGCTGCCGAGCATGCGGCGGGCGCGGTCGCGCTCGGTGGGGTCGACGACCATCGTGATCGGCTCGTACTCGGCGACCGCGTGGGCGACGGCGGTCCACGACGCGTAGGCCTCCTCGGCTGATGCGGCGTCGTCGCCGAGGGTCAGGCCGGCGCGCGGGAACGCCATCCACGTGCGCTCGTGCGGTGCGGTCTCTGCGGGCATGCGCCAGGTCATCGGTGTCCTCCGCGGTCGGCGACGATTGTTGATCGAATGATCAATATCTGAGGCGAACGTACCTATACTGGGCGGACCATGTCAAGAGCACCCCGCCGCCCGCCCGCGGAACGTCGTGCCGAACTCTCGGCCGCCGCCCGCGACCTCGCGCTCACGGACGGGCTCACCGCGGTGACCATGCGCGGCGTCGCCGGTCGCGCCGGGGTCGCTCCCGCCCTGGTCGCGCACTATCACCCGGTGATGGATGAGCTGGTCGCCTCCGCCTTCACCGCGGTCGTCGCCGCCGAATTGGATGAGGTGCGTGCCCTCCTCGATCGGGAAGTCGACCCGACGGCGCGCCTCGCCGCGCTGCTGCGGACGCTGCTCGACGGTACCCGCGACGATGTCACGCTCGTCTGGGTCGAGGCCTGGGCGCTCGGCCGGCGGAACGAGGCGCTCGCCGCCGCCGTGCGCGACCAGATGGACGCCTGGCAGGCGCTCATCCTCGACGTCGTCGAGCGCGGTGTCGCAGCCGGGGTCTTCCACGCCGACGACCCGGCGCAGGCCGCGTGGCAGCTGCTCGGCATGATCGACGGCCTCAACGCGCAGGCCCTGGTCCGCTGGGGCGCGGGCGGCGACCGCGGGCCCGTCCTCGCCCACGCGGTCGAGGGGCTCCTCGGACTCCGCCGCGGCACGCTCGACGCCGCGCCGGCCCCCGGTGCCGCGGTCGAGTCGTGAGTACTCAGCCGATCCAGGCGAGCAGCTCGGCGCGGAACTCGTCCGGCTTCTCGATGTGGGCGGAGTGCCCGCAGTCCTCGAACACGACCTCGCGCGTGGTGCCTCCGGCCGCGGCGTAGCGGTCGAGCACGGCCCGCGTCTGAACGAGCATCGGCTGGGGCGGAGCGACCTGGTCGCCGGGCCACCCCGGGATGATGCCTGCGGCGCCCAGCTGGTTGAGGTCGAAGAAGGAGGCATCGCCGACGATCGCGTCGACCGCGCCGTGGATCCACAGGATGGGCGGCTTGGCCGGCGCATCCACGATGCCCGAGGTGTCGAAGTACGTCGGGGCCAGGGTGTTGAGGATGCCGCGCGTGCCCGGCGCGAGTCCCGGCCAGTGCTCCGACGCGCTCGCATCGCCGGGGTAGTTGTCGGGGCCGGTCGCCGTGGACAGCATCGACTCCACCCAGAGGTCCTCGTACTCGGAGACGAACCCGGGCGCGACGTAGGAGGAGCGGTACACGGCGCGCGGCGACGTCGGAGCGTCCTCGCCGGTGTCGCCCGCGGCGAGCCGTGCGACGAAATCCGGGTTGGCGCCGCCGCCTCCCGTGCCCGACGCGTCCGGGTTGAGCAGGCTGCCGTCGGCGGCCGTCCCGCCGAAGCCGTAGGGGGAGACGGGGGAGACCAGGGTCAGGCTCGCGACGAGGTCCGGTCGGTCGAGCAGCAGCTGCATGACCACCCCGCCGCCGAGGCTCCAGCCGACCACGTGCACCGTGCCGAGACCGAGCTCGTCCGCCACCGCCGCGACGTCGTCGGAGAAGTCGCGGACACCGCGGGTCGCATCCACCGGGAGGGTCTCGCTGTCGCCGAACCCGCGGAGGTCGACCGCGAGCGCGCGCACGCCCTCCGGCAGCGACAGCATGAGCGGCTGCCAGAACAGCGACGACGAGACGTTTCCGTGCACGAACAGCACGGTACGGAGCGGGTCGCCCGCGGCTGGGCGCTCCAGCACGTTGGCGGTGTAACGGGAGGTGCGGACGGCGCGGGCGTCGATGCCGGGCAGCAGCGTTCCACTCATCGGGGTGTCTCCTTCGGGTCGAGGACGGGGAGGACCTGCCGCAGGCCGGCATCGGTCATGAGGATCGTGTAGTGGTTCACGTCGTCAGCCTCGTGGATGCGCATCCCGGGCAGGCGCTCCCGCCACTCGTCGACGACGGTGGGGTCGTAGAGCGGCGGTCCGTCGAGGAGGCCGCGCGGTGCGCGCACGAAGTCGATCGGGAGGCGGAGGGCGGCCAGCGCCTCGGCGTAGCCGGCAGACCCGTCGAGCTCGAGCGCGTTCACGGACACGGCGTCGGGGTCGGCGCTCGACCGCAGCTCCGGCGCGTCGCTGACGAGGTCATACGCGACGTAGTCGGCGATGGCGGCGTTCCACCACGGACCGATTGCGGGATGCCGCCGCCAGAACGCCTCGTACTCCTCCGGCGACGCGAACCGCATCCGCAGACGCTCGAGCGCCGGGCCGAGGATCACGGCCGGGAGGTCTTCGGGTGGAACGCCCTCGGGTGCGGGGACGGGCAACCCGCCGTCGATCAGCACCAACCGCTCGACCCGGTCCGGGTGGCGTTCGGCGAAGCGGACCGCGACGAAGCCGCCCATGGAGTGACCGGCGGCGACGACCCTGTCCACAGCGAGCGCATCCAGCGCCCTGGCCAGATCGTCGGCGTGCTGCGTGAGCCCGAACGGGCCCGGGAGCCCGGAGCTGCGGCCGCGCCCGCGCAGGTCCGGCGCGATCAACCGGTGGTGCGGCAGCGCGTCGGCGGCGAGGAGCCAGGCACGGTGACTGGCCGTGATGCCGTGGATGGCGAGGATCGGCATCCCCTCGGCCTCCGGATGCCACACACCGCCGGCGAGGTCGCCGCCGTCGACCGGGACCGCGAACGGCGTGTATTCCGTCGCGGTCGTCACCGGGCGCTCCACCCGCCGTCCATCGTGTAGCTCGCACCGGTGACCATGCCCGCGTCGTCACCGGCGAGCCAGAGCGCCAGACTCGCCACCTCGGTCGGCTCCACCAGGCGCTTGATCGACGCCTCGGTCAGCATCACCTTCTCGACCACCTCGTCCTCCGGGATGCCGTGCAGCCGCGCCTGGTCGGCGATCTGCTTCTCGACGAGCGGGGTGCGGACGTAGCCGGGATTGATGCAGTTGGAGGTGACGCCGTGCGCTCCACCCTCGAGCGCGGTGGTCTTCGAGAGCCCCTCCAGGGCGTGCTTGGCGGTGACGTACGCCGACTTGAATTCGGACGCCCGCAGGCCGTGGACGCTGGAGATGTTGACGATCCGGCCGAATCCCCGCTCGTACATCCCGGGCAGCGCCGCGCGGATGAGGAGGAACGGCGCCTCCACCATGATCCGCAGCATCAGGGCGAACGTCTCCGGCTCGAACTCGGGGATCGGACGGACGTGCTGGATGCCGGCGTTGTTCACGAGGATGTCGACATCCACCGACGCGTCGGCAGCCGCGACGGCCAGCTCGCCGGTCTTCGACAGGTCCACCTCCCAGGCGTCGCCGCCGAGCCGCGCCGCGACCTCGCGCGCCGCGTCGCCGTTCAGGTCGGCGACCGTCACCCGTGCGCCCGCGGCCGCGAACGCCTCGGCGCAGGCGAGCCCGATGCCGCTGGCGCCGCCGGTGACCAGCGCGCGCCTCCCCGTGAGATCGGTCATCGATGACGCTCCTTCCCGCCGGGCCAGCGGCCCGTGGGCCGCGGATCGCCGTGCGCTCCACGCGCACTCTAACGCCGGGCGACGGGAACGGGGAAGAGCGGTGGGCGGCCGGGTCGCGCCTCAGCCGTAGACGAGGCCGATGCGCTCCCGGATGGTGTCGAGCGTGCCCATGATGGCGACCGACTGCGAGAGCGGCAGGCGGACATCCTCTCCGCCGCCTGCCGCGATCAGCCGTTCGATGGCGCGTGCCTGGTACTGCATCCCGCGCCCGTCGATGCGCGACTCGTACGTCTCGATGACGTGGCCCTTCGGGTCGACGACCCGGAAGGAGGTGGGCGCGTAGAAGGTCGCGGCGAGTTCGACCCGCGCGTCCGTCCCGATGACGGTGGCGCTGTTGTCGCCCGCGGCGTCCAGCTCGGTGGTGAGCGCCGCCTGAGCGCCGCTCTCGTAGCCGAGCAGGATGGACGTCTGGCGGTCGACGCCGGTCGCGGTCGGTGTCGACAGGGCGAGCACCTGGTTCGGTGCGCCCAGCACATCCCAGGCGAACGACACCGGGTAGATGCCGAGGTCGAGCAGCGCGCCGCCGCCGAGCGCCGGGTTCAGCATCCGGGCGGCCGGGTCGGGGTTCGTGAGCTGGACGTGGTGGGCGACGACCGAGCGCAGCTCGCCGAGGGTGCCGTCGCTGATGATCTCCTGCAGGCGCTCCATGTGGGGCAGCCACCGCGTCCACATCGCCTCGAGCGCGACCAGTCCGCCCGCGCGGGCGGCGTCGGCGATCTGCTGCGCTTCGGCCTCGTTCATCGTGAACGGCTTCTCGACGAGGACGTGTTTCCCGGCCGCGAGCGCGAGCAGGGCGTTGGGAGCGTGCTGCGGATGCGGCGTCGCGACGTAGACGATGTCGACATCCGGATCGGCGACGAGCTCCTCATAGCTGCCGTGCGACCGGGGCACGGCGTGCGCGGCGGCGAACTGCGCGGCCGCCTCCGGGGTGCGGGAGCCGACCGCGGCGACGGTGTGGCCGTCGAGCTGCAGGTCGCGGGTCATGGCGGCCGCGATGCCGCCCGTTCCGAGGATGCCCCACGCGGGGGAGGAGGTCGTCATGCGGTCATCGTACCGACGGCGGGCGGGTGGACGTTCGGCGGTCGGTCGTCCGGAACGGAGGTGGATCGGGCCGCCGGCGCCCGCAACATCCTCCGTTTCCGGTGATTCATCGGCGCGGCGGAGGGATTCTCCTCCGATTCCGGCCTGCCGACGGGGTTGGCAGGAAGGGAGGAGAAACAGCGCGACTCGCCGCCGCGAGGCCGGAATCGGAGGAGATTCTGGCCGCGGCGGGCGTGGGATCCTCCGTTTCGCGCTGGTTGGTGAGGGGCGCGGGACGGACGCGGGAGGCGGGGACGGAGGCGGTGCGCCCGCGACCGCCGTCAGGCGACCGGGAGGCCGACCGCCTCCTCGGCGTGGTGGCAGGCCACCTCGCGCAGCGGGATGCCGGGACCGTCGAGCGGGCGGAGCGGCGGGACCACCGTGCGGCACTCGTCGGTCGCCATCCAGCAGCGCGGGTTGAAGCGGCAGCCCGACGGCGGGTCCACCGGCGACGGCGGCTCCCCGGCGAGGATGCGCCGCTGCGCCAGGCGGCCACGGCCCTCCCGGGTTGCGGTCGGCGTCGCCGACAGCAGCGCCTGGGTGTAAGGATGCGACGGGCTCTCGTAGAGCACGTCGGTGTCGCCGAGCTCCGCGATCCGGCCCAGGTACATGACGGCCACGCGGTCGGCGATGTGCCGGACCACCGAGAGATCGTGAGCGATGAACACGATCGACACCCCGAGGCGGCGGCGGATGTCGCCCAGGAGGTTGATCACCTGCGCCTGCACCGACACGTCGAGTGCGGAGACCGGTTCGTCGCAGACCAGGACGTCCGGGTCGAGCGCCAGAGCGCGGGCGATGCCGATTCGCTGTCGCTGCCCGCCGGAGAACTGGTGCGGGAAGCGCGTGAGCATGTCCTCGCCGAGTCCGACCAGCTCCAGCAGCTCGACGGCCCGTGCGCGCCGAGCGGAGCGGTTCATCGCGTGGGCCGCGGCGATCGGCTCGGTGACGATGTCGAGCACCGTCATGCGCGGGTCGAGAGAGGCGTACGGGTCCTGGAAGATCATCTGCACCCCCTCGCGGAGGTGCTTGCGGTCGCGCCGGCGGCCGCGTCCCACGTCGGTGCCGCGGTACGCGAGCGTGCCCTCATCGGGACGTTCGAGGCCGACGAGCATGCGCGCGAGAGTCGACTTGCCGCATCCCGACTCCCCGACGATGCCGAGGATCTCGCCGGCGTGCAGGTCGAGCGAGATGCCGTCGACCGCCGAGACGGTCGCCGGCCGCAACGCGGAGCCGGTCGCGAAACGGCGGACGAGGCCGTGCGCGCTGAGGACGACCTCGGCTTCCGGGGCGGTCGGGTCGCCGGTGCGGGAGTCGATGACGGTGCGGGTATCAGGGGACGAGTTCACCGATGAGCTCCTCGGATCGGATGCAGGCCGCCCGCCGACCGGGGGCGACCTCTTCGAGCGGGGGACGGATGCTGCGGCAGGCCTCGACGGCCAGGTGGCAGCGGGGATGGAACGAGCAGCCGGACGGGACGCGCGCCGGACTCGGCGGCGACCCGGGGATGGTGAGCAGATCCGACCCGCGCTGCGCCGCCTGCGGAACCGACCGCAGGAGGGCCTCCGTGTACGGGTGGGCCGGGCGGGCGAACACCGTGTCGGCGTCGCCGGACTCCACGATCCGGCCGGCGTACATGACGGCCACCCGGTCGGCGACCTCCATGACGACGCCCAGGTCGTGTGTGATCAGGAGCACGCCCATCCCGAGCCGGTCGCGCAGCGAGCCCAGCAGGTCGAGGATCTGCGCCTGCACGGTGACGTCGAGCGCGGTCGTCGGCTCGTCCGCGATGAGGAGTTCCGGCTCCAGGGCGATGGCCATGGCGATCAGGATGCGCTGGCGCATGCCACCGGAGAACTGGTGCGGGTAGTCGTCGACCCGGCGCTCCGGGGCGGGGATGCCGACGAGCGCGAGGAGTTCGGCCGCGCGGGCGCGCGCCTCCTTCCGGCCGGCGCCGCGGTGCACGCGGAAGAGCTCGCCGATCTGGTCGCCGATCGTCATCACCGGGTTGAGTGCCGAGAGGGCGTCCTGCAGGACGAGCGAGATGCGCTCGCCGCGGAGCCGCCTGCGCGCCTCCTCGCTCACGGACAGCAGGTCGACGTCGCCCAGGCGCAGCACGTCGGCCGTGACCCGGGTGTCCTCCTCGCCGAGGCCCATGATGGCCCGCGCGGTGACCGACTTGCCCGAGCCGGACTCGCCCAGGAGCGCCACGAACTCGCCCCGGCCGACGCGGAGGTCGACCTCGCGAACCGCGGGGATGTCCGGGCCGCCGCCGGTGAAGGCCACGGAGAGATTGCGTACCTGCAGCACGTCGGTGCTGTGCGCGTTCGATGTGTCCACGTCGACATCCTCGCATGTGAGTCGTTTCCGGAATGTTTCAATCAGGAAACATCCGTGCCGAATTTTCAAATCAATGTTGACACAGCCGCCGGATATCCGCGAGATTGGCTGCTGTTGCGCCTGATTGCGCAGCGGCCTCAACCTCACCAGGACGAAGGAGACAGCGTGCTCGACCCCGCCCCGCGCTACACGGGCTACACCGCATACGACTACCTGGAGGCCGGCAAGGACTACCGCGAGTTCCGCTACGCCAAGCAGATCAACCGGGTGCCCGAGTACGCCGGCCTCGACCTCAGCGACGACCAGGCGGAGCGCACGACGCGCCTCCTCTCCGAGTCGACGGTCATCTCCCTGCACGACCACGTGCAGGTCTTCCCCGAAGACATGACCCAGCTCCGCGACCACATCCGCCAGGGCCGCGAACCAACCGGCTACCAGGGCCTCTCGCGTTCCGGGATCACAGCGGTCTTCGACAACGGGATGGACGGCACCTGCTGCATCTCGAGCGACGCCGGCTGGAAGTACCAGGACGTGCTCTTCGACCTCGGCGTCCGCATGGCCGACCTGGCCCACCAGGACTTCGTCATCAAGGGCGAGACGATCAAGGACATCGAGTACGCCGCCGAGACCGGGCGCATCGCCCACATCTTCGCCCTCGAGGCGGCGACCCCGATCGAGAACGAGGTCGACCGGCTCGACGTGCTGTACGGCTTCGGCGTGCGCCAGATGGGCATCGCGTACTCGGAGGCGAACTACCTGGGCTCCGGGCTGAAGGAGCGCGGCGACGGCGGGCTGACGTACTTCGGCGAACGCGCCGTCGAGCGGATGAACAAGCTGGGCATCGCGATCGACGTCTCGCACTCGGGCGACCGGACGGCGGTGGATGCGATCAAGGCCTCCACCAAGCCGGTCTTCATCACCCACGCGGGAGCCCGCGGCCTGTGGCCGACGAACCGCATGAAGACGGACGAGACGATCATCGAGTGCGCCAAGCGCGGCGGTGTCATCGGCATCGAGGCCGCACCGCACACGACGCTGTCGCCCCAGCACCCGCGTCACTCGCTGGAATCGGTCATGGACCACTTCCAGTACTGCGTCGACCTGGTCGGCCTGGAGCACGTCAGCTTCGGACCGGACACCCTGTTCGGCGACCACGTCGGACTGCACGACGCGTTCTCATCCAACCTGTCCCTCGGACAGGCGCACGGGAAGGTCGACTACGAGAAGGTCGAGTACGTCGACGGCCTCGAGAACCCGGCCGAGGAGTTCTACAACATCATCGGCTGGCTGGTGAAGCACGACTACTCCGACGACGAGATCCGCGCCGTCGTGGGTGGAAACACTCTTCGGGTCCTGAAGGAGGTGTGGGTCTGATGCGCCCACGGAAGATCGCGGTCGCGGCGGCCACTCTCGCCGTCGCGGCCCTGGCGCTCAGCGCGTGTGCGCCGAGCGCACCGCCCGCGGCGAGCTCCGCCACGGCCGGCTCGGCGACGCTCACGATCGCCACGACGACCGATGTCGTCAACTACAACCCGCTCGTCGGCAACAGCCGCAGCGACTACTGGATCACCAACCTGATGTATCCGCACCTGCTGGAGATCGCGAACGACGGTTCGAAGAAGCCGCAGCTCGCCACCAAGTGGGGTTACGTGAACGACACCACCGGGTACTACGAGATCCGCGACGACATGAAGTGGAGCGACGGCCAGCCGCTCACCGCGGAGGACGTCGCGTGGACGATGAACGCGGTGAAGAAGGACAAGCCCTCCGGCACCTTCTACGGCCAGCTCGCCAACCTCGACACGGCGAAGGCGGTGTCGAAGACGCGGGTCGAGTTCACCCTGACCAAGCCGGATTCGTCGATCGTCGACGAGATCGGCTTCTGGGGCAACATCGTCCCGAAGCACGTGTTCGAGAAGGCCGACTCCGTCGCCACGTTCCCGAACGACGGCAAGGACGGCGGCTGGGTCAGCGCCGGACCGTACAAGCTGTCGGCGGTGCAGGTGGGGCAGAGCTACACGCTCGACCGCGTCGACGACTACCCGCTGGTCGAGGGAGGCACGCCGCTCTCCGCCAAGGTCGTGTACCGGGTCTTCCCGGACGTCAACACGGAGATCCTCGCGCTGCAGAGCGGTGAAGTGGATGCGATCGCCAACGCGCTGCCACCGGCGCAGGTCGCGAAGCTGAAGTCGACGAGCGGCATCACGGTCACCGAGGCGGTCGGGCTGGGCTACGCCCACATGACCTACAACATGAAGAACCCGGTGCTCGCGAAGCTCGAGGTGCGTCAGGCGCTCGCCCACGCGGTCGACTACGACGCGATCCGCAAGGTCGTGCTGCAGGGTCAGGCCGTGTCGACCGGGTCGAGCCCGCTGATGCCGGTGCTGAAGGACTACTACGACAAGTCCATCAAGGAGTACTCGTTCGACACGGACGAGGCGAGGTCGCTGATGGAGAAGGCAGGATACACGGCCGGCTCCGACGGGATGTTCCCGGTCAAGTTCCGGCTGATCTACTCGCTCCAGGACAGCGTCACCTCTCAGTGGGCGACCCTCGTCAAGGACAGCGCGGCGAAGGCGGGCATCCCGATCGAGCTCCAGGGCACCGAGCGGAACACCTACCTCGCGATGACCAACAAGGGCGACTTCGACATCTACGCCGGCAACTTCGCCATCATGGACGACCCGGTGACGAACATGACGCTCGCCTACCTCCCCGGAGGCGCCATCAACTACAGCTACGTCGACGACGCGAAGCTCAACGACCTGATCGCCCAGGGCGCCGCGACCACCGACAAGAAGGAGAAGGTGAAGCTGATGCGGGAGGCCGCGAAGATCGTGCGGGACAACGTGTACGACAACATCATGTACACGCAGAACCTGTACTTCGCGTCCAGCTCGAAGTGGACCGGGTTCGTCTCGAAGCCCAGCGAGCTGCTGTCCATCGTCAACCCGATCTCGGTCGCCAGCGCGCACCCGACCGGCAAGTAACCGAAAGCGAGGCCGACCCGCGTGTCCCGGTTCCTGTTCCTGCTCCCGAGGCTCGGGAGGGGTGTGCTCACGATCTGGTTCGCCGTGACCGTGACGTTCCTCCTGCTGCGCCTGCTGCCCGGAGACCCGGCGCTGGCGGTCGCCAGCCCGAACATGACCGAGGACACGCGGGCGGCCCTGCTCCAGCAGTACGGGCTCGATCAGCCGCTGATCGTGCAGTACGGCATCTATCTGTGGCAGCTCGTCCAGGGAAACCTGGGGGTCTCGTTCACGCAGTCGATTCCTGTGCTCGACGTGCTGATGCAGCGACTCCCGTGGACGCTGCTGCTCACCGGCACCGCTCTGGTGCTCACGGTGGCCGTCGGCATCCCGCTCGGGGTGCTGGCGGCCTCCCACCGCGGCCGCTTCCTCGACAAGGTCGTGCAGATCGTCGGCGTCACCGGCCAGTCCATCTTCGTCCCGAGCATCGGCGTGCTGCTGCTGTTCGTGTTCGGGCTGATGCTGCACTGGCTGCCGATCGGCGGAGCGTACGACCAGGACGCCTACGGGTTGGCCTGGTACGGCTCGGTGGCCAGCCATCTCATCCTGCCGGCGGTGTCGCTCATGCTGGTGCAGCTCGGCTCGTACGTGCTCACCATGCGCTCGACGTTGATCGACGCGCTGGGGGAGGACTACACGACCCTGGCCCGGGCCAACGGCCTCCCGTACCGCCGGGTGCTGTGGAAGCACGCCCTGCGGAACGCGCTGCTCCCGACCACGACGCTGATCGGGCTCCAGCTGGGCTTCCTCGTCGGCGGCGCCGTCCTCACCGAGACCGTGTTCGCCTACCCGGGCATCGGCCGCGGGATCTACGAGGCGGTCACGCAGCTCGACTTCCCGGTGCTGCAGGGCGCGTTCCTGATGCTCGCCATCACGGTCGTGGTGGCGAACATGATCACCGACACCGTCTACGGATTCCTCGACCCGAGAGTGAAGAAGGCATGACCCAGGCAGCAGTCACCGAGGCCGCGGTCGGCATCGAGCCGGTCGCCCTGGAGAACGGCCGCGCGGCCGCGCAGACCTGGCGGGCGTTCCGCCGGGAGCCGCTCGGGATGCTGGCGCTCGCCGTCCTCATCCTGCTCACCATCGTCGCGATCGCGGCCCCGCTGATCGCGCCCTATCCGCCGAGCTACGGCGACCCCGTCCTCGCGCCGCCGAGCGGCGCCCACTGGTTCGGCACCGACAGCCTCGGCCGGGATGTGTTCGGCGAGGTGGTCTGGGGGTCTCAGCAGAGCATCCTGGTCGCGGTGGCGGCCTCCGCCATCGCCATCGTCGTCGGGACCATCGTCGCCGTCGCCGGCGCGTACTTCCGCCGGCTCGACGGCTTCATCAGCGTCGTCGTCGACCTGACCCTGTCGCTCCCGGTGCTGCCGCTGATGATCCTCATCGCCGCGCTGGTCGGACCGAGCACCACCACGATCATCCTCGTCGTCGCCGCCTTCTCCTGGCCGGAGGTCACGCGGCTGGTGCGGTCGCAGGCGCTGACCGTCGTGCGCCTCCCGTACGTCGACGCCGCCCGGCTGATGACCTCCTCCCCGCTGTGGATCATCGTGCGGCACGTGGTCCCGGCGGTCACTCCTGTCATCGTCGTCTCCGTCGTCGTCACCGCCTCGCGCGCCGTGCTCTCCGCCGCGGGCCTCGCCTTCCTCGGGCTGGGCGATCCGAATGTCTGGTCGTGGGGGCGCATCCTCTACGAGGCGCAGCAGTCGGGCGCGATGTCGAGCGCCTGGTGGCTGACACTGTTCCCGTCCATCGCGATCCTGCTGCTCGTGCTCTCGGCGACGCTGCTGTCCATCGCCTACAACGACGCGCGCAACCCCAAGTCGCGTCGCCGCTGATCCGAAGGAGACCCGTGTTCCGCACCCGGCTGTCCGCCGACGCGCTCGACCGCATCCAGGACCGCGTCCGCTCCCGGCTTGCCGCCGAGGGGCTCGACGCCCTGCTGACCGACTCGCCGGAGGACGTCGCCTACCTGACCGGCTTCTTCCATCATCCGAGTGAACGGCCGGTGGCGGTGTGGATGGATGCGGAGGGTCGAACGGTCCTGCTCGTCCCCGAGCTCGAGCGGGAGAACGCGGAACGCCAGTCCGCCCGAGCCGACGTGGTGTCCTATCCCGAGTTCCCCGGTGTCCTCCCGCCGTTCCGCGCGCTCGCAGACCGTGTGGGGCGGGCCGGCCGCGTGGGGTTCTCGACCGGGATGACGTGGGAGCGGCAGGCGGCCGCGTTCGCGGAGCTCGACGCGGGCGAGGCCGTTGCGACGCCGCTGGTCACCGTGGCGCGCTACGTGAAGTTGCCCGAGGAGGTCGCCCTGCACGCCGAGGCGGCGCGCATCACCGACCTGATGCTCGAATCCGGCGTCGCCCTGATCCGCGAGCGCGTCTCGGCCGGCGGCGAGCTGCCGAGCGAGGCGGAATTGGCCTCGCATGTCGGCGGCGTCGGCGTCTCGACGATGTACGCAGAGCACGACGATGTCGTCGTCGTGTCGCCGCTCGCGGGCGGCCTCGTCTACGCGGGCGCGAACTCCGCCTACCCGCACGGGCTGCCGTCCGGGTACCGGCTGCGGCCCGGCGACACCTTCATGCTCTCGCTCGGCTGCGCCGTCGGCGGCCGCTTCGTCGAGGGGGAGCGCACCTTCGTGCTGGGCACGCCGACCGCCGACCAGCGGCGCTACCACGACGCCGTCCGGCTCGCGCAGGCCACCGGCGCCTCCGCCATCCGGCCCGGCCGCGAGTGCCGCCAGGCGAACGCCGACTGCCTCGACGTCATCCGGGAGGCGGGCCTCGGCGAGTACCTCCGCCATCGGCAGGGGCACGGCATCGGGCTCGGGATGCACGAGCCGCCGTGGCTGGAGGACGGCGACCCGACGCTGCTCGAAGCCGGGATGATCGTCTCCAACGAGCCGGGCGTCTACATTCCCGGGCACGCCGGTTACCGCATCTCCGACTCCATGCTGGTCACGGAGGACGGCGCGAGACCGCTGACCGCGTTCCCCCGCGACCTGGACCACTGCACCATCGACCTCTGAACCACTGATCTATGAACCACCGCACCACAGCACCGCCATCGAAAGGAACACCGTGACCACAGACGTCTCCCCCGAGTTCGCCGCCGCGACCACCACCGCGCAGTTCGTCGAGATCAACGGCAATCGCCTCGCCGTCGAGGTGCTCGGACCCGAGGGGGCGCCGGTGATCATCACCCACCACGGCGCGCCCGGTCTCGGTTCGCGCGCCGAGCCGCGCGCCAGCTTCGGGCGCCTGGCGGACGAGTACCGCGTCGTCGTGTTCGATGCGCGCGGCTCGGGCGAGAGCGAGGGCAACGGCGAGTTCAGCCACGAGCAGTGGGCGGCAGACATCGACGCGCTGCGCGAGTGGATCGGCGCCGACCGGATCGTCATGGCCGGCGGCTCGTACGGCGGCTTCATGTCGCTGGAGTACGCGACGCGGTACCCGGACCGGGTGCTCGCCCTGGTGCTGCGCGACACGGCCGCCGACAACTCCCACTCGGAGCTGTCCCGCAAGAACGCGCTCGCCTCCGACAGGGTGACCGTCGACATGGACAAGTTCGACCGCATCGACGAGGGCCGCGTGCGCGACAACGACGACCTCCGCGACTGCTGGCGCGAGATCCTCCCGCTGTACGACTACGTCTACGACCCGGAGGCGGTCGAACGGAAGGTCGAGGCCACCCCGTACCGCTACGAAGCGCACAACTACGCCTTCTCGAAGAACCTTCCGACCTATGATCTGAAGGGGGCGCTCCCGGGGATCACCGCACCCACGCTGGTGACCGTCGGGCGGACCGACTGGATCACGCCGGTCTCGTGCTCGGAGACGATCGTGTCGCTCATCCCGGATGCGCGGCTGGCGATCTTCGAGAAATCGGGTCACTCCCCCCAGATCGAGGAGGCGGAGGCATGGACGGACACGGTGCGGGGATTCCTGCACGAAGTGGTGCCGCCGGTGCGGAGCGCGGCGTCCGAGTGAAGGCGCTCGACACCCTCGACGACCTCGACCGCCGCATCATCGTCGCGCTCCAGCACGACGGACGAGCGAGCTGGACCGCGATCGCGGACATGGTCGGCAGCTCCTCCGCCACCGTCGCCCGCCGCGGCCAGCAGCTCGTGCAGGACGGCGTCGTGCGGATCGCCGTCGTGCCGGCGCTCGGCAGCTCCGGGCAGGTCGACACCTTCCTGGTGCGGCTGAACTGCCGTCCGGGCACGCAGCTCGAGGTCGCGGCAGCGCTCGTGGAGCACGCCGACGTCCGCTTCCTCACGCTGGTGACCGGGCAGTACGACATCATGGCCGAGGTCGTGGTGACGGGAGGGGCGGCGCACTACCCGCAACTCATCCAGCAGCTGCAGTCCATCGCCGGCATCAAGCGCTGGCGCAGCGACCTCATCATGCACGTGCACAAGGTGCGGCACGACTGGAGCCGGCAGCTGTTCGCCGAGACGATGAATCTCCCGCAGGAGGACGAGAAGGCGTCGCTGGTCGACGCCGAGATGTGCGAACCGGACCACCTCGACGAGGCCGACCGCCGCATCCTCGCCGCCCTCCGCGACGACGGCCGCGTCACCTTCCAGGCCATCGGCGACCGGACGGGCATGAACGAGTCCAGCGTGCGGCGCCGCTTCGACCGGATGCGCGCGAACCACTGCCTCGACATCCTCACGCTCGTCCCCGCGGCGGCGCTCGGGATGGGTGCGGAGACGCTGCTGCTGGTCAAGGTCGCGCCGTCGCGGCTGGAGGCGGTCGCGCAGGAGCTCTCCGGGTATCCGGCTGTGCGCTACCTCGCCTCGCTGCTGGATGACAACTCCCTGTTCTGCGAGCTGATCACGCCGTCCGTGGGGGAACTGAACCAGTTCATCTCGCACACCCTCTCGGTGCTCGACGGCGTCGAGGGCTGGACCGGCGCGATGGAACTGCTCTACCTCAAGCGCGGCTTCATCGAGACGCCGTGGTGGCGGGCACAGGTCGGCTACGCCGACGAGGCGGAGCGGCGGGAGGCGGCGCGCCTGCGGGCGTGACGCTCGCGTCCGCGTCCAGCGCGGTCGGCTCCGTCGGTGCTGCTGAAACGGAGGACATCCCGCGCGTCCGGCTCCGCGCATCCTCCGTTCGTGGCGAAACGCCGCGCGTCGCCGTGGGAAATCCTCCCTTTCCACGGCCGCCGGGGCACCTTTCCCGCGTCCGCGAGGTGGCGGGAAACGGAGGAGTTTCCGTCCGACACTCCGGCGGAATGCGGGGAACGGAGGATGCGGGGAGCCGGGCGTCCGGGAAATCCTCCGTTTCGGTGCGAGGGAGAGGCGGGTGCGGGGCGGTCACTCCCGGAGGAGGCCGCGCAGCGTTTCGATCGTGTCGGCCTCGCCTGCGTCCTTGTCGTCGCGGTAGCGCTTGACGCGGGCGAAGCGCAGGGCGATGCCGCCGGGGTAACGGGTGGAGCGCTGCACGCCGTCGATCGCGATCTCCACGACGGTCGTCGGCGCGACCCAGACCGTCCCGGCGGTTCGCCGCACCTCGATCTCCTGGAAGTGCTCCGTCTGCCAGGCGAGGAGCTTGTCGGTGAGGCCCTTGAAGGTCTTGCCGACCATCACGAAGCCGCCCGGCTCGCCGAACGCGCCCTCCGGATCGCGGGCCCCGAGGTGGATGTTCGACAGCAGCCCCTGCCGCCGCCCCGACCCCCACTCCACGGCGAGGACGACCAGGTCGTAGGTGTGCACCGGCTTCACCTTCACCCAGCTGGAGCCCCGGCGACCCGCAGCGTAGGGCGAGTCGATCGCCTTGACGACCACGCCCTCCTGCCCGGCGGTGAGAGCGTCGCGCGAGACGCGCTCGGCAACCTCCGGGTCGGCCGTGACCTCCCCGGGGATGCGGTGATCGCCGGCCACACGCTCCAACTCCGCCAGCCGGGTGGACAGCGGCTCGTCGAGCAGATCGCGGCCGTCGACGTGCAGGATGTCGAAGAACCAGGGATGCAACACCGTCTCGCGCACGGCATCTGGACCCTCAGTCGCAGGCTCCTTCGGCGCTGGGGTCGCGGCGTCGCTTCGCGCCGCCCCTGAGCTCCACCGCGCAAACCTCGACATGGTCTCCTGGAAGGGCCGGGGAGCGCCGTCCTCATCCAGCGACAGGGTCTCTCCGTCGAGGATCACGTCGCGCACCGGCAGTCGCCGCGCCACCTCGACCACCTCTGGCACGCGGTGGGTGATGTCCGCGAGGTTGCGGGTGAAGACGCGCACCTCGTCGCCGTGGCGATGCACCTGGATGCGCGCGCCGTCGAGCTTGTACTCGACCGACGCCTCGCCGGTCGTCGCGAGGGCCTCCGCCGCGCTCGGGGCGGACGCCGCCAGCATCGGGAGGACCGGTCGGCCGACGACCAGGCCGACCGCGTCGAGCTCCTCCGCGGTGCCGGTCAGCGCGAGGCGGGCGGTCTCGCCGAGGTTTCCGGACAGCATCGCCGCGCGGCGCACGCTGTCGCCGGGGCGGTCCGCGGCCCGGGCGATCGCATCCATCAGCACACCCTCGAGTGCCCCGGTGCGCATCTCGCCGAGGAGCACGCGCGCGATGAAGTCCTGCTCGCGTGCGGTGGCCTGCGCCGTGAAGTCGCGGAGGGCGCGGTTGCGCTCGCCGGCCGAGCCGGATCCCGACACCGCCGCGAGGCGGTCGAGCAGCGCGTCCAGATCGTCGACGGTCAGAGAGGCCTCCGACGCGGGTTCGCCCATCGCGCCCTTAAGCCCGCGCCAGCCGACGCCGACCCGACCCTGCCGCGCTTTGCCGACGAGGAAGCCGACGGCCGGTGCGATCTCCTCCGGGTCGAGGTCGGCGAGGAGCGCCGCGAGCGCATCCACCTTCGCCAGCCGGGAGCGAGTGGATGCGACGGTCTCGGCCGTCGTCACGAGCGTGTCGAGGAGCACGTACCCATACAACCACCGGCCTCCGACGTCGCACGGCCGGGCCGGTTCTAGGCTGAGCCCATGAACACGGTCCACAACCTCGACGCCGCCTTCGCCCTCATCCCGGAGCCCTGGCAGCCGCACCGCCTGGCGAGCGTCAACGACTACGACGTGAAGGTGGCGCGCCTGCGCGGCGAGTTCGTCTGGCACGCGCATCCCGAGACCGACGAGCTCTTCCTCGTCATCGAGGGGCGGCTCACCATCCAGCTGCGCGACGGGGATGTGGAGCTCGGTCCGCACGACGTGTTCGTCGTCCCGCGCGGCGTCGAGCACTGCCCGAAGGCCGACGAGGACGCGCTCGTCGTGATGGTGGAGCCGAAGGGGACCGTCAACACCGGCGACCGTCCGGGCGAGCGAACCGCCGAGCTGCGCGAACTCGCCGACGAGGTCTGACCGGCCGCGGACGGAGTCGAAACACTCGCAACACCACCGAAACGCGGGCGAAACGCGTCGCCGATAGCGTCTGGCCATGGGCGAGCTGTTCGGTGGATACGCGACCGCGGCGTCCGGCAGGCGTCAGGGCGGCAGCACCCCCTTCGATGAGATGTTCGCGGACGCGACAGCAGCGGAGGGCGGCATCCGCCCTGCCTATCGCGAGCTGTTCGCGGCCCTCGCCTCGCTCACCCAGGAGGAGCTGCGGGGGCGGACGGAGGCGCTGGCCAGGTCGTACCTCGCGCAGGGCGTGACCTTCGACTTCGCCGGCGAGGAGCGCCCGTTCCCGCTGGATGCCGTCCCGCGGGTGATCGAGCAGGACGAGTGGGCCCACGTCGAGGCGGGGGTCAGGCAACGCGTCCGGGCGCTCGAAGCGTTCCTCAGCGACGTGTACGGCGACCAGAACGCTGTCCGCGACGGTGTCATCCCGGCGGGGCTGATCACCTCGTCGGCGCATTTCCACCGGGCGGCGGCCGGGATCACGACGGCCAACGGCGTGCGGATCCAGGTGTCGGGCATCGACCTGATCCGTGACGAGGTCGGAGCGTGGCGCGTTCTCGAGGACAACGTCCGCATCCCGAGCGGTGTCAGCTACGTCATCTCGAACCGGCGCGTGATGGCCCAGACGCTCCCCGAGCTGTTCACGTCGATGCGGGTGCGCCCGGTCGGCGACTATCCGTATCGCCTGCTCCAGGCGCTCCGGGCGAGCGCCCCGGACGGCATGGAGAACCCGAACGTCGTCGTGCTGACCCCCGGCGTCTACAACTCCGCCTACTTCGAGCACACCCTCCTCGCCCGGCTGATGGGGGTCGAGCTGGTCGAGGGGCGCGACCTGTTCTGCTCGGGGGGTCACGTGTGGATGCGCACCACGTCGGGACCCCAGAAGGTCGACGTGATCTACCGGAGGATCGACGACGACTTCATCGATCCGCTTCAGTTCCGCGTCGACTCCGTCCTCGGCACGCCGGGCCTGATGCTGGCCGCGCGCCTCGGGAATGTGACGATCGCCAACGCCGTCGGCAACGGCGTCGCCGACGACAAGCTCGTCTACACGTACCTGCCCGACCTCATCCGCTATTACCTGGCCGAGGAGCCGGTGCTGCCCAACGTCGACACCTGGCGCTTGGAGGAACCGGAGTCGCTCGCCGAGGTGCTCGACCGGCTCGACGAGCTCGTCGTCAAGCCGGTCGACGGCTCCGGCGGCAAGGGCCTCGTGATCGGGCCGGACGCCTCCCGCGCAGAGCTCGCCGACCTTCGCGCACGTCTCGCCGCCGACCCGCGCGGGTGGATCGCTCAGCCGGTCGTGCAGTTGTCGACCATCCCCACACTGGTCGACGACGGGATGCGCCCGCGACACGTCGACCTCCGCCCGTTCGCCGTCAACGACGGCCGAGACATCTGGGTCCTCCCGGGAGGCCTCACCCGGGTCGCCCTCGCCGAGGGCCAGCTGGTGGTCAACAGCAGCCAGGGCGGCGGATCGAAGGACACCTGGGTGGTCGGCGCCGCGGCGACCGACGTGCCGGCCGACCGTTCGGGTCAGCGGCGCCCCGGCGATGCAGCGGAGGGGGCCTCCCGGGTGGCGGGAATCGTCGCCGAGCAGGCGGCGGGGCCGCGTGTCTCCGCCCAGCACGTGCCCGATCACTCTGCGGAGGACGCGCCGCGCTCCGATCAACAGCAACAGCAACAGCAGCAGGGCGTCCCCGGGGAGGTCACCTCATGCTGAGTCGCATCGCCTCCTCGCTCTTCTGGATCGGCCGCTACATCGAGCGGAGCGACGGCACGGCCCGCATCCTCGACGTTCACCTGCAACTCCTCCTCGAAGACCCGTGGATCGACGAGGACACCGCGTGCCGATCGCTCCTCAGCGTGATGGGCAGCCCGGCGCCGGAGTCCGCGATCGTTCGGGAGGACGTGCTCCGCATCCTGGCGGTCGACCGCGCGGCGCCCGCATCCATCGTCTATTCGCTCGCGTCTGCGCGTGAGAACGCCCGGCGCGCCCGCGAGATCATCTCGACCGAACTCTGGGAGTGCCTCAACACCACGACCGCGCGGATGCCGCGTCGGGTGACCAGCGACAAGGTGCACGAGTTCTTCAGCTGGGTGCGCGAGCGGGCGGCTCTCGCCGTCGGGCTGATGGAGTCCGGGGCGAGCCGCGACGAGGCCTGGCACTTCTTCACCCTCGGTCGCAGCCTGGAGCGGGCCGACATGACGGCACGCCTGCTCGCGACACGGTCGCTGACCGAGGCGAGCGGGCCGAGCTGGACGACCCTCCTGCGCTCCTGCGGCGCCTACGAGGCGTACCTGCGGACGTACCGCGGAGTGCCGTCCGCGAGGAACGCTGCGGAGTTCCTCCTGCACGACCGGCTCTTCCCGCGATCGATCCTCTACTCGGTGGCGCGCGCGGTGGACAGTCTGCGCGAGATCGAGCCGAGACTCGAGCGGGTCGGGGTCTCCGATCAGGCGGCACGGATGCTCGGGCAGGTGCGCAGCGAACTCGAGTTCCGGCCGGTGGCCGACGTGCTCGACGACCTCCCGGCCTTCATGTCCGCCATCCAGGACGCGACGAGCGCGGCGACGACGGCGGTCGCCATGCGGTACTTCCCCGAGAGCGTTGCGCCGAGCTGGACGGGGGACCGGGCGTGAAACGGCTCAGGATCGTGCATTCGACGGGCTACCGCTACGACGGCGACGTGACCGCCTCATACAACGAGGCGCGCATGCTTCCCGTCTCCGGCTCCCGGCAGCTCGTGCTCCACTCGTCCCTCGACGTGCAGCCGGTCTCCTCCCACCACCAGTACACGGACTACTGGGGCACCAGGGTCCTGGCGTTCGACGTGCTGGCCCCGCACAGCGAACTGACGATCACGGCGAGCAGTCTCGTCGAGGTGCTCGAGGCGGAGCACCCCACCTCGACTGTCGGCTGGGAGGACCTCGCCGCCGTCGTCCCGAGGTCCGCCGCGTGCGTCGAGCAGCTCCGTCAGACGGCGCTCACCGCGCCGCCGCCCTCGCTGGCCGAGCTCGCCGCATCCGTCGTGGCAGGCCTGGGACCCGAGGTCGACGGACCCTGCGCCGCCGCCCAGGCGATCGTCGCCGCCGTGTCGTCCGAGATGGAGTACGTGAGCGGAGTGACCGGCGTTCGAACCGCTGCCGCCGAGGCGTGGGATGCGCGGAGCGGTGTCTGCCAGGACATCGCCCACGTCGCGGTCGGGGCGCTCCGCTCGGTGGGGATTCCCGCGCGCTACGTCTCCGGCTATCTGCATCCTCAGGCCGACGCCGCCGTCGGGGAGACCGTCGTGGGGGAGTCGCACGCGTGGGTGGAGTGGTTCTGCGGCGGGTGGCACGGTTACGATCCGACGAACAGCATCCCCATCGGCGATCGTCACGTGCGCGTCGGCCACGGCCGGGACTACACCGACGTCACACCCCTCCGAGGTGTCTACGCGGGCGGCAGCGGGTCAGAATTGTTCGTCTCCGTCTCCATCACCCGGGAGGCATGAGTCGGCGCTGAGGATCCCTTCGCGTCGTGTTCGTTTCCCCACCCTCCCGTGACCGCTTTTCCTCTGGTGGAGGGGCGCCCACGATATCGTCGTCTCACACGCCACTTCGGGAGACGGGCCTTCGCATGCCGAGACAGGAGCGCGCGGAGAGAACGCGCCTCGCCATCCTCGACGCCGCCGCCGCGGAGTTCGACGAGCACGGGTACGAGGGCGCTCGCCTGGAGCGGATCGTCGAGCGGACGGGCGCGACGAAGGGCGCGGTGTACTTCCACTTCCGTTCGAAGCTCGATATCGCCCGGGCCCTGGTCGCCGAGAAGTACGCGAACTGGCCGGTCATCATCGGCGAGGTCGAGGAGTCCGGGTTGCGGGGGCTCCCCGCCGCGCGGGAGTTGACGCGCCGCGTCGGTGCGCTGCTGGCCTCGGACGTGCGCGTCCGTGCCGCCATGAAGCTGTCGCAGACCGTGCTGCCGCCGTCCGCCGACGAGAACCCCTACGCGCGCTGGGTCGCCGTCCTCTCGCGGTTCCTGGAGCAGGAGACCGAGGACCGCGACGGGCCGGAGGTGGATGCGCGAGCCGTCGCGACGGTCGCGGTGCACGGCATCTTCGGGGCGTACCTGATCGCGGACGAGCGCGGGGCGCTCGACGCGCTCGCGTCGGACATCGAGAGGATCTGGGACGTCCTCGCCGTGTCCTTCGGCCGCTGAACCCGATTTGCACTCAAACCGGTGAGTCCGTATGTTTTGGCGCGGGGACACCGACGACACTCGGCGTCGTCACCGGGGGAGTACGCCCCGTCTCTTTGCGAGTCGGGGCGTACCCCCGCCCCGAGCGCACCCGCGAGCCGCCGTCAGGACGACGGGTCCGCATCCCGTCGCGTTGCGCGATGACGCAGGATGCGGCGGAGCACCAGCCATCCGAGCACGAGACCGACGGCTACGTAGACGACGATGTCGATGTACTCCGTGTACCGCTCGACGAGGTGGTACTGCGTGCCGAGGGCGAACCCGGCACCCACGAGGATCGCGTTCCAGAGCAGCGTCCCGGCCAGGGTGAACGCCGCGAACCGGCCGAACGGCATCCGTGTCGCGCCCGCGGGGAGCGAGATCAGGCTCCGCACCAGGGGCACGAGCCTGCCGAAGAACACGGCACCGCGTCCGTGGCGCTTCAGCCAGTCGGCGGCCTTGGTGAAGTCGTCCTCCTCGACCAGGGGCAGCCGTGACAGCAGCCGAACGGCGCGCTCCTCACCCAGCGTTCGGCCGAGGACGTACAGGATGGCCGCCCCGGCGAAGCTGCCGAGCGTCGCCGCAAGCAGTACGAGCACCACGTTCAGCGACCCCTGGTACGCGAGGAATCCGGCGAACGGCAGGATCACCTCGCTCGGGATCGGCGGGAACACCACCTCCGCCAACGAGCACAGTCCCACCCCGATCTCGCCGAGGGCGGTCATGACGCGGGCGGCGAGACCGGCGATGCCGCCGAGCTCGGACGGGTCGGTCTGCGTCCGCAGCGGGGACGCGGCCAGGGGCAGGGCGAGAAGCTGTCCTGTCATGGCGACGACGATACCCGCGACTCGATGGGAAACGCGTGGATGTGCGGGGGCCTCCCAGCACCCGAAGCGTTACATCCCTGGTCGCCGGCCCGGCGGCCGGTCCACGCGCGCGAGCGCCAGAAGGCTGTCGAGGCCGTCCGCCGTCCCCGGCCAGTTGCGTTCGAGCGCGTCGTAGCCCGCGTGCTTCACGGCGAAGCGCACCGCGACGATCGTGAGGATCGCATCGTCGGCGTAGCCGATACCGGGAAGGAAGTCGGGGATGAGGTCGATCGGGAGGATCAGGTACACGAGCAGTCCGTAGAGCCACCAGCGGGTGGCGCGCGGTACGGCCGGATCGGTGGCGAGCCGACGGATCAGGCGGACGACGTCGGGCACCAGGCGCAGGATCGCCCGCCAGTCCACATCGCGTCCGGCCCGGCGCTGCTGCACGACCAGGACCACGACGAGGGTGATCCACATCACGACCAGGGCGACGAGCACACCGACGACGGTCCAGATCCACCCGGGCATCCTCACTCCCGGAAGAGGTGGACGGCCTCGCGCGCGGCGTAGGCGACGATGACGAGGGCGGCCACCGGGTCCGCCCACCACCAGCCGAGGAGCCCGTCGAGGCCGATCCCGAGCAGGACGCTCGTGGCGAGGATGCCGTCCACCAGGGTGACGCGCCCTTCGGCGGCCAGCACCGGGTTGGCGAGGAGGCGGCCGACGCGTGCCTTCCCGAAGGCCAGCAGGAACATGACGGCGGCGGTCGCGGCCGTCCATCCCGCTCCCAACGGGCTCGGAGCTGCGCGGTGGCCCGTCGCCAGCGTGACGGCCGCTTGGACGAGCAGGTAGGCGCCGAGGAGGACGAAGGCGATGCCGATCAACCGGAGGGCGAGTCGCTGCCGCCTCTCGTCCGATCCGGTGAGTTCCCAGATCACCACCGTGCTGGCGCCGATCTCGATAAGGCTGTCGAGTCCGAATCCGAGCAGGGCGACCGAGGCGCTGGAGGAGACCGCGATCGCGAGGACGACGACGCCGACGACGTTCCAGCCGAGGGTGGTCGCTTCCAGGCCGATGCCGGCCCGGACGAGCCTCTTCCGGCGTGCGACCTCCGCGGATGTGCTCATCGGCTCGGCGGATTCGCCGCTTCATGATGGCCGGGCACGCTGACCGTATCCGGCGGAGTCACTTCGAGATGCAGTTCGTCGAGCGTCCGCAGGTGCTCCCGCGCGTGCGCGCGGGCGGCCGCCGCGATCCGGTGGGCGTCGCCGAGGCCGACCGCGTCGACGGCGAGCTCGGCGCTCCCGTGCAGCCGGTGGCCCACCCAGCGCAGTTGCACGCGCGGTACCGAGACGACTCCGGGCGTCTCGATGAGGGCGTGCTCGAGCAGCTCCACCAGATCCGGCTCGATGCCGTCGAGCAGCCGCCGGCCGATGCTCCGGACGGTGCCCCAGAGCAGCACGACGATCGCGGCCGAGATGAGCACACCCACGATGGGATCGGCGAGAGGGAACCCCAGCATCACGCCCAGGGCGCCGAGGACGACCGCGAGGGAGGTGAAGCCGTCGATGCGGGCGTGGACGCCGTCGGCGACCAGCGCGGCCGAGCCGATGCGCCGGCCCACCCGGATGCGGTAGATCGCGACCGCCTCGTTGCCGGCGAACCCGATCAGGCCGGCCACGATCACCCAGCCCAGGTTCTCCAGCGGGTGCGGGTGGAACAGCCGGTCGATCGACTGCCAGGCCGCCACGATCGCCGACAGCGCGACGACGGCGATGATGAACAAGCCGGCCAGATCCTCGGCGCGCCCGTACCCGTAGGTGTAGCGGCGGGTGGCGACCCGGCGTCCGAGTACGAAGGCGACCCAGAGGGGGACGGCCGTGAGGGCGTCCGAGAAGTTGTGGACCGTGTCCGCCAGCAGGGCGACGGAGCCGCTGAACGCGACGATCACCGCCTGCAGCAGTGTGGTCGCGAGCAGGACGAACAGACTGATCTTCAGAGCGCGGACGCCCTCGGTGCTCGCCTCCATCGCGTCGTCGATCGAGTCGGCCGCGTCGTGCGAGTGCGGGACGAACATCCCGTACAGGAAGCCGCGGAACCCGGTCGGGTGGTGATGGTCGTGGTCGTGGTCGTGGTCGTGGTCGTGCGGGTGCTCGTGGTCGTGCGGGTGCCCGTGGTCGTGCGTGTCCCCGTGGTCGTGCGTGTGCGTCTCGTAGGTCACGCGGTCGCCTCGTCCTCTGCCGTCGGCGCCTGGTGGTGGTGGCGCGGCGTGCCGCCGAGCGAGTGCTCGGCCTGGAAGATCGCGTCGCTCACGAGGCGGCTCGCGTGCTCGTTCTCCAGCCGGTAGAACACCCGCTGGCCGTCCTGCCGGGTGGCGACGATCCGTGCCAGCCGGAGTTTCGCCAGGTGCTGCGACACCGCTGCGGGCTGTTTGTCGAGGATGTCCGCGAGATGGTTCACCGACAGCTCGCCCGCATCCCGGAGCGCCAGGACGATGCGCACGCGGGTGGCATCCGCCAGCATCGCGAAGACCTCGACGGCGAGTTCCACGTACTGGCTGTCGGGGAGACGCCCGCATATCGGCTTATCTGCATGCATACGCAGATTAAAGCGCGTCACCTCCGATCGAGCAACCCGGGGGCGGCCGATAGGGTGCGTGAATGGCCGTCTCTCTCCATCCGCTCGATCCGTATGGGGCGGATCGGGACGCCCTCATCGACTTCCTGACGGGCAACGAGTTCCCGTTCCATGTCGCGCCGAGGCTTGACCGCGCTGCAGCACTCGCCGCGATCGACGCGGGTGCGTATGGCGATGACGACCACGCTGCGTTCTGGCTTCAGGTGCCGAGCGGAGAGCGGATCGGCACGGTTCGGTTGGACGATCTGGGCGACCCCACGCCGTTGGTCGACCTGAGGCTCGACGGTGGCATGCGTGGTCGCGGGCTGGGCACGAAGGCCCTGCGCGCGACGACGGATTTCGTGTTCGACAGCATGGCCGCCGTCAACCGCTTCGAGGGGCAGACGCGCGAGGACAACACCGCGATGCGGCGGGTGTTCGCGCTGCGGATGGGTCAAGGAGGCCCATTACCGCGAGGCCTGGCCCGTGCCGGGGCGGGAACCCGTCGCGTCCGTCGCGTATGCGATACTCCGGCGCGACTGGAGAGACGGCACGACGACGCCCGTGCCCTGGGAGGACGAACCGCGTCCTCGGTAGGGCGTCAGGCCGAATCTCCCCGCCCGGACGGGGGCTGGACCGAGATCCCGGCCCTCTGTGCGATGTCGGCCGCGGCGGCCCGCGAGTTGACGCCGAGCTTGCGGTAGAGCCGGGAGGCGGTGGCCTTGAGCGTGTTCGGACTGATGAAGAGCTCCGTCGCGATCTCGCTCATGGAACGGGTGGTCGTGAGCTGCTGCAGCACGTCGCGTTCCCGCTTGGTCAGCGACCCGACCTCCGTTGCCGACTCTCTTCGTCGCGGCGCGAGGAGGCTGTGGGCACCGGGAGCCAGGGTCTGCAGGTGCGCGTCACTGATGAGGTGGTAGCTGGCGCGCATGTCCTCCTGCTCGATGATGGAGTGTGCGAGCCGGAAATTGTGGGCGGCGGAGCGGGAGCGTTGCAGCGCGAGGGACGATGCGGCCGTGATGAGGAAGGCGCCGGCGCGCACGCGGGGCGGGCTGAGGGGTTCGGCGGCCTGCGCGGCGTCGTCGATCGCCTCGATGAAGCGGCCGCGCCGGTACTCGCCGATGGCCCGGAGCAGGTGGTCGTCGGGGGTCACCGGACGGTGTCCGGCCACGGATCGGCCCAGCCGCATCCACGTGGCGCGCACGTACTGCCCGTTCATCCCGCGATTGGAGACCGCCGGCGGGTGCCTCCCGAGCTCGCGGGCGAGCTCCTCTTCGAGGAGCACCTGCTCGGCCTTCGTGTGAGCGAGGAAGGACCGCACCCAGCTGGCGGCCGCCCAGTACTCGCCGACCGGGTGGGCCGCGACGAGCGCGAGTTCGTGCGCGGATGCATCCTCCTGCACGCGGTCGGCGTGGACGAGGGCGGCGGCGAGATGGTGGGCGGCGTCGTAGCGCGGGTTCGATTCGCCGGTGTTCCTGGCGCGGTGCGCCCAGTCGAGTGCCGCGCTCAGCCGGCCTCGAGCGGCGAGATGCCAGGCGAGGTGGCCGGCGGCGCGGCGGGCGACCTGGGGCTGCTCGGTCATCACGGCGACGCGGTGCGCTTCTTCGTACTCGTAGGCGACGGGGAGGGTGTGGTCCCCGGAGAGCTCGAGCGCCCGGCCCCACTGCACGAACAGATGCGGGAGGTTGGCGAGACGGTGCCCGACCTCGCCCGGCTCCGCTGCCGTCAGCGCCCGGCGTGCCTCGGTCGCGGCCTCGACCGCCGCCGCGTGCTGTCCCTTGGTGCGTGCCGTGGCCGATGTGCCGGTGAGCCCGATCAGGTACTCCACGAGATCGCCTGAGCGTCGACCGGGGACGGTCGTCGCAGCGGGATGCTGCTCGAAGCGGTCGGGACCGCCTCCCGAGACGACGTGCTTGAGGTAGTTCGCTGCGGACACCAGGGCGACATTGTCGACGAATGCTTCTCCGGGGAGCGCCCGGAGGGCGGCGAGCAGGGCTGCGGGGTCGGTGTGCGCGTACCGGTCCCAGTGTTCCGCGATCACCGCGGCCGCGGCGGCCGAACCGGCCCGGCACGCCGTCTCGGCGACGACCGCGGCAAGGCTGTCTGCGGGTACGCCCTCCTCGGTCCCACGGTGGTCGCCATCGGCGGGGAGCGAGTCTGACGGGGAGGGCACGGACGGAGTTCCTACAGGGTCGGGGGAGGGGCGGAGCGGATGCCGAGGCGCGTCGGCGGGGACGATCACCTCGATTCGATTGAACACGTCCCCGGAGCCGATTGTGGTCCTTCACCTGGGGGACATTCGGTATTCGTCAGGGTTAAATCCGGGGTGAATTTCTGTTCGTCGTGTGGAAATCCTTCACGCCCCCTCAGAAGACTGAGCCTGATTCACAGGATCGTCAGCCGTCTGTCTCACTGACCGGCGGACGGGGGAGGACACCAATGCACCTGGCAGCTCGGCACCGGAGACGGCGCAACGCTCAGCACTCAACGGACTCGTCGTCGGGAAGACGGCTGGTCTTCTCGCTGAGCAACCGCCGCAGCAGATTCGCGGCAGCCGTTCTCAGCGTCGGACTGCTCGCGAGCGGGCTGAGCACGTGGGCGCTGCTGGGCACGTCGGCTGCTCCGGCCGCGGCTGCTCCCGGCAACCCGGGCACCCCGTCGGCGCCGACCGTGGCGTTCCAGGAGAACTTCGAGAACGGGGTCGGCAACACGCCCGTCGCTCTGACGGCGTACACCGGCGTTACCGGTCAGAAGTACACGGCCGACCCGGCGTGGCTCACCGGGTGCAACGGGCAGATCCGCAACTTCAACACACCGGCCTCCACTCTCGGCAACTGCATCAACGACACGGAGACGGCGAACCTCAACCAGCTGGCCTATGCGCTCGGTGCCCACAGTGGAGCGCAGACGCCCGCGTCGAACCATGCCGTGACGGCCTACACCGAGGGCAACCCCGGCGCCAACGCCACCGAGTTCCGGACGGCGACCAACGTTCCGCTGGCCTCGTCGTCCGGGCGGTTCTTGACGTTCAGCGTCGACACCGCCGCGGTCAACTGCCAGGTGTCAGCGCCCCTGTACCAGTTCGCATTCCTCGATCAGGCGGGAACCGCCACGAACGTCGGTGGGCAGCTCAACGCCTGCACCTCGACGCAGACCGTCAATGTCCCCGCCAATGGCACCCTGCCCGCTCGTGCGATCAACGTCGGCACCTACACGTCGAACGGTTCGGTCCTCCTCAACGGATCCACTCTGGGCATTCGCATGCAGAATGCGAACGGATCCGGGACCGGTAACGACGCCGCCTTCGACAACATCCGCATCCTGGATGTGACCCCGCAGCTCGATAAGGCTTTTACTCCCACAGCAGTTCAGACCGGTGGAACCTCGACCCTCACCTTCACCGTCACGAACACCAGCGAGCTAGCCTCGAAGGCGGGCTGGGGCTTCACCGACACCCTCCCGGCCGGTCTGACACTGGCGAACGGCACTGTGGGCGGCACCTGTAACGCGACGACCACGGCTGTCGCGGGCGGCACGACCGTCGCCGTGACCAACGGCACCCTCGCCGCCGGCCAGGCCTCGTGCACCATCACGGTGCAGGTCACCTCCCCGGTCGCGGGCAGCTTCACCAACGGCCCGGGCAACGTCACCACGGTCGGCCTGAACGAGCCCGGCACCAGCACCGTCACCTTCTCCGACCCGTCCTACACCGTGACGAAGACCGCCTCGACCGCGGTCGCAAACCCGGGCGGTACCGTCACCTACACGGTGTCGGTGAAGAACACGGGCGCGTGGCCGTACACGGCCGCGAACCCGGCCTCGTTCACCGACGACCTGTCGAAGGTGCTCGATGACGCCACGATCAGCTCCGGACCCACCAACGGGGCAACCGTGAACGGAACCACCCTCACCTGGTCGGGCCCTCTCGCTGTGGGCGCGACGCAGACGATCACTTACACCGTGACGGTCGGAGCGGCCGGCACGGGCGACGGGGTGCTGACGAACGCCGTCGTCCCGGGCAACGGCGGAACCTGCGACCCGGCCGGCTCCTGCACGACGACCACCCCGGTGCAGGCATTCAGCGTGACCAAGAAGGCCGACAAGACCGATGTCGTGCCCGGCCAGACGATCAACTACACGATCACGGTGAAGAACACCGGTGTGGTCGACTACACGGCCGCTGCGCCGGCGTCGTTCACCGACGATCTGTCGGCCGTCCTCGACGACGCCACGTACAACAATGACGCGACGAGCGGTGCCACTTACGCGGCACCGACCCTCTCGTGGTCCGGCGCCCTCGCTGTCGGCGACACCGTCACGATCACCTACTCCGTGACGGTGAACGACCCGATCACCGGAGACTCGCACGTGGACAACGCCGTGGTCACCCCGCCCGGGGTGGGCGGCGACTGCCCGGCCGGGTCGACCAATCCGGACTGCATCGTGCTGATCCCGTCGGGCTCCTTCACGGTCGCGAAGACGGCGTCCACGACGGAGGTCACCGCGGGCAGCACGGTCACGTACACGGTGACGGTGACCAACACCGGCGCCCGCGACTACACCGCCGCCCTTCCGGCCAGCTTCACGGACGACCTGTCCCGTGTTCTGGATGACGCAACCGTTACCGCCGGTCCGGACAACGGAGCGACCATCAACGGGAACGCCCTGTCGTGGTCGGGTCCGCTCGCGGCCGGTGCGACAGTCGTGATCACGTACACCGTGACGGTGAACAACCCGGACACCGGCGACAAGGAACTGCGGAACACGGTCAGCCCGACCGGCCCTGGCGGCTCGTGCGACCCGGCCGGGGAGTGCACGACCACCACGAACGTGCGCTCCTTCACCACCGCGAAGTCGGCGTCGCCGGCCGGTGCGGTGAACCCGGGCGAGACGGTCACGTACACGGTCACCGTCACCAACACGGGCACCGCCGACTTCACCGCGGCCAACCCCGCCGGCTTCACCGACGACCTGTCGGCAGTGCTGGATGACGCCACCATCACCGGTGGTCCGGACAACGGAGCGACCATCACCGGGAGCACGCTGTCCTGGTCCGGCGCCCTCGCGGCCGGCGCCACGATCGTGATCACCTACACGGCGACGGTCAACACCCCCGACACCGGCGACCACACGCTGACCAACGCGGTGGTCCCGGGCGACGGCGGCAGCTGCCTCACGGCAGGCGACTGCGCGACCACCACCCCGGTGCAGTCGTACACGGTCGCCAAGGCCTCGTCGGCGGCCGGCCCGGTGCACCCGGGTGACACGGTGACGTACACGGTCACCGTGACCAACACCGGTCAGGCCGACTACACCGCCACCGCTCCGGCGTCGGTGACCGACGACCTCTCGCAGGTGCTGGACGACGCCACCTATGTGGCCGGTTCGGCCACCAACGGCGCGATCGTCAACGGCACAACGCTGACCTGGTCGGGCCCGCTCGCTGTCGGCGCGGTCCAGACGATCACCTACCAGGTGCTCGCGGGCCCGGCCGGTACGGGTGACGGCACGCTGACCAACACGGTCACGGCGTCTCCGGGCGACGGTGGTGGCTGCGCGACCCCGGGCGACTGCACCACGACGAACCTGCTGCAGGCGTTCACCGTGACCAAGACGGCCGACAAGGCCGACGTGGTCCCCGGCGACATCGTGACGTTCACCGTCACGGTGAAGAACACCGGACAGGTCGACTACACCGCTACCGACCCGGCCTCCTTCACCGACGACCTGTCGGCCGTGCTGGATGACGCCTCCTACAACAACGACGCCACCGCGGGAGCAACCTACGCGGCACCGACGCTGTCGTGGTCGGGTGCCGTCGCCGTCGGGGACACGGTGACGGTGACGTACTCGGTGACCGTCAACGATCCGGACACGGGCGACAAGATGATCACCAACACGGTCGTCACCCCGCCCGGTGGTGACTGCCCGGCCGGCACCGACAACGCCGCGTGCACCGTTCAGATCCCGTCGGGGTCGTTCACGGTGGCCAAGGCCGCGTCCTCGCAGACCGTCACTCCCGGCGGCACCATCACCTACACGGTGACGGTGGTCAACACCGGCAAGGCGGACTACACCGCGGCCGAGCCGGCGTCGTTCAGCGACGACCTGACCAACGTCCTCGACGACGCCGCCTACAACGGTGACGCCAGCAACGGTGCGACCGTGGCCGGAAACACGCTCAGCTGGGCCGGTCCGCTCGCGGTCGGCCAGACGGTGAAGGTCACGTACTCGGTGACGGTGAACAGCCCGGATGCGGGCAACCACCACCTGGTCAACGCGGTCATGCCCACCGGGCCGGGCGGGTCGTGCGACCCGGCGGGCAGCTGCCTGACCAACACCCCGGTCGCCTCGTACACGGTGCACAAGACGGTCTCCACGACCAGCACCGTGAAGCCGGGAGCCGTGGTCAGCTACACGGTCACCGTCACGAACACGGGTGAGTTCGCCTACACCGCGAGCACTCCCGCGAAGTTCACCGACAACATGAGCGACGTGCTCGACGACGCCCACTACAACGGCGACGCGACGCACGGAGCGACCCTCAGTGGCACCGTGCTCTCCTGGGCCGGCCCGCTGGCAGTCGGCGAGACGATCGACGTCACGTACTCGGTGACGGTCAACAACCCGGCGGCGGGCAACCACCGCCTGGTCAACACCGTCGACCCTGTCGTGGACGGCGGATCGTGCGACCCGTCGGGCGCCTGCGACACCCGCACGCCGATCGACCCGGGCCCCGGCCTGGCGTTCACCGGTAGCGATCTGGTCGCACCCGGGATCATCGCCCTGCTGCTGCTGGGCGCCGGAGCAGCCTTCGTGCTGATCCGCCGACGCCGCGCGACCGAGTAAGACCCCGTGACAGTGGGCCGGCATTTCCCCAAGGTGCCGGCCCACTGTTGCGGGTTCCAGCTGACGTGTCCGGGGGGAGCGTCAGCCCACCGAGGTGCCGGCTCGGGCGCCGGCACCTCGGGTCACGGAGTGCCCATCCGACGACCTCGACGCCCTCAGCCCACCCGCACCAGCGTCTGCTGCCATCCTGTCGATCCGTTCGGCGCGATCGGCGTGCGCTTCTGCTCCTGCACGCGGCCCGCGCGATCGGTGGCGCGCACCGCGAGGGTGTGGCTGCCCGCTGTGGCGTCCCAGTCGAGCGACCACTGCACCCAGGTGTCGGCGTTGATCGGAGTGGAGAGCGTCGCCTGCTGCCACTGGCCACCGTCGATCCGCACCTCGACGGTGCGGATGCCGACCGTCTGCGCCCACGCGACACCGGCGATCTTCGTCGGGCCGGCGGAGAGCGGCTTGTCCACGCGCGGGGTGTCGATGCGGCTGGAGAGCTTGATCGGGGCTTTCGCACTGTAGCCGCGGGGAGTCCAGTACGCCTGATCGGCGGCGAAGGTCGTCACCTTCAGCTCGGTCAGCCATTTCGTCGCCGACACGTAGCCGTACAGGCCCGGCACCACCATCCGCACCGGGAAACCGTGCTCGAGGGGGAGCGGTTCGCCGTTCATCCCGATCGCGAGGATGGCGTCGCGGCCGTCGTCGGTGAGCGCATCCAGCGGGGTGCTGGCGGTGAAGCCGTCGACGCTGCGCGACAGCACCATATCGGCGCCCCGGCGCGGACGGGCGAGGGCGAGGATGTCGCGGACCGGCACGCCGAGCCACCGCGCGTTCCCGACCAGGTTGCCGCCGACCTCGTTCGACACGCACGTCAGGGTGACGCCGTACTCGGCTGGGCGCATGTCGACGAGGTCCTGGAAGCTGAGCTCGACGCGCTTCTCGACCAACCCGTCGATGGTGAGGCGCCAATTCGCCGGGTCGACAGACGGCACGGTGAGGGCCGTGTCCACCCGGTAGAAGTCCGTGTTCGGCGTGAAGAGAGGGCTGATGCCGGGAGCGTCGAGTTCGGCGCCGGCAGGCACTTTCAGGCGGGAGGCCGGCGTCGGGAGCGTGAGCGCCGAGCGGACCGCGGCGATGGATGACGTGGCAGCGGACCCCAGGCGCGACCCGACCCCGGCGACTAGGGCTCCCGCCGCTGCGACCGACGTGAGCACCAGGAACCGGCGGCGGTCGACGCCGACCCTTTCCGCTCCCGCGGTCCCGTCGCGCCAGGCGTGAAGCCGCCCGATCAGCAGTCGCAGCACCACCGCGCCGAGCAGGGCTCCGACCGCGGCCGGAAGGAAGCCGAACGGGCTGGCCCCCGTGCGGGTCAGCGTCGCCACCACGGCCGCGACACCCGCGAGAACGAACAGCGCGACGCCGACCCACCGACGCCACCACTCCACCACCCCCGCGACGGCGGCGGCGACGAAGACCGCGAGGCCCAGGCTCGCCAGGAGGAACAGCTTGTCGTTCGACCCGAACAGGTCGATCGCCAGTTCCTTCGCCCAGCGGGGGACGATGTCGATCACGAACGAGCCGACCGCGATGATCGGGCTCGCGTCGCGCACGGTCAGCAGGGCCACCAGTTCGGCCGCTCCGAGGAACACGCCACCGCTCACCGCCCCGGCGAGTGCGGCCAGGGCGATGGTGCCGATTCTCTTCTTCGCTGACATGCCTGGAGTTCGTGGCGGAGAGGCCCCGCGGATTGGTTCCAATCCGATTCGCCGCCGGGGCCGAACCCCTGATGACCGCCCCGCAGCGGCCGTAACGATCGTCACCATCCCTCGAAGGAGAAGAACCATGCGATCCACAGCTCGTCTCGCAGCGGCAGCCATCCTGGCCGCAGCCGCCCTCACCCTCACCGCCTGTTCGTCCGGTGCGGGCAGCGCCACCTCCAGCGACTCCGGCTCCTCGATGAGCAAGTCCACCCCGTCCGCCTCGAAGATGGACCCGGCCGCCGACCTCGTCGGTCCCGGCTGCGCGGCATACGCCAAGCAGGTCCCGTCGGGTGCGGGCTCCGTCTCCGGCATGGCCGAGGACCCGGTGGCCACCGCGGCCAGCAACAACCCGCTGCTGACGACGCTCGTCGCGGCCGTCTCGGGCAAGCTGAACCCGCAGGTGAACCTGGTCGACACCCTGAACGGCGGCGACTTCACCGTCTTCGCCCCGGTCGACGACGCCTTCAAGAAGATCGACCCGGCGACCATCGAGTCGCTGAAGACCGAGGCGGGCACGGCCACGCTGACCTCGATCCTCACCTACCACGTGGTGCCCGGACAGCTTGCGCCGTCTGACATCGACGGCACCCACAAGACCGTCGAGGGCGGCGACGTCACCGTCACCGGCTCCGGCGACTCCATGAAGGTCAACGACGCCAACGTCATCTGCGGCGGCGTCAAGACAGCCAACGCGACCGTGTACCTGATCGACTCGGTCCTGATGCCCCCGGCCAAGTAACTCCCGGCATCAGCCCGCCCCCGGCGCGGCCGTGCAGCCTCCCCGCTGCACGGCCGCGCCGTCTGTGTACGGGCCGTAAGCTGCCTCCATGCGCGTGGGCGGACTCCGGGTGGATGCGATCTCCGACGGCGCGTTCGTCGCGCGTCCGAGCTACTTCGGCGACCGGGTGCCCGCGACGGCCCGGCCGGACGTCTTCGACCGCGACGGGGCGGCATGGCTGCCGATCGGCTGCTTCCTCATCCGGCAGGAGCGGGCCGACCCGGGGCCTCGGCTCCCGTCGTGCTGGTGGATGCCGGACTCGGCCCGGCCCTCGACCCGATGCCCGACGGGATGATGCTGGTCGGCGGGCAACTGCCGACCGGACTGCGCGGGGCGGGCATCCACCCGGCCGAGGTCACCGACATCGTGATCACCCACTTCCATATGGACCACGTCGGCTGGCTGTTCGGCACGGATGAACAGCCCACCTTCCCGAACGCCCGCCTCTGGTTCGGAGCGGGCGAGTGGGCGCACTTCGTCGAGGGCCCGGGCCAGATGGCGCCGCACATTCGGGCCGGCCTCCGAGCCCGCGCCGGGACGCCGACGCTGCGGCCCGTCGACACGGGGGTTTACGTCGCGCCCGGAGTCCGGGCCGTGCCCGCACCCGGACACACGCCAGGACACCTGGCCGTGGTGGTCGAGTCGCGCGGTGAGCGGCTCATCCTGCTGGGCGACGCGATCACGATCCCGCAGCAGATGGCCGAAGGGGGCTGGCACTCCCTGGGCGACGTGGATGCGGCCCGCGCCGAGCAGTCGCGTCAGGAGCTGTGGGCGCTCCTCTCTGCGCCGGGTGCGACCGGTGTCGGCGCGCACTTCCCCGAGTTGCGGAACGGACGGGTCGTGAGCGGGGAGTGGTCGCCCGTCGGCGGGTAGCCGACATCTGATCCGTCGTGCATCACTCGGAAAGGAAGCCGCTGAGCGCCTGGGTCAACTCGTCGCGAGCCGCCTCGTCGTCGATGGTGGCCGGTCGGTCGCCCGGCTGGGCGCCGTAGTCGCCGAACTGCGCGTGGTCCATGCCGTCGATCTCCACCATCCGCGCGTCCTCCGGCAGCAGGTGCCGGTTCGCCGCGAGCTTGGCGGGCGTGCTCAGGCCGTCGCGGCTGCCTCCGATCGACAGCACGTGCAGATCGGCGCCGCTGAGGTCGTTTGCGCAGTACGAGCCGAACAGGATGAGTCCGGTCACCTTCGGATCCTCGGCCAGCTGGCAGGCGCGGACGCCGCCGAGGGAGTGGCCGCCGACGTACCAGTCCGTCACCTCCGAGGCGTGGGCGGTGAACGTGGACAGCGGCCGCTGGTCGAAGAAGGCCAGGTTGAGCGTCGGCTTCGTGATCACCACGGTGAGGCCCGTCTCGGCGACGGCGCCCGAGAGCTTGTTCAGGTAGGCGTACGGGTCGACAAGCGCGCCGGGAACGAACACCAGGCCGTCGCCGGAGGGCGTTCCGGTCGGCTCCATGACGACGGAGTCGCCGGCGTCGTGGATCCGGACGGCCGGGTCGCGCCAAGCCTCGAGCGCTGCGGACCGGTCGCCCATCATCGGGGTGGACGCCCAGGCCAGGAAGCCGACCACGGTCAGGACGAGGACGCCGAGGACAGCGCCACCCGCGATGAGGATGCGGCGACGGGTTCTGCTGGACCGGGTCACGCATCCAGCGTAGCCCGACCATAAGCTTGCTGACTAATCTCCTAGCAAGGGAGTTTCGGTGTTCTCGCGCTCAGGCGGAGGCGCTCCACTGCTCGCCGGGCCGATAGGAGCCGAAGCTCCACTCCCGGCCGCCGGGGTCGAGCACACGTGCCCGGCGGCTGCCCCACTCCGTCTCCTCCGGCGGGAAGACCACCGTCGCGCCGGCGTCCACCGCGCGTGCGAACATCCCGTCGACGTCCTGGGTCACGAGGTACAGGCCGACTCCGGTGGAGGCGCCGACCAGCGGCGGGACGTCGTAGGCCGCGTCGTCCGAGGCCAGCATCACGACGGTGTCGGCCCAGCGCAGTTCGCTGTGCAGCACCGAGCCGTCCTGCCCGGACTGCAGCTGGAGCACGTCGAACCCGAGCGCTTCGAGCCAGGCGATCGCGGCCGGGGCGTCGCGATAGCTGAGGGTGACCGCTGACGAGATCATGGTTCCTCCCGGCCCGTCGGGGTGCTCAGTCGTCCAGCACGGACGATGGCGGTCGTGCCTGCAGGTCGGCGCGGATGCCGTCGAGAACGGCGTGCACCGAGACGCGCTTGGCCTCGGTGTCGACGACGTTGGCGGGCACGGTGACGACCAGGCCCGAGCGGTAGAACGCCCGCACGCGGAAGCCGCCCTGCCACGACGACTCGCTGCTGTTGTCGCTCTCCGTGCCGCCGGAGAGCTCGAAGCGGAGCAGACCCGCGCGGCTCTCCACACGCGTCACCACCTGTGCTCCCGGCGTGCTGTCGTCGATGACCTCGGCGGCGACGACCGTGTGCTCCGTGAAGATGCCGATGCGCAGGGTGACGGTGGAGAGCCCGGAGGCGATGGCGGCGCCCAGGTAGATGATGCGGGCGTCGCCGACGGCGAGCTCCAGCTGGCGGATCAGCACGGGGTACCACTCCGGGTTGGCGCCGAGCAGCTCCTTCAGCCCGCGCTCTCCGTCGAGGAGCTCGCGCAGCTGGTCCTGGATCGCCGCCGTGTCCGTCATGGCCTGCCCTTCGGTCGCCACAGAGGCGCGGCGGGAGCCGCGTCTCCCGCTCAGCCTATCGCTAGCCAGGCTAGAGGAGCGATGGTCTGCGGATTCTCAGACGGCCCGGGATGCCGCCACCTTGTACCGGGCTCCGCGGTGCGTCTCCGGCAGCCGGTCGCCCGCGCCGTGCAACTTGTTCCGCAGGGTCCCCGGCGCGTACTCCTCGGGATAGGCGCCGCGCTTGCGCAGCTCCGGGATGACGTACTCGACGATGTCCTCGAACGTCCCGGGCGTGATGGCGTAGGCCAGGTTGAACCCATCGACGTCGGTCTCCTCGACCCACTCCTGCAGCTGGTCCGCGATCTCGGAGGCCGAGCCGACGATGAACGGCCCGAGCCCGCCGATGGCGCCGTTGCGGCCGATGTCGCGCACTGTCCACTCGCCGCCGTCCTCGTTCGGCCGCTGGAAGTTCGCAACCGCCGACTGGATGGCGTTGCTGTCGACGTTGCCGATCGGCTCGTCCAGGTCGTACTGCGAGAGATCCACGCCCATCCACCCCGACATGAAGACGAGCGCGCCCTCGTCGCTGGTGTACTGCAGGAAGTCCTGGAACTTCGCCTGCGCCTTCTCGCTGGTCTCGTCGGTGATGATCGTCAGCAGCGTGTAGATGCGTGCCGAGTACCGGTCGCGGCCCGCCGCCTCGAGGGCGTCGCGGAGCTTGCCGACGGTGGCCTTCAGACCCTCCTTGGTGGAGGCGGCGACGAAGATCGCCTCCGCGTTCTCTGCCGCGAACGCGATGCCGCGCTTGGATGCGCCGGCCTGGTAGATGACCGGCGTGCGCTGCGGGCTCGGCTCGGAGAGGTGGATGCCCGGCACGGTGAAGTGCTTGCCGCGGTGGCCGATCTCGTGCACCTTCGACGGGTCGGTGAAGACACCGGACTCGCGGTCGCGGATGACCGCGTCGTCCTCCCACGACCCCTCCCACAGCTTGTAGAGCACCTCGAGGTACTCGTCGGCGTGGTCGTAGCGGTCGTCGTGCTGCAGCTGGTCGTCGTGGCCCATGTTGCGGGCGGCGGAGGGCAGGTACCCGGTGACGACGTTCCAGCCGACGCGGCCGTTGGTCAGGTGGTCGAGCGTCGACATGCGGCGTGCGAACGGGTACGGGTGCTCGTAGGCGGTGCCCGCGGTGATGCCGAAGCCCAGGTTCTCGGTCACCAGCGCCATCGCCGAGACGAGAAGGATGGGGTCGTTCACCGGCACCTGCGCGCCGTGACGGATGGCGGCCTCATTGCTGCCGCCGTACACGTCGTACGTGCCGAGCACGTCGGCGATGAAGATGCCGTCGAAGTTCCCGCGTTCCAGCAGCTTCGCCAGCTCGGTCCAGTAGGTGAGGTCCTTGTAGCGCCACGCCTGGTCCTCGGGGTGCCGCCACATGCCGGACGACTGGTGGGCGACGCAGTTCATGTCGAACGCGTTGAAGCGGATCTGCCTGGTCATGGGTCCAGGATGAGCGAACCCGGCCCAGTCCGCACGCGCACCGTCATGGTGCGTAACGCGCGCACCTCAGCTGCGCTGGCGGAGGTGCTGCCGGGTCAGTTCGGCCAGCTCCTCGTCGCTCAGGTCGTCGTAACGCTTGCCCTCGGTGCGCTCCAGGCGCATCCATCGGACGAACAGCAGGACGAGCACGGGCACGTCGGCGACCTCGGCGATGAACCACAACAGGTCGCCGGAGAGGTGCTGGTCGTGGAGGGGAGTGGGGAACCAGAACGGCATCCGCCCGACGATCGCCGGGGCGTGGTCGAGGATGCCGTCGTTGAGGCGCAGCAGAAGGCCGGGGATCGCATCCAGCACCAGTTCGACGAACGCGAGCAGGAACTCCACCGTGATGAAGAACCCGGTGCGGACGACCGAGTGCGCGACGATCGGCAGCACCAGCAGGAGGCCGACGAGCGGGGTGAGGACGGAGATGGTCCACTCGGACCACACCGAGTCGCGCAGCACGGCGGCGAGCGGCGTGAGGAAGACGAGGAACACCGCGCACGCGAAGGCGGGCGCGGCGATCGCGTTGCCGAACGCGCGCACCGGCCGGGATCGCATCACCCGGTCCGTGCGACGGCGGCCGGCGGGGCCGAGGGCCACGCGGGCGAGGGCGACGGGCCGGCCGAGCGCGAGGAACGCGGGGACGACGAAGAGCAGGAGCGCGATCCGGGTCGTGAACGCCCAGCGGAGGTCGGTGCTCTCGGCGCCGAGGAACCCGAACGAGATGACGGCGTACGACCCGAGGCCGAGGATCAGGAACGAGGCCGTCAGCCGGAGCGGCCAGCGGCGGCCCCGGCGGCGGAGCCGGAGGACGCCGCCCACATACAGAACGGCTGCCACGGCGAGCAGCGCGGCGGCGGCCGGGTCGAACGACCAGGTGGTGAGGAAGACGGCGACGGGGGGCGTGGGCGGCTCCGATCGGTGGCGGGCCTCCCCATTGTCTTCCCCGGCCGGGCGCGTGATCCGGCCGGCGGCCTCCGTCTGAGAGGAACATCAGCCCGACTCAGAGGACTCCCGGTGGGGCAGGGATGCGGCCCCTTAGGCTCGATCCCGGTCGCGCGGACTTCGGGCGATGGGGTGCGGGTCGTGAGACGGACGAGGTCTGGATGACGGGCGGCGAACGACGGCGGGCTCTGGAGCAGGAACGGGCTGAGCGCGGCGGCGGCACCTCGCGGAGGCGTGGCACACGCCGAGGGTCCGCGCCCCGAGCCTCCCGCCGCGGGATCGCACTGGGCGCCTCCGGCGCCACCATCGCTCTCCTCGCCGGCATCGCCATGGCGCCGCCGGCCGTCGCGGAGCCCATCGACATCGTGACGGCCGCCGCGAGCGGGCACGCGGGCCACCAGGCCATGACCGTCTCGGCCATCGTCGCCTCCGCCCGTATCGACCGTGACGACCCCGTCGCCTCCGCGGTCGCCGGCATCATCGCCGGCCAGGGCGGCGCTTCGGGCGAGCGGGCCGCCGGGGCGATCGTCTCCGCCCTCGCCCTCGGCGGCGCGCGCGAACAGATCGTCGCCACCGCGCTCAGCTACCTCGGCGACCCGTACGTGCTCGACGGCTCGGATCACTCGGGCATCGACTGCTCGGGACTCGTCATGGTCTCGTACGCGGCCGTCGGCATCCCTCTCGGGCACCTCGTCCACCTGCAGGACGACGCCGGGCGACCGATCAGCGAGAGCGACGCCCAGCCCGGCGACCTGGTGGTGTTCGACGACGAGGAGCACATCGCGATCTACCTGGGCGACGGGATGCTCATCCAGGCACCCGAGGAGGGCCGCCCGGTCGAGATCACCACCGTCTGGCAGGGCGTTCCCCACCACTTCACGCGCCTGCTGCCCTGAGCGGCCTGCATACTGGTCGCATGACCGTCGCCAGCCTGCTCGCCTTCGCCGGCCTCTGCCTCGTGCTCGCCCTCACGCCGGGGCCGGACACGTTCCTCGTCCTCCGCTTCAGCCTGGCGCGGCAGGGCGCGGGCATCGCGGCCGCCGCGGGCACCGCGCTCGGGTCGCTGGTGTGGGCGGTGGCGGTGGCCCTGGGGCTCGCCGCCGTGCTGGAGCAGTCGGCCGAGGTCTTCCGCATCCTCAAGATCGTCGGCGGTCTGTACCTGATCTACCTCGGCGTGGCCGCGTTCATCGCGAGCCGGAAGGGCAAGGCGCACGGCGTCGAGCCGACCTCCCGTCGCACCGGGCTGCGGTCGGGATTCACCGCGGGGATGCTGTCCACGATGATGAACCCGAAGGTCGGCCTGTTCTTCCTGGCCATCGCGCCGCAGTTCGTCCCCCACGACGGCTCGACCATCGCCAGCACGCTGCTGCTCGGCGCGATCGTCGCCGTGGTCGGCTCGCTCTACCTCGTGGTGGTCGCGCTCCTGGCCGGCCGCGCGGTCGCCTGGCTGAAGCGTCCGGCTGTCACGACCTGGCTCGAACGCATCTCGGCCGGGATCCTGGCGGCGCTCGGGATCGGGACGATCGCGCTCAGCGCGGAGTCGTAAGCCCGAGACACACCCCGTGGGTTTATCTACTCGTCGCCCCTCGGGTGAGGAGTAGGCGACCAGGTGTTTGTTGCCGGGACCCAGCTCCCGGCCAAGAGAGCCAGCATTGTGACTACGGACATCACCCACGTCGGCAGACCGCTCCCGGGCGCGAACACGACCATAATCAGCGTGGAGAGCAAGACGACCACCACGACGGCAAGATATACGCGAACGGCGGCGGTCAGGGGTGGCGGGAAGACGGGACCCCTGACGCGACTCCACACTCGATCAACGGTCGCGCACAGAAGCGCTCCCACCGTCAGCGCCATCCCGCCCCACGGCTGTGGGAGGAGCGAGGCACCTAGCAATACGGCTTCCACGATGAGAGCCATGGTGGCGAAGTACGCCAGGCGTCGGGGCCGCGCTGCCATCAGAATCCTTTACAACTTCCGGCGATTCCCGCCGCCGCGGCTGACACCAGTACACGAGACTTCTTCACTGAGGTCTCCTTTTCGTTCTCACGTGGAACGAAGTGGACACGCGCCCATCACCCGGCAAGCCGGAACGGTCCTTGTCCACCACTCGCAAGGGCAAAGCGCCCTTCTACCTACTCAGACGCAGCAACCACAGGGTCGTGACGCCTTCCTTCAGAACACCTCGGTCTTTGCGGACGTATTGCGATCCGATGGATCGCGCAGACGTGGAAGGGGGAGGAGTCCGGGTGGACTCCTCCCCCTCTTCCTTTGCTGCCGGTCAGACCTGCGGGGCACCGCCCGGGCGGCGACGGCCGCGGGTGACGAACAGGTAGCCCGCGATCAGCAGGGCCAGCGCGATCACCACGATGAGCGGCGCGACGATCGAACCGGTCGATGCGAGCGAGCCCGCGGAGGTGGATCCGGCGGTCACCGCGCCGTTGCCGCCACCGGTCGATCCACCGGCCGATCCGCCGGGCAGGGCGCCGGAGGGCTGGCCGTCGGCGGTGACCTCGAAGTTCACCGTCACCGCCTTGCCGCTCTGCGCTCCTGTGACGGTGATGGTGTGGGCGCCGAGGTCGGTCGGGGCGGTCGCCGTGATGGCCGCCGATCCGCCGAGCACGTCGGTGCGCGGCAGCGCGACCGGGTCGGACTGCATGACCCCGGTGACCTGACGGTCGCCGCGGAAGCCCGCCAGCGTCGCGGTGATCGGGTCGCCCGGCTTCACCGTCGTGGCGTTCAGTGTCACTGACGCGCCGGCGCTGAGGGCCGCGTAGTCGCGGTTCAGCTCCAGAGCGCGGGCGATGGTGAAGAACGTGTCGGACTGGTCGGTCAGGCCGACGACGTCGGCCGCGCCGGGGCCGTAGCCGGCGATGCGCAGCTGGGCGCCCGTGTGCTGCTGCGAGCCCCCGGCGGCCGCGGTGCCGTAGGCGACCTTCATCACGGTGCCGTCGGCGGTTGTCAGCGCGGTCGAGAGGGTCGCCGGCGGGGTGCTGTCGACGATCTGGCTGGTGTGGGCGTGGTCGGCGGTCACGATGACCAGGGTGTTGCCGTCCTTCTTCGCGAACGCGAGCGCTGCCTGCACAGCCTCGTCGAGGTCGACGGTCTCGCCGATCTGGCCGCACGCGTCAGCCGAGTGGTCGCGCTTGTCGATGCTGGCGCCCTCGACCTGGAGGAAGAAGCCGTCACCGCCCGGCTTGTCCAGGAGGGAGATCGCCTTGTTGGTCAGCGACGAGAGGGAGAGGTCGGTCGCCAGCCGGGCCGGGTTCGGCGTGCAGGTGACCGGCGCCTGGTCCGCGCCGCCGACGGTCGCCGTCGTCGAGGCGTAGCGCGTCGGGAAGTTGCCGGGGGTGAACAGGCCGAGCAGCGGCTTCTGCTGGTTCGCCTCCGCCACGCCCGCGAGGCCCGCGGCGTCGCCGACGACCTGATATCCGCGCTCGGCGGCCTGGTCGAACAGCGTCTCGTCCTTCCACTGGCCGGCCTTCGCGGTCTGCGTGAAGGAGGTCGACCCTCCGCCCAGGGTCACGTCGGCGCGGGCGTCGAGCAGCTGCTCGCTGATGGAGCCGAGTCCGCCGTTCTCGAGGGCGTCGGAACCGCACGATGCGCTGTCCGGCCCGTAGCAGGAGCGGGCGCCCACGTGCGCGACCTCGACGGCCGGGGTCGCGTCCTGGATCTCGGCGGTGCTGACATTGCCGGTGCGGAGGCCGTTGGCGCGTGCCAGCTCCAGCAGGGTCGCCTGCGGCTTGCCGTCGATGTCGACGGAGATCGCGTTGTCGTAGGTCTTGGTGCCTGTCGCCCACGCGGAGCCGGTGGCGGCGGAGTCCGGCACGTAGTCCGGCTTGCCCTTGTTCGCGCCGTCCTTGTACACGGAGTAGGTCGTGTACTGGCCGGTGAGCGGCAGTGCGTCGATGCCGGGAAGCATGCCGCCCGCGCCGTACTGGTAGTTGCGGGCGACCGTGATCTCGCTGTCGCCCATCCCGTCGCCGATGAGCAGGATGACGTTCTTGGCGGGACCGTTGACGATCGACTGGCGGAGCGCCGTCGTGGAGTCGTCGGGGTTGCGGGCGGCGCCCCCGTTGTCGGAGGTGGCGGCCAGCGCGGGCGCGGGGAGCAGCGCGGCGGCGAGCACGCCGGAGGCGGCGACGAGCACGGCGCCGCCCTTCCAGCGCGAAGCGGAACGGAACATGCGGACGGGTCCTTTCGGTCGAGTGACCGGACCATCCGAGCGGGTTGCGGTGACGCGCGGATTAACCTGAGAGAGCGTACATGTGAACTCTCACAGGGGTCGGGGCGCGCCCGCCCGTCAGGCGCCGAGTTCGCGCCGCATCAGCCACCGCACCTGGCCGCCCGAGTGGGCGTCCGTGGCCAGCACGCGCGAGAAGCCGTGCTTCTCGAAGAGCTCGACCGTTCCGACGTAGCCGCTGATCACATCCACGCGCTCGCCGCCGGTGTCGACCGGGTAGCCCTCGACCAGCGCGGCACCGGAGGCGCGGGCGTGCTCGACCGCGCCGTCGAGCAGGTCGTGCATCAGGCCGCGCTTGCGGAATCCGCCACGCACGACGAAGCAGACGATCGACCAGGGGTCGCGTTCCTCGTCGAGGTGGGGGATGGTGCGGGAGTTCATCAAGCGGCGGTACGTCGACTTCGGCGCGACCGAGCACCAGCCCGCCACCTCGCCGTCGAGGTACGCGAGAACGCCGGGGCCGGGTTCCGAGGAGCACTCGGCGCGCATGTGGTCGACCCGGCCCGCCGTGTTGAGCCGGGCATCCCGGTAAGACATGCAGACGCAGCCGCCCGCGCCGGGCTTCCGGGGCACCATGAAGGTGGCGAAGTCGTCGAAGCGGCCCGTGGCGGGGAGGACGTCGATGGCCATGCCGGAAGTGTATTCCGGGCCACCGACGACGCCAGGGCCACCGACTACGCCAGGCTGGACTCCGTGCTCGCGACACCGGCGAGCGCTTCGCCGCGGAGACCCAGCTCGGGGAAGGCGAGCAGCACCATGTCGACGAGCTCCTCCAGCGGACGGGTCAGCGGGTCGGTGACGGGGAGGCCGAGCCCGGCTTCGTGCTGGGCGATCGTGTCGTCGATCCCGGCCGCCGTCAGACCCTCGTGGTTGATGGTGACGCCGATGACGCTGGTGTCGCTGAACGCCTGGATCAGGGCGATCTCGCTCGCGGCCGTCGGCATCGGCATCATCGGGAAGTCGCCCAGCATCATGCGCCCCGGGGCGTGCTGGAGGATGACGCCCTCCGGTCGGCTGCCGCGCAGGATGGCGCCCGAGCTGAGGTAGGCGGGGTGGCTCAGCGCACCCTGGCCTTCGACGATGATGACGTCCGGGTCCTCCTCCTCGAACGCAGCGACGACCTGCGCCTCCACCTCGCCGGAGCAGAACTGGGGGATGGTCGCGTCGAGCGCCACCGCGTACCGGGCTCCCTGGATCAGCGACGTCTGCCCGGTCCCGACCATCACGGCCCGGATGCCCTGCGCGTTCAGCGCCTGAGTAAGAAGGGTGGCCGTCGTGCGCTTGCCGACCGATCCGTCCGTGCCGAGCACCGCGATGCGCGGGCACGTGACGTCGAAGATCCGGCCGCTGAACAGCTTCAGCTCAGCGATCTCCTTCGGCCGCCGGACGTCCTCGATCGTCACACCGGCCACGAGGGCTGCTGCGACGAACTCGGCGTCGTCGTTGAGGTACTCGTGCAGTCCGTTGACCAGGTTCATCCCGCGGTCGATGCCGTCGAGGAGCACGGCGCGGTGGTCGGCGGTCAGCAGGCCGTCGGTCGGCGCCATCCCGAAGATGAGGGTGTCGGGGATGAAACCCGCGCGCTCGAGGGATGCGTCCAGGCTCGCGAGCACCGGGATCCCGTTCGGTGCGCCGTCCAGCACCTCGCCTGCGTCGCCGCCCGCACGGGTGCTGTCGATCACGCTGAGGATTTCGTACTTCTCGGAGTGGCGGACGAGCCCGTTGGCGGTCTTGCCGTCGAGCCTCCCGAACAGTCCTTCGCAGTAGACGACGGCTTTCACGGACGCGGGCATGGCGCTCCTCTTGTTTGCACAGAGGAGGCGACGAGTCGTGGCCGGATCCGGAGGATCCATCTGTCAACGAGGCGTCTTCCCTGAAGCCGGCGCACTGCCGGCTCGGGAACCATAGCAGCGCAACCTGGGCGCGGTTCTCGTCGTGACAGCCGCCGGGGGAGAGCGCGGCCGGGCCGGCCCGCCCCCGGGGCTATCACTCTGCGCTCACTCTCCGCTCGTGTGCGTCCGAGCGCGTCGGCGCAGCAGGATGAGCAGACCGCCGCCGATCAGCAGCGCCAGGGCGATCACCCCGGCCGCCGGACTCACGTCGGAGCCCGTCGAGGCGAGGGCGGCCGGATCGCCGCCCGACACCGTTGCGCCGGCGGCCGTCACGCTGAAGGCTGCCGACGCGACGACCGTCCCGCCGATCGCCGCGGTCACGGTGTGCGCACCCGCCGGGACTGCCGGCACCGAGAAGGCGAAGGTCAGCGTCCCGTCGGATGCCGCGGTCGCCGTGCCGAGGGTGACCGGTGTGGAGTTGAACACGAACGTGACCTGCGTGCCCGGCGCGAAGTGCGTGCCGGTGACCGTGATGCGGTCGCCGACGGCGCCCGAACCGGCGGACAGGCTGACCGCCGCCACCGGGTCCGTCGCCGAGCCGGAGACGCCCTGGCCGCCGAGCTGCAGGTCGCACGCGATGCGTCCGCTGTAGAGGGCGTGGCCCTCCGTCGGGCTGCCCGGGCCGGTGCCGTACACGCCGTCGTCCGACCACAGGGCCTCGCGAGTCCCTCCGGTGCAGGTCGACGCCGGGGCGAGAGCGAAGCCCTCCAGGTTGTCGTTCGGCAGACCGGCGGGGCGGCTGTAGACGACCTGCGGGACGATCGTTCCCGTCCCGTCGATCTTCAGCACGGTGGAGGAGACGCCGCAGGTGTTGTCGCAGAGCGCCCAGATGCGCTGGGTGGCGGCGTCGAACTGCACGTCCATCACGTGGCCCATCTTCGTGTCCACGACCGCGACCCGGTGGAAGGTGTGGTCGCTGTTGAGCGCGTAGGCGTACAGCTTTCCGTCGTTCTCCAGCGCGGCGAAGTAGAGGCCGGCGCCGTGCTGCGGGTAGTCGGCGGGCTTGTACGTCGTGCCGGTCGACTGGTCGACGAAGCCGTTGCCGGTCAGGTAGCTGTCCGGCACGAAGGTCACGCCCTCGAAGCCCAGGTTCGCCTCCGTCTTGTTCCCGGCGTGAAGCTCCGGGAACTCCGCGGTCAGGTTCCACTGGTCGGTGGCGACCAGTGACGTGGCCGACGAGGTCGGGTCGATGCGGAGGATGGAGTTGAGCGGGATGGTGTTGGCGGCGTTGTTGCGCTCGGTCGTGACGTAGAGCGCGCCGTCCGGTCCGACCGTGACCCCCTCGGAGTCCGGCTGGTTCGTCGCGGTGTCGCTGCTGCCCGGGAAGAAGATCTGCTTGCCCGCGGCCCAGCCGTTGGCGGTGTCGGCCACCCAGAGGCCGTTCTCCTTCACCATGCGGAACACCCAGCCCTTGTTCTTGACGCTGTACAGCACGTTCGCGTTGGTCGGGTCGAAGACCAGGCCGCTGACGTCGCGGCCCTCCGGACCGGTCGTGGTCTCCCACGCGCACAGCGAGTCGGCGACCGAGACGGTGGCGCTTCCCGGCCAGGCGACGGGAGTGCCCGCGCCGGCGGGGAGGGTGCCCGTGCCGGACGGCGCCTCCGGCTGGCAGGTCAGCGTGTTGCCGCCGCCGTTGCCGCCGTCGGCGGGGTTGGTGAGCACGTTCTGGCACGCGCCGGCGTTGGAAGCGCCGAAGCTCTTGGTCGCCACCGAGGCGAAGGATCCCGTGCCGTCGGGGCAGCGCGCGTAGGCGCCCGCTCCGAACTCGTTGCCCTCGTCGGTGCCGGCTTCGCCTGCCGTGTAGTCGACGGAGTCGACCAGGGTGCCGGCGGTGCCTCCGGTGCCGTCCGGCAGGTAGAGCTTGACGCCGTCCCCGCCGCTGCTCAGGCCCTTGGTGGAGGAGAAGTACACGTAGCCGTGGGCGGGCACGACCGTCGTCGGGGTCCCGTCGGCGAGGCTGGCCGAGAAGGTCGTTGCAGCCGTCGCGGCCCCGCTGTCGATCTGAAGCCAGCCGGTGATGTCCACATCCACCGACCCGCTATTGAAGAGCTCGATCGCGTCCCCGACCGGGGTGGCGGTGTTGTCGGACGACACCTCGTTGATGTGGATGCTCTTCCACGCCGGCTGCGCCGGGGCGAACCGGCTCTTGCCCGGCGAACCGATGTCACCGCTGACCGACGTCCACGAGCCCTCCGCGTCGCCGACGGCGGAGAGCTGCCACTGCGAGGCATCGTTGGCCCCGAGCGCCGTGGCCGTGGTGGGCACGCCCGACTTCCCCTGGGTGCGCGGGCCCTTGACCGTGCCGGTGCCCTGGTCGTTGTAGGTGAGCCGGTCGACGAGGTTCGCGACCGCATCCGGGCCGTCGAAGAGGTTGATCTCGTCGGCGCGGCCGAGGCCGGTCGTGTTGCCGGCGAGCACCTTCACGTCGGCGCCGAGCGACCATTCGGTTCGGAAGGCGGCATCCGCCGACTCGGTGATGATGGCGGATTCGCCGGACGCCAGCGTCCCGAGCCCGTCCAGCGGGACCGTGCCGGGCGTCTCGCTGTCGTCGTCGAAGGACCAGCCGGCGAGGCTGACCGGCGTCGTGCCGAGGTTGGTGAGCTCGATGAACTCGCCGCCGGTGGTGCCGGGGCTGTACATGCACTCGGTGATCCGCACGTCGGGCGTTGCCGCGGCCTGCGCCGCGGTGGGAAGGGCGAGCGCCAGCGTGCCGGCGGTCGCGGTGGCGGCGAGGACCGCCACGGTTCGGGTTCTGAGAAGTCGCACAGAGACGGAAGCTACCCAAGCCGGCGGTATGCGGAGGAACGGGGAGGTGAACGGAGGACTCGTCGTCGTTGAACGGACCGTGTCCGCCCGGCTAAGGTATGCCCACCTCGAACGGCGACGACCAGGAGGCAGCGATGACCAAGGTGCGACTGGAAGCGTTCACCGACGGGGTCCTCGCGGTGGCCATCACCCTCCTGGTCCTGGACCTTCACCTCGAGCCGGGCAACGGCGAGAGTCTCCTGGATCAGGTCCTCGCGTCCGGGCCGTCGTTCGCCGCCTACGTCGTGAGCTTCTTCGTCATCGGCGTGATCTGGGTCAACCACCATTCGATCTTCCGTCTCGCGACCACGGTCGACCGCGTGCTGCTGTTCTGGAACCTCATCCTCCTGATGTTCGTGTCGGCCGTCCCCTTCACCACCGCGACGCTCGCGGGCGCCATCGCCGAGGGCAGCGCCGCGGACACCCGGGTCGCCGCCGTGCTGTACGGCGGGGTCGCGACCGGCTTCGCGATCGCCTTCACCCTCGTCTACGGGCGCATCACGCTCGTCCTCGTCCGGACCGGATCGATGGATGCGGGGACGCGGCGGAGCGCACTCCTCCGGTTCGGCGCGGGGACGCTGTTCTACCCGCTGCTGACCGTGATCGGCATCGTCTACGCGCCGGCCATGCTCGTCGGGTTCGCTGCGTTGAGCGTGTACTACCTGTTCAACCAGACGGGCGCGAAGGAGTGACGGCGCTCGTGCTCTCGCTCGGGTGACGCGGACATTGCGCGTATCGACGCGCTGGCGGAGGACTTGGTCCCCGGACGCCGGAAGCCCGTGAAGGCTCTGGTTGCACGGATCCACGACGCGCTGACCCGTCACGCCGCGGCCGCGCGGACGCCATTGCCCTCCTCGCGGTGGATCAACCCGGACCACGTCACCAGCCTGATCCCGCACTCCGTGCAGGGGAGAACGACGTGGAACCGCGCGCCGGGGCGCAGGAGGTTCGTCATGCTCGCCCCGGTGAGAGCGTCTCTAAAAGAGGACGATGCTCGACGACCAACCCAGGGGAGGGGCAGCATGAACCACGACGTGCCCGCCTTCGGGCGCGCTCTGGGGCGTCGACGCCGGTGGCGAATCGCGGCCCTTGTGGCGGCATCAATCATCGGCGGCATCCTGTTCTTCCAGCTCTCGCTTGCCTACGATTCCGGCTACCCGAACACAACGGTCACTGGCAAGCACCACACGCCGGCGTCGACCGACTGCCGGGGAAGCGAGTGCTCGACCGTTCCGGCCAGCTGGCAGCTCGACATCCTCTCCGGCCGGCAGGCGAACACCATCACCGTCGACAAGGCCACCTACGACCACTACGACATTGGCGACGCGTATGAAGACTGAACACGACCGATCTGTGTGGGCGAACCGCCGGAAGCGTTTCTGGTTTGGATTCGGACACGCGGTGACCGTGCACGTCGACCGGGACAGCTTCAACATGGGCGACGACATGGAATCCCACCAGCGGGTATTCGACATCCCTCGGCGCGTCCCGCTCAGCGTCGTGCTGGAGAAGGCTCAACAGTGCGCGTGGATCCATGGAGGCGCTCCGTGGGTCGTCGACGTCGACGGCCGCACCACCGCGATCTGGTCCCGGCAACACGGCTTGTGCCTCCTGGTCCGGGACGCTCCAATGGGGCAGAGGTCGTACCAGGTGTACTTCCACTACTTCGGCGGAATCGACCCGGAATGGTTGTTTCAACGTCTCCGTGATGGCGCCCCGCCGCACCGGCGCCGACTCGAGGAGGAATATCGCCCGTTGGCGGAAGCCGCGTGCGAGCGCGAGCAGCGCCGCCGCGAACAGGAAATTCCTGAGCGCCTGCTCTCTGAACCATGCGTGAGGGCCCTGGCTGAACTCGGCGCCGAGATCGACTTGCACAACGATGGCCTGTTCCGATTCGACCTCGATGACCGACGATGGACCGTCCAGCGGGTCGACTCGATGACGATCATCCGCACTCCCGCTGATGAGGGATTCGGCGCGGCAATACGCCCAGCAGCTTTCGCCGAGCGTTGGCTGGTCGCCGCGGTCGCCGGCGAGGCACGCGCAACACGGGGGCTCCCGCACCTGCCCGCATACACGCAGAACCCCGCCCCCGACCTGGAGCCGATGAGCAGCCCGCCCGGTACGCGGCGCTGGACCACAACCACACCTGAGCAAGTGGCCCAACTCACCGGAGAGCGCGCAGTCGACTACTTCCGACTTGCGGTCGGGCGCAGCATCGAAGAACTCGTCGCCCTCCTAGCGCCACCGCGCTGACACACTCGGCCGACAGACAATCCTCCGAGTATGCGGCACGATATCTGTCTGTCTCGCAGCTGGTCGCGCCGTCTACGGTAGGGCGCAATACGGGCACGGGTGCAGGTCGGGAGGCGAACCATGAACGCTGAACAGATGCTCGCACTCGCCCTCACCGCTCTGGCCGCCGCGGTAACGGGTCGCGCGGCGCTGCTTAGCTGGCAGCGCCGCCGTGACAGGACCGCCGTGGTTCAGGGGAGAGGTGGACGTCACGAGATCTCACGCGTCATCCGTGGCAGCCGAGTAATCGACTGGGCGATATGCGAGCACGGGACCTTGACGCTCAGGCTGATGAACGACGCATCGCAGATCTGCCTAGACCTGGTCTGCACCCTGGCGATCGTCAGGCCCACGGACGTGCTCACGGCCCGCGACGAGCGCTTCGGACCCTCGCTCGACGCGCTGAGGAACGGAAAGGTCACATCGGTATTGAACACGGACCTCGGACTGGAGCTGGAAGTAGCAAATGTCCGTCTGTGCGTTGGACCCAGACCGCTGGCGTAGCCGCAAGAGCAGCGGATCAGCGCCGGGCTGAGCTCAGCGTTCTGTTCCTGCCAACGGAGCGGCGGCGGCTTCGATAGCTGCTACACCGGCCGCCCTGACCGCGCGCAGCTCGGACTCATCGGGCCGCCCAAGGGTCCCGCTTCGAAGTTCTCTGAGTTGTCGACGGTACTCCGCCCAGGCGAGGCGCACGCGCTCTACCTGCGGGAAGTGACCCCCGTCAACCCAATCCAGTACGGCCCGCCCATGCACCGTGAGCCCTGGATCGAACTCGTCGGGATCGTCGAGTGGGAGCGGGACATTGTTCGCGCGCGCCCAGGCGATCACAGCGAGACGCAGCGGCACGAGCCGCGACCAGTCGGAAGAGTAGCCCGCGGGCGCTACCAGCACCCCGTCGGAGTACCCGCGTTCCACCCCGAACCGGACCATCGTGTCGCCCACCTGCACCCGGAGCTCCCACACGTCCATCTGCTGGGGCCCCCAGAACACGATGACCGCGGCGCCCGCGTCCAGCAGTTGGCGAGCGAGCAGCGCTGCATCCGTGTCTCTGGCCTGCAGATGGTCGAGGAACCGAGGCAGATTGGCGGTGTCCGGCAGAGGAGCATTCATCCGCACAGGGTATGACGAGGACGCGGATCGACCCTGAGTCCCGGTGTCGTGACCGGTACGGCGAGGCGGAACGCTGCACGGTGGCCGGCCTCAAAGAGACCGGCCACCCACCCTTCACAGGATGTGTAACCGATCGAGAACCAGCAGCGCGAAGCTGCCCACGATCGCCGTGGCACGCAAACTCCACCCCCGACCTCAGTCGTCGTGGTTCGGCGCATATATGCACTCCGTCGTCATTCTGCTCGTGAGCTCACGTCGTAGTCAGTGACGAGTGCATGTGCTCGTCGCGGTCGTCGACGGTCTCTTCCGGTGCTGCCGGGTGAGAGACGGGTTGACGCGTTCATGGGCGAACGAGGGACGTGGTTGTGGTGCGAGGGTGGAAATGGCGCCGGTTGATCGGCGTGTTGACGGCGGCGGTGGCAGCGGCGGTAGTGCTCGTACCTGTCGGAGGAGGCGCGGAACCGGCCGCGGCGTGGGCTCGCTCCGGGTATGCGTGCCGCACGTATCCCACGACGGCGACGTTGTACATCAAGTATCCGCCCACGGTGCCGGCTACCTATCGGGCGTCGCTGAGGAAGGCTGCAGAGGCGTGGTCCGCCTGGCGGTACGTCACGGGGGTGACCATCACGTTCGGCGATCTGGCGGACCCCACCCCGGCGGGAGCGCGGGTGGTCGGTGTGGCCTCGATGCCGAACATTCCGGGTCAACCCCGGGCGCAAGCGGTCGCAGCGACGTACTGCGACTTCCACTCCGGTCAGCCTGCTGGTGGGAATATCAGCATCGCCACGAACTACATGGGTTCGTATTCGGAGACGCTGCGGCAGCACATCTTCACCCATGAGATCGGGCACATCCTCGGCCTGAACCACAACACCGATCAGCTTGCGTGTGGAACGGTGATGGAGCCGACGTCCAGTGAGGGCTCGATCTGTGGAGACAACAAAGCGCCCTACATAGACGACGTGGCTGGTGTGCTGGCGCTGTGGCGGCCCAACGCGACGCCCGGCTTTCCGGCCGGGTCGCGGATCACCTTCAACAGGGACCCCAGCTGGCATCTTGAGTCGTCCACTGCCCGGTGGTCCGGATGGGCCAACGGGGTGACCTTCACCACCGGGTTGCCTGACGGCTACTGGGATTGGACCTACGTGAAGGACAATGCGAACGACGGGTGGGGCTGGCTGGTCAACTCCGCGTCGGGGTTATGCCTCACCAGGAACGCGGGCGCCGACCAGCCGCACATGGGGTGGTGCTCCGGCGACGGCGCCCGCTGGGCCGTGTGGCAGGGTGCGAACGGCATGAAGCTGCTCGGCAAGGGGACGAGAACCTGCCTGGGGATCATGCTGGGACAGAACCTGTTCCGTCGCAACTGGGGCGATTCGATGCCCTGTTCGGACTACCGATCCGATCTCCAGATCGTGAAGATGACGACCCCACGGACAAAGCGGTCACTCCCGGATGCCGATACCACGGGCGCGCGGTCATCGGTGCAGGCTCGGGTCGATGCCTGACAGCTCAGGGCGGTCCGTACATACCCGGGACGGACGTGACGATCTCCAGCTGCGCCGGTGCTGCCGCGCAGAAGTGGCGGTTCGACCCTGTGGAGAACGGGTATCGGATCAGCGCCTTCAACACGACGGCCGACTTCGAGGACGAGGAGCAGGCGCAACCCGAAGGGGAGGATCCGGCGATGTGCCTGTCCGGGTCGGGGGAGTCGGTCGGCACTGCCGCGTGCGAGCGAACGTCGGCCATGATCTGGACGGTCGCCGCTGACGGCACGCTGCGCAATCAGGGTTCGGGAACCTGCCTGAACGTTCGAGGCGCAGCAACCGGTGACGGCTCCCGGCTGATGCTGTATCCCTGCTCGACGGCGTCCAACATGGTCTGGAGCTCTCCCGAGTCGCTGACCAGCGGGCCGGTATCGCTGGCGCCGGTGTCCTCCGCCGGCGGCGTGCTTTCGACAACGCCGGCCGCGACCGGCGATGCCGACCAGCGGATCCGGACGGTTCTGAAGAAGGATGCCGGATCGAACACCGCGCGATTCCAGTACGAGCAGGTCGGAAACACCGGGGGAGGCCTCATCCGAAACGCAGACACCGGCACCTGTCTGCGGTGGAAGGGCAACGGAGCGCAGGCCGTCCTGGATCACGCATGCGACGGGAGCGACTCGTCATATCGGTGGGGACCGACGACGGTGGGGGCGGGAGTCTGGAAGCTGCAGAGCCAATACACCGGCGAATGTCTGGACCTGTTCGGGGCGACCGACACCGAGAACAACACGATCGGAACCTACGCGTGCAATGGCGCGTCCAACCAGACCTGGAGGGCGGTACCGAACAACCCCGTCTGGCCCGCCGGAACCGACACGACCGATCCCCCCAACATCGCCGTCTTCGGCGCCGCCACCCAGTCATCCACTCGTGACGCGATCGACTCGGCAGCCGACAAGGCCAACGACGGCGACATGGGGAACACCTCTGTCGCCCGCACCATCAACGATGCCTACCCGTGGTGGCAGCTCGATTTCGGGCAGACCACACAGATCGACACCGTGACGGTTCACCTGCCGACAGACGGCTCGCACTGGCTCAGATCGACCGACTTTTGGGTGATAGCGTCCAACGACCCGATCCCCGACGGCAACCCCTCAAGCCTCAGCGGGGGGAGCATCAAGACCGTGCACATCTTCCGCCCCTGGGAACCCGTGACCGCGGTCCAGCTGAACGGCAACTACCGCTACGTCAGAATCGCAAACGACTGGTCGTACCCGCTCTCTCTCGCGGAGGTCACGATCACCCCGCATCCCTAAAGTGAATCGGGCCCGCGGACGCAGTAATTTGCAGCCGTGGCCGCCCTGAATGGTGTGAGGCGTGCCTACGACCAGCGCCGGGCACTCAGCTTCGTCGATTCTCGGAGAAGCGAGACGGTGAGCGTCATAAGCTGCGCGGAAGAACGGCCATCGGAGCTATGAAGGATGTCAGAGCACCGCTGAGCGCCGATGAAGCCGACCTCGACTAGCTCTAACTGAAATAAGATATATTGATGGTGGTCAAACTTGGCAGGGCAAGTTAGGTCGAGATTGGAAGCTCAGTGCGTATGCTCCGGACCGTGACTTCGAAGACCGACCGCAGTAGCCCGCGAGGTGCCGCCTGGACGGTGTGGGCCGCGCTTGCGTGTCTCGCCGTCGCCGGGATCGCGTATCTCATCAATAGCGTCATCGCGGATGTGCTTCCCTCAGACCAGAAAATAGGCGCCGATGTGGTTGCCGTAGTGCTCACAATTATCTTCGCCCTCGGCCCGCTTGCTTTCGGAGTGCCGACGCTTGCCGGACACGTGTGGCCGAGGTGGGTGGTTCTCGGCTACGCGCTCTTCGCGGTAGCCCTTGTGGTGACCGCGTTTTCGCTGACTGGCCACACTGTGCCACTGATAGACATTTATGCAGCAGGCCTGATCGCGGCCTTTGTGCTGATGTGCATTCGGCCGAGGCGCACCCGACTTTCCCCGAGCTAGCCTCGCAGCAAACCTCTACGGAGCTTGCGGAGATCCACGGCCCGCAGCGGATCGGCTACTGCGCGTGCTACGCACGCCGCTCTGCAAGACCGCGCCGCCGGCCGCTACCGCGTGCGTCCCGGACGAACTCGGTACGCCGCTTCCCGACCTCAGCGCCTAAGCCGACGCCGCGCCGAGGATGCGCTCGTGCACTACACCACGCGGGCCGCTTGGACGCCACGAAGCCTTCACATCCGATATTGCGGTTCAAGACGTCCAGGCCAACCAAAACGTGAAAATGCCGACGCAGACCGACGCCGCGGAGATGATCGCGCCTGCGACGGCGAACCGCCGCGCTCCGCGATTCCGTTCGGCGATTCCGAAGAGGGAGACAACCACGCCGACGAGGCCGAAGAGCACGCCGAGCGCTCCGAGGAGAAGGGCTGCGGCAAACGCAACACACGCGAGGACGAACCCGGTCAGACCGACGCTGTTGCTCGGTGCCTGCGGGATGGTGTGCGCCAACGGCGCGCGTTTATTCGTCCATGACGTGCCCTCCCACCAACGAACGCGACCCCTGCCGTCGGCATACCAGCCGGACGGGATCGGCGGTGCCGAAGGTGGCTTATCGCTCATAGCTGAATACTAGGAGACTGTGTCGGGGACGCCAGGAAATCCGGTTCGGTGCCGTCTATCTCACTTGAGGGACATGATGCACAGCGCACTGCGACAGCACGAGGAAACCGCACAGTCATCGCACCATCCAAGCAGACCGCTCATGTTTCGGATTACGCCCGTAAGCCGATCCCGAATCGAACTAATCGCTTCAGTCGAAACCATCGCGGCGTCCTTCCGCGGCCCTTCGCAGTTCGCCTATCGATCCGGTCGGAGTTGGCTCACCCGGTTGCCTTAGTACAAGACCAGTCGCGTGGTCGCGCCACTCGGCCTGGGGTGCCATTGTTGGCACCGTCGTGTAGCCGGCTCGCACCTCTCGGCGCCTAGTGGCCGGAAGGAGCACAATACTTACGCAGAATGAGGCGATAGAGGCGAAGAGGACAAGCCAGAACGCGATCGACCCGGCGCCACTTGTTGGGCTCAGATCCGCTCCTGCGAAGGACACCAGAGCACCCAACATTGCCAGACCGACGGTTGCAACAATTGATGTGAGCGCGAGCACCCACCAGAACCAGGCGGTTGGTCTGACCGGCACGCTGGCTCGTGTCACCTGATGGGCCACTCGCACAGCCTAGTGACCCTCCAGGTAAAGGTCGCAGACGACGAGAGCCTGCCCTCGTGTCGCCGTAACGGATACTCTTCCGCACGTATCGGCGGTGTTGCGGTCGGCGTACTCTCTGTCTCGTGGTCGACCTTTTCGCTGACCGGGTGACCGTACCGGATGTCGTTGGGCTGCCGTTCCACGTCGGTCGCGATGTGGCTTCTGCTGCAGGCGTGACGCTCGCGAACACGGACCCGGACGGACCGCCCATCGGCGCGCTGGCGTGGCCTGGGCTCTTCTACATCACCTCACAGAATCCCGCCGCGGGTGCTGCGGTGTCTCGCTGGGGATCCGTCACGGTGGAGATCGTCGCGCACGGCGAGGCGGACTCCAACGCGGCAGTGGTTCGACCGGAAACGCCACCGTCGAATGTCGCTCACGCCGTTGCTGAGCGTGACACCTTCATCGACCTCACTGAGCCGGACGACTCCGCCGTCTGACGGTCAACACGGGGTTAGCTGCGCACACCATTGGCTGATCAGGAGCGTTGCCGAGATCGAGTCCGCACGAGTGTGACAACGACGCCGACCACGATGAACGCGCCGAGAATGGCCAGCGGCAACCACGGCGGGGTCGGCGAGGTGAGGGCCACCGTGTCGTTGCACTCTTGACCGCTGGGCGGCGCAGTCGCGCAGGATGCCCACACCAGCTGCTGCAGCATCAGTCAGTCATCTCGATCTGGTCGCGCAATGCTGAACGGCGCCCGAACACCCAGCCGAGGACGCCGACCAGGAGCAGCAGCCCGACGATTGCGAGTCCAGCGCCGACTGCCCGGTCAGTGGTGAGGGGGTACATCCCCGTAAAGGAGAACGACTCATCCGACAGCGGCGCGTAAGCAGTCCAGCCGAAGGACGCCGGCGCAAAGAGCAGCATCCCGCCTCCGACCAGCACCAAGACGGCAGCTGCCCCCAGCAGCACCCACACCCAGATTCGTCGCAGCATGCGCTCACACTATCGAGCCGACCTACCCCACGACGCTGTCCGCTACCGCCCGCTAAACGATCCACATCCGGGCGCTTCGCTTGCCATAGGGTCGGCTCATGAGGAGCTATGCCGTTGTCGCGCTGTTCCATCCGCTCGAGATCGGCACGACCATCAGTCGCCGAGCATGGCCAGCGCACATCACCCTCGCCTCGAACTTCACCGCTGCCGCGGCCCCTGACCGGGTCATCGAGGTTGTCACCGAAGCCGCCCCAGCCGCTGAACCGCTGAACGTTCGCTTCGGTGAAGAGGCGCTGTTCGGACCGAACCACGAGGTGCGAGTCCGTCTCGTGGAGTCGGAACGGGCGGTCAGCGTGCACATACGACTTACGGGTAAGCTCGAATCTCTCCCGGGTTTCGTTCCCGAAGAGCCGGCGTACTGGCGAGACGGATACCGCCCGCACCTGACCCTTGGCCCATCAGTGACTGCGACGGAGGGCGACCGCGAAACTGCGAGCTCCGTCGCGGTCGTTGAAATCCTCGACAGCGATGCGAAGGTCCTCGCCCTTCTGCACCCGCGAGGCGCACGCTAACTGATCCGCCTCCCTACCAACTCATTTGCCGCAAAGCGTGATCAGGTTTCTCAGGCCGATGAAGGCCGCAAGTGGCTTGACGAACGTGATCTCCCCGACTCGGTAATCGTCGCCGGGAGCAAGGCGATCGGCGAGGTCAGGGCGGAGCCTCCACAGGTAGGCGCGACCCTTCTCGGCATGCAAGGAGTTCGAGACGACTTTGATCGATTCGGCGTCCTCGATCAGAGGAATTGCATTTTGGATGTTCTCCCAGGTCGACCGACTGGTGACATCGAGACGGATCGCGCCGGCGTATCCGAGAGCATCTCTCGCGTAGCTCTCCATGAGTACTGCCTCGGGGGTCTGGCCGCCGACTGGCCCGCCACACAGGACCAGTGTGCTCGCCTGGGCCTCTGGGTCCATTGAACGGAGCCCGGCGCGCACCCTGTACCGGTTCATGTAGTTGGCGCGAGTGCCGGCGTTCTTATAGCCGAGAACGACGATGGCCTCCGCGCGTCCCTCACTTTTGCCGTTGCCGAGCCTCCTTCGGCTTGCTCGCCAATGTGTGGCTTCTCCGAAGACGAGAGCGACGCAGACCAGCCCTCCGAGGACCGTTGCAACAGTGCGAAGACGCATCCGTTCAGAATACGAGTGTGCTCCCCGGCCACTGTCCGTTGGCGGGTCGACAAACGGGACACCCGCGCCGGCCTCACCCTAACGCGCCGGATCGCGTACTTCGAAGAGCAGGGCGATTCCCGTAAGACCCGTCCGCAAATATGCCCGGTGGTGGTACCTCAAGCGCTCCAGTTCGGACCATGCTGTGCCTCTCCACCGATGCTCGAGATCTCAGTTCGCAGGGCAATGTCTCTGCAGTCGCTCGGGGTCGATGACGGGAATGTCAACCGACGCGGAAATCTCCATGGGACGGGTTGAGTGCCGACTCAAGTTGGTGCTGTCCTGACTAATTCGCGAACTGTCGACGCCCAAGCGAACGGCACGCCCGCGAGACGCCAGTTATATAGTTGACGCATATAAACAACCGAACTCCCACGTACTCGCGCGCACTCTGACAAGGACACCCGTGGCCCGCACCGGCATCTTCACCAAAGACCACCCGCACTACCGCTGGGTGGCACTCTCGAACACCACCCTCGGCATGCTCATGGCGACGATCAACTCGTCGATCGTCATCATCTCGCTGCCCGCCATCTTCACCGGCGTCAAGCTCAACCCGCTGGAGCCGGGCAACGTCTCCTACCTGCTGTGGATGCTGATGGGCTACATGCTCGTCACCGCCGTGCTCGTCGTCATGTTCGGGCGGATGGGCGACCAGTTCGGGCGCGTGCGCATCTACAACCTCGGGTTCGTGATCTTCACGCTCGCCGCCATCGCACTGTGCCTCGACCCGTTCAGCGGGGGCCCTGGCGCGATGTGGCTGATCGTCTGGCGGTTCGTCCAGGGCGTCGGCGGCGCGATGCTGTTCGCCAACTCGACCGCGATCCTCACCGACGCCTTCCCGGCCAACAAACGCGGCTTCGCCCTCGGCCTCAACCAGGTCGCGGCCATCGCCGGAAGCTTCATCGGCCTCATCCTCGGCGGCGTGCTCGCCGAGATCGACTGGCGTGCGGTCTTCTTCGTCTCGGTGCCGTTCGGCGTGATCGGCACCATCTGGTCCATCAAGTCGCTGCACGAGGTCGGACAGAAGAACCCCGGCCGCATCGACTGGCTCGGCAACGCCACCTTCGGCATCGGGCTCATCGCCCTCCTCACCGGCATCACCTACGGCATCCAGCCCTACGGCGACTCCAGCCAGGGATGGGGCAACCCGTGGGTGCTCGGATCGATCATCGGCGGCATCGTGCTGCTCGCGCTGTTCGTCGTCGTCGAGCTCAAGGTGCCCGCGCCGATGTTCGACATGCGGCTGTTCCGCATCCGGGCGTTCTCTTCGGGCATCTTCGCCGGGTTCCTCGCCGCCATCGGTCGCGGCGGGCTGCAGTTCATGCTGATCATCTGGCTGCAGGGCATCTGGCTTCCGCTGCACGGCTACAGCTACGAGTCGACGCCGCTCTGGGCGGGCATCTACATGCTCCCGATCACGATCGGCTTCCTCATCGCCGGACCGATCTCCGGTGCGCTCTCCGACCGGTTCGGGTCGCGCGCCTTCGCGACGGTCGGCCTGCTGCTGGTGGCGGCGACCTTCGTCGGTCTGCTGCTCATCCCCGTGAACTTCGAGTACTGGCAGTTCGCGGTGCTCACCGGTCTCAACGGCATCGGCTCCGGCCTGTTCTCGTCCCCCAACCGCACGGCGATCATGAACAGCGTGCCGGCGAACGAACGCGGCGCCGCATCCGGGATGGCCGGAGTCGCGCTCAATGCCGGAAGCTCGCTGTCGATCGGCATCTTCTTCTCGCTGATGATCGCGGGGCTGTCGGTCGCGCTGCCGTCGGCCCTCACCAACGGGCTGACCTCGCACGGCGTTCCCTCGCACATCGCGGCGCAGGTCGGAAACACCCCGCCCGTAGGCAGTCTGTTCGCCGCCTTCCTCGGCTACAACCCCATCCAGAGCCTGCTCGGTCCGACCGGGATACTCACCGCGCCGCACGTCGACGGCGCCACCCTGACGGGCAAGGAGTTCTTCCCGCAGTTGATCTCCGGACCCTTCCACGATGGTCTGGTGGTCGTCTTCATCGCTGCCGCCGTCATGAGCGTCATCGGCGCCGTCGCCTCGTTCCTGGGCGGAGCCAAGTATGTTCATGAGGAGGCCGTCGCACCCCAGCGGCAGGCCACCGAGGAAGGCGAGGAAGTCGGTGCCCACCGCGCATGAAGCTGACGAGCGGCCGACGGCCGGACGCGACGACGATGTCCCCGGCCGCCTGGCCCTGGCCGCTGGGCGGCTGAATCGCCGCATCCGCTCATCCACCGGAGGGCTCAGCCACGGGCAGCTCTCCGCCCTGTCGACCATCGTCCGCAACGGACCGCTGCGCCCGAGCGAGCTCGCCGCCATCGAGGTGGCGGCGGCGCCCACGATCACGCGCATCGTCGCGGAGCTCGAAGCGCGCGGCCTGGTGGAGCGCACGCCCGACCCGCAGGACCGCCGCTCCCTGTTCGTCTCCGGCACCGACGCGGGAACGGCGCTGCTGCTCGAAGCGCGGTCGGACCGCGCCCGCGCCGCTGCCGACATCCTCGCCGAACTCACGCCCGAGCAGGTGGACGCCATCCGCGCCGCCCTCCCCGCCCTCGAACGCGCCGCGCAGGTCACGCCGCCCACGCCTCCCGCGTCCTGACCTCCCGCGAGGTGCACGTAGATGCGCGCGACACGCCGGCCGCGGCCGCAACGACGTGCACCTCGGGCCCTGGTCGAGGGGCGGGTCAGGTGAGGGAGAGGAGCGCTGCGGCGGCGACGGCCAGCACGAGGCCCACCCACTGGACGGGCGCGACCCGCTCGCGCAGCACGATGGCGGCCAGCAGGATGGTGCCCGCCGGGTAGAGCGCCACCAGCACTGACATGGTGGTCAGGTCGCCGAGCCTCAGACCGAGCAGGATGAGGACGTTGGCCGAGACATCGAGCGCGCCTCCCGCCGCGGCGATGCCGGTTCCGCGCGGTTCGAGGTGAGGCGGATGCCCGTCCACGCGGCGTCGCGCGCGGAGCACGAGGACTCCGACGAGCGTCCACATCACGGCTCCGTTCACCGCGCGGTTGGCGATCAGCGGCACGACCCCCGAATCCTCGGGCGTCTGGTCGAGCAGGATGAGGAACACGCCGATCATCGCGCCGGCCCCGACCGCCATCAGCAGGGCGCGGGCGGTCGGCCTCACGGCGCCCTTCTCCGGGACGAAGCCGACGAGGACCACCGCGACCAGCGCCATCCCGATCGCGACATAGCCGATGGCCCCGAATCGGTCGCCGCCGAGGAGCCCCCACGCCATCGGCACGATGGCCGACATCAGGGCGGTCAGGGGCGACAGGATGCTCATCGGCCCGATCGCGAGGCACGCATACAGCAGGCCGACGGCGACCGAGCCCGCCAATCCGGACAGGGCGCCCCAGCCGAGAGCGGCCGCCGACCACTCCCCGCCGACGAACGGCAGGGCGAGCAGGAGCAGCAGGAGGCCGCTGACGGCGCCGACGGCGGTCGTGCGCACCGGGCCGATGCGCCGGGCGGCCACGCCGCCGAGGAAGTCGGCGGAACCGTAGACGACAGCGCTCAGCAGCCCGAGGACTGCGGCCGGCATCAGCTCCCGGCCAGCCGGTACGTGTGGAGGACCGCCCCGGACTCGAACCGACGCAGCTCGGTGAGCTCGAACGTCCACTTCTCGCGGTCGTCGGGGAAGATCCGGATGCCGCCGCCCACCATCACCGGATAGACGAGCAGCCGCAGCTCGTCGACGAGCCCCCAGACGAGCAGGGAGCGGACGAGGGATGCGCTGCCGGCGACGAGCAGAGGGCCGCCGTCGCCGTCCTTCAGCGACTGGACGGATGCGCGGACGGGCGCCTCGAGGGCGGTCGCGTTCCAGGCCAGCTCGGCCGGCCGCGAGGTGGCGACGGCTTTGGGCATGCCGTTCATCTTGTCGGCGAACTCGCCGTCGCGCGGGGGCCACGCCTCCGCGAACTGCTCGTACGTGCGCCGGCCGAGGAGCAGGGATTCGGCCTCCAGCACCTCCTGCAGCTTGAACGCGCGGAGGTCGTCGGAGCTGAACGGGATCGTCCATCCCGAATGGCGGTGGGTGGGCTCGCCGCCGGGAGCCTCGACCACTCCGTCGAGCGTCATGAACTCGGTCACGATGAGCCGCCGCATGTCCGCGATGGTACCGGAGGCCGGCCCGTGGATGCGGAAGTTCTCCACAGATCGGCACAGCCCGGCCGATCGTCGGCGGCCCCGGATACGATCGAGGGATGAGCTTCACCGACGGCTGGATCCCCGACGACAGGGATGCCCCTCCCCTCGACGAGGAGCCGCCGATGCCCGAGTTCGGCGACCCGTACACGGGTGCACCGTGGCCGGGGGAGGAGCCTGCCGGGGGTGGCGCCGCCTCGGGTGTTGCTGTGCGCACCGCACCCGTCGTCCGCTCGACGCCGCCGCGGTTCGCGTCCGCCGGCGAGGCCTTGCGCACGGTGTTCGGGTACGAGGAGTTCCGCGGGCAGCAGCAGGCGATCATCGAGCGCGTGGCCGCGGGCGGCGACGCCGTCGTCCTGATGCCGACCGGTGGCGGCAAGAGCCTCTGCTATCAGATCCCGTCGCTGCTGCGCGAGGGCACCGGCGTGGTCGTCTCCCCGCTCATCGCCCTGATGCAGGACCAGGTGGATGCGCTCACCGCGGTCGGCGTGCGCGCGGCCTTTCTCAACTCGACGCAGGATGCTGCGGCGCGATCCGCGGTCGAGCGCGCGTACCTGTCGGGCGAGCTCGACGTGCTGTACGTCGCGCCGGAGCGGCTGTCGTCGGAGTCGACGAAGCGGTTCCTCGAGCGCGGCAGCATCGCGCTGTTCGCCATCGACGAGGCTCACTGCGTGTCCCAGTGGGGGCACGACTTCCGCCCGGACTACCTCGCGCTCTCCGAGCTCGCCGACCGCTGGCCGGACGTCCCGCGCATCGCCCTGACCGCGACGGCGACGGAGGCGACGCACAAAGAGCTCACGTCCCGCCTGAAGCTGGAGGGCGCTGAGCACTTCGTCTCCGACTTCGACCGGCCCAACATCCAGTACCGCATCGTGCCGAAGGTCGAGCCACGCAAGCAGCTGCTCGACTTCATCACCAGCGAGCACCCCGGCGACGCGGGCATCGTCTACGCCCTGTCGCGGGCGTCCGTCGAGAAGACGGCGGAGTTCCTGTCGTCGCACGGGCTCACGGCGCTGCCGTATCACGCCGGGCTCGAGGCGTCCCGTCGCGCGCAGACGCAATCGCGGTTCTTGCGCGAAGAGGGCGTGATCGTCGTCGCCACCATCGCCTTCGGCATGGGGATCGACAAGCCGGATGTGAGGTTCGTCGCCCACATCGACCTGCCCAAGTCGGTCGAGGGCTACTACCAGGAGACCGGTCGTGCCGGGCGCGACGGCCTCCCCTCGACGGCGTGGCTCGCCTACGGCCTGCAAGACGTCGTGCAGCAGCGCCGCATGATCGACGACTCCCCGGGCGACCTCGCGCACCGGAGGAGGATGACGCAGCACCTGGATGCAATGCTCGCCCTCTGCGAGACCGTCCAGTGCCGCCGCATCGACCTTCTCGGCTACTTCGGGCAACCGTCCGGCCCGTGCGGCAACTGCGACACCTGCCTGACGCCGCCGGAGAGCTGGGACGGCACGGTGCCGGCGCAGAAGCTGCTCTCGACCGTCGTGCGCCTGCAGCGCGAGCGCAACCAGCGTTTCGGCGCCGGGCACCTGATCGACATCCTCCGCGGCAAGCGCACGCCGCGCGTGGAGCAGTACGGGCACGACCGCCTGTCGACGTGGGCGATCGGCGACGATCTGTCCGAGAGTCAGTGGCGCGGTGTGATCCGCCAGCTGATCGCCAAGGAGATGCTCAAGCCCGAGGGCGAGTACGGCGTGCTCACCATCACGCCGGCGAGCGCCGAGGTGCTTGCCGGCACGCGCCCGGTGGTGCTACGCCGGGAGCCGGACCGTCCCGAGCGCGCGCCGCGCGCATCCCGCAGCACGGCGTCCGCCGACCTCGCCGCCGCCGACCAGCCGCTGTTCGAGGCGCTCCGCAGCTGGCGCGCCGGCCAGGCCCGCGAGCAGGGCGTCCCCGCGTACATCGTCTTCGGCGACGCCACGCTGCGCGCTGTCGCGTCCGCGCGCCCGGCCTCCCTCTCCGACCTCGACGGGATCACCGGCATCGGAGCCAAGAAGCGCGAGGCCTACGGCGAGGCCCTCCTCGCCGTCGTCGCCTCCGCCTGACCGACCCCTTTGCGGCCGGTGAAAGGCGGGGTATCGTCCGTCGTTCCGGGCGGCCATCAGGGAATCTTTTCCTGCCCGCCTGCGTTATGACATTGAACGATTACTGCGGCGATCTCGGAGGAGGAAGTAGTAGATGGCACGAATGATCGAAGAGCTCGAGGACGAGACCGGCGCCGTCATCAAGTACAAGCGTCACGTGAACGGCCGAGGCCTGGTCTCGCCGTCCGCGCGGGTGGCCGAGTCGGCCTACATCGAGCCGACCGCCTACGTGGAGGCCGACGCGCGCGTCGGCATGGAGGCGTACGTCGGAGCCGGCAGCTGGATCGACAAGGGCGCGACGGTGGGCGACCGCACCTTCGTGGGCGCCAACGTCCACATCGGCGCGGGCTGCATCGTCGGCAGCGGAGTGAAGATCGGCAGCGGAGCGAAGCTCGGCGAGAACGCGATGGTCGGCAACGGTGCGCGCATCGAGCGCGACACCCAAGTGGCGGCCGGTTCCGTCATCGAGCTGAAGGGTGCGGCCGCCGCGCGGGCGGCGCTCACCACGCCGCTCCGGTCGCCGCGTCCGCAGCAGCGCGACCTGCGCTCCGTGCGCACGCCGCGCACCCCGCGTCGCGCGGCCTGACCCGCGAGCTCTCAGAAGACGCCGCCCCGGTTGCCCGGGGCGGCGGTTTCGCGCTCCCGGCCCCTTGTGCGGGGTGTCACGCCCCAGGGGGTCCGATTTGGAGGTTTCCACAATCGGGCGGAGGGGCGTCGGACACGCGGTTTGTAGGCGGCGCACGGTCGTTTTCCGGTTGCGCTCGACCGGTCGTAGCGTGGCGGAATCCACGATTTTCGTTAGGAGAGGTCATGGTCGACACTGCCGAACGCGTCCCCAGCGCGACCCCCGCATCCCCCGCCACGCCCGCCGCCGCGAAGGCGCCCGCTCCGGCCACCGCACCCGGCGTCACGCCGCGCGTCGATGTCGAAGCGCTCGGCCGTCAGCTGCTGGGCGACTGGGCGGAGGCCCGTCTGGCGTCGCGTGAGCTGGCCAAGCGCCCGGAGATGCAGAAGCAGGAAGGCCTCTCGGTCGCCGACCACCGCACGCGCGTGTTCGGTCAGCTGAAGCTCCTGGTCGAGAACGGACAGGTGCACCGCGCCTTCCCGAAGTCGCTCGGCGGCAGCGAGGACAACGGCGGCAACATCGCCGCGTTCGAGGAGCTCGTCGCGGCCGACCCGTCTCTCCAGATCAAGTCCGGCGTGCAGTGGGGGCTGTTCGGCGCGGCCGTCCTGCACCTCGGCACCGAGTCGCACCACCAGAAGTACCTGCCGGCGATCATGTCGCTGGAGGTTCCCGGCGCCTTCGCGATGACCGAGACCGGCCACGGCTCCGACGTCGCCAGCATCGCGACCACGGCGACGTACGACCCGGAGACGCAGGAGTTCGTCATCGACACCCCGTTCCGCGGCGCCTGGAAGGACTACCTGGGCAACGCGGCGGTGGATGCGACGGCGGCGGTCGTGTTCGCTCAGCTGATCACGAAGAACGTGAACCACGGCGTCCACGCCTTCTACGTGCCGATCCGCGACGCGAACGGCGACTTCCTCCCGGGCATCGGCGGCGAGGACGACGGCCAGAAGGGCGGATTGAACGGTATCGACAACGGCCGCCTGCACTTCAGCGGCGTCCGCATCCCGCGCACCGACCTGCTCAACAAGTACGGGGATGTGGCCGAGGACGGCACGTACACCTCGCCCATCCAGAGCCCCGGCCGCCGCTTCTTCACCATGCTCGGAACGCTGGTGCAGGGACGCGTGTCGCTCGACGGGTCCGCGACGATCGGCGCCAAGATCGGCCTGAAGATCGCGTTGACGTACGCCGACCAGCGCCGCCAGTTCACCGCGGGGAGCGACACCGACGAGGAGGTGCTGCTCGACTACCAGCGGCACCAGCGCCGTCTGCTCCCGCTGCTCGCCACCACGTACGCGGCGAGCTTCGCCCACGAGGTCTTCCTGCACAAGTTCGACGACGTCTTCAGCGGGAAGGCCGACTCCGACACCGATCGGCAAGACCTCGAGACGATGGCGGCGGCGCTCAAGCCGCTGAGCACGTGGCACGCGCTCGACACCCTGCAGGAGGCGCGCGAGGCGTGCGGCGGCTCCGGCTTCCTGACCGAGAACCGGCTGACCTCGCTCCGCCAGGACCTCGACATCTGGGTGACCTTCGAGGGCGACAACAACGTCCTGCTGCAACTCGTCGCGAAGCGTCTGCTCACCGACTACAGCCGCAAGTTCGCGAAGGCGGATGCGGGAGCGCTCGCCCGCTACGTCGTCACGCAGGCCGCGGGGAAGGCCTACCACGGCTCGGGTCTGCGGACGGTCGCCCAGACGGTCCGCGACTTCGGCTCGACGGCGCGGTCGGTCAACTGGCTGCAGGAGCCGGCCACCCAGCGCGAGCTGCTGACCGGTCGCGTGGAGACCATGATCGCGCAGATCGCCGGGCGGCTGCGCCCCGCATCCAAGCTGGGCAAGAAGGCCGCGGCCGAGCTGTTCAACTCGCAGCAGAACGAGCTCATCGAGGCGGCTCGCGCACACGGCGAGCTGCTGCAGTGGGAGGCGTTCACGGATGCGCTGGAGCAGGCTCCCGACGCGGGCACGAAGCAGGTGCTCACCTGGCTGCGCGACCTGTTCGGCTTCGGTCTGATCGAGAAGCACCTCTCCTGGTACCTGATGAACGGACGCCTCTCGCCCCAGCGGGCGCAGGCGGTCTCGGCGTACATCGACCGGCTGCTCACGCGCATCCGTCCGCATGCCGTCGACCTGGTGGATGCGTTCGGCTACGGCCCGGAACTGGTGCGCGCGAAGATCGCGTCCGGCGCCGAGGCGGAGCGTCAGGCGGAGGCTCGCGCCTACTACGCCGAGCGTCGCGCCGCGGGCACCCTCCCCACCCCCGAGAAGTCCCAGAAGAAGCGCTGACCCCTCTCGAGATTTGCGCCAAATCTCCGGTATGAGCCCGTCATAACCGCGATTTGGCGCAAATCTCGCAGATGGGGCGGCGAGACCGGGGTCAGAGGAGGCCGAGGGCGGTGACGGCGTCGCGCTCGGCGACGAGCTCGGCGACGGAGGCGTCGATCCGCTCGCGCGAGAACGCGTCGATCGCGAGGCCGGGCACGATCCGCCACTCGCCGTCGACCGACCGCACCGGGAAGGACGACACCAGCCCCTCGGGCACCCCGTAGGAGCCGTCGGAGACGATGGCAGCGCTGGTCCAGCGGTCTCCGGTGCCGTTGACCCAGTCGTGGATGTGGTCGATCGCCGCGCTCGCGGCCGACGCCGCCGACGACGAACCGCGCACGTCGATGATCTCGGCGCCGCGCTTGGCGACCCGGGGGATGTACTCGTCGGTGAGCCAGCGCTCGTCGACGAGCTCGGTGGCCGGCCGCCCGTCGACGGTCGCGTGCGTGACGTCCGGGTACTGGCTGGCCGAGTGGTTGCCCCACACGATGACGCCGTCGATCGAGCGGACGGGCACGTGCAGGTGCCGCGCGAGTTGCGCGACGGCACGGTTGTGATCGAGCCGCGTCATCGCGGTGAAGCGCTCCGCCGGCACATCGGGAGCATGCGCGCTCGCGATGAGCGCGTTGGTGTTGGCCGGGTTGCCTACGACGAGCACGCGAACATCGTCCGCCGCCCCGGCGTTGATCGCCTCGCCCTGCGGGCCGAAGATGGCGCCGTTGGCTTCGAGCAGGTCGCTGCGCTCCATCCCCGGCCCCCGCGGGCGCGCGCCGACGAGCAGCGCGACGTTCACGCCGTCGAAGGCCGCGCGCGCGTCATCGGTCACGTCGATGCCGCGCAGCAGCGGGTAAGCGCCGTCCTCCAGTTCGAGGGCGGTCCCCTCGGCGGCCCGCAACCCCGCGGGGATCTCGAGCAGCCGCAGGTGCACGGGCGTCTCCCGCCCGAGGAGCTGCCCGGAGGCGATGCGGAACAGCAGCGCGTAGCCGATCTGCCCGCCCGCCCCGGTCACGGTCACGTTCACTGGGGGTGTGGATGCGCTCACGCTGCCGAGCCTAGACCGCGGCCGACGCGCCCGGGAGTCGCCGATCGCGGCGTACCGTGTGCGGCATGACGTTCGATCCGAATGCCGACATCAGTGGTGGCCGGGTGCGCCGACGTGGGCGCACCGCCGGGATCGCGGCGGGGGGTGTCGGCCTCGGAGCGGTGGTCATCCTGCTGGTCTCGCAGCTGTTCGGCGTCGACCTGACCGGGATCGTCGGCGGGGATGCGGGCGGCAGCACCCAGCAGATCGGCACGGGCGACCAGGCGGTCGACTGCTCGACGGGCGCCGAGGCGAACGCCAGCGTCGACTGCCGCATGAAGGGGGCAGCGGCGTCGCTCGAGGCGTACTGGTCGAGCGAGCTTCCGGAGCTGGGCGCCACGTACTCGTCGCCCGAGTTCATCCTGTTCGAGGGCCAGACGGGCACGGGATGCGGCTCGGCGACGAGCGCGGTCGGCCCGTTCTACTGCCCGCCCGACCGCACGCTGTACGTCGACACCGGCTTCTTCGACGAGCTGCGCTCGCGCTTCGGCGCGAGCGGCGGGCCGTTGGCCGAGATGTACGTGGTGGCGCACGAGTGGGGGCACCACATCCAGAACATCGGCGGCATCATGGAGCAGCACAGCAGCAGGCAGACCGGTCCGGCGTCGGACAGCGTCCGCACCGAGCTGCAGGCCGACTGCTTCGCGGGCAGCTGGGCGGGCGCCGCATCCACCACCGACGACCCGAGCGGTCGGCCGTTCCTGGAGCCGATCACGGACGAGCAGATCGCCGACGCCCTGAGCGCCGCTGCAGCCGTGGGCGACGACCGCATCCAGCAGGCCTCGACCGGGCGCGTCGACCCGGAGGGATGGACCCACGGCTCGGCCGAGCAGCGGCAGCGCTGGTTCACCACCGGTTTCCGGCAGGGCGCGGCGGCGTGCGACACGTTCTCCGTCCCGGCGTCGCGGCTCTGAACCGCTACCCTCAAGCCATGCGGAGCCTGTACCCCGAGATCGAGCCGTACGACAGCGGAATGCTGGACGTCGGCGACGGCCAGCAGCTGTACTGGGAGGTCAGCGGCAATCCCGAGGGGAAACCGGTCGTGTTCCTGCACGGCGGCCCGGGCGGCGGCACGACGCCGGCCCACCGACGGCTGTTCGATCCGGAGCGCTACCGCATCGTGCTGTTCGATCAGCGAATGTGCGGCCGCAGCCTCCCGCATGCCAGCGAGCCGGAGGCCGACCTCAGCGTCAACACGACCTGGCACCTGGTGGACGACATCGAGCGTCTGCGCGAGCACCTCGGCGTCGACCGTTGGCAGGTGTTCGGCGGTTCGTGGGGCAGCACCCTGGCGCTGGCGTACGCGGAGACGCATCCCGAGCGGGTCACCGAGCTCGTGCTGCGCGGCATCTTCACGCTGCGCGCGCACGAGCTGGACTGGTTCTACGAGGGCGGCGCGTCCGCGCTGTTCCCGGATCTCTGGGAGGGGTTCCTGGAGCCCGTCCCCGAGGGCGAGCGGTCACGTCTGATGCGTGCGTACAACCGCCTGCTGTTCGACACGGACCCGGCCGTGCACCTGCCCGCCGCCGTCGCGTGGTCGCGCTGGGAGTCGTCCACGATCACCCTGCTGCCGCGGCCGGAGCTCGTCGAGGCGTTCACCGAGCCGACGCATGCCGTCGCGTTCGCGCGCATCGAGAACCACTTCTTCGTCAACGGCGGTTGGTTCGAGGAGGGCCAGCTGATCCGGGATGCGGAGAAGCTCGCCGGGATCCCCACCGTGATCGTGCAGGGCCGCTACGACGTGTGCACGCCGCCGATGACCGCGTGGGACCTGCATCGTGCGCTCCCGGAGGCGGACCTGCGGGTGATCCCGGATGCCGGGCACGCGTTCGACGAGCCGGGCATCCTGGATGCGCTGATCGAGGCGACCGACCGCTTCGCCGACGAGGACGGGGACTCAGCCGGCTAGGACCGCGAGCGCCTTCCGCAGCTGGGTGGATGACGTGGTCATCGTGTACGGGAAGTACACGACCTCGACGCCGACGGCCGCGAACTCGCGCTCGAGCCGCATCCCCTTCTCGGTGCCGCGCCAGTCGTCGCCCTTGAAGAACACGTCGAACCGCAGTTCGCGCCAGGTGTCGAGCTTGTCGGGGACGGTCTCGGCGACCGCCTCGTCGACGTAGTCGATGCTCTGGACGATCTCCAGCCGCTCGGCGAGGGGGATGACCGGGGTGATGCCCTTGGTGAGCTCCAGCATCTCGTCGGAGACGACGCCCGCGATCAGGTAGTCGCACTGGCTCTTGGCGTGTTTCAGGATGTTCAGGTGTCCGATGTGGAACAGATCGAACGCCCCTGCGGCGTAGCCGACGCGTCGGGTCACGGGCTTCCCCCCTTGGTTTGAGATTTCCTCACCTATTCTGGCGGATTAGTGAGGATTTGTCACCAAGTGATCTCGGGGTGCGCTGAATGTGCCCTGTGCGGGTGTCAGGCGGTCTGTGCGGCCTCCAGGAGCGCAGGTGCGATGCGCTGTACCAGCGGCTCGATCTGGCCGAGTGCCGCCTGATACGCGGCCTCACCCCGGCCGTACGGATCGAGGATGTCGCCCTCGTCGTATCCCCGGCGGGTGGGAGCGCCGAGCGAGCGGATGCGGAGCGCCGGACGGTGTGCCGCCGCCCACGCGACGAGCTCGCGCAGGTCCGAGCCCTCTGGCGCCCCGACGATCGCGTCGGCGAACTCCGTCAGGGTGAAGGCGCGGCGCACGATCCGCGGCTCGTGCTCGGTCACCCAGGCGAGATGTTGCTGCGTCGCGGTGAGCACCAGGTCGGAACCGGCGAGCAGCTGTCGATCCGCCTGCCGGGCGACGAACTCGGAGACGTCGATCCCGCGGTCCTCCAGCAGGCGGTCCATGGGCGGGTTCACCGGCCAGCCGCGCTCCGCGTGCGTCCCAGCGGAGTGCACGTGGAAGCGCGGATCGGACTCGAGCGCCTGAGCCAGCAGGAACTCCATCGCGGGGGAGCGGCAGATGTTCCCCGTGCAGACGGTGAGGATGCGGAAGGTGTCGGAGCCGGGCATGCAGCCATTCTTCCGGAAACGCCCGGGAAGGGGCCGACGGCTGCGAAGCGCCTGGCTGGGCCACCCGAAAGGGGGGGTGTATCGCCATAGCGTGTCGACAGGGACGCGCGATAGATTTAACGGTTTTGGTTCGCGGACTCGCAGGGGCACGTGCTAGCTTCTTGTCAGCTCCGCGCAGAAGGCCTGGTCTCACCTCTGTGTTTTTCTGTTCGCGAACTATCAGTATTGGAAGACAGTCCATGGTCCGCAAGGCCAGACACCGCCTCACCAACACCCAAAAGTCCCCCGCTCCCCGCATCTTCACCCGCAACATCGTCGTCACCGCTGTGGCGACGGTCGCCACCGCCGGTATCGCCGTCTTCGGCCTGCCGGCGATCACGGCGTCGGCTGCACCCTCCAACTACGTCGTCGGCAGCCAGCTGGTCTCCGACGACTTCTCTCGCGTCACAGCGGGTGGATGGGGCAGCGCGCCGGTCGGCGGCGCCTACCGGACCACCGGCACGACGCCCTTCTCGGCGACCGGCGACGCCGGCAGCATGACACTGCCGCGTCCCGGCTCGTCGCTCACGGCGACCCTGCCGTCGGTCACCGCCGGTGACGTCACGACGTCGGCGACGATCGACGTCCCGCGCATCCCCTCCGGGGGTAACGGCATCTTCGCCGGTGTGCAGACCCGCGTCGCCGCCGGCTCGTACTATCAGGCCAACATCCGGGTGAACGCCACAGGCGCCCTCACCCTCACGATCCTCCGCATCAACGGCTCCACGGCCGACCAGACGACGGTCGGCAAGGAGATCCGGGTCGCGACCGGCCTCAAGGCCGGGGCATCGGTGCACCTCGAGTTCCAGGCGACCGGGTCGAACCCCGTCCACCTGCAGGCTCGCGCCTGGCCTGAGGGCCAGGCGAAGCCGGACTGGCAGTCCGTCGCCGACGACTCCAGCGCGAAGCGACTGACCTCCGCGGGCAGCCTCGCCGCCTGGTCGTACGTCTCCGGCTCGACCGCCGCTCAGCCTGTCGCGTTCGACACGCTCGCGGCGTCGACGCTGAAGCCGGTGGAGGAGACCCCGACGCCGACTCCGACGCCGACCACCACTCCGACGCAGACGCCGACCCCGACGCAGACGCCGACACCCCAGCCGAGCGAGCCGACCGCACCGGTCGACCCCGCGCCGCCGGTCACCCCGCCGACGCCGCCGCAGCCCGCTCCGACCGGCGACCCGTCGATCGACACGTCCGGCACCCGCTTCCCGACGGGCGCGGCCGCCATCGGCAGCACCGCGTACGCGGTTCCCGCCGGCGCCCTGCTCGTGGCCCCGAACGGCTCCGACACCGGAGCGGGGACGGCATCCAGCCCGTTCCGCACTGTGCAGCACGCCATCGACGTCGCCGGGAACGGCGCGACGATCGTCCTGCGAGCCGGCAGCTACCACGAGTCGCTGACCGTGCCCGCGACGAAGAAGCTGACCATCCAGTCGTACCCGAAGGAGGCCGCCTACCTCGACGGCAGCTCCGTCGTGAAGGGCTGGACGCAGAGCGGCACCACCTGGGTCGCCGGAGGCTGGAACCACGTCTTCGACTCCAGCCCCACCTACACGCGCGGCGCCGGCGACGGCTCCACGCCGGGCTGGCAGTGGCTGAACCCGTCGTACCCGATGGCCGCGCACCCCGACCAGGTCTGGATCGGCAATGCCGCCCAGCAGCAGGTCGCGAGCCGGTCGCAGGTCCGCCCGGGCACCTTCTACTACGACACCGCGGGCAAGACGCTCGTGCTCGGAACCAACCCGGGCAGCCAGGAGGTGCGCGCGAGCGACCTGCAGAAGGCGATCAGCGTCCAGTCCGCCGGCTTCGTCCTGAAGGGCGTCGGGGTGCGCCGCTACGCGCCTTCGGTCCCCGACATGGGTGCGGTCACCGCGTGGAAGGGCGGAGCGCTCTTCGAGAACGTCTCCTTCACCGACAACGCCACCACCGGTGTCTCGCTGGGCGGCGACGGCAACACCCTGCGCTCCGTCACGGCGGCCCGGAACGGCCTCCTCGGTGTCCACGCGAACTACTCCGACCACCTGACGCTCGACGGCGTGCTGGCCGCGGACAACAACGCCGAGCACTTCAACACCTCGCCGGTCTCGGGAGGCGTGAAGATCACGCGATCGCGGATCATCGACATCCGTGACAGCGCGTTCCTGCGCAACCAGGCGGCCGGGCTGTGGCTCGACGAGTCGGTCTACGGCATGACGATCGCGCACAACGACGCCATCGGCAACGCGGGCAACGGCATCTCGCTGGAGATCTCGTCGACCGCGACCCTGGTGGACAACGTCGCGTCGCGGAACACCTCGGCCGGCATCAAGCTGAACAACATCAGCTCGGCCAAGGTGTGGAACAACACGCTCAGCGACAACGCGCGCAACCTCGACATCACGCAGGACTCGCGTCGGGGCAACAACGCGTCGGACGCCGGTCACGACCCGCGCCAGGCGTTCCCGGACCCGACCATGACCTGGATCACCGGGCCGGTCACCATCCGGAACAACGTCATCTCCGGCGGGACGGGCAACTGCCTGCTGTGCGTCGAGGACTACTCGCACCAGCTGTCCGCCGAGCGGATGCAGATCAGCAGCGATTACAACCTGTATCGCAGGGCCTCGGCTTCGTCCCCGTCGTGGGCGGTGATCTGGTCCCGCGGCGCCGGTGACCCGGCCGTGTACTCCACGTTCTCGGCATTCACGTCGGCGACCGGGCAGGAGGCGCACAGCACGATCGCGGAGAACGCACCGTCGCTCGCGCCCTCGCAGCTGATCGCGTCGGTGGTCGGCGCGGCCACGGCCCTCCCCGGCGACATCGCGTCGCTGATCGGGAAGCCGGCCGGCACCGTCCACGTCGGCGCCTGGTAACAGCGGGGCGCCCGCAGCGCGGGTTCCTCTAGAGCACGTCCTCTCGGCCGTCGTCGGGCACTTCCGCCCGACGGCGGCCGAGGTCGTGTGTGACGTACCAGAGGTTGGGCAGCACCTGGCAGACCAGGACGCTGATCGCGGAGCCGATGATCGGTCCGCCGGCACCGATGACGCCGATCAGCCACCAGGAGAGCACGAGGTTCAGGGGCACGCTGGCGACGATCGGCCAGACCTGGAAGGTGAGGCCGCGCTTGTCGGTCATGTACATGCCCGCCGGGTATTTGGCGGCCTGCAGGGCGACGAAGACCACGAACCCGCCGACCAGCCACGGGTCGAGGGTGAACCTGTCGCCCGCGATGAAGTGGGTGAGCAGCGGCGAGAGCGCGGCGAGCAGGAGTCCCAGTCCGAGGCCGCCGGCGAGGAACCACATCGTCGGCTTCATCGGCGACTCGATGCGCGACTCCGACCGGGCCCGCGCATAGATCGGCCAGAGTGCGACGCCCGCGGCGGCGATGGTCTGCACGACCAGGCCGAACAGCTGGGAGGCGAGGTTGTACTGCGCGAGTTCGGTGCCGGTGGTCAGGTGGCTGAGCAGGAGGCGGTCCGTCTGCATGGCGATCGGGAGGGCGACCATCTGCACGAGCATCGGCCACGCGACGCCCATGGCAGGAACGCCCGGGTAGCGCCGGGGGAACGGCACCTCGCGGAGGGCCTTCCCGATCTGCGGACGGATGAGCCGCGCTGCGACCAGGAGGCAGATCAGCGATGCGAGGCCGTTGGCGATGTACGAGAGAACCGCGAGGAAGCTGCCCGCCGGAGCCGACAGGGCCACCAGGGTCGCGAGCCCGAGGAACATCGCCGGGGCGACGACGGCCTGGCTGGCGGTCTGGGTGCTGGTGCGGCCGAGCCCGACGAGCACGCGCGAACCGACCGTGAGCGGCAGTACCAGCGCGAACGTGCCGAGGCACAGGAACGCGGCGAGACTCCCGCCGTCCGGCAGCAGCGCACCGCCGAGGATGGCCGGCCACCAGCCGAGCAGCGAGATCACGAGGCCCACGCCGACGATGGCGGCGGCGGAGCACAGCAGGATGCGGAAGGCCGTCACGATCGTGCTGCGGACCAGACGGTCGGACGCCGGTTTGTCGGAGCCGGCCACCGCGTTGATGACGACGGCCGCGATCCCGAGGTCCGCGAACGGCAGCAGGGCGGGAAGCGCCGCGAGCAGGCCGTACTGGGCGTAGGCGTCGGTGCCGAAGTTCTGGATGATGAGCCGGCTGTTGACGATGCCGATGAGCCCGGAGATGCCCATCACGACGACTTTGATGACCGCCGTCGACCCGACAGCGCGCACCATCCCGGTGCGCTGCGGCTTCACGGTCGTCATGCCGGCACCTGCTCTTCGAACAGGGCGCGACCGGCGGCGATGCGGCCGTCGACGGCGGGAAGGGCGGAGCGGATGTCGGCGGCCGTGCGGTGGCGGGCGAGCGCCGCATCCACCCCGTCGGCGATGCGCGCGGCGTCGGCGTCCCCCGGGAGGACGATGTGGCCGGCGTCGATGAGGAACTCGGCGATGCCGGTCTCCGACGTGGTGACGACCTCGCAACCGTGCGCGAGGGCTTCCACCAGCGGAAGGCCGATCTGCTCACGCCAGTCGCCGACCCGGCGTGACGGCAGCACGAGGACGTGCGCGCGGAGCAGTTCGGTGTGGATGACGTCCCTCGGCGGATCGACGAGGAGCCGGATCGAGGGGTCGGCGTCGGCCGCGGCCCGTGCCTCGTCGAGCATCCCGCCCGACCCGATCAGCGTCAGCGTCGCCAGCGGGCGCCGGGAGCGGATGGCCGGCCAGGCGGCGAGCACGTCGCCGAAGCCCTTGCGCGGAGAGAAGGCGCCGAGGAAGACGACGCCGTCGGGGTCGCGCTGGACCGTCCGCTCGGCGTCGCAGCGGCACGGGCTCGGGAGCGCTTCGACCGTCAGCTGGCGGCGGGGGCGGCGGGCGAAGGTCTCGCCGTAGAGGTCGCGGGCGCCGGGCGTCCCGTAGACGACGGTGTCGAGACGGTGCCAGACGTAGGCGCTCAGCATCCGCTCGACGGCGCGGCGCAGGCGGCTGCGGAGGCGAGGCGGGCGGGCGGCGAAGGGGTCGAGGTTCTCGATCGCGTAGGTGGCGACTTCGGCGCGTGGTGCACCGAACAGGCGCTTGATTCCGAGTGCGGCGAGCACGGCGGCGGTCCGGGGGAGGGAATCGAGGTAGAGCGGCTCGTCGACCTCGACCCGGGTGATCCTGCTGCGGAGGGCCATCCGTGCCGCCGCGAGGCTGCCGGCCTGCGCGAGCTCGATACCGGAGGCGAGCTCAGGATCGAAGTCGTAGCGCTTCACTCGGTACACGATCGCCGCCGGGTCGAGTTCGTGGGCGCGCTCGAGATGCACGCTGCGCACCTGGTCGTACAGGCGGACGTGCTGGTGGTGAAGAGTTGGCGCTTCGCTGGCCACGGGCAGCTCCGGGGTCTGGTCGGGGCCCTCGAGTCGGGTGTCGGGCCTCTGCTCAGCGAGTCTAGACAGGCGGAGGCAAAATAACGAGATATTCTCAAAAATGCACCCAGTCTTGGGGGTCGGCGCTGGCTCTGACCGCGGAACGGCCCCTAGGGTGGATCGCACCATGACCGAGCCCGAGCGAATCGTCGTCCAGCAGTCCTTCCCGGATCCGCGGCCCACCACCAACCCCTACATCGTGATGCTGCGCGACGCGCTCACGTCGACGCCGGGTCTCGAGGTGCGCACGTTCTCGTGGCGGCGCGCGCTGCTCGGCCGGTACGACGTGTTCCACGCGCACTGGCCCGAGATCCTCGTCTCAGGGCAGAGCCGGATGAAGGCGCTCGTCCGCCAGGCGCTCACCGTCGTGCTCATCCTCAAGCTCCGCGTGACGCGGACGCCGATCGTGCGGACGGTCCACAACCTGCACCTGCCGGACGGAATCTCCCGGCGCGAGCGCGCCATCCTCCGCTGGTTCGACCGGCGGACGACGCTGCGCATCCGGCTCAATCCCACCACACCGTTCCCGGACGGCACGGCCTACGAGACGATCCTGCACGGCGACTACCGGGAGTGGTTCGGCCGCTATCCGCGTCCGGCGCGCGAGCACGGTCGGCTGGGCTACTTCGGGCTCATCCGCCGCTACAAGGGGGTCGAGCAGCTGCTGGAGGTCTTCGCCCGGGTCACTGGAGACGACCTGCGGCTGACCGTCGCGGGCAAGCCGTCCACCGAGGAGCTCGCCGAGACGATCCGCGCGCTCGCCGACCGCGACGAGCGTGTCCGGGTGCAACTGAGCTTCCTGCAGGACTCCGAGCTGGCGGACCTGGTCGGACGCAGCGAGCTGATCGTGCTGCCCTATCGCGACATGCACAACTCGGGAGGGGTGCTCACCGCGCTGTCACTCGATCGTCCGGTGCTCGTGCCCGACAACGAGACGACGGCGGCGCTCGCCGAGGAGGTCGGACCCGCGTGGGTGAGCCGGTACGCCGAGCTCACGCCGGAGGTGATCCGCGACGCCGCCGAGCACGCCCGCGGCGTCGAGGGCCGGCCCGACCTGAGCGCGCGTTCGTGGGCGGACGCGGGGCCGCAGCACGCGACCGCGTACCTCCGGGCGATCGACCTCGTGCGCGGCGGCCGGAGTCGGCGCCGCAGCCGGGAGCAGACGGTCAGCTCCTGAACCGAGCCTCTCGCACCAGGCGGCCGTTCGCGGCCGCTGCGCCGAGCGAGGTGAGTCGCAGTCCGCGCGCCGCGTAGCCGGCCACGACCTCGGGGAGCAGCGTGGCGTGGTCGACCGTGGGGGCGGGCCCGTCGTCGACGCCGTCGACCGCATCCGCGTGCCCGTCGTGGCCGAGGATGATGGCGCCGCGTTCTGCAGACAGGGCCAGACGGAGCCGCTCGTCGTGCGGGGCGTCGCGCCAGTCCGCCAGCGTCGGTCCCCAGAGCACCGGCTCCATGCCCGCGGCCTTCACGGCACGCCAGGAGCGCAGACTCTGCGCGCCGTACGGCGGCCGGAACCAGTGGATCGGGCGCCCGGCGAGGTCCTCCAGCTCGGCGCGCGCGTCGCGCATCCGTCCGGCCAGTGCGTCGGGCGGCAGCGTGGTGAGGCGGCGGTGGTCGGGGCCGTGCAGGGCGAGCTCGTGGCCGCCGCCGAGGATGTCGTCGAGCAGGCCCGGATCGCGACGGGTGCGGCTCAGCAGCACGAAGAAGGTCGCCGTGGCCCCCGCGTCGGCGAGGGCGGACAGCACCGTGGAGGTGCGGAACGACGGGCCGTCGTCGAACGTCGCGACGACCACCGGCTCCTCGGTGCGGACGCGCATGACGGACCCCACCGGAGCGCCGGCGCGGCGGACGAGGGTGATCGCCCGGTCGCGGACGCTCACAGTGGAGTGCCCTGCGTCGTCCGCGCGTACTCCTGGTAGACGCCGCCGAACGCCGCCCACACCATCCCGGCACCGCGGTAGGCGGCGCGGGATCCGCGCGCCTGGTGGCCGGGGGAGCGGAGGAGCAGGCCGAGTGCCGTCCTGGCCACGCCGAGTACGACACGCGCAGCCCCGCCGACCGCAGCGCGGACCCGCGCGACGGCGCGACCGGTCGCGCCGCTCGCCAGGCGCACGCTGACGACAGCGGTCGAGTTGCCGTGACTCCACGCCCGTCGGAGCACCCAGCGGCGGCTGATCCGCGCCGACGGCACCAGGTCGGTGATCACCGACTCGTTGCACCACACCATCCGGTAGCCGGCGTGGGCGAGCTGACGGCTGAACAGGGTGTCCTCCCCGCCGCTCAGGCCGAGGTCGAGCGCGAACCGCACGCCGCTCTCGCGCACCTGGTCGAGGTCGAGCAGGAGGTTGCCGGCCGCGGCGACGTGGAGCGGCGTGCCCGTCGGCAGGGAGCGCCGCACGAAGAACCGGCCCTCCTCGATCCACCGTCCCGGCGGTCGCTCGAACTCCGCGACGACCCGGCCGGAGACCAGAGCCGGCTCCGAGATGCGCCACACCCGGACGAGCTCGCGCAACCAGCCGGCGTGGGGGTGCTCGTCGTCGTCGATGAAGGCGAGCAGCCGCGACCCTGTGCTCTCGTCGAGGGCGCGGTTGCGCGCGGCCGCGATGCCGGGCTGCGGCTCGACGACGTACCGGACACCGGCCTCCTCGGCCGCCGTGCGTCCGCTCGCACCGGGGTCGTTATCGACCACCAGGACGCCCGTGGTCGTGGTGCCCGCGGCATCCAGATCGTCGGCCTGCGCCTTCAGCAGGGGCAGCAGCACGCGCAGTTCCTCGGGCCGATGGAACGTCGGAACGGCGATCGTCACGGGCAGGCGCTGGTCGGTCATCGAGTTCTGGTCCTCGCATCGGGTGGCGGAGTCACCATGCTCACACAGGTATAGGCTTCACGCCAGCGCCCGGACGGGGGCGGCCGGCAGGAGGGGAGCAGGATGGCGTTCGAGGGGTTGGCCGTGATCGTCGTCGGCTACGGCTCCTCCGGACTGCTCGCCGAGAACCTCGCCCCGCTGACCCGTCGGCTGGAGGGCGCGCGCACGTTCGTCGTCGACAACCGCACCTCCGACGCGGAGCGCGCGGCCATGCGCCGGCTCTCCGCGGCGGAGGGATGGGACCTGCTCGAGCCGGCGGAGAACCTGGGCTTCGGGCTCGGGATGAACGCGGCAGCGGAGCGCGCCATCGCCGCCGGTGCCGCCCACCTGCTGCTCCTGAACCCGGATGCGACGATCGAGCCGGCGGACGTCTCGGCTCTGCTCGGCGCGGCCGGTGACGACCCGCTCGTCCTGCTCGCGCCGCGCGTGCTCCGGCCGGACGGGTCGGTGTGGTTCGACGGCTCCGACCTGCACCTCGGCGACGGGCGGATCACCGCGACCCGCAACCGCGAGCGCCTCGGCGTCCACGACGCCGAGCAGTGGCTGAGCGGCGCGTGCCTGCTGGTGACCGCCGAGCTGTGGACCCGGATCGGCGGGTTCGGCGACGGCTACTTCTTGTATTGGGAGGACGTCGAGCTGTCGTACCGCGCGCGACGCGCGGGAGGCCGCGTGGAGGTCGTGGAGGCTGCGACGGCGGTGCACGCCGAGGGCGGGACGCAGGGCGACGGCCACGCGACGAGCGGCGAGGCGAAGTCCACGACGTACTACTACTTCAACATCCGGAACCGGCTGGTCTTCGCGGCACGCAATCTCGACGGGGCGTCGGTGAAGCGGTGGCGGCGGGCCAGCATCCCGATCGCCTACGAGGTGCTGCTGCAGGGCGGGCGGCGCCAGTTCCTGCGGTCGGCGGCCCCGCTCGCGGCGGCGTTCCGCGGCGTGCGCGACGGTCTGCGGGCCTCCCGGGGTACACGCTCCGGGTGAAAGTCCCCCGAACAGGGGAGCAACAATTGAGGATTTCTCGTCATAGACTGTGAGAGCAACAGAGACCCGACCCTGGTGCACACCGAAGACCGAGATACGCGGATTCTCGCCCGCCCGTCACGGTCGACGCTTCCGTCGTCGGGTTTCTCCGTACCGACCGACGAGAACGAGAGAAGCCGATGCAGAGCAAGGCGAGGCGATCAGGGGAACCGCTCAGCATCGCCATGGTCGGCACACGCGGTGTGCCCGCCCGGTACGGCGGCTTCGAGACCGCCGTCGAGGAGGTCGGCTCCCGGCTGGCGGAGCGCGGTCACCGCGTCGTCGTCTACTGCCGCCCGGCCGACGGAGAGCGCCCCGCCGAGTACCGCGGGATGGAGCTTGTCCACAAAGGCGCGATGCACCGCCGCTCGCTCGAGACGCTGAGCCACACCGGCCTCTCGGTCGCCCACCTTCTCCGCCACCGCACGGACGTCGCCTTGGTCTTCAACGCGGCCAACTCGCCATACCTCCCGCTGATCCGCGCCGCGCGCATCCCGGTCGCCACCCATGTCGACGGCCTCGAGTGGAAGCGCGACAAGTGGAAGGGGACGGGCCGCCGCTACTACCGCCTCGCCGAATCCGCGGCCGTCCGCTGGTCCGACGGGCTCATCGCCGACGCGCAGGGCATCGCGGACTACTACCGCGACGAGTTCCACACGCCGACCCGGCTGATCGCCTACGGCGCTCCCCGCGTGGCCGACGAGTCCGACCTGCTGGCGGGCCTCGGACTGGAGCCGCAGGGATACCACCTGCTGGTGGCCCGCTTCGAGCCGGAGAACCACGTCCACACCATCGTCGACGGGTATCGCCGCAGCGGCGCCCGGCTCCCGCTGATCGTCGTCGGATCCGCCCCCTACGCGGATGCCTACACGGCCCGGGTCCACGAGCTCGCGGACGACCGCGTGCGGTTCCTCGGCGGGGTCTGGGACCAGCGCCTCCTCGACCAGCTCTACGCCAACGCCTTCAGCTACCTGCACGGCCACTCGGTCGGCGGGACGAACCCGTCGCTGCTCCGCGCGATCGGCGCCGGAGCCCCGACGCTCGCCTACGATGTCGTCTTCAACCGCGAGGTGCTCGGCGACAGCGGCGCGTACTTCACCACCGAGGGGGATGTCGCCCGCGTCGTCGAGGCGGCGGAGGGCGACCCCGATGGGCACCCCGGACGCCGAGCGGCCACCCGCGCCCGCGCCGCCGGATACGACTGGGACGACGTGGCCGACAAGTACGAACTCCTCTGCCGCGACCTCGCCGACCGCGTGCAGGTGCGCGCGAGGCGGCCGCTCACCGTCCAGCGCGTCGGGTCCGCCCCGCGCCTCACCGGCGAGGCGGTGGAGTCGTGACCGGCGGAACGCTCGACGGCTCGACGACCCGCGAGACCTACGGCTCCGTCCTCCGCCGGCTCGCCGCCGCGCAGAAGCCGGCCGCCCGCAGCGCTCCCGCCTACTCCCGGTTCGTCAACCGCCGGCTCGGCCGGTACCTGACGGCCTGGGCGTACCGCGCCGGCCTCACCCCGAACGGCGTCACCGCGATCAGCGCCGCGTGGACGTTCGCCGCCCTCATCCTGCTCGTCGTGTTCCCGCCGTCCTGGCTGCTGGGCATCGGCGTCGCGCTCATGCTCCTCATCGGCTACGCCTTCGACAGCGCGGACGGCCAGCTCTCCCGGCTGACCGGGCGCAGCAGCCCCGCGGGCGAGTGGCTCGACCACATGGTCGACGCCACGAAGGTGGTCAGCATGCCACTGGCGCTCGGCCTCGGGCTCTACCTGCACGACGCGGTCCCGGTCGCCTGGCTCCTCGTCCCCCTGTTCTCCGCGGTGATCTCCTCCGTCCTCTTCTTCGGGATGATCCTCACCGAGCAGCTGCGGCGCCAGCACGGCCGGGTCTCCCTGGCCGCCGATGCGCCCGGCCGTCCGTCCTGGATGCGCGCAGTGCTCGTCCTCCCCATGGACTACGGGGTGCTCTGCCTCTCGTTCGTCCTGCTCGGCTGGGTTCCCGGCTTCCTCGTGCTCTACACCCTCATCGTCCTCGCGACGACGCTCTTCCTGTTCGCCGCAGCCGTCACCTGGTTCCGCGAGCTCCGTTCCGAAGGAGGCCGGCCATGACGTCGGACGACAACACCACCCCGCTGACCACGCCGGACGACCAGACCCCGGAGAACCAGACGCCGGACGACCACACGCCGGAGCAGAAGGGCCGCTGGACGCGCAAGCGCATCGGGATGGTCGCGCTCGCCGCTGTCGGCGGCCTCGCCATCGTGGCCGCGATCGTGATCGCCTCCGTGTACTCGTTCTCGCGGCCCGCGGGCGGACCGGTGCCGGACGCGCTCAAGCCGGCGGCGACGCAGCTGCCGCGGCCAACGGACAGCGCGGACTCCGCGCCGTCCACCTCCACGCCGTCCGACGCACCGAAGGGGTCGCCGGCGACGGCCTCCCCGGCGAAGAAGGGCGAGATGGATGCGCGCTTCGGCGGCGTCGTCGCCCAGACCGCCGAGGTCAAGCAGGATGTGAAGACCCCGTCCGGTCTGACCGCGAACGTCGTCTTCGTCGAGTCCTACACGGCGACCGCCACCCGCCCCGGCGAGGTCAGCGGGCCGGCCGTGAAGGTGACCCTGCGCCTGACCAACGGGACGGGCGGCGCATTCCCCCTCTCGACGGCGACCGTCAACGCCTACTACGGTTCGAGTGCGACGCCCGCAGCACCGGTCGCCGGCGACTCCGCCGCCAAGCCCTTCACCGGATCCCTCCAGCCCGGAGCATCCGCGACGGCGGTGTACGTCTTCACGGTGCCGGCGGACGACGACAAAGCGGTCACCGTGACCCTGAGCGACCAGGCGGGCGCCCAGCTCGTGGTGTTCCAGTGAGGGCGGCGGAGGACCGGGTGACCGAGGGGGAGAATCGATGAGCTCCAAGCAGTACGCGCAGGCGTTCCGGCGATTCTGGTACGTCGTCGTCATCGCGACGATCGCGGGAGCGCTGCTGGGCTTCGGCCTGTCGCAACTGGCGGTCAAGAGCTACACCGCGACCTCCGGACTGTACTTCTCGCTCAACTTCGGCGGGTCCGCGAACGACCTGAGCCAGGGGTCCACGTACACGCAGAACCAGATGCTGTCGTTCGCCCAGCTGGCCGAGTCGCCCGTCGTGCTCACGCCGGTCGTCGACCAGCTCGACCTCTCCATCACGCCGAGCCAGCTCGCCGACTCGATCTCGGTGAGCACACCGCAGAACACGGTCATCCTCGAGCTGTCGGTGACCGACACGAGCCCGCGCCAGGCGGCGGACATCGCGAACGCGGTGGCGGCCAGCCTGTCGAGCACGGTCGAGCAGATCGCGCCGAAGACGGCGCAGGGCGCGGCGACGGTCTCCGTCCGCGTGATCGAGCACGCGGCCGTCCCGAAGTTCGCGTCGTCGCCGAACACGCGGCTGAACGTGCTCTCCGGCCTGCTGCTCGGGCTCATCGCCGGCGCTCTCATCGTGGTGCTGCGCGCCACCTTCGACACGGGCGTCCACAACGCCGAGACCGCGACGGAGGTCGCGAAGGCGCCCCTCGTCGGGTCGATCCAGCGCGAACGGAACAAGGACGGCGTCCCCGTGCTCGTCTCGGCGCCGCTCTCCAACGCGGCGGAGGCCTATCGGCAGCTGCGCTCGAACCTCGAGTTCGTCACGCTCGGCTCGCCGACCCGATCTTTCGTGATCACGTCGTCGATCCCGTCCGAGGGCAAGTCGCTGATCTCGTCCAACCTGGCGCTCGCGCTCTCCGAGACGGGCCAGCGCGTCCTGCTGATCGACGCCGACCTGCGTCGTCCCGCCATCGCCGGGTACACCTCCCTGTCGGGCAACGCCGGACTGACGTCCGTTCTCGCCGGCCGCGCCGACTTCGAGGACGTGGTGCAACGCTGGGGCGCGGGCGACCTGGATGTGCTCGCCGCCGGTCCCATCCCGCCGAACCCGAGTGAGCTGCTCTCGTCGCGGGCCATGAGCGACCTGCTGGAGCGCCTCCGCGCCCGCTACGACGTGATCGTCATCGACACCGCGCCCCTCGGATCGGTCGCCGACGCATCCATCCTCGCCCGCCAGGTGGACGGCGCCCTCGTGGTCGTCGACCGCACGCGGGTGCGCAAGCAGCAACTCGCGCAGACCGTCGACTCCCTGCAGAAGTCGGGTGCGGCCGTGCTCGGCATCGTGCTGAACCGCGTCGCGGCGGGCAAGGAGCGCAACGCGTACTACATGGCGGAGCAGCCGCCGCGCCGTCTCGGCCTGCCGGGTCGTCGTGGCGGAGCTGCACCGGAGTCTGCCGACACGGCGGAGGCCGGAAGCGCGGCGAAGCGCCCCGCGAAGGGCAAGGCGGCGGAGAGCGCGCCGGCCGAGAACGCCGCCGCGCCCGATTCCCCCTCGGACGCGGCGCGCAGTCACAGCGCCTCCTGACCCATGAGCTTCCTCAGCGGCGCGCTCGTCGACCGGCTGCTCCTGCTGGCCGTCGCGCTGGGTGTCGCCGTGCTCGGCTTCCTCGTGCTGCGCCGCGCGCCGCGCCTGGCGGTCGCCACCTGGATCGTCGTGCTGTGCTTCGTGCCGATCTGGCTCGGGTTCGGCATCGGCTTCAACGGCAACTACTACCTGCCGCCCGCGACCGCGGCCGCCCTGCTGGTGGTCGCCGCTCTTCTCCCCGTCCGCCGCTTCCGGCTGAGCTGGATGGATGCGCTGATGACGCTCGTGGTCGTGGCGGCGCTCGCCTCCATCCTCGCCGGGAATGCGGGAATCGCCCTCGGCGCCGCGATCATCGTGGTCACCTACTTCGTCGCAGGCTACATCGTGGGCCGCGTCGCCCCGCTGCGCGTCGACCCGGCCTGGGTCCACGGCGCCATCGCCGTCTGCTTCACGATCGTCGCGGTCCTCGCCATCATCGAGGGGCTGACGCACTGGAACCCGTTCGTGCTGATCAAGTCCGGCAACTCGCTGTACTCGATCTGGGGCACCATCCAGGAGCGCGGCGGCGTGCCGCGGGCGGAGGGCGCCTTCGGGCACAGCATCGCGCTGGGAGCGAGCCTCGCGATGGCCGTCCCGATCACCCTGGCCGCTCCGTTCCGCCTCTGGGTCCGTGGCCTGATGGTGCTGACGATGCTCGTCGCGACCGTGTACACGTTCAGCCGGATCGGCATGATCTGCGCGCTGCTCGGCGTCGCCCTCTCGGTGCTCTTCATGCGGGATGCGATCTCGCGTCGCGCGCGCATCGCCATCACCACGATCGTGGTCGTGGCCTCCGCCGTGGTGTTCCCGCTGGTCTCGGCCGTGTTCGACGACGCCGGTGCCGAGGCGTCCGACAGCGCGGACTACCGCGGTGACCTCGTCTCCCTGTTCGGGACGATGAACCTCGTGGGCGTCGCGGGCTCGGCGCAGAAGAACTCGGCCGGCTCCCTCTACTTCGGCAACTTCCGCTCGATCGACAGCCAGCTCATCCTGACCGGGCTGACGAACGGGATCATCGTGCTGATCGCGATCGCCGTCGCACTCGCCTTCGGCATCCTGCTCGTCCTGCGGGGGAAGGCGTCGCCGGCGACGATCGCCCTCGTGGCGCAGATCCCCGCGTTCGCGACGGTCGCGCTGATCACGCAGTACTCGATCTTCGTCTGGTTCGTCGCGGGCCTGGCGGCCACCACGCAGCTCGCGCCGGATGCCAGCAGGCCGCTCGTGCTCGGCCGGCCGACGCGTGTGCCGCAGCCGGAGCCGGATGCGCTCCCTGCCGGTCGCGGCTGATCGGCCGAGCGCCTGATAGGCCGAGTGCCTGATCGGCGCTACGCCTGATCGGCGCTACGCCTGATCGGCGCTACGCCTGATCGGCGCTACGCCTGATCGGCGCTACGCCTGATCGGCGCGACGCGTGATCAGTGGCGGGCGACGGCCCGGACGAGCTCCGCGATGCGCCGGCGGTACGACTCCGGGCTGTGCTTGCGCCGTGCGGTCTCGGCGTCGTCGTCGAGGAGCGGCGCCGACGCCTCCCACTCGGCGATGGTGCGCTCGAGCGCGTCGGCCAGCGACGTCGCGTCGCCCGGCTCGACGGTGACCGTGGTGCGGTAACCGTCGGTCGCCTCCAGGAGCCCGCTGGTCGCGCTGGCGATCACCGGACGTCCGCTGAGGATGCCCTCGACCGCCGTGTTGCCGAACGGCTCGTCGGCGACCGACGGCACGAGGACGACGTCACCCGTGCTCAGGAAGTCCCAGACGGACGGCTGAAAGCCGCGGAAGGAGACGCGCGACTGGAGGCGCTTGGCCTCCACCTTGTCGCGCAGGTCGCGCTCGTACCACTCGTAGCCGGGGAAGACGGCGCCGACGAGGTCGAGGCGGGCGGGGATCCCGCGGGCGTCGAGCTCGGCGATCGCGTCGATGGCGACGTCGACGCCCTTGCGGGGCGAGAGACGCCCGATGTAGGTGACCCGGAGGTCGCCGTCGAGCTCCGGGCGGGCCGGGCTGCGGGTCTCCGGACCCGGCACGGCGTTGTAGACGATGTGGGTGCGGCGCCCGAGAGCCGGGAAGGCGCTCTCGAGCACGCCGACGCTGAAGCGGCTGTTGGCGATGACGCTCCCCGCCAGCAGCAGCGGCGCCGAGAGGACGCGCTTCACCAGGCGGGATGCGGTGGCCTCGCCCTCGTGGACGTGCGCGACGACCGGCACACGGGCCAGTCGGGCGAGCCCGATCCACAGCGGGATGGTGACCGTGTTCACGTACACGGCCGCCGGCCGCTCACGGCGCAGCAGCGCGGAGCCGGACCGGATGCCTCGGGCCGTCGTCGCGGCGAAGCGGAGGAAGCCCCGCGGCCGCAGGACGCTCTTGCGGAGGACGGGCGACGCGCACAGCTCCACCCGTGCGCCCCTCCGCCGCAGTTCGGAGACGAGAGGGCCGTCACCGGGGACCGCCACCACCACGTCCCAGCCGTCGTCGACCAGCCCGCTCACGGACTCGAGGAGCACCCGGTCGGAGCCGTAAAGCTCCGAACCGGGGTGCGCCACGAGGATGGTGCGGCGAGCTCTGCTCGCTGCGCTCACGGGACCGGAACCACCGCGAAGTTGTCGAACCGGGTGGTGACGGGGATGTCGGTCGCGGTGCCCGAGATGTAGGTGCGCAGCCCGGTCGTACCGGCCACCTGGAGGGCGGCGGTCGTGTCGGTGGTGCTGAGCATCCAGTTCGCGGGCTCGGTGCCGCCTGCGGCCCACACCTTGGCGCGGATGGTGGTCGGCGAGGTGCCGAACACCTGGACCCGCACCTTGAGCTGGTCACCCGCGAGAGCGGTCAGCCCGGTGATGTTCGCGGCCTGGAGGGTGGTGGAGCCCTGCAGCAGCTGGAGCTGCACGGCGCCTCCCGCCTTCACCCAGACGCGGCCCTCGTAGTCCGTCGATCCGACCATGCGGCCGATCGCCGAGTAGTAGATGCCGCCGCCGGTCGCCGCCTTGTCTGCGGAGATGGTGACCGTGACATCCGACCGGGTCGAGGTGACCGCGTTGAGCAGGGCCGTCTTGGTGGACCCGGCCGCCGCCACCTGCTGGCCGAGGCCGTTGGTGGTGTTGAAGCTGGTCGCGCCGCCCGAGAGCGTCCACGCCCCGCCGATGTCGGCGGTGCCCCATCCGTTGGCCGTCGTCCGCTCGAAGCCGTCCTGAGCGATCGCGTTGGGCGCCGGCGCGGTGGCCGTCACGGTCTTGGTGGCCGTGGCTGTCCCTCCGCGGTTGTCCGTCACCGTCAGCGTGATCGTGTAGGTGCCGGCCGCCGCGTAGGTGTGGCTGTCGGTGGCTCCGGTCCCGGTGGCCCCGTCACCGTACGCCCAGGCGTACGAGGCGATGGTGCCGTCCGGGTCGGCCGATGCGCTGCCGTTCACCGACACCTGCAGGTTGCTGGCCGTCGCCGTGAAGGAGGCGGTCGGCAGCTGGTTCGGCGGGACGGTGGTGGTGACCTGGTGCTGGACCTGGTTGGTCGCTCCCTTGTCGTCCGTCACCGTCAGGGTCACGGTGAACGTGCCGGCCGTTGCGTAGGCGTGGGTGGTGGTCGCTCCGGTCGCCGTCGCTCCGTCACCGAAGTCCCAGGCGTAGGAGGCGATGGTGCCATCCGCGTCGGTCGAGCCCGAGCCGTCGAACGCTGCCGACAGGTTGGTCACCGACGAGGTGAACGCGGCCGCGGGCGGCTGGTTCGGCGGCGGAGCCTGCACGGTGATGTCGTGCTGGACGCTCGTCGGCGTTCCCTTGTCGTCCGTCACCGTCAGCTTCACCGTGAACGTGCCCGCGGCGGCGTAGCTGTGGGTCGCGGTCGCGCCGGTCCCCGTCGCTCCGTCTCCGAAGTCCCAGGCGTAGGAGGCGATGGTGCCGTCCGGGTCGGACGAGCCGGATGCGTCGAACGAGGCGTCCAGGAAGGTCGCGTTCGAGGTGAATGCGGCCACCGGGGGCTGGTTCGGCGGCGGTGCGGTGACGCCGACGTTCTGCGTCGTCGCGTTGGTCGCGCCCTGGTTGTCGGTCACCGTGAGGGTCACGGCGTAGACGCCGGTGCCGCTGTAGGTGTGCGACGCGGTCGCTCCCGTGCCGGTCGAGCCGTCACCGAAGTCCCAGGCGTAGGAGGCGATGGTGCCGTCCGGGTCGGACGACGCCGACGCATCCACATTCACCGTCAGCACCGAGGTGCTCTGGGTGAACGAGGCCACCGGGGTCTGGTTCGGCAGGGTGCCGGTCGTGGCCAGGCTGTAGTGGTTGGCCACATCCTGAGCCGACAGGACCGTGGAGTACACCGCGGCCTCATCGAGCGTTCCGTTGAAGTACGGGCCGGCGGAGCCCCAGGTGTTGTCGCCGCCGATGCGCCAGTAGCCGTTGTAGGCCTGCGCTCCGGTCGCCGGGTTGGTGCCGACGAGCTGGCCGTCGACGTACAGCTTCATGCCGTCGGCGCCCTGCGAGGCGACCGCCTGGTGCCACTGGTTGTTGTTCAGCGGATTGGGCGAGGTGATGGTGTTCGCCTGCCCGGTCCAGGTGCCGAACACGATCCGTCCGTCGTTCTGCATGTAGACGTGACGGTCGTAGTTGCCCGACAGACCGGTCTTGGCGTCGCCGAAGCCGATCAGCTTGCCGCCCTTGGTGGTGCTGGTCTTGAACCAGATCTCCTCGGTGTAGGTGGTGGGGTTCGCGAACTGCTGGTTGCTGGTGACGATGCCGCCGTTCGAACCGTTGATATTGGTGTTGAACTTCACCGCCTTGTCCGCGGTGCCCGGGAGGACGCCGGTCTGGTTCTTCGTGGTGGCCGTGCCGGAGTACGTGCCGTTGTTCGTGTACGCGTCGGCGCTGTTGGCCGTCGATCCGCTGGTCTCGTCGAGACGCCAGAAGATGTCGGGGTTGCCGTTGTACACCGCGGCGCCGTAGGCGTCGGCCGGGGCCGGCGCCAGGGGCGACGGGCGTCCGGAGGCGACGTACTGGTTCACCACGGTGGTGCGGTCCAGCACGGTCGGGTAGATCGCGACCTGCCCGATGCTGCCGGCGAAGAAGTTGCTCGCCGGCTGGCCGGGCCAACCGCCGATGTTGTCTCCGCCGACTCGCCAGTAGCCGGTGTAGCCCTGGCCGCTGGTCACGTCGGTGCGGGAGCCGGCCAGCTTGCCGTCGATGTACAGCCGCATGCCGTTGGCGCCGAGGGAGGCGGTCACCTGGTGCCACTGCCCGTCGTTGAGGCCGGCGGCACTGTTCAGCGTCTGGACCGATCCCGGGTAGACACCGAAGTAGATGCGCCCGCTGTTGTCCATGTAGACGTGACGGTCGTAGCTGCCGGAGGTGCCCGTGTTGGCGTTGCCGAACCCGATGATCTTGCCGCCGCTGGTGGACGTGGTGTTGAACCAGGCCGAGACGGTGAACGTGTCCGGTCCGGTGATCGCGGTGGGCGTCACGGCCAGGCTGGTGCTGCCGTTGAACGTGCTCGCCGTGACTCCGGAGATCGGTCCAGCGGCGCCCTGGGTGATCGCGGTCTCCTGCAGGTCGTTGAAGCCGATGTGGTCGAACGCGGTGGTGCCGCTCGCCTCATCCAGCGGCCAGTAGGCGGAGGCGCCCGCCTGCGTCACCGAGTCGGCGTAGGGTCCGCCGCTGTTGGTGGCCGCGACCGTGATCGCGTTGGTGTCACGCGATGTGGTGTTGTTGAACGGGTCGTAGACCTTCACGTGGTAGATCGGGTGACTGCCGGGCGTGAGGCCCTTGTCGGTGAATCCGATCATCGGCCGCGTGTAGAAGTTCGAGCGGACGGTCGTCTGGTAGACGGGCGTGGTGCCCGCGTCACGGTAGACCTTGTACGTCAGGTAGCCGTTGTCCATGTCGTAGGTGGCGGCGAAGCTGACGCGCACCTCGCCTGCGTTGAACGAAGCTGCCGTCGGCGTGAGCGGGATGCCCTGCGGGCCGACCTTGTTCGGTGCGGACGACGGGACGGCGAAGCGGGCGAGGCCCTGCTGCGCGATGCCGTTCACGGTCGGGAACTCGCCGCCGTAGACGACGTACTTGCTGTTGCCCGAGACGCTCCAGGTGGCCTGGCTCTGACCGGTGAAGGTGCCGACGGTCCACTTCGGGAACCAGTCGAGCAGCGACGGGGACGGCGTGCCGGCCCAGTTGTAGTAGCCGTACGGGTCAGCGGTGATCGTCCCGGTCGCGGCCTTGCTGAACGCGATCGAGTTGTAGAACGTCCACTGCGGGCTGGTCTGCGGGAAGCCGCCGATGTTGCCGCAGTAGTGCGGGTGGCCGGCGACGTAGAGCGGACCGTTGTCGCCCTGCGGGTAGATCGAGTACGTGTCGCCGTGGCAGTCCTCGACCCAGTTGATCGACCCGGTGTTCGGGTCGGCCGAGAAGCTGCCCTCGAGGTTGCCGCCCTGGCCGAAGACGTAACCGGAGCCGTAGATCCGGTCACTGGTCGCGTAGAGGGCGGTGATGCTCGCCTGGGTTCCCGCGTTGCGCACCGTCTGGTTCGCAGCGAACGGGAGGATGGCGGCGGTGCTGGCGTCCACCGCGGCGAGGCCGTAGTTGGCGACGCCGCCGATGTTCTGGAAGCGGCCGCCGACGATCAGCTTGGAGCCGTCCTTGGTCAGCGTCAGCGCATCCACCGGGGCGTCCGCGTTGGCCTGCCAGTTGAGGGTGGATCCGTCGGTGGCGCTCACCGCTCCGACGTACGCACGGGCGACGCCGTTGATGGTGGATGCGTCGCCGCCGGTGTAGACCACCGTGTTGGATGCGGCGACAGCGCGCGTCTGCGACTCCATGATCGGCTTGAACGCGCTGATGATCGTGTTCGTCGCGGTGGAGAACGCGGCCAGGCGGTAGTAGCCCTTGCCGTCGATCGAGGTGAAGTCGCCCACCACGTAGATCCGGCTGCCGTCAGGCGATGCGGTGATGCCCAGCGCCTGCGCGTTCAGGTTCGGCGCGAAGGGGAGGAGCGCGCCCGTCGTGATGTCGTACGCGAGGAGGTTGTTGCGGGGAACCTCGTTCGTCCCGGCCGGCGACCCTGCCGGACGGGCGGAGGTGAACTTGCCCGCGACGTAGACCGTGTTGCCGACGACCGTCTGCGCCCATGCGACGCCGTTGATCTGCGGCGTCGGGAGCACGTCGTCGCTGACGGTGATCGGCGTCGCCGGGTTCGTCGGGTCGGGTGGGGCCGTGTCCGCTGCGGCGGGCTGCGCGATGGCGAGTCCGCCGAAGACCAGGCCGATCGCCGTGAGGACGGCGGTCAGGATGCCCAGTGAGCGAGAGCGTGGGCGTTGTGTTGTGCTCATGACAACCTCGGTGTCTTTCGGTCGGGGGAGGGAGCGAGGAGGTTGGGTGCGGGGGCGCATCAGTACGCCCCCACGGGATGTGTCAGCACCTTCACGGTGCGCCACATGATGACGAGGTCGCCGGTCAGCGACCAGTTCTCCACGTAGTAGAGGTCCAGGCGGACGCTCTCCTCCCAGGAGAGATCGGATCGACCGTTCACCTGCCACATCCCGGTGAGTCCCGGCTTGATGTAGAGGCGGCGGTGGACGTGGTTCTCGTAGCCCTCGACTTCGGCGGGCAGCGGCGGGCGCGGGCCCACCAGGCTCATGTCGCCGAGGAACACGTTGACCAGCTGCGGAAGCTCGTCGAGAGAGAACTTGCGCAGGTAGTGGCCGACGCGGGTCACGCGGGGGTCGTTCTTCATCTTGAAGAGCAGTCCCTGGCCGTCGTTCTTCTCCTGCAGGGCGGCGAGGCGGGCCTCGGCGTCGACGACCATGGAGCGGAACTTGAACATCTTGAAGCGCTCGCCGTTGCGGCCGACGCGCTCCTGCGCGAAGATGACCGGCCCGTTGTCGTCGAGCTTCACCAGCAGGGCGATCGCCAGGAAGAGCGGCGAGAGCAGCAGCAGTGCGAGGCCGGAGGCGAAGAAGTCGAAGGCGCGCTTCAGCACGTGCTTGCCGCCCTCGAACTGCGGGATCTCCACGTGGATGAGCGGAAGGCCCTCGACAGGACGGAAGTGGATGCGCGGACCCGCGACATCGGTGAGCGGCGAGGCGAGCACCAGCTCGGTCGCCGTGCCCTCCAGCTTCCACGCCAGCTTGCGGACGAAGTCCCCGCCACTGAGGGCGCGGCCGGCCACGATCACCGTGTCCGCGCCCAGCCGCGCCGCAGCGTCGGCGACCCCCGACAGGTCGGAGACGATCGGTACCTCACGCTCGGGGCCGGCGATCCGGCGCCGCATCTCGGCGTCCTTCTTCGCCCCCTTGCGCTTTCCTGTGTCGAGAGCGGCACCCACGACGTTGTAGGCCGCTCCCGACTTCTGGTGGATCTGGCGGACGACGTAGTCGACGTCGTCGAAGCGCCCGACCACGAGCGCACGCGAGAGGTAGTGGTCGAAGATGCGCTGGCGGATGAGCCAGTGGCGCCACAGCCAGCGCGAGAACAGGACGCCGGCGAGGCCGGCTGGCAGCGCGACGATGAAGTAGCCGCGCGCGATGTCGACCTTGGCGACGAGGAAGAGGATGGCCAGCAGGCCGAAGGTCGTCGCGGTCGCGGAGACGACGCGGCGGTATTCGGCGACGCCGAGCCCGACGACCCGCGCGTCGCGCGTGTGGTAGACGGAGAGCGTGAAGAGCCAGGTCGCGGCGATCATCAGCGACAGGTAGAGGTAGTCGATGTGGAACACCGACGTCGGCGCCGCCGCGTCGTCGAAGCCGAAGCGCACGAAGACCGCGCCGATCGTGGCGACCAGGATGATGGCCGTGTCGGTGGCGAGCAGACGGTAGCGGTAGAGGCGGGCCCAGTTGCGCTCGGAGCTCAGTCCGCGCAGCGCGCTGGGGGCGACCGGCGCGTGGAGGCGCGGGCGGATGACAGTCATGCCAGGACCTCCACGAGACGGCCCACCGGGGAGCCGACGGCGGCTGGGGGGAAACCGTGGTCTCGAACGGCTTCACCGCCGCCGACTCCGCTCAGGGGGTGACGGTCGTGGAATCGCGCGCGCCGAGCGCTCCCCGTTCGGATGGGGTTGAGTGCGGGAAGCGCTCGGCGTGGCGAAATCGGGTACACGTTTGTCACCTGCGGGTCGGGTTGGTGCATCTTCGGGTGGTGTGGACGATCGGAGTTCGGGTACCGTTAAGTGACTGTTCCTCACCTATCCACAAAAGTGAGAATACATCGTTTTCTCAGCTTCGCGTCACCCGCTTTTGGGGGTGAAAATTCCTCAACTTCGGTCGGCGAACATCCTTTCGGGTCACATGTCGGTCGTCGCGCCTAAGCTGGCGGCATGTGCGGCAGGTTCGCGATGGACGACAAGGTCAACGCCGAGATCACGGAATTCGTGGAGGCGACCGGTCGCCGGCCCGAGGAGTGGACGGCGAACTGGGAGGCCGACTACAACATCGCGCCGACCGACGACATCCCCGTCCTCATCGACTCCCCGAAGACCCGGGAGTTGCGGTTCGAGCGCGCCCACTGGTCGCTCGTGCCCTCCTGGTCCGACACCCTGAAGCTCAAGTTCCCGACCTTCAACGCCCGGGCGGAGGAGATCGCCGAGAAGTCGACATGGAAGAAGCCGGTGCAGTCGCACCGCGCGATCGTCCTGGCGCGCGGCTACTACGAGTGGCAGGGGCCGAAGGGCAGCAAGACTCCGTTCTTCATCCGCTACCCGGAAGGCCGCCTGATGGGCTTCGCCGGGCTGTACTCCTGGTGGCGCGACCACAGCAAGGCCGACGACGACCCCGACCGCTGGGTGCTGACGGCCACGATCTTGACGTCGGACGCCGTGCAGACGCTCGCCGACATCCACGACCGCAACCCCGTCATCCTCCCCGAGGAGATGTGGCAGCACTGGATCGACCCGTCGATCGTCGGCGACCAGGCGCTCGTCGACGAAGCGGTCCGTGCGGGGGTCGCCGAGGCGGAGACGCTGCACTTCGACCAGGTCGCGCCGTTCAAGACGTCCGACGACGGGCCGCAGCTCATCCAGCCGGTCGACGCGGCCTAGGTCGATGGAGGAGATGCGGGCGATGGGGGAACTGCGGGCGGTGGAGGCGGGCTGGCTCCCGGGCCGGCCGGACGACGGCTCCGACCAGTGCGCCCACGGCACGGTGTCGTTGACGGTCGGGGACCAGACGCTCGTGGACCCGTCCGATGGCGAGTTCACGCTGTCGGCCGCGGGGCTGTATCTGCTGCGCACCCTCGGCGATGATCACCGTGCCGGAGATGCTCTCACCGACGGGAACTTCCTCTTCCCCTGCTGTGGACACACCGTGTTCGAGAGCGCCGGCCGCTGCGTCGTCCTCGGCTGCCCCTCCGGTGTGGACGTGTCGGTGACGACGGACGGCGAGACGGTCACCCTCGCCCGCGAGGGCCGCACGGCCGCACTGACCCGTTCGCGCTGGCGTGAGGCGGTCCTCGCGTTCGTGGGGCAGGTGGAGGCGGTGTACTCCCGCTCCGTGCCCCGGGCCGCGCCTTCGGACGCCGCGGATGCCGCCGGGTGGAGGCTGTTCTGGGAGGAGTGGCACGCGCGCGTTCGCGCTGCCGCGGAGGAGGACGGCGGAGCGGGCGCTACCGGGTCAGCTCGATGATCGCGCTCCGGTGCGTCTCGATCCGGCGTCCGGTCTCTGCGAAGCCGAGCGACTCCAGCTCGCCCAGCCCCCACGTGTCTTCGACGCCTTCGACGTCCACCTCGATCAGCCACACCCGTTCGACGCCGTCGAACCGGCCGCGCTTCGCCGCCTGGTCCACCGAGTAGGCGCGGTCCGCCCACCAGGTGTTGCGGTCGTACGGCACGTGGAGCGTCACATCCTTGAGGCCGCGGAAGCCGTCCGGGTAGGTGCGCATCGCCAGGCGGGGGCGCTGGGACGGCTTGGCCGACTCGTCGAACACGACGGCGTCGCCCGGCCCCGCGTTCGCGGCCATCGCCGCACTGACCTCCGCCCAGTCGCTGTCGTTCTTGGCGTACGGCCCGCGCTGGAGGGCGTAGACCGGCGCGCACAGCACCGCGAACGCGATCGTGGCGCTGGCCGTCATCGCCACCGTCCGCCGCGCATCCCGCCCGAGCGTCCGGCCGAGCACGAAGATTCCCTCGGCCACCAGGAGCGCGGCCGCGGGTGCGGCGAAGGTGGAGTAGCGCCCGGTGTACATCGGGAACGCCAGGTTCACGAGCAGCATTGCGCCGGTCGGCAGGAAGAGCCAGGTCGCGCCGACGAGCCGGGTCGACACAGCGCGGGGTCCGGGCGGGAGCGGGAGCGCGGCGCCGGAGGTGCGCAGCCGCCACGCGCGCCAGGCGGGCCACAGGGCGAGCCCGATGAGCGGCCACGCGGCCACCGCCACCCATGGCATTCCGAACCAGAGGAAGAAGTACCAGGTGGATGCCTCTTCCGGCGCGCCGCTGAGGTAGGCGATCTGCCCGCGCTCGAGGTAGGCGACGACCGCCAGCGGTGCGACGGAGAGCAGGGCGGCGCCGGCGGAGACGGCCCACCTCCGTAGCGTGTCCCGCGGTGCGCGGGCGAACAGCAGGATGGCGGCGTGCGCCACGAGGAGTGTCACCGAATAGAGGAAGAGGTACGCCGCGGCCGCCGTTCCGACCGCGTACAGCAGCCACGCGAGTCGTCGGGCGCCGGGGGCGAGCCGTCGACCGCCGCCGTCGACCAGCCACACCAGCAGCAGGGTGAGCCAGGCGGCCGCCGCGGCCGTGAACGCGTACGAGCGCGCCTCTTCGCCGGCGTAGGTGAGCCGCGGGAGCACGCAGGCGACGACGCCGGCGACCACCGCGGCCCGCGCTCCGCCCCGGCGCCCGGCGAGCAGCGTCACCGCAGCGACCGCGGCGCCGACCGCGAGCGCGCTCGGCAACCGCACGGCGAACGCGCTCTCGCCGGCCAACCGGATCCAGCCGTGCATGAAGAGGTAGTAGACGCCGTGCACCGCATCCACGTGCAGCAGCATCCCGAACAGGCTCCCGAGCGGGCGCTTCGCCGAGAGCAGCGTGGCCGCCTCGTCGCCCCACAGCGACGGCACCCAGCTGAACGCGGCGCACAGGATGGTCGCGACGAGCCCTGCGGCGACCGCGATCGTCCACGGCCGGACCGCGCGCAGCGGCAGGCCGGCGCGGAGATCCGGTTCGACGAGGACGGTCATATCTACAGCATCTAATCGCCGGACGAGTACCCCGCCCAGACAAGCAGACAACGCTGGGCGAACCCCGGGCGAGCACTTCGGAAACTCATAGCCTGCCCCCCGGATACGTGCAGTACCGGACCCCGGGCGTTCCAGCAGCTCACGCCGGGCGCCCGGGGTCCGCCCCACACACGCCGGGAAACGTCGGACGCCTCGGGGGCGCCGCCAGCACATCCAGCGTGCTCGCGGTCGACGGTAGGCCCTCCGGGCGCGGGCGGGCAGGGGATGACGGGGGTGGGATGCGGTGGTAATCGCTCTGCTCAGCGATAGCGATTGTCGACGTCGTCCCGCCGGTTCTGAAGGAAGTCTTCGCGTTCGCGGGTGTGCTGTGCCGACAACTCGTCGAGTTCTTCTTCGAAGCCGGCGATCACGCGCGCCGCTTCGCGCACGTTCTCTTCGAATCCGTCGGAGACCCGTTGGAACTCCTCACGGAACCCCGGATCGTGGACGACGCCCTGCTGGGTGGCGAGGTTGTAGAAGTCTTCCTGCATGCGGTTCATCTGCATGCGGTAGTTCGTCACGTAGTCCTCGGCCTGTTGTACCCGCTCGCGGGCCGTGCGGATCGCGTCGTCGTGTGCCTGCTCGAGCTCGCCGAGCGTCCTGTGGTCGGTCATGCGATGCTGTTCACTCCGTGGGCGTAGTCGAGCTCGGAGGTGATCCGGCCGACACCTTCTTCGACCTTCTTGGCGACGAGTCCGGCCAGCACGGCGTTGCTGACCGTCACGCCCGCGGCGCGCCCGGTGAGCTCCACCGTGCTCGCTTCGACCCCGACCCAGCCGGCAGCCCGGATGGCCGTGTACCTCCCGTGGACCATGAGCGGCAGGACCGCGTTCAGCAGTCGCACCGCGGCATCGTTGACGAGCGCGTCGATGCCGCCCTGGATGCCTTCCACGACGTCCTGGATGCCGCTCGCCAGCCCTTCGATCAGGTCGCCGAGGTTCGCGCCGGCGAGATCGGCGCTGTTCCAATCCGTTTGGTGCATCACGTCTTCCTTTCCGGGCTTAGTGCCCGAAGTAGCTCCGTGCCCACTGGGCGTCTTGTGCGTAGGCGTTCTCGACGGCAGACCCGATGCCGGCCGCCAGTTGGCCCAGCAGGCTGAGGTGGTCGTCCACTCGCTGGTTCGCGGTGTTGACGGCGTGCTCGTCGATGTTGTTCTGCACCTGCAGCCGGTGGGTGGCGACACAGTTCTCGATGTCGCTCTCTCGGAGGAACGGGATCATCGCCACGGCGTCCTTCGCCTCGCGCAGACCGACCTCCATCTGAGCGGCGAGGCCGAGGTTCAGCGCTTTGATGTTGTTGAGCGGAGCCTGCATGTGGATGAACTCGGAGGCGAGGGCTGTGGCGGCGAGCGTGTCGACGAGCACCATCACTCCGGAGACCGCCATGCCGGCCACGGCCGCGACTCGAGGGTCTCGAAGTGAGTTCATCGTCCCCGCCATGGCCAGCGCCAGGGGGTGACGGAGGTCTTCGGGTAACACCAGCAGTGCGTTCTCGCTGATCTCGACGAGGCTTCGCCCCGAGACACCGGCGCCGAGCACGTCGCCGGTCTTGTCGTCGAAGCGGAATCCGGTGGAGATGTTGTGGTAGTCGAGGAACCCGAGCCCCTTTCTCCCCGCGACGAAGATCGCAGCGCCCGTGCCACTCTCGAAGGAGTTGCCGACCAGGTCCCACTCATTGACGAAGTTCCGCAGGGGGTTCTCGCCCTCCGCGATCTTCTGGAGCAGCCACTTCCTGGCCTGCGGGGACAGAGCAGTCCACGGATCAGGGCCGTTGAACGCCGTGGCCGGCAGATGCAACTCGGCTGCCACATACATCGCCAGGTACCCGCCGAGCGAATGCCCGACGGTCTCGAAGGTGGCCTCGGGGTGGCCCTTGCGTATCTTCGCCTTCACCTTCTCGGCGTATTCGAGCGCCTGAGCGGCCTGCGTGCCCGCCGCGATCTGACCGCCGATGACCAGCTGTCCGTCAGCGCCGATGTCCGCGTGGTGACCCGGGTTGGTCCCGGCATACGAGATGAACACCTGCGAGTAGTCCGGCTCGTCATTCACCACCCGCACCACGGTCATCGCTTGGAACCCTGTGACCGGGTCGTTCGCGGGTGGCGGCGGAACAACCTCGAATTCGTGCCCAGGTTTCGCCGGCGGGTTGAAGCGTTCACCTGTGCCATATGGTGGGTTGGTCCACAGAGGATCCGCCTTGTATGCCGCGTCCGCGATGGCAGCCGACTCTTCCGTCGTCGTCATCCCAGGATCTCCGACGAGCCGTCGCTATAGGTGATGGGGACCGGAGAGTGCGTCGCATGGGGGTCTGGAGGGGGGAGCCGTTCTCCTCCGACAACCTGTAGTCCGAGGTGCTCTCCGTATTCCTTGCCCGCAATGGTGACGGTCGCATAGGCCGACCAGTATCCAGAGCCGCTGTAGCTGCCTTCTTGGGTGTACCTGATGCGTTCCGTTTCGGGTCGGCCACTTATAAACAGGAGCGCTGCCTTCTTCTGATTCGCAAGGTTCGTCGCGGTCGAAGCCTGTTGGTTCACTGCACTTCCTCCAAATATCGAGCACGACGTCAATGCGAAGACGACTGCTACGGCCACACTCACGCTCAACAACAGGCGCGAGCGTCGACTCTTGGTACTCGTTTGCCCTGAAGCGAATGGCGGGTTGGTCCAGAGGAGATCCGCGTTGTTTGCCGCGTCCGCGATGGCAGCTGACTCTTCCGGCGTCGTCATCCCAAGACCTCCGAAGAGCCGTCGCTGTAGGTGATGGGGACCGGCGAGGGCGTCGACTCCGGGTCCGGGGGTGGCAGCGGATCCCCTCCCACCAGAGTCAGTCCCAGATGCTCTCGGTAATCTATGCCCGAGATTGTGACGGTTGCGTATGCCGACCAGGAACCCGCTCCGTTGAAGCCGCCCTCTTGGGTGTACCTGATGCGTTCCGTTTCGGGTCGGCCACTGATGAACAGGAGCGCTGCCTTCTTCTGATTCGCAAGGTTCGTCGCGGTCGAAGCCTGCTGGTTTATTGCACTTCCTCCAAATAACGAGCACGACGTCAATGCGAAAACGACTGCTACGGCCACACTCACGCTCGTGAGTAGGCGCCGGCGTTGACCGTTTCGAGGTGGATTCTTCCGTCGGACATGAATGCTCAAGGTCGCACCTTCTCGAAAGGCGCTTGTCTTCGTAGCTGAGTCACCGGACCCCGCTCCTTTGTCGTATGTCAGCACTTCGCTCGTGCCTTCATCGGCGGTCACCGCAGTACCTCCGCGCTTCCGTCGCTACTTGTGATGGCAACGACGGCCGACGTCCCTGATCGCTTCACCGTCGGCATTGGTTCGCCGCCGTACGACCACTTCTCGAGCCCGAGGATTTCTTGGCATTCCAGGCCGTCGATCGTCACGACCGCGTTGACCGCCCACGAACCGCCGCCGTCGATCGCACCGTCCTGTGTGAAAGCCACCCCCGGTTGAGTGGCGAGCAGCGCCTGGGCGGCCTTCCTTTGGTTCGCACGGTTGCCCTGCTCAGGTTCGGCGCCTCCTAACGAGCACGACGTCAGGAGAATAAGTGCCGTAGCGGTAAGAGCAATCGACGTCATCACCGGTTTGAGCGCCCACGCGATGCGCAGAATGGTGCCTCGGAAGAGTCGGCTCATCCAGGGGATATCGAAGGTCATCGAAGCGCCTCCGATGTGCCGTCGCTGTAGACGACCGTTGAGCGCGTTGGCACGATTCCGGGCATCGGGCGCGGTAGCGGATTACCTCCAGCCCGCTCGAGTCCCAGAATCTCGTCGTAATCGACGTCGTCGATTGTGACGACAGCATTGGCTGCCCACGAGCCACCTCCACCGACGCTGCCTGGCTGGGTGAACCTGATTTCCTCGACGTCGGGTCGGTAGCTCAACAAACTGAGCGCCGCCTTCTTCTGATTCGCGAGGTTCGTCGCGGTCGTGGCCTTCATCGCAACGGAGCCGAACGGCGAACATGACGTCAACGCCACCGTGACGGCGACAGCAAGTCCGAGAGCGCGCGGCAGCCGTGCGCGCGATCTCGTGCGGGCGTGTACGGCAAGCATTCTGCCGCCTTCCATGAGTGACTCGTGTTCCTTGTCACGATATCTCAGGCGAAATTTCGCCGCTCATGGATGGCCGCAATTAATGCATCACACCTCCCCGCGGCGCGCCCCCGCCCACAGGTCGACGCCGGCGTCGGTGGCGTGCTCGTCGATCTCCGCAAGCTCCTCCGGCGAGAACTCCAGGTTGCCCAGGGCCGCGACGTTCTGCTCCAGCTGGTCGACGCTGCTGGCACCGATCACCAGCGAGGTCACGCGGTCGTCGCGCAGAGCCCAGGCGAGCGCCAGCTGCGCCAGGGTCTGCCCGCGCCGCTCCGCGATCCCGTTGAGCGCGCGCAGGCGAGCGATGGCGTCGTCGGTGAGCCAGTCGGAGTCGAAGGAGGTGCCCGCGCTCGCCCGCGAACCCTCGGGGATGCCGTTCAGGTACTTGCCCGTCAGCATGCCCTGTGCCAGTGCGGTGAAGCCGATGACGCCGACACCCAGCTCGCCGACGGTGTCGAGCAGTCCCTCGGTCTCGATCCAGCGGTTCAGCATCGAGTACGACGGCTGATGGATGAGCAGGGGAGTGCCGAGGTCGCGCAGGATCTCGGCGGCGCGGCGGGTCTCCTCCGGTCCGTACGACGAGATGCCGACGTAGAGGGCCTTGCCCGACCGGACGGCGGTGTCCAGCGCCTGCATCGTCTCCTCCAGCGGCGTGGACGGGTCGGGCCGGTGCGAGTAGAAGATGTCGACGTAGTCGAGGGCGAGACGCTGCAGCGACTGGTCGAGGCTCGCCAGCATGTACTTGCGGCTGCCGCCGCCCTGGCCGTACGGGCCGGGCCACATGTCCCACCCGGCCTTGCTCGACACCACGATCTCGTCGCGGTACGGCCGGAGGTCCTCCGAGAGGATGCGGCCGAAGTTGATCTCGGCCGCGCCGTAGGGCGGGCCGTAGTTGTTGGCCAGGTCGAAGTGGGTGATGCCCAGATCGAAGGCGCGGCGGACGATGGCGCGCTGGGTCTCGAAGGGGCGGTCGTCGCCGAAGTTGTGCCACAGCCCGAGCGACAGGGCGGGCAGGTCGAGTCCGCTGCGCCCGGTGCGGCGGTAGATCATGTCGTCATAGCGGGAGGGGTTCGCAACGTAGGCCATGCATCCAGATTCGCGGACGTGGACCGTCGCTGTCCAACATCCCGTGCAGATCGCATCCATCGGCCGCGCTGCTCGATCGGGAGAGTGTCAACCCCTTGTCGCCCGGGATGGGCGCGGCGCTGGCTGGAGGCATGACCGATGAACTGACCCCCAGCGATGACGCGACCGCCGACGCGACCGACGACGCGACCGCCCCCGGCCAGCCGCAGGGCGCTCCGGCGCCCACCGACACCCCCGTGCACGACCAGCCCACGGCGGCAGGCCGGGCACCTGCCGGCGGCGCACTGGACGGCGAGAACGACCTCCCCGCCGACGACGAGACCGCCGACACCCTCCAGAACGACGCCCTCCTCGACGAAGAACAGCCCTGACCCGGCCCGCGCGCCACACAAACGGAAGCGGCGGCCGCGCCGGAGGGCGCGGCCGCCGCTTCGCGGTCGGGAGACGGGATCAGGTCCGGCTCGCACCTCGTCTGAGCCACCCGACGATCGCGGTGATGACGAAGAACACCAGTCCGAGGATCGCCAGCCAGAGGAGGCCCTTGATGGCGAACCCGAGGATGGCGAGCACCGCCCAGATCACCAGCAGAATAATGATGAGAGCTATCATGCCTTCATCTGACTCCGGTCCGGGCGTCTCGTCAACGTCGCCGGGCGGGCCTTGCGGCGCGGCCCGGTTCGTGGCAAGACTCGCGAGGATCGGCCGTCACCGCACCGGCAGCTTGGTGTCGTCCTGGTGGTACAGGAACTCCTCCAGCGGGTACGGCTTGTGCTCGATCGCGGCCGCGATCGCCAGCTGAGCGATCACCGTCTCGACGATCGCGCGCTCGAACAACCCGAGGCCCGCGGGCAGCGGAATGACCGTGAGGTTCGCGTGCCCGGCGGCCGGGATCGTCGCGGGATCGGCCGCCGTCACCAGCACGACGGGCACCCCGGCATCGAGAACCGACGATGGGATGCTCACCTCCCGGCCGTCGCCGAAGATCACGAGGGCGTCGTCGTCCGACAGCACCTCCATCGGCCCGTGCAGGTACTGGAACGTCTCGAAGGCGGCGCTCGGCGTGCGGAGCCCCTCGCGGACCATCAGCGACAGCTCGGCGGCGGCGGTCAGCGATGCGCCGCGCCCCACGACGTCGATCGTCTTCGCCCCGGCGAGCACGCGCCCGACCGTCTCGGCCGCCTCGGCGTAGTCACGCAGCACGTCGGCGACCCGGCCCGGGATGCGCTCAGCCTCGGCCGCGCCCTCGCGCACCCCGACATGGTCGAGGAGCAGGGCGTAGGCCAGGATGGTCGCCGTGAAGCCGCTGGTGTACACCGGCGAGTCGGGGAACCCGCCCAGGCCGAGAACCGCATCCACCTCGTCTCTGATTGGCTGATCGGGGAAGTTGCTGATGCCGATCCGCGTCCCGGCGGCGAGTTTACGGGCGGCCGCCAGGGGCTCGGGGCTGCGGCCAGACTCGGAGACGACGATGTTGTGGTCGGCGCGCACCACGGCGAGCCCGTCGGCGAGGTCGGAGGCGACGACGCCGCCCGCCGGGTGCCCGGCGCCCGCGAGGGCGGCGACGAGCGCGTGAGACGAGTTGAGCGACGCGCCCATGGCGACGACGGCGACGCTGTCGCCCGCCTCCCAGCGGGGGAGGCCGGCGCTCGCGAGGTCGCGCAGGACGGTCTCCCGCGCGCGGGCGAGGTTCTCGGGCTGAGCGCGCATGGCGTCGACGAACGAGGCTGTAGGTTCCATGGAAGTCCTTCTGTCGGTGGTCGGAGGGATCGGGTCGCTGGGGTGGCGAGGCGGTTCAGCCCTTGACGGCGCCGGCGGCCATGCCGCTGACGACGTACCGCTGGAAGATGAGGGCGACGACGATGGGCGGCAACGCCGCGAGGATGCCGCCCGCCGCGACCAGCCCGAAGTCGGTCGTGTAGCGGCCGGCGAACTCGCTGATGGCCACCGGCAGGGTCTTCGCCGCGTTCGACGAGGTGAAGATCAGCGCATACATGAACTCGTCCCAGGCCAGCAGGAACGCGAACATGATGGCCGCGAAGATCCCCGGTCGGGCGGCCGGAAGCACCACACGGAACAGGGCGCCCAACCGGGAGGCGCCGTCGATGCGCGCCGCCTCCTCCAGCTCCTCCGGGATGGTCAGGAAGTAGTTGCTGAGGATCCAGAGCACGAAAGGCACCACCAGCGAGCAGTCCACGATGATCAGCCCGATCACCGAGTCCAGCAGCCCGAGCGAGTTCAGGATGAGGTACAGCGGGATCAGCAGCGCGATCTGCGGCAGCATGTACGTCGCAAGGAAGAGGATGAGCACCGCCTGCCGGAAGCGGAACCGCAGCCGGGCGAACGCGTACGCGCCCAGGATCCCGACGATCATCGACACGGCGACCGTGCCGACGGCGACGATCGTCGTGTTCGCCAGCGCCGCCCGGAAGGTCGCGCCGACGCTCTCGGCGCCGCCGCGGAAGATCAGCTCGTACCGGCTCCAGTCGAGCGTGTCCGGGATCCACTGCAGTGGGGTGGAGATGAGGATGCGCTGCGGCGTGACGCTGGCGATCACCATCCACCCGAAGGGCAGCAGGATCACCACGGCGACGACCAGTGCGGCCAGGTGGATGAGGATCGAGTTGCGGGTCGCGCGTTTCACAGCAGGCTCATCTCGGATCGGCGCAGCATGCGCAGGTAGACGAAGGTCAGCACCAGGATGACCAGCACGATGATGTACGAGAGCGCCGCTCCGACGCCGAAGTTCTGGTCCGAGAACGCCGTCGTGTAGGCGTAGTAGGCGACGGTCTGCGTACCGTTCACCGGGCCGCCGCGCGTCATCGCGTAGATGATGTCGAAGACCTTGAACGCCTCCACCGTGCGCAGCACCAGCACGATCGAGATGGAGGGCACGAGCATCGGGAGCACGATCGTGCGGAAGATGCGCGGCCAGCTGGCGCGGTCCATCTTCGCCGCCTCGTACAGCTCGTTCGGGATGGACGTCAGTCCGGCGAGCAGGAAGAACGCCACCAGCGGGGTCGTCTTCCAGACGTCCGCGACGATCACCATGTTGAGGGCGAGCGTCGGGTCGCCGAGCCAGGCCTGGTACTGGTCGATGATCCCCAGCTGCGTGAGGGCCGCATTGAGCGCGCCGTACTGCGCGTTGAAGATGCCCTTCCACATCGCCGCGTTGACGATGGTGGGGATCGCCCAGGGGATGATCACCACGGCCCGAAAGAGCCACCGCGCCCGCAGCTTGGCGTTGAGGAGGCCGGCGACGATGAGTCCGAGGACGAGCTCCAGCGCCGTGGAGACGAGGGTGAAGTACAGCGTCCGCCCCATCGCCGCCCAGAAGCCGGGAGCGGTGAGGACGTCGATGTAGTTCTGCAGACCGACGAACGGGGTGTCGGTCGCCAGGGCCGAGTTCACCTCGAAGAACGAGATGAGGAGCGTGCGGAGGATCGGGTAGACGATCACCCCGAACACCGCGACCGCGGCCGGCAGCAGCAACCAGAAGGCGAGCCGCCCCTGGTTGTCGCGCCTGCGGCGGTCGCGGCGCCCGCGCGTGGTGGGCGCGCGCCGTTCCGTCTCGACTCCGGCGACCGACACGCCGCTCATCCGAGGGTCTCGTTCGCGGACTTCACCGCGTCGTCGAGGGCCTGCTGCGGCGACTTCTTACCGAGCAGTGCGTTCTGCAGCTCGACCTGGATCGCCTGGGAGACGGTGTTGTAGTTCGGCACCGGCGGGCGCAGGATCATCGAGTCGTAGGCCTTTCCGGCGGCCGCGAAGACCTCCGGGTTGGTCTTGGTGATGTCCGGCTTGGTGTAGCTCGACTTCCAGTTCGTCATCGAGCTCTTGACGTATTTGTCCTGCACGGCCTCGCTGGTCATGTACTCGATGAACTTCCACGCGGCGAGCTGGTGCTTCGACTTCGCACCGATCGCAAGCGCCATGGAGCCGTTCACGCCCGGGTTGTCGCCGTTCGGGCCCGCGGGCGGCGGGGTGACGGCGATCTGGCCGACGACCTTCGAGATCGACGGGTCGTTCTGGTCGCGGAAGGTGGACTCCCAGTTGAGTTCCATGGCGGTCTTGCCCGCGGCCATGGACTTGTCGGTGTCGTCCTCGAGGAACGTGGTCGACGCCGGGTCGGTGAGCCCCTCATCCAGCGACTTCTTCATGAACTCGAGCGCCTGCACGCCCGCGCCCTTGTTGATGGAGAGCTTGCCGGTGGAGTCGGTGAACTGGCCGCCGTAGGCGCCGAGCAGTTCGGCGTAGTCGCAGACGAGCGCCTCGGCCTGCGACCAGCTCCAGGCGATCGGGTACTGGACGACGCCCGCATCCTTCAGCTTCTTCGCCACGGCGAGGACGCCGTCCCACGTCTTCACGTCGTCCGCGGTGGCGCCGACCTTCGCGAGCATGTCCTTGTTGTAGAAGAACAGCTTGGTCGACGGACCCCACGGGACGCCGTAGTACTTGCCCTTGTACTCGGCGCTGGAGAGCGCGCCGCCGAGCATGTCGCTCTTCCACGAGTCGGGGAACCGCTTCGTGACGTCGGTGATGATTTTCTTGGAGGCGAACTCGGCCGGCCAGATCACGTCCAGGTGCACGACGTCGTAGGTGCCGGCGGGCGCAGAGGTGACGATCTTGTCATGGAGCGCCTCGTAGGCGACGAAGGTCGGCTTCACCGTGATCTTCGGGTTCTTCGCCTCGAAGGATGTGATCATCGCGTTGACGTCGGACTCCGAGTAGCCGGCCTGCTTCATGAACAGCGCGTTGATCGTGCCGGTGCCGTCGCCTTCGCCTCCCGACGAGGTCCCAGCGCCCGTCACGCTGCACGCGCTCAGGGCGAGCGCCGCCGTCGCCGCGAGCGCGAGGCCCGCGAGCGTGCGGTGACGCCCGGTGGATGTGATTCTCATGACTTCCTCCGTGATGGTGTGGGTGGTGCCAAGGGGGCGACGGGGGCCGCCTCCGTGAGCCGCCGGGCGAGCGCGAGCGCGCCGCGCACCGGAGGGACATCCAGCAGGTGGATGGAGTGGGTGAGCCCGCGGGCGCGCAGGCGCTCGCCGAGGGCGTCGAAGAGCCGGGGCTGATGGCTGACAACGCCGCCCGCGCAGACGACATCGGTGCCGGCGGCGCCGCGGCGGTGGACCAGCTCGACGCTGCGGGCGAGCTCGTCGGCGGCCGCGTCGATGACGCGCGCCGCACGGATGCTGCCGGCGTCGGCCGCGGCGAAGACGAGGGGAGCGGCCGCACCCCAGACGGTGACGCGCGGGTGGACGGTCAGCGCGTTGGAGAGGCCGACGATCTCCTCCACGCCGAAGTGTGCGTAGAGCGCGTCGGCCAGGGCGTCGCGCGGCTCGCCCTCGTCGACGGCCTCGAACAGGGAGCGGACGGCGTCGCGCACCAGCGCGGGCGCACTGCCCGGGTCGTTGAGGATGTAGCCGTAGCCTCCCGCGCTCACCAGCGTCCCGTCGGCTCGGCGGCCGACGACCTTGCTGCCGGTGCCCGCGATGACGGCGATGGCCTCGTCGTATCCGGCGGCGGGTCCGACCAGCTCGACGTCGTTGACCGCGAGAGCCGGGCCGTCGTGGAGCGCGGCGAGCGTCTCGGAGAAGGCCAGGGTCTGGCCCTCGCTGTCGAGCCCGTGCGCGCCGACCACCAGGGGAGCGGAGGCGGCGCCGGGAACATCGTCGAGGAGCGCGAGGAGTCCACGCACGTTCTGCTCCGAGTGGAGGTCGCCGCCGTGCTGCCAGTCGGCGGTCTGCACCGACCGGTCGAGGAGCACGGCGCCGGCGTCGTCCTCGACGCACACGTGCGTCTTGGTGCCGCCGATGTCGATTCCGACGATCACGTCTGCTCCTCTGCGTCGCTGTAGGGATCACTTCTTCTTTCCTATCGGAGTGAGAAGAAGTTGACGCCAAACCTAAGCGACGCTGCGCGCCCCCGTCAATACCCGCACCCCCCGCGTGCCCAGGTCAGGTTCGAGATTTGGCGCAAATCGTGGTTATGAGGGCGGCATAACCGAGATTTGGCGCAAATCTCGGCGGCGGGGAGGGCGGAGAGTCAGAAGGCGAGGTAGGCGAAGCCGTTGACCTCGGCGGCGGCGAGCTCGGCCGCTCCCAGCAGCACCGCATCCTCTCGGTGGGTGGCCGGCTCGATGCGCGGAACCCGGATGATGCGGCCGCGCAGCCGCTCCTGGATGCCCGGGATGACCGTGTCGGAGCTGCCGACGAAACTGCTCCCCACCACCACGAGCTCCGGGTCGAGCACGATCACGAGGGCCGCCACCGCGATGGCCACCATGTCGAGGATCTCGTCCGCGAGCTCCTGCGCGTCGGCGTTGCCGTCGCGGGCCAGCTCGAACACGTCCTCGGCCGTCAGCGACCCGCCGTCCGGGATGGGGATGCCGCGCTCGCGCGCCCGCTGGGTGAGCGCGAGCGATCCGATGCGATCCTCCAGGTCGCCGCGCGCGTCGTACGAACGCCCGAGCGAGGACCGTTCCATCAGCAGGTAGCCGATCTCGCCCGCCTCCGCGCGGGCGCCGCGGTGCAGTTCGCCGTTCGCCACGATCCCGGCGCCGAGGCCGTTCTCGAGGAACAGCGCGACCAGGCTCGAAAGGCCGCGACCCGCACCGGTGTGGAGTTCGCCGAAGGCCAGCGCGTTCGCATCGTTCTCCACCACGACCGGCAGGTTCGTCCTCTGTCGGAGGAGCGTGCCGAACGGAACGCCCGTCCAGCCGAACTCCGGCATCGTGCCGACGACGCCATCCGGCTGTTGCACGACTCCCGGCACGGCGATCCCGACGGCGAGGCAGGGCGTGCCCATCGAGTCGGCCGTCGCGATCAGGTCGTCGAACAGCCGGAACACCTTGCGCAGCTGGCGCTCCTGGTCGGTCGCGCGTTCGGGCGATTCCGCGTCGGCCCCCGCCGGGTCGCCCGCCTGCCGCGCGCCGAGCGGAACCGAGCGCCGGAACACGATCTTGCCGTCGAAGTCCACGAGGATGCCGGTCACCGTCTCGGCACGGAGCTGGATCGCGGCGACGAGCCGGGAACTGCCGGCGTACCGCAGGAGCACGGACGGCCGGCCGCCGGTCGACGGCTCCTGGCCGGCGGCGACGACGAGCCCGTCCTCGATGAGGGATGCCGTCAGCCGGTTGATGGTCGCCGGGCTCAGGCCCGTCTTGGCGCCGAGCTGCTGCCGGGACAGCGCGCCGGATTCGCGGAGGGCCTCGATGATGGCCGTCTGGTTGACGCGGGCCAGCGTGCTGGTGGTCGCTGTCGCGCGCGTCCGTTTGGCCACCGGCGCCTCCTCATCCCCAGTCCGAGTCGCGGCCGCCCAGCGCAGCCAGAGCAAACTTTACTATCGCAGTGGATGGAGCTGGCTAGCGCGATGACCGCATCGGGCGCGTCCCGCTCGCGGTCAGCATCCGACGTGGCCGCGGAGCGAAATGCCGCCGCCCATCAGGCCCGCGTCCTGGAGTGCTTTCGAGATATGGTCCGACAGCACGCCCGAGAGCATCTCGGCTTCGCTCTCGCCGCGGTCCTTCTCGACCTGACGCTCCTCGGCTCCCAGCTCGTCCAGCGAGACGGGCTCTGCCTCCCAGTTCGTGGAGAGCAGGAGTTTCCGGGCCGCCGCGATGCGCTCGTCCGTCTGAGCGTCCGCGGTCGCCTCGTCGCGCTCGACCGCGACCTGCACGCAGCCGGGCGCGGTGCTGCCGTCGCTGAGCAGGAACGTGCGGTGCACGTCGAGGTCGTACGTAACCGCCGGTGCGCTTCGGGTCGGGCTCGGCGTCGGTGGAGCGATCGAGGTGGCAGCGACGGACCGCTGGTCGAGATCGGCGCATCCGGCGAGCGCTGTCGCGATCCCGAGTGCGGTTGCGATCGTCACGGCTATCGCCGCACATCCCCGCTGTCGTCGGTACATCCGTCTCCCCCTTCGGGCCCGTCGGGCCGTTCCCCGCGGGTCAGCATAGCGCTGGGCCGCTCGCTCTTCGGCCTCAGGCGTCGGCGCCGAATCCGCGCGCGAGGACATCGAACAGCGCGCCTACCCGCGCCTGCTGGGCCGCGGCGACGTCGTCGGCCGGTTCGCCCGCGATCAGCCGCCGAGCCGCATCCACGAGGAGCGCCGCATAGCCTCCGACGAACATCGCGGCGAACAGGGCTGCGTCGCCGTCGAAAGCGGGATCCGCCTCGAGTTCGGTTGCGAGCCCCTGCTGCAATTCGTCGGCGAGCTCGCGGGCGCGAGCGACCAGGGCGGGGGAGCCGCCGACGGTGCGGAAGAACGGAACGGAGCGGGCGTCGAGGCCGGAGAGGGGATGACGCTCGTCGAGCAGCCGCAGTGTCGCCTCCCTCAACGAGGCCAGCACGCCGGTGCCGTCCGCGCGGTCCCGGACCGCGATGCGCAGGAGGTCTTCGGCGTCGGCCGAGCGGTCGAGGTAGAGGTCCTCCTTGCGGGGGAAGTGCTTGAACACGGTCACGCTGGACACGCCGGCCTCGCGGGCGACGTCGGCCACGGTCACGGCGTCGAAGCCGCGTTCGGCGAAGAGCCCGGAGGCGATTCCGGCGATGCGGGCACGCGTCTGCGGGCCGCCGCGTTCGCTGGTTCTGGGCATGCGGGCGTCGTCCTTCCACGGTTATCTTGTGTCACTAAGTTTAGTCGCATAACCTAGTGACATGTCCTCTGAGCAGACCGCTCCCATTGTCCCCGAGCCGCCCGTCCGTCTCGGCCGCCACGCTCCGCGCTCCCTCCGCGATGCGTGGATGGCTCTCACCGGCCTCTCCGCCGTGTTCCTCTTCGAGATGCTCGACAACTCGATCCTCAACGTCGCGCTGCCCACCATCGGCCGCGATCTCAACGCCTCGACCGCCGGCCTCCAGTGGGTGACAGGCGCGTACGCGGTCGTGTTCGGCGGCTCCATGCTCGCCTTCGGCGCCATCGCCGACCGGTACGGCCGCCGTCGGGTCATGCTCATCGGCCTCGTCCTGCTCGGCCTCGCCAGTCTCGCGACCGCGTTCGTCTCGACGACGGAAGAGCTGATCGCCGTGCGCGTCGGCATGGGAATCGCCGCCGCGATGACGACACCCGGCTCGATGGCGCTCGCGTTCCGGCTGTTCGCGGCGGACGACCTGCGCGTCAAGGCGATGACCGTCATCTCGACGGTCGGGCTCGTCGGACTCGCGATCGGACCGACGGCCGGCGGCTTCGTGCTCGCCATCGCCCCCTGGCAGGTGCTCCTGCTGGTGAACGTCCCCATCGCGGCGCTGGCGATCGTGGGCGTACGGCTCGGCATCCCCGCCGACGACCCCGCTGGGCTGCATCGGGACCCCATCGACCTGGTGGGTGCGGCGCTGGGCACCGCCGCCATCGTGCTCGCGCTGATCGCCCCGACGCTGTTCGTGGATCAGGGAATCGAGGCCTGGATGCCCTGGCTGGTGACGGCCGCGGCCGTCGCCGCAGGGGTCTTCTTCGTCGTGCGGCAGCGGACCGCCCGCCATCCGCTCCTCGAGCTGCCGCTGATCGCGCATCCCCTCGTCTCCAGCGGTCTGGCGTTCAAGGCCGCTGCCGCGATCGCCACGGCGGGGCTGGGATACCTCGTCACGCTGCAGCTGCAGCTCGACTGGGGGTGGCCTCCCGCGCTCGCGGCGCTCGGGATGCTGCCGCAGGTCGTCGTCCTGCTCGCGGGAGGGGTGGTCATCACCCCGTTCGTACGCCGGGTGGGGATGGAGCGGGCGGCCTGGATGAGCGCGAGCGCCGTCGTCGCGGGCCTCGCCGTGTACGCCGTTCTCGGCCGCCTCGGATACGGCTGGATCGCCGTGGCCCTCGTGCTGGTCGCGGCGGGCATCCGGGTCGTCGGCGTGGTCGCAGGCACCAACGTCCTCCGCGGCCTCCCCGAGAGCCGGACCACCATCGGCGCGGCACTCACCGACACCGCGTCCGAAGTCGCCTCGGGTGTGGGGCTCGCCGTCGCGGGGACGGTGCTCGCGGGACTCTTCGCGGGAAGCATCGCGACGGCGGGATGGACGGCGCAGCAGACGGCGGAGTTCCGCGAGGCCGTCACGGTCGCGGGGCTGGCGCTCACGGTGGTGGCGGGTGCGCTCGTGCTCTGGGGCTTCTTGCGCGCACGGGGCGGCGCCGAAGCGCCCGAGGCGCCCACCGCATCCTGACCACCGCCGCGGTGCCGCGCTGCGCCCCGCGAATACGGGCCACTCGTATTGGGGCGCGCAACACGGCGGAGGGAGGTCTACCGTGGGCGGCATGTTCCGGTTCCCTCGTGAAGCGACGCGCCGGCGGCGGCCAGACCCCGCCGTCGGCTCGTTGCTCGCGGGCGCGATGGCGGGCGGCATCCGTGACATCTACGGCCACACCGTCACGTACGTCCCGGAGGACCTGGTCTACGTGGAGCGGCTGTTCACCGACCTGCGCACCGACGACGGCTTCGTCGGCGACGAGTTCACCCTGCAGAGCCTGGGCTGCCTGATCGGCGAGATCCTGGTGCGGACCGACGGCGGCCGATGGAGCAGCGCTGCGCCGCGGCGCGGAGTGCCGGAGGACGCCGGGCTTGCAGTGGTGCTCCCGAACGGGCGAACGGTGAACCCCATCCGCGCCGCCTACGACCGCGCCGACCACGGATCCGACTCGTCCGTCATCCGCTTCCGTCAGGTCGCCCTCGCCTCCTGACGTCCGGGCGATACTGCCTAGCCGACCCGCACCGGCCGCGCTCATACTGGCGCCGTGAATCCAGCGCACCGACTTCGCCCCGCCACCGGACGTGCCATCGCGGGCGCCTCGGCGCTCCTGCTGGCGCTCGCCGCTCTGGCCGGCTGCGCCCCGTCGAGCGCCTCCGACTACACCGGAACCTGGACCTCCGATCATCCGGCCGGCACCAGTCTCGACCTGAAGGACGGCGGCCAGCTCAGCGGCAACGACGGCTGCAACTCGCTGACCGGCACCTGGACCGAATCGAAGGGATCGATCACCTTCGGCGCGCTGGCCGCGACGAAGATGGCGTGCGCCGACGTGGATCCGTGGTTGTCGAAGGCTGCGAGCGCGCGCTCCGACGGCGACACCCTGAACGTCTACGACGAGGCCGGGACGCAGATCGGCGTGCTCGACCGCAAGTGATCCGCCGGGGTCATCCCTCGACGTGGATGCGCAGCCGCTCCAGCGCCGCATCCCACCGCGCCGATGCCTGCTGCAGCAACTCGCCGGCCGACGCGAGCGCGACCGGGTCGACCCGCCAGAGCCGTTCCCGTCCGCGGCGCTCGCTGTGCACCAGGCCTGCAGCGTCCAGCACCGCGAGGTGCTTCTCGACCGCCTGCCGTGTCACCGGGCGTTCGGCCGCGAGCCGCGCCGCCGTCCTCGGGCCCGTCTCGCCGAGGGTGAGCACCAGCCCCAGCCGGGTGGGGTCGCCGAGCGCGGCGAACACCGGCGCGGCGGCGTCGAGCGTCGCGATCACGGGCGTTCCAGATACGTACTGAGCAGCCGGGTCTGCGCCTCCCAGCCGCCGTCGTTGCTCTCGCGCGTCTGATCGCGGACGTCCTCGGGCAGTGCCCCGAATCCGTCCTCCGTGATGGTGACGCGGACGCCGTCGCCCTCGGTCGCCAGGCGGAACTCGACGGTCGTCAGCACGTCGGAGCCCGGCGCCGGCCGCCAGCGGAAGGCGAACCGCGTCTGCGGCTCGATGGCGATGACCTCGGCCGTGATCGGGGATCCGCGGTGCGGCTCCTGTGCGGCGGCGACCTCGGCGTCGACTGTCGGCGGGACGATCCGTCCGGTCGTCGTCCGGCCGACCTCGAACGGCCCGTCGAACTCCGCGCCGAACCACGCCCCGAACTCCCTGGAGTCGACGATGGCCGCCCACACGCGCTCCTGCGTCGCCCGCACCACGATGCTGCGCTCCACATCCACCATAATAAGCAACCTCCTGGTTGCCTTTCTACCACACCACCCCGCGCGCACACACCCCCACCGTCGAGTCCGCAAACTTTGCACGCTCGCCCGGCGCGGCGCGTGCAAAGTTTGCGGACTCGACGGTGGGGGGAGGGGGGTGGGCGGCGGAGCGAGGTGCCGAGTAGGGTGTGGCCGAGGGAGGAGACCGCGTGCGGGTGACGTCCTGGCTCCGACACCACGATCCGGGCTTCAGCGCGCTGCGTCGCGCGGCGCGCGCGGCCATCGCGGTGCCCCTGCTGTTCCTGCTCGGCAGCCGGGTCATCGGCAACCCCGAGGTCGCGCTGTTCGGCGCGTTCGGCGCGTTCGCCATGCTGCTCTTCGTCGACTTCGGCGGCCCGCTGCGCGAGCGGGTGCAGGCGCACGCAGCGCTCGCCGTCACGGGAGCGGTGCTCGTCTGCCTGGGAACGCTCGCCTCCTCGCCGATCTGGCTGTCCGCGCTCGCGATGGCCGTGGTCGCCCTCGTCGTGCTGTTCGCCGGTTCGGTGAGCTCCGTCATCGCGTCGGCCGGCACCTCCCTTCTCCTCTCCTTCGTGCTGCCCGTCACCCTGCCGGGGACGGTGGCCGACATCGGCCCGCGGCTGCTCGGCTGGGCCATCGCCGCGGCCGTCGGCCTCGTCGCGATCACCCTTCTCTGGCCGGCGCCCGCACGCGAGCCGCTGCGCCTCCCCGCCGTCGAGGCGTCCCGCGCGCTCGCCGCCCGCATCCGGGCCGAACTCCCCGCGATGGGGGATGCCGCCGAGATCTCCTCCCTGCGCGAGCGGACCGCTGCGGCGGGAGAGGCCGCGGTCAGCACACTGCAGAGCGTCTTCCTGGCCACCCCGTACCGCCCGACCGGGCTGAGCGCGCCGGCGCGGACCGTCGTCCGGCTGGTCGACGAGCTGAACTGGCTGAATGCGGTGATCGGCCAGATGGTCCGCCACCGTGCGGCGCCACGAGACGAGGTGGATGCTGTCGGCCCGCGCTCGGCGACGGCGGCGGCAGCGCGACTGGGGGCGGCCGCAGCCGACGTGCTCGAAGAGGGCGCCCTCGTCCTCGCCCAGCATGCCGCGGATCCCGCAGCACTGGAGTCGGCACTCGACCGTCTCGCGGTCGAGCGGGCGGCCGTGGAGCAGACGACGCTCGCCGTCTCGCCGGTGGGGCGGACCGCCGCCTCCGACGAGCAGGCCGAACGGTTCGTCGCCGCCCTCGACCCCGGGTTCCGCGCGCAGGAGCTCGCCTACGCCGTCGAGACCGTGGCGGGCAACATCGCCCTGACGGCACGGGCGGAGCGGCGCACCTGGTGGCAGCGGATGCTGGGTCGCCAGCCCGGTGATCTGAACGGTCCGCTGGCCGCCGCGACGGAGCGGGCGACCGGGTTCGTCGGCTGGAACTCGGTGTGGCTGCGCAACAGCATCCGCGGTGCGATCGGGCTCGGCCTGGCCGTGCTGCTCGCCAAAGCGACGGGCGTGCAGCACTCGTTCTGGGTGGTGCTCGGAACGATGTCCGTGCTGCGCTCCAGCGCCCTGAATACCGGGCAGACCGCGCTGCGCGGCGTGCTCGGCACGGTCGTCGGCGTCATCATCGGTGCGGCCGCCCTCTTCGTCATCGGTGACAACCCCGTCGCGCTCTGGCTGGTGCTCCCCGTGGCCATCCTCGTCGCGGGCGTCGCGCCCGCGGCGATCTCGTTCGCCGCAGGTCAGGCCGCGTTCACGGTCGTCCTCGTCCTGCTGTTCAACGTCATCGCGCCGACGGGATGGACGGTCGGTCTCATCCGGATCGAGGACATCGCCCTCGGCTGTGCCGTCAGCCTCGTCGTCGGCGCACTGTTCTGGCCGCGCGGCGCCTCCGCGTCGCTGCGCACGGCCGTCGGGGATGCGTACCTGGCCGGCATCGACTACCTCCGTGCCGCCGTCGAGTTCGGGCTGGCGCGCTGCGACCCGGCGACACCGCGCGGCGCCGAGCCGCGCCAACAGTCCCTGCGCGCCGCTGCGGCATCCCGTCGGCTGGACGATGCCTTCCGCACCTACCTGACGGAGCGCGGTGCCAAGCAGCGCCCGCTCGCGGAGGTGTCGGCGACCGTCACCGGCGTCGCCGGCATCCGGCTCGCCGCCGACGCGATCCTGGAATTGTGGCGCGGTCAGGCGTCCGACGTGGCGGCCGCTCCCAGCGCGGCCGCCGCACACACGACCCTCGACGGGCAGGTCGACCGCCTGGAGGAGTGGTACCGCGCCCTGGCCTCCGCCCTCACCGCCCGCGCTGATCTGCCGACGCCGGCGCCCCCGGATCCCGCCGCCGACCGCTCCCTCGCCTCCGCGGTGCTCGGCGAGCTCGACCATTCGACCGCCGGGGCCGCGACGGCCGTCCGCATCATCTGGACCGCCGACTACCTGGAGGTCGTCCGCCGGCTGGAGCGCGCGATCGTCGAGCCCGGCGCGCCGCCCGCGTAGTCGCTGCGCACCAGCGGTCGCGTCTAGCCGCGGACCTGTGCGGCGGTGGATGATCTGCCCGACACCACCGCGACGAGGGGATGCAGCATGCAGCAGAACGATCCGGCTCCGTCCATCCGAGAGGCCCACCGGGCAGCGAGCGCAGCGCTCCCGTTCTCCGACGACGCGGACTTCGCGGCGGCCGAGCGCGGGTTCCTCGGCACCTTGGACGACCCGGCCATCCGCGACGCGTCCGGCGCGGTCGTCTGGGACACCTCCACCTTCGGCTTCTTGGAGGGGGATGCGCCGCTCACGGTTCACCCGAGCCTCTGGCGCCAGGGGAAGCTCGTGCTGAAGAACGGGCTGTTCGAGGTGACGGAGGGCCTCTACCAGGTGCGCGGGCTGGACCTGTCGGTGATGTCGTTCATCGAGGGGGACTCCGGCGTCATCGTCGTCGATCCGCTTCTCACGAAGGAGACCGGAGCCGCCGCGCTCGGACTCTACCGGCGGCACCGCGGCGACCGCCCGATCGTCGCGGTGATCTTCACGCACAGCCACCTGGACCACTTCGGCGGCGTGCTCGGCATCGTCAGCGCGGAGGAGGTGGATGACGGCCGCGTCGAGATCGTCGCCCCGGCCGGGTTCATCGAGCACTCCATCTCGGAGAACGTCTACGCGGGAACGGCGATGGCGCGGAGGGCCGGCTACATGTACGGCGCCGCGCTCGACCGCGGCCCCTCCGGTCAGGTGGGGGCGGGCCTCGGCCTGACCCTGTCGACGGGTGAGACGACCCTGCTCGTGCCGACGATCGACGTCGCCGAGACCGGCGAGAAGCTCACCTTCGACGGGGTGGAGTTCGAGTTCCAGCTGGCCCCGAACACCGAGGCTCCGGCGGAGATGCACTTCTTCATCCCGCGCTACAACGCGCTGTGCATGGCCGAGAACGCGACCCACAACCTCCACAACCTGCTGACCCTCCGCGGTGCCCTCGTGCGCGACCCCCACGTGTGGTCGGAGTACCTCACCGAGGCGATCGAACGCTACGGCGACCGCGCCGACGTGCTCTTCACCTCCCACCACTGGCCCACCTGGGGGCGGGAGGAGCTGGTCGCCTTCCTGCGCGTCCAGCGCGATCTGTACGGGTACCTGCACGACCAGACGTTGCGGCTGCTGAACAGGGGGCTGACCGGCACGGAGATCGCGGAGGAGCTGACGCTGCCGCCGGCCCTGGAGCGGGAGTGGAGCACGCGAGGCTACTACGGGTCCGTTTCGCACAACGTCAAGGCGATCGCGCAGCGCTACCTCGGCTGGTTCGACGGCAATCCGGCGCGGCTCTGGCCGCATCCACCACAGGCGCTCGCCGAGCGGTACGTGGCGGCGCTCGGCGGCGTCGACCGCGTCGTCGAGCTGGCACAGGCGGCCTACGACGATGGCGACTTCCGCTGGGCGGCCACCCTGCTCGACCACGCCGTGTTCGCCGATCCGGACAGCACGGCGGCGAAGTCCCTCTATGCCGACGCCCTGGAGCAGCTCGCCTACGGCTCGGAGAACGCCACCTGGCGCAACTTCTTCCTCTCAGGAGCGACCGAACTGCGGGAGGGCAACTTCGGAACTCCGACCGCCGCGAACGCCCCGGCCGTGCTCGCCGAGCTGACGCCGGCGCAGATCTTCGACTCGATCGCCGTCACCGTCGACGGGCCGCGTGCGTGGGATCTGGACCTGTCGCTGGAGGTCGTCTTCAGTGACCTCGGCCGCACCTTCCACCTGACGCTGACGAACGGCGTGCTCATCCATGTCGAACGCCGGGCGCCGGGCGACGTGCCGCTGCGTCTGACGATCACCAAGCCGGACTTCCTGGCGCTGCTGGGCGGGAATCCGACGCCGTCGAGCTTGTCGCTGGAGGGGGATGCCGTGGTGCTGCAGCAGCTGACGGCCGTGTTGCAGCCCGGGGACCCCGACTTCCACATCGTCCTGCCATAGAACGGCGGTGCGCTGCGCCTCAGGTGCGGCGCGCCGACCGCCGTTCGGGCCTCGACGGCGTGGGCTCTGCCGATCCGCCGACGATCTCGCGGGGCAGGTTGCGCGAGAAGAACAGCGCGCCGCAGGACACCAGGGCGAGCGCCGCGAACGACAGTTCGAGCGACCGCAGCTGCGACGTCTCGTACAGCCCGGCCAGGGCTTTCGCGTCGTCGTCGCCGAGCCCGGCGTCCGACGCGATCTTCGGCACGTCCGCGACGGCGACCGGGGTGATGCCCTCCTGAGTGCGCTCCTGTACCGTGCTCTTGACGTCGTCGGGCAGCGTGCTCTCGGCCACTGCCCCTGCGAATACGCTCGAGAGCGACGCGATCATGACCGAGCCGATCAGCGCTGTGCCGAGCGACGAGCCCAGGTTCTGGAAGACGCCCTGGATGCCGCCGGCCTCGCTCAGCTGGGTGGGACCGACCGCCGACATCGTCACGTTGCCGAGCTGGGAGGCCAACAGGCCGAGCGCGGCCCCGGCGATGAACATCCCGGTGGCGAAGAGCCAGTTGTTGAGCTCCACATCCACCGAGCCGAGCAGGATGAGGCTGGCCACCACAAGCGTCAGTTGGCCGATGCGCGCGATCAGGCGCGGCGAGAACCGTTTCGAGAACATCGTGCCGAGGACCGAGAAGAGGACGAGGGAGATCGAGAGCGGGAACACGCGGATCCCGGTCTCGAGCGCATCCAGCCCCAGGGTCAGCTGCAGGTAGATCGGAACGATGAAGAAGAGCCCGGCCGTGACGGTGTACTGGATCGCGAGACTGCCGACGCCCGCGCGCAGCTGCGAGATCCGCAGCAGCGACACATCGAGCAGCGGGGGCCGGCCGCTGGCCACGAGCCGGCGCTGCCGTACGAAGAACAGCCACAGCAGGACGCAGCCCGCCGCCACAAGATACGGCACCGGCGACAGCCCGAGCAGCGTGTACGGCGCTCCCGCCCCGGCGAGGATCCAGCCCCAGCTCTTGGTCTGCAGCAGGGCGTAGACGATGAGCACCAGACCGGCGGCGGAGAGCAGGACGGAGAGGATGTCGATGCGGATGCGCGATCGCGTCCCGTGATCGCCGACGAGGAAGCTGAACAGCAGGACGACGGCCATGATGACGACCTCGCCGGCGAAGACGTACCGCCAGCTCGCGTAGGTGGTCAGGAAGCCGCCGATGAGCGGACCCGCGGCGACGGCCGCCCCCGACGACGCCCCGATCACGGCGAAGGCGGTGACCCGGGCGTGCCCCTGGTAGTTGTCGGCGATCAGCGCCGCGATCGCCGGGATGACCAGCACGGCGCCGAGCCCTTCGACGATCGACCAGCCGACGAACAGCACGACGATGTTCGGGCTGAGCGCTGTCGTCAGCGACCCGATGGCGTACACGATGGATCCGATGATGAGTGCACGCTTGCGGCCCCAGACATCACCGAGCTTCGCTCCGAGGAGCATGAACGCCGCCATCGTCAGCGTGTAGAAGGTGATCGCCGTCTGCATGGCGGCGATGGTCGTGTCGAGGTCCGCAACGACCGTCGAGATGGACACGTTCATGACCGTGCTGTCGAGCACCATGACGAACTGCGCCGCCCCCAGCACCGTCACCGCACCCCAGCGTCCCGCCATGGCTGCACCTCCCGCGCTCCCGGTGGCCGCATGCTAGCCCTGCGCGTGTGTCGGCGGACACCCACGGTTTCCGGCGACCGCATGGGCGTATCAGGCGCCGGAGGTCGAAAGACCCTTCCCGAGCCCCCGCTCGCCCCTGAGGATGTGGTCACGACGACGCAGGCGGGAGAGCGACATGGCTGACGGGACGAACGCGAGGACGATCGTGCGGGACGGGCCGTGGGGGTTCTTCTTCCTGCTCGCGTACATCGGCGCGGCGATCTATTTCATCTCGGTGTCCGACGGCTCGTTCTGGGGCGTCGTCCTAGGGCTGCTGCAGGCGATCGTCTGGCCGGCCTACGTGGTCTACCACCTCTTGGTGCTGCTCGGCGCCTGACCGTGTGGTCGAGTCCCAGGGACGCTGCCGACGGAACTCGAGGAGCTGTGCGCCCAGCCCGAAGGACACCATCCCGACCCAGACCAGGATGTTGAGCCACGGGATCTGCAGACCGACGATGAGGATCAGACCGCCGAGGAACGACGTGAGAACCGGGTGGTGCCTGCCTCGGAGCACGAGCCGCCCGAGATAGTGGGCGCTGAACAGGAACGTCGCAAGCGTGAGCACGGTCCAGACGAGGATCCCCGCCAGCGCGAGCGGTGCGCCCACGATGGTCACGAGCAGGAAGAGCAGCGCGAAGGGAACGACGATCGCCGCCACGAATCCCACGAGAAGGGCACGCCAGGGGGAGGGGAAGAGCTGGTCGGTCACCCTGTCCAGCCAGCGCGGGATGAGAAGTGCCGCTGCCACCGTGATGAGGCTGAGGGCGACGAGCGCATAGAGGAGGCCGAGCAGCCAGCCGATGACCACAGCCCACGGCGACATCTCGACCGCCGGCGACCGTTGGGGCTGAACGTGCTGCACCGTGCCGCCGACTGCTCCGCTGGCGATCTCGGCCGTCCTGTCGCTGGTGTAGGTCACATCCCCGCCGACGGTTCCGTCGATGGTCAGTTTCGTGACGCTCGCCTGCAGGTCTCTGCCGACGTCCCCCGCGATGACGATGGAGCCCGCACCCGCGACGATGTCCTTGCGGACGGATCCGCCGTCGGCGACGACGAGGCTGGAGGCGAAGATCGTGGCGCTGCGTGCGACATCGCCGGAGATGGTGACATCCTGGGCAGCCAGCCGGACGCTTCCGTCGACGGTGCCGCTGATCGTGATCGTCTGCGCCGCGGCGATGACGTCCCCGGTGATGTCGCCGCTGATGCTCACGGTCTGCCCGGCGGCGTACACGTCACCGTCGACGGGGCCGGAGACGTCGACGGCCGTGCCGGTGTAGAAGTGCGGTCCGGCGTCGGCGCCCGTAGCCGCCGGGTACGCGGCAGCGCCGCCGAGGCCGAGCATCAGGAACCCGGCTATGACCGTCGCGGTGACGAGTCTGCCCGTGTGCGATCGAACGTTCATGTCAGGGCCTTCCCTCGCGTCACGTCTCTTGGGTGTGGCCGCCCTGCGGCGGCTCGCCGGTGGCGGTCAGGATCGCCTGCTCCACGCGGTCCTCGACGCGGTGCCGACGGTCGACCCCGAACAGGTACACCGCGTCCAGGACGCCGAGGGTGTTGGTGAGGAGGAGGGTGACGAACCAGGGTTTGCTCTGGTTGCGGGCGGCGCGCCAGAGCGACACGCCCTTCCAGGCGAGGCTCCACGCTACGATCGCGCCGAATGCCGCTGCGCGTGCGGGCGGGAGGTCGCGGCCGTGCATCCATGCCGTGTTCTGCTGCGTGGTCTTCATGTGCCGACTCAAGTCGTTTCTCCGGCGCGCGAGAAGGGTCGAAGGTCCTGGCGCGTGGACCTCCGTCCGCGGGAGGCTCGGAGCATCAACGATGTGAGGAGCACCGATGCCTGTCGAACTGAGCCGCGATGAGATCGACGATCTGCTGGCGAATCAACTGGTCGGCCGCCTGGGCCTGATGGACGGCGACGCGCCATACGTGGTGCCGATCTCGTACGCGTACCGCGACGGCGACATCTACGCCCACAGTGCCCAGGGCAAGAAGCTCGACGCTCTGAGGAGCCACCCCGAGGTCTGTTTCGAGGTGGATGACGTGGTCAGCGTGGACGAGTGGCGCAGCGTCATCGCCTGGGGCACCTTCGAGCAGTTGCTGGGCGCCGATGCCCGCGAGGGCTTGGACGTGCTCCTCGACCGGCTGCGCCCGGCGGCCGCGGGTGGGGCGAGCGATCATCCGGGAGCGCAGGTGGGGATGGTCCGTACTCTCGACATCCCGCGCATGGAGGAGGCGCACGCGGATCTCGGCCGCCCGAACGCTGCCGCCGCGGTCTTCCGGCTCCGTCTGCACACGCTCACCGGTCGTGCGGAGAACCGCCGATGAACGACGGCAGGACCGTCGTCGGATTCGACGGCACGGCAGCATCCTGGCGCGCGCTGGACTGGGCGCTGGATCGGATCGAGCGACGCGGCGGTGCGCTCGAGATCGTCACCGCGCTCGACACGCGTCTCGGCGCCGCCGTCTTCGGGCCGCACACCGATCTGTCGCAGACCGTCGAAGCCGGGCTCCGGGAGGCGGAGTCCCACGCGACCGCCCGCGCACCAGGCGTGCCGGTGCGCGCCCGCTGGGTGGACGGACCGCCGTCCGGGGCGCTGATCCGCGCGGCGCGCGATGCCGCGCTCCTCGTCGTCGGCACCGACCGCCGCACGGACGGGACCGGCGCGAGGATCGGCTCGCTGCCTCTTCGGCTGGCCGCGAAGGCGGAGTGCGCTGTGGCGGTCATCCCGGACTCCGGAGCTTCCGGCTCACCGGCCCGGAACGCCGTGGTGGTCGGCGTCGACCGGTCGCCGTTCGCCCGCTCGGCGCTCGCCCTGGCGGTCGCCGAGGCGAGCTGGCTGGACGCCGAGGTCGTGGCGGTCCACGCCTGGGATGTGCCCGAGTCGTTCGAGCGCGCGCTCGACGAGGGCCGGGAGGTCGATCCGGAGTTCGCCGCCGCGGAGTCGCGCGTCGTCCCCGACGCCGTCGCCGATGTCCCGATCGCCCACGCAGCTCGGATCCACCCCGTCCTGGTGCGGCAGAACCCGGCCGCCGCCCTGATCGAGCAGGCGCGGGATGCGGCGCTTCTGGTCGTCGGCACCCGCGGCCGCGGGGCGGTCGCGGCCGCGATGCTCGGGTCCGTCAGCCACGACGTGCTGCTGAATTTGCCGTGCCCGGTCATCGTCACACCCGTCGAGTACACGTACGTTGTGCCCGGCACCGACGACCTGATCTGAATCGGCGACAGCAACGAAGGAGCATCATGCAGACAGGCAAGACCGTTTCGCCGCCCATCGTCTGCGGCGTGGACGGATCGGACGAGTCACGACGCGCCCTCCACGAGGCGGCGACGCTCGCCCGGGCGCTCGACACCGGGCTCGACGTCGTCATGGCCTGGCAGCATTCCACCTCCATGTACGACGCCTACTTCCCCGCTCCCGAGCAGTCGCCGAAGGTGGTGGCGTACTCGACGCTGCAGGAACTGGTGGCGGCGGAGTTCGGGCAGACGATCCCGGACTGGGTCCGGCTGCGTGCCGAGTCCGGTCACCCGGGCAGCGTGCTCGTGGAGGCGGCTCGTGATGCTGCGATGCTCGTCGTCGGCAGCCGGGGCCTGAGCGGACTCGCCTCGCCGTTCCTCGGATCGGTGAGCCTCTATTGCGCGACCCAGGCGCCCTGCCCGGTGCTCGTCGTCCGTCCGCCGACGGGGGAGGCGCGCGCCCGGCACTGATCGGCGACCGGGACCCGTCGGCGAGGTCGACGGCCGGTCAGTGCCCGGAGTGGCGGTGCTCGAGCTGCAGGACGGCGGCCTGCGTCCGCCGTTCGAGCCCCAGTTTCGCCAGCAGGGAGCTGACGTAGTTCTTCACCGTCTTCTCCGCCAGGCCCAGCCGTTCGCCGATCTGCCGGTTGGTGAACCCGTCGGCGATGAGCGCGAGCACCTGGCGCTCGCGGAGGCCGAGGGACGCGAAGCGCGGGTCGTCGGCCGGCTCCCGCAGCTGGGAGGCCACGCGGGAGGCGATCCGCGGGTCGATGAGCTTCTTGCCCCGGGCGGCCGCGCGGATGTCGTCGAGCAGCGAGCTGCCGCGGATGTCCTTGATGACGTATCCGTCGGCTCCGGCGATCAGCGCGGCGCGCAGGGCGTCCTCGTCGTCGTACGCCGTGAGCATGAGGCAGCGGATGCCGGGGTCCTCCTGCTTGACCCGTCGGCAGACGTCGATGCCGCTCCCGTCGGGGAGCCGCACGTCGAGCACCGCGACATCGGGCCGGACGGCGAGGATGCGCGAGCGCGCCTGCGCGGCCGTCGCCGCCTCGCCGACCACCTCCAGGTCGTCCTGGGCGTCGATGAGCGCCGCGAGCCCACGGCGCACGATCTCGTGGTCGTCGGCGAGGAAGACGCGGATCGGCTGAGACGTCATAGGGCTTCCTCCGAGACGGGGAGGCGGAGCCGCAGACGCGTTCCGCGATCGTTCGAGTCGATGTCGAACTCACCGCCCCGCAGGCGAGCTCGTTCGGCGAGATTGCCGAGGCCGCTCCGCCTGGTCGTGTCGCCCAGCCCGGTGCCGTCATCGGCGACGATCGCCGTGATCTCATCCGCCGAGGCCGTCACGGCGACCGACGCGGTCCGGGCGCTCGCGTGACGCACCACATTCGTCAGCCCTTCGCGGACGAACGCGGCGAGGTCGTCGGCCAGCTGCGGCTCGGACACGACATCCACCGGCCCGCTGAAGGAGACGGTGGCCGGCACAGGGAGCCCCCCGCCCACCTCGTGGACGATGTCGAGCAGCCGATGACGGAGGCTCCCCGTCGAACCCTGGTTGTGCGAGAGCGCGAAGATCGCGGTCCGGATCTCGGCGATGGCCTGGTCGATGGAGGTCACGGCTCCCTCGATCCGGTCGGCGACGGCTCCGGGACCGAGCAGCGACTCGACGCTCTGCAATTCGATCCCGGCGCCGAACAGCTGCTGGATGACGTGGTCGTGGAGGTCGCGCGCGATGCGTGCCCGTTCTTCGAGCAGCAGGGCCCGTTGACGGTCCGCGCGGCCGGCGGCCAGCTCGATCGCCAACCCCGCTTGGCGGGCGAAGGCGGTGGCGCGTTCGAGGTCGAACGCACTGAATCCGGCGGCGCCGCCCTCCCGCACGGCGACCAGCGCCGCCGTCCGGCCGTCCAGGAGCGCGAAGGGCGCCACCAGCACCGGGCCCGCATCCGGAACACCGTCGGAATCGGCGCCGGCGAGACCTCCGAGACGCGTGGGCTGCATGCCCTCCAGGGCGCTCCGCACCTGCTCCGCACCCGCCACGACCTGGGCGAGGAGCTGGTCGGCGTCGTCTGCCGCGCTGATCCGGGGGAGGGAGCCGTCTTCCTGCTGCAGCACGAACGACGCGCGTGCGCCGAGCAGGGTGCCCGAACGATCCACCAACTCGCCGAACGCGTCCGCGGTCTCACCGCCCAGGATCGACGCCGTCAGTTCCGCTGTCGCCGCCGCCCACGCCTGACGCGAGCGGGATTCCGCGTACAGGCGCGCGTTGTCGATCGCGAAGCCGGCGTTCGCCGCCAGCGCCTTGACGAGCTGCTCGTCGTCCTCGGTGAACTCGCCGGATTCCGGGTCGGTGAGGTACAGGTTGCCGTAGACGGTGTCGCGCACGGTGATCGGGACACCGAGGAAGGCCGTCATCGGTGGGTGACCCGCGGGGAAGCCGGCCGAGCGGGAGTCGCCGGCGATGGAGCCGAGCCGGATGGGTCGCGGGTCGTCGATCAGGGCGCCCAGCAGCCCGTGGCCTTCCGGGAGGTGGCCGATGCGGTGGACGTCCTCCGGCGCCATCCCGACATGGATGAACTGCTCGAGCCCACCGCCCTCGGCGATGACGCCGAGCGCGCCGTAGCGGGCGCCGACGAGATCGACGGCCGCCTCCGCGATCGTCCGCAGCACCACCGGCAGCTCGAGGTGGGACACGACGGCCCGGTTCGCGCGGACGAGAGCACGCAGCCGCCCCTGCGTCTGCAGCACCTTGCCCGCCTGATCCACGAGCTGCGCCAGCGCGTTGTCGAGTTCCCCGCGAGGGGCGTCGGGAAAGGTGATGGGGTCGTCGCCCGACATGTCTTTCACCCGCCCTTCGCGGCATCGAGGCGCGGCGCGCCCGGCCGGGCGCCTCCCGGGCGATTCTAGCCAGCACGCCGAGACAGGTACATCCCGCGGGACCAAGGACCCATGGCGGCGGTACCCGGCGCGCGACAGTGGAAGCGGAGGTACCCGAATGGAGATCCGCAGATACATCGTCGGCGTCGACGGTTCATTGCCGTCGAGAGCGGCGATCCGCTGGGCCATCGGCCACGCCCGGCAGGATGGCGCCGAGGTCACTCTGGCGCACGTCGCCGACGACGAATGGGGGGCCGTCGGCGCCGAACTCATCGACGAGGTCGACGCCGGCGCTCGCCGGCTGCTCGACGACGAGGTCGCGTACGCGCGATCGCTGCAGGGGACCGCCGGCCTGAGGGCCGAGTTGCGGAGGGGCAGCCCGATGGCCGTCCTCGCCTCCCTCGGCGATGCGGAGACGATGCTGGTCGTCGGCACGCACAAGACCGGTTTCCACTACGGCCGGGCGTTCGGCTCCCGCAGCCTGCAGCTGGCGAACCTGGCGGTCGGCCCTGTCGCGATCGTCCCCGACACCGAGTCTCGCCTGCGTCGTGGCGTCGTGGTGGGCGTCGATGACAGCGCGGCCGGCACCGCCGCGCTCGACGTGGCAGCGGACCTGGCCTGCGACCACAACTGCGAGCTGACCGCGGTGCGGTCCTCCGGGCCCTCCGCCGGTGCCGATCGACGGGATGCGGAAGCCGAGGTGATCACCCACCATGACGACGAGGCGCGCACCCTTCTCGCGGGGGCCGTCGAGCGCATCCGCCGTCGTCAGCCGGGCATCACGATCCGCAGCCGGGTGGTGCGGCGGCCGCCCGGCGCCGCCCTCAACGACATCGCCCGCAGCGCCGAGGTGCTCGTCGTCGGCGACTCCCGGCGGGAGCAGGCTCAGCCCGGAGGGCTCGGGTCGGTCGCCTACGACGTCCTGCTCAACGTGTCGTCGCCCACCATCGTCGTCCACGCTCCGCCGGCGGTCTCGACGGCGCCGGAACCGGAAGGGGAAGCCCATGTCGTCCGATGAACCCGTCCAGGAACTGGACAGGGCCGAGTGCCGCGAGCTGCTGAAGCAGGGCGTGCTCGGACGTCTCGCCACAGCGGTCGGAGGGGAGGTCGACATCTTCCCCGTCAACTACTACTCGGACGGGGACAGCATCCTCATCCGCACCGCGCCGGGCACCAAGCTCCTCGAACTCACCGTGCACAGTGCCGTCGCGTTCGAGACCGACGGCTACACGGACGAGGAGGCGTGGAGCGTCGTCGCCCACGGCCCTGCCCGGCAACTCGAGCACCAGGCCGAGATCGACGAGGCCGACCGTGCGCCCCTGCAGCCGTGGGTGCCCACGCTCAAGTACCGGTACATCCACATCGACATCACCGCACTGAGCGGTCGGCGATTCCGCCGTTCGGCGGAGCCCGAGCGCTGGTGACGAACACGGAAGGGAACGCGCACATGTCCGATCGGAACGAATCCGTCGCCACGGAGTCGGAGGATTTCATCCGCCCCGGTGGTCGCATCGTCGTCGGGGTCGACGGGTCGGCGTCCTCGCTCTCGGCGCTGCGCCGCGGGGCGCGGATGGCCGAGCGGCTCGGATGCACGTTGGCCGGAGTGACGGTGTGGGAGTTCCCCCAGTCGTGGCCCGGGTACGTGATGGACGGGTGGTCGCCGGAGGCGGACGCGCACTCGATCGCCGACCAGGCGGCGGAGGAGGTCTTCGGGCAGACGCCGCCATCCTGGTACTCGAAGGTGATCCGCAACGGTTCGGCCGCGCGGCAGCTGATCGCCGAGTCCGAGGACGCGGAGATGCTGATCGTCGGCAGCCGCGGCCTGGGCGGCTTCACCGGGCTGCTCCTCGGTTCCGTCTCGCGCTCGTGCGTGGAGCACGCCGATTGCCCGGTGCTCGTCATCCACGGGGCCGAGGGAGCCGGCCGGCACTGACGCCCGGCGGTACGGACGCGCAGCCACCGCGATGCGCGGAACCCCTGCGGCCGACCCGAACGGCCGCAGGGGTTCCGTGTTCCCGGTTGCGTCGCACTCAGCGGAGCGCCGGGGCCTGGAGCTCGGTCGCCAGCGTCCGCCCCCAGTCGCGGGCGAGCTCCAGCTGACCCGGCTCGAGCACACTGTCCTTGTCGACGAGGAAGCTCTGCCGTTCCACGAAACGCCGTGATCCGAGCTTCTGGAGCCGCTTCTCGATGCTGTGTGCGGCCGACCCGGTGAAGAGCTCCGTCATGTCGGCGCGGGTGCCGAACGCCGCGAACCGTGCGGGAGCCTCTGCGAGGCTGTCCAGCCACTCGCGTACGCCGATCCCCTCGGCGTCCGGTTCGAGGGTCAGCTGACGCCCGGGATCGTCTGCCCAGGCGCCCGCCTCCGTGCGGGTGGCCGGTCTGCTCAGGCCGTGGGCGTGGGTGGGCGCCCCGATGACGACCAGGTCGACGTCGGGGAACGACTCCGGCGCATCCTTCACGGGGAGGACGGTGACGGTCGCCGCAGAGCGCAGCCCGTCGGCGATCGCGTCGGCCACCGCGTGGGTGCTGCCGAACATGGACTCGTAGATGATGGTCGCCCGGGCGACGGGAGGTGTCTGGTTCATACCCGCAGTGTCCCGCCGGCATGCGCGGGCGAGCAGGGCCGAAAGTCACGTGGGAGGGCGGGACCTTCGGCTCTACGGCGACCGGTGCGCTGCGGGCATCGTCGGAAGTGTCGTCATCCGGAAGGAATCCGGGATCCAGGGAAAGAGGTCGCGATGTCCTACACGATCATGGTCGCTGTCGACGGGGAGCCGGATCACCGGGCCGCCCTCGACTGGGCGGCTGCGCGGGCCGCGCGCGACGGAGCCCGTCTCGAACTGGTCCACGTGATCGAGCGCGCCTGGGGCGACAACACCGAAGAACCGAGCCGACTGCTCGTCCTGGCGGTCACGTCACTGCTGGATGCCGAGAAGCAGATCGCCCTGCACCACGCACGCGAGGTGCTGCAGCGTCGGCCGGTCGCCGCCGGGGCTGCCGCCACGTCCGCTCCGGAGGGCGCCGACATCGAGGTGAGCACGCGCTACTGCTACGGCCACATCGGTCCGGAGCTCGCTGCGGTCTCGCGGGATGCGGACCTGCTCGTGATCGGCACCCCGGCCGAGGCGGACCGCCGCAGGGCCTTCGCCGGATCGCTCGCCGTCCGGGTGGCGGCCGTGGCGGAGTGCCCGGTCGCCGCCGTCCCCCATGGCTGGGTCGAGACCGGGAGCGGAGTCGTCGTCGGGGTGGACGGCGAGCTGCAGACGGAGTCCGCCGTGGAGTTCGCGGCGGCCGAGGCGGAGACGCTCGGCGAGCCGCTGACGGTCGCCTGCGCGGGATACGTCGCAAACCCCCTGCTGGCCGGCCTCGTCCCGGAGATCTCTCTCGGAGACCGCCGCGAGCGCGTCGCCGCGGAGGCCGCCGCCCTCGCCAAGGAACGGCATCCCGGAGTCACCGTCTTCACCGACGTCCTCGACACGGCGCCGTCGCGCGGGCTCGTCGCCGAGGCCGACGGGGCGCGCATGCTGGTCATCGGCACGCACGACCGGCACGGGATGCAGCGGCTGATGCTGGGCTCGGTCGGCCACGACATCCTGCTCAACGTCCGTACCCCCGTCGTCGTCGTGCGTCGTGCGCACGCCGGCGCGGAGAAAGCCGGACGCCGGTGAGCCACCCGGCAGCGACGGTCTCCGAGCCGCCGGCCCTGAGCACTGTGCGCGAGAGCGCCGCTGAGTCCGTCGAGGCGGTGCTGGCGGCGGTCGAATCCTCCGCCACCGGGCTGAGCGACGCCGAGGCGGCCGCGCGCCTGGAGCGCTTCGGCCCGAACGCGGTGCGCGGCCACCGTGCCCGCCCGTGGCTGGTGCTCTGGCGTCAGGTGCGCAGCCCCATCCTGCTTCTCCTCTTCGCCACGGCTGCGGTGTCCGCTGTGGTCGGGGAGCGGGCGGAAGCGGCGATCATCGCCGTCATCCTGCTGATCAGCATCGGCCTGGGTTTCGTGAACGAGTTCCGCGCTGAGCGGGCCGCCGACGCCCTGCACGACCGGCTGCGTCATGCGGTCGTCGCCGTGCGCGGCGGCGTCCGCAGCTCCGTGGATGTGACCGAGCTTGTCCGCGGCGACGTCGTCGTGCTGTCGGTCGGGACGGTCGTACCCGCCGATCTGCGGCTGATCGAGGCGACCGGACTCGAATGCGACGAGAGCATCGTCACGGGGGAGGCGGCCTCGGTCGCGAAGTCCGTCGAACCCGTCGCTCGCGGGGCGGGCATCGGCGACCTCTCGTCGTCCGCCCTGATGGGGACGATCGTGCACGCGGGCAGCGGTGTCGGCGTGGTCGTCGCGACGGCGGGGGAGACCGAGTTTGGCCGGATCGCGGTCGGCCTGGGCGTCCAGAATCCGCAGACCGAGTTCCAGCGCGGGCTCGGCCGGTTCTCGATGTTCCTGCTCGCCGTCGCGCTCATCCTCTCGTCGGTGATCTTCATCGCGGCGCTGCTCCTCGGCCGGCCGATCATCGAGTCCCTGCTGTTCTCGCTCGCCATCGCTGTCGGGATCACCCCGCAGCTGCTTCCCGCCGTGGTGAGCACCAGCCTGGCGGCCGGGTCGCGCGCCCTCGCTCGACGTCGTGTGCTGGTGAAGCGGATGGTGTGCATCGAGGATCTCGGCGACCTCGACCTCCTCGTCACCGACAAGACGGGAACGCTGACGACCGGGAGGATCGCCTTCGACCGGGCCGTGCCGGTCGACGGCGTCTCGGCGGACGAGCTCCTCCTTCTCGCCCTGCTCGCGGTCGACGCCGATCCGCTCGCGAACCGGGCGGCGGGGGCGGACGCCGTCGGCCTGACCCCGCTCGACGCGGCACTGCTCGACGCTCCCGGAGCGGCGGATGCGCCGGTCGGCGCGTACCGTCGCCTCGCCGTGCGCCCGTTCGACCACGAGCGCCGCCGGTGCACGACCCTGGTCGCCGCGGCGGGCTCCGATCCGATCGTCGTCGTGAAGGGTGCGCCGGAGTCGGTGCTCCCGTTGTGCACCGGATCGGGGGACGCCGTGGCAGCGGAGCTCGCGGAGCTCTACGCGACAGGGGCGCGCGTCGTGGTCGTCGCCTCCCGCCCGGCCCCCGGGCTGACCGGGCTCGACGACTCTGCGGAGCACGGCCTCGCGGTCGGCGGCTTCCTGGTGTTCGCGGACGCCGTGCGTCCCGATGCCGCGGCCTCCCTCGCGCGCCTGACCGCGCTGGGGGTCGAGGTGAAGATCGCTACCGGCGACAGCGCGACCGTGGCCGAGCGGGTCTGCGACCGGCTCGGCATGGTTCGGCGCGGCACACTCACCGGCGACGAAGTGGATGCGCTCGACGACCGTGCCCTGATCGACGCGGCCCGCGCGACCACGATCTTCGCGCGCGTGTCGCCCGAGCAGAAGGCGCGGATCGTGCTCGCCCTCCGCCGCAAGGGCCGCGCCGTCGGGTTCCTCGGGGATGGGGTCAACGACGCGCTCGCCCTGCACCGCGCCGACGTGGGCATCTCCGTCGACTCGGCGGTCGACGTCGCGAAGGACGCTGCGGACGTGCTCCTCCTGGAGAAAGACCTCGACGTCCTCGCCGACGGGGTGACCGAGGGCCGCCGCATCTTCGCGAACACGATCAAGTACGTGCTCATGGGCACCTCCAGCAACTTCGGCAACATGTTCAGCGCCTCCGTCGCGTCCATCGCGCTGCCGTTCCTGCCGATGCTGCCCGGGCAGATCCTTCTGAACAACCTGCTCTACGACTCCAGCCAGCTCGCCATCCCGACCGACCACGTGGATGCCGAGCAGCTGCGTGCGCCGGCGCACTGGGACATCCCCGCGATCCGTCGCTTCATGCTGCTGTTCGGGCCGATCAGCTCGCTGTTCGACTTCGCCACTTTCGCGCTGATGCTGTTCGCCCTGAACGCGGCCCCGCCGGAGTTCCGGTCCGGCTGGTTCATCGAGTCGATCGCGACGCAGACCCTGATCGTGTTCGCCGTGCGCACGCGGCGCGTCCCGTTCCTGCGCAGCCGGCCGTCGCGTCCGCTCGTGCTCTCGGTGCTGGCGGTCGTTGCGATCGGCACCTGGCTGCCGTACTCGCCACTCGCCGGAGTGCTCGGCTTCACCCCGTTGCCGGCGGTGTTCGTGCTGGCGCTGGCCGGGATGGTCGTCGCCTACCTCGTCCTGGTCGAGCTGGCGAAGGTCTGGTACTACGCGCGCCTGTCCCGTTCGCCGGAGGCGCCGGTGCGGGCCCGCGCGTACCGCCACCGGGTCGCCCGGCGGGCGGCGCGGTTCACGGCGCGGTCGCCGCAGTCGCGCTGACGGTCTCCCCGAACTCGGGAACGCGGGCCTCCCAGCCGAGCGAGCGTCGGAGGCGGAGGCGCAGCTGATCGGCGGCATCCGGCTCGCCGTGGGTCAGGTACACCGCGGCGGGCGCGGTCGGCGCAGACGACATCCACTCGACGATCTGCTGGGCGTCGGCGTGGGCCGAGAGCATGTCGAGCGTGTGCACGCGCGCCCGGATCGGGATGTCGCGCCCGTGGATGCGGAGCGTGCGCTCACCGCGCTGCAGGGCCGCGCCGCGGGTTCCCCCGGCCTGGAAGCCGGTCAGCACGATGGCGTTGCGCGGATCGCCGCCGTACGCCTCGACGTGGTGGAGGATGCGGCCGCCCTCGAGCATCCCGCTGGCGGAGATGATGATCGCGGGCCCACCGCGCAGATTGAGGAGCTTCGAGTCGTCCACCGTGCGCACGAGGGTCGCCAGACGGTACATAGCGGCGAACTCGTCGCGGGGGATCCGGTGCTCCTCGGGGTGGCGCGCGTAGATCTCGGAGGCGTCGACCGCCATCGGGCTGTTCAGGAAGATCGGCACCTCGGGGATGCGGCCGTGGGCGCGCAGGCGGCTCAGGTGCAGCAGCAGGGTCTCGGCGCGGCCCACGGCGAACGCCGGCAGCAGCACGACCCCGCCACCGCGGCAGACGTCCGTGACGATCCGGCCGAGCGCGTCCTCCGCGTCCACCCGCGAGTGGATGCGGTCGCCGTACGTCGACTCGGAGACGAGCACATCCGTCTCCTCCAGCGGTGCAGGCGGCCGCATCAGCGGATCGTCCACGCGCCCGAGGTCGCCGGTGAAGTGCAGGCGCCCGGCGTCGGTGGTCACCAGCACCTGGGCGGCGCCGAGGATGTGCCCGGCGGGCACGAACCGGATCGTCATCCCGTCGAGCGTGAAGGACTGCGCGAACGGGTGCGGGTCGAACCGCTCCAGCGCGGCCAGGGCGTCCTGCTCGGTGTAGAGCGCGCGCGGCGGGGTGTGCCGGGAGGTGTGGTGCCGGTCGGCGTACGCCGCCTGCTCCTGGAGCAGCCGCCCGCTGTCCGGGAGGATGAGCCGGCTCAGCTCCGCCGTCCCCATCGTCGAGTGGATGCGACCCCGGAAGCCGTCCCGCACCAGCGCGGGAAGGTAGCCCGTGTGGTCCAGGTGCGCGTGCGTGACCACGACCGCATCCACACTCGCCGGTTCGACGGGGAACGGCCGCCAGTTGCGCTCCCGCAGATGCTTGTAGCCCTGGAACAGCCCGCAGTCTATGAGGACGCGCCTGCCGTCGTGCTCGATGAGATACCGGGAGCCGGTGACCGTGTCGGTGGCGCCCAGGAACCGCAGGGACGCGCTCACGAGGTGACCGGGCGGCGCCGCCCGAACAGGCCGAGGCCGAGGAGGACGAGGCCCAGCTCGGCGAGACCGGCGGCGAAGTAGATCGCCTGCAGCGGGCTGAACGGGATGAACATCATCTGCACGAAGATCCAGATGAGCAGCCCGAACGCTGCCACCGCGGCCGCGAACGCGCCGGCGTCGGATTGCCGGCCGACCATCACGGAGGCGAGCAGGTGCGTGCCTCCCACGATGACCGCGAGGATGACGCCCGGCGCCACGTACGAGGTGAACGGGCTCCCGCCGAGGTAGGCGCGGTCGGGTACTGCTCCCGCTCCCGTCGTCGTGGTCGCCCCGCCGATGATGAGGGCGAGACCCCCGGCGACGGCACTCAGGCCGACGGCGGCCGTCAGGACGGTCAGGACGATGCGGATCCAGCGTTTCATGACTCCTCCGAACTCTCCTCCCCAGGATGAGCGCGACCGAGCCGGGCGTTCAGGGTCCAAAGGCCCATGGCGGCATCGCGGGACCTTCGGCCCGACGCCCGGTGGTGGGGGCGCAGCACACTGGCGGCATACCGAAAGGAGCCGCCCATGCGCGCAGCCGTCGTGAGCCAGTACCGCGAGTTGCTCACCCTCGAAGACCGTCCGATCCCCACCCCCGGCCCCGGCCAAATCCTGGTGCGCCTGGAGGCGTGCGGACTGTGTCACACCGACATCCACGCCATCGACGGCGACTGGCCGGTCAAGCCCGCTCTGCCGTTCGTCCCGGGCCACGAGGGCGTCGGGATCGTGGAGCGCCTCGGCGACGGCGTCACCACCCGCGAGGTGGGGCAGCGGGTCGCGCTCCCGTGGCTCGGCTACGCGTGCGGCGAGTGCCGCTACTGCATCGATGGCCGCGAGAACCTGTGCGAGGCACAGCACAACACCGGTTACTCCGTCGACGGCGGGTACGCCGAGTACGCCGTCGCCGAGGCGCGGTTCGCTGTGCCGGTGCCGGACGATGTGTCCCCGCTGGATGCCGCCCCGCTCACCTGTGCGGGCGTCACGACCTATGCCGCCGTGAAGGCCGCGCGGGTGGTTCCGGGGGAGCGCGTCGCCGTCTTCGGCATCGGCGGTCTCGGTCACCTCGCCGTGCAGTACGCGCGCCTGGTCGGCGCCCAGGTCTTCGCCGTGGACGTCACAGAGGAGAAGCTGGATCTGGCAGTCCAGTTGGGCGCCGACCACGCCGTCAACGCGGCCGAAGTCGACCCGGTGGAGGTCATCCGGCACCTCGGCGGCGTGGACGTCGCCATCGTGCTCGCGGTCGCGCCCCGCGTGTTCGACCAAGCCTTCCAGTCGCTCAACCGCGGCGGCCGCCTGGTGCTTGTCTCCCTCCCGGCCGACGGCACCCTGACCATCCCGGTCTTCGACACTGTGCTCAAGGGCATCTCGGTCATCGGTTCCATCGTCGGGACCCGGCAGGATCTGGTCGAGGTGTTCGCCCTCCACGCCGCGGGGCGCACGCGCGTAGTCGCGGCCCGCCGCGACATCGCCGATGTCAACGAGGCGGTCGCGGAGGTGCTCTCCGGCCAGGTGCCGGCGCGGCTCGTCTTCGTCTACGACTCCGGACTCCCGGTCGAGTCGCCCGCAGACGACTCCGCTGCGGCGATCGCGCGGGAATGAGCATCGCTGAGCCTCGGCCCGGCAGCAGGAGGCTGATCCGGGCCGCGCTCCGCTACCGCGTGATCACGCTCACGCTCCTGGTCGGCGTCGTCTCGCTCGCGCTGTTCCTGGCAGGGGCGGTGGCCGCCGCGCAGTGGACCGCCGGCCTGTACGCCATCGCGGTCGCCGTGGGTTACACCGTCCGGATGCTTCGAACCCTGGCTTCCGGCGGGTTGGGCGTCGACCTCCTTGCGGTCGTCGCGATCGTCGCGACGGTGGCCGTGGGGGAGGTGGCGGCTGCGCTCGTCGTCGTCCTCATGCTCAGCGGGGGCGAGGCGCTCGAGGACTACGCGAACCGGCGGGCGAGGCACGAGTTGGATGCGCTGCTGCGGCGGGAGCCGCGGTCGGCGCACCGCTTCGCGGGCGACCGCATAGAGGACGTGCCGGTCGGGGATGTGCGCGTCGGTGACATCCTGCTGGTCCGCCCGGCCGAGGTGGTGCCGGTGGATGGGGTGCTGCTCGATGCCGCCGCGTTCGACCTCTCGTCGCTCACCGGCGAGAGCCTTCCCGTCGACCGCTCGCCGGGCGACGACATCCTCAGCGGCAGCATCAACGGAGCCGAGGCCGTACGGCTGCGCGCGACGGCCGTCGCTTCGGACAGTCAGTACCAGCAGATCGTGGCGCTCGTCGCGCAGGCGGCCGGGAGCAGACCGCGCGTGGTCCGCCTCGCCGACCGGTTCGCCGTCCCGTTCACGGTGTTCTCGCTGCTCCTGGCGGGGGTCGCCTGGGCGGTCAGCGGCGACCCGGTGCGGTTCGCAGAGGTGCTCGTCCTCGCGACGCCGTGTCCGCTCCTCATCGCGGCCCCGGTCGCGTTCATCGGCGGGATGAGCCGGGCGGCGCACTCCGGCATCCTGGTCCGCACCGGGTCGGTGTTCGAGACCCTGGCGCGCGCCCGCACGGTGGTGTTCGACAAGACGGGGACGCTGACGACGGGCCGCCCGGTGCTCCGCGAGGTGCGTCCGGCGCCCGGCGTCGATGCGACCGAGCTGCTCGCCCTGACCGCGAGTGCGGAGCAGTACTCCTCCCACGTGCTCGCGGCGTCCGTGGTCCAGGCGGCCGAGCAGCGCTCGATCGCCCTGCGGGAGGTCGCGTCGGCCGAGGAGCACGCCACCAACGGTGTCCTGGCCGAGGTGGACGGGCGCCGAGTGGCGGTGGGGAAGCTCGCCTTCGCGCGCTCCTTCGCACCGGACACTCCGCGTGCGGAGATCGGCCCGGGCGAGCTGGCCGTCTATGTCACGATCGACGACGCCTACGCCGGGGTCCTCCTCGAAGCCGATCCGCCGCGACCGAATGCGTCGGCCACTCTGCGTGGACTGCGAGAGCTCGGTGTCACGGACATCGAACTGTTGACCGGCGACGCGGAGGAGACCGCCGCCCACACCGCTGCGGCGCTGGGGATCAGCCGGTATCGCGCCGAGTGCCTGCCCGCGGACAAGGTGCGCAGGGTCGCCGAGATCACCGAGCGCCCGGTCGTGATGGTGGGCGACGGGGTGAACGACGCCCCTGTGCTCGCCCGCGCGGACGTCGGCGTCGCCATGGGTGCGAAGGGGGCGACCGCGGCGAGCGAGTCGGCGGACGTCGTCCTGCTGGTCGACGACATCGGCGGCGTCGTGGATGCGCTCGCCATCTCGCGTCGAACCGTCCGCATCGCGCTGCAGAGCATCTGGCTCGGCATCGCCGCCTCCGTTGTGTTGATGCTGATCGCGGCCTTCGGCGTCATCCCGGCGATCGTCGGTGCCTTGCTGCAGGAGGCCGTCGATCTCGCGACGATCCTGGCCGCGCTGCGTGCGGCGCGGGTGCCCCGGGGTGTGCGGGTGCCCGTCGTCACCGGCGGCGCGCCGGCGCAGGTGTGATCCGGGACGTGAGCGGCCGGCGTCCCCTCACGCTGCGTCAGTACTCGCAGCCGGCACGTGCTCCAGACCCAGCCCGGGCTGACCGTAGGTGCCGACGACCTCGGCGATGACGATGCGGTAGGCGCCGATCCACCGGTCGTGCAGCCGCTTGGCCTCGCGGTGCGTGTCCATGCCGATGAGCTGCTGCAGGGCCTCGCGCGTCTCCCAGTAGTAGACCTCCGCGTGCAGGCCGGTCTCCTCGTTGCTCCACGCCTCCTCGCCGAGGAAGCCGGGGATGGCGCGGGCGCGCTCCGCGATCTCGTCGTTCAGCCGGTGGAAGTCGTCGTCGTAGGGCTTCGCCTCGAAGATGAAGGTCGACGTGTACATGGGCAACTCCTTCGTCGCGATGATGCTAGCAATCACGATCGGCCCGTGACTCGAACCAGGATCGCCTCTCCAGCCCGCTGTATATCCACGCGTCCTCGGCCGCAGCTACCGTGTGGCTGGCCGGCCTCGCCAACGTGGACGGGCCGCCGCGAACAGGGAGCAGAGGATCGCGCGATGGTGAACGAGCCGAGGCAGCACAGCGACCGGCGTCCCCTGCAGGTGCGAGTGGCGGTGGGTGCGCTCGTCGCCGTCGCGGCGTTCGCGTTTTCGGGATGTTCGGGCGAAGTGAGCCCTGTCGATCGTGCTCAGGCGCAGGTCACCGCGAAAGAGAAGGCGGTGAAGGAAGCACGGGCGGCGGCGGATGCGGCTTCGCAGGAGTTCTGCCAGGCGAGTAAGACGTACATCGAAGCTCTCGACCGGTACGGCGACATCCTCACGCAGACCGCTCCGACTGTGGGCGACGTGAAGGATGCGGGCTCCGATCTGGCCAAGCCCAGATCCTCCGCGTTCGATGGCGCGGAAGCGGCCGTCGAGGCTCACCAGGAACTCGCGACGGCCGAACAGGAGCTCGTCGCCGCCCGAACCGCCCTCGACCAGGCGCGAGGGGAGTCCTCCGGCACCCCGGAGGGCGATGCGACTCCGCAGCCGACAGCGACCCCGCTCGTCCCCAGCGCGACCGTCGATCGTGTGAAGCAGGCTGACGCGGAGTTCGCCGCCGCTCAGTCCGCCATCACGGACCAGACCACCCTCGTGGCCGCTTCGGAGCAGTTCAACAGTGCGGCGGTCGCTCTCGAGTTCTCCTGGCTGCAGCTGTTCTCGCAGGCCGGCTGCATTCCCGACGCTCAGGCCCAGGAGGCCTCCGCGGCCGTCAGCCGCTACGTGACCGAACTGCAGCAGAGTCTCGCCGCCGCCGGCTACTACTCGGGCGCGATCGACGGCGTATACGGTCCGCAGACCGTCGCGGCCGTCGAAGAGCTCCAGACCGTGAGCGGCCTGCCGGTGACAGGAACGGTCGACAAGGCGACTGCCGCAGCGCTGGATGCCACGCTCCTCGCCCTCGGTGGCGCCGCCGCGCAGACGAACACGGCCAGCACCGCCGCCCTCCAGCAGACGCTGAAGCTCGCAGGCTTCTGGAGCGGCCCGGTCGACGGCGTCTGGACTCCCGCGCTGACGGAGTCCCTGCAGGCGTTCCAGACGAAGCTCGGAGTCGAGGCGACCGGAACGGTGGATGCCGCAACGATCAGCGCCTTCGACAAGGCGCTCGCGCAGGCGCAGCAGGCGCAACAGGCTCCGAGCGCGACTCCGACGCCGTCTCCCTGACGAAGCCCAGTCACTTCCCCGGGCCGACAAGACCCGCAGCAATCCCGACGATGGCGTTGACAGGCGATTGCTAGCCAAGAAAGATGTCTAACACCCGGGCCGGACATCCGGATCCGCGCGGGGCTCTTCGCACCACTTTCGGCTGTTCTCATCCCCTGGGGAAAGGTAAGAACGCATGCGAATCCAGCCTCGGCTGTGGATGGGGTTCCTGATCTGGGCCGGCTACGTCGTGGTGGTCTTCGTCGTCAGCGCTCTGATGGGTGTGCCCTACACCAGGATCGGTGCCTCCGCCGGGGAGACCTGGAGGGGCGCGGTCGTCGACCTGGCCGTCGCTGCGCTCTTGCTCGCGGTCACCACGTCGCTGCTCGGCTGGTGGCGGCCAGCGCTGTTCGAGCGCAAACGCTCTCGTCACGTCTGGCCCATCTTCGTCCCGATCCTGATGGCGGTCGTGGCGGTGGTGAACATCGTCACGACGGACTGGTCGAAGTTCGACGCCTCCTTCCTCTTCGCTCTCGTCGCACTCGGTGTCCTGGTGGGCTTCAACGAGGAGCTGATGACACGCGGCCTCGTGCTCACAGCGTTCCGCTCGCGGCTGCGCGAGGGGTGGGCCTGGTTCCTGTCCAGCGTCCTGTTCGGCGTGATGCACCTCGCCAACGCGGCGCTCGGAGCCCCGCTCGGCGGGACGCTGGCGCAGGTCGGTCTCGCCTTCGCCTCCGGGACGGCGTTCTACATCGTGCGGCGGGTGACCGGATCCCTGATCTGGGCCATGCTGTTGCACGGGCTCTGGGATGTGTCGGTGTTCGCGGTCGGGCACGCGCCGCTCGGCGTGCCGTTCGCGACCTTCCTGACGCCCGTCATCGGCATCCTCGCGCTCGCCGTCGTGTACTGGGTCATCGCGGGAGCGGACGAGAAGCAGGATCGCGAGCTGGCCGCACGCAGAGCTCAGGATGGCCGCGGGCCGGAGGCGCCAGGATCGGGTGCCGCAGTCCCCGGCTCGACCGGTTCCGGGTCCGTCTGAACCGTCTTGGTGTCCGCCGGGTCGTTCTGGCGCCGGCTGGCGAACAGGAACGGGATTCCGATCAGCTCGACCACTCCGCCGATGACGAGCGACGTGCCGTAGCCCCAGAGGTCGGCCGCGCGTCCGAGCGCCGGTTGGATGAACACCCCGCCGAGGCTGCCGAACAGCGAGTCGAACGACAGCACGGTCGCGCGCTGCTTCGAGGGGATCATGTCGTTCAGATAGGCCTGGCGAACCGGGCCGGCCACCGCGAACACGAAACCCCAGATCACCAGCAGGGCGACGGCGAGCCAGAAGAGGCTGGTCACCCCCAGCGCCACGAGGATCAGGATGCTCGTCAGAGATGCCCCGATGACTGTCGTCGTGCGCTTCGCGAACAGACGGCGGATGCGCGGGGCGAGCACCCCGCCCGCGACCTGCGCAAGCGACAGGATGGCGGCGGCGAGCCCGGCGATCGAGTACGCGGTCTTGTCGCCGTAGAGTTCCAGCAGATACGGCTGCAGCGCGTAGAAGGCGTAGATGCCGACGCCGGAGGCGAACGGCGCGGACAGGATCACCCAGCGCACCGACCGTTTGCGCAGCCCGTGATCGATCGACTGCTTCAGCACGTTCCTGGTTGCCGCGACCGGGCCCATCGAGTGGTCGGGTGTGAAGCCGAGGTCTTTCATCACGATGGCGGCGAACACCAGCATGACGACCAGCACGCCGGCTCGCAGCAGGAACGGCACGCCGAGATTCGTCGCCTGGGCGATGATCCCGCCGAGAACCGACCCGGCGAACATCGAGATCCCCGTGACGACCAGGCCGCGGCCGAACACGGCCTCCAGGCTCCCGGTGTACTTGGCGAACGCCAGGGCGTCGACGAGCCAGGCGTCCACCGCGCCCGAGAAGAACGTGAAGCCGAGACCGAGCAGCGCCGACACGATCGCCCACCAGACGAACGGCGCGTGCCAGAGCCACAGCATCCAGTACAGACCGGTGGTCACCGACAGCGTGATCGTGCCCAGCAGATAGGACGCCTTGCGCCCGACCGTGTCGGCGACGACGCCCGTCGGGATCTCGAAGATCACCATCCCGGCGGTGAAGAACGCGTTCGCGGCGAACGCCTCGAAGTTCGAGAGCCCGGCGTCGAGCAGGAAGAGGGTGTTGATCCCCCAGATGAATGACGCCGCCAACGTGTTGCCGAGCATCAAGGTCAGGTAGACGCGCTGCACGCGGCGAGCCGCCGGATTCATGACCCGCGACCGATCGGTTCATCCCGCCTCGTCACCCCGGCATCATGGACCCGATCGGGTGGGCCTGGCTACTCGCCACCTACGGTCTCCGGCCGAAGCGACGTGGCTCGAGACAGGGGGAGGCGGGATACTCACTAACATCCAATCCAGCGCCCCCGTGGCGTGCAGGACGAAAGGCCACCTCTGTGCACGACCTCCGTGATGTTGTCGTCGTCGGCAGTATCAACGTCGACCTCACCGCCATCGCCGACCGCCTCCCGACCCCGGGGGAGACCGTCGGGAACGCTGCCCTGCATCGAGACGCAGGAGGTAAAGGGGCGAACCAGGCTGCCGCGGCAAGCCGCCTCGGCGCGCGCGTCCGGATGGTCGGTGCCGTCGGGGATGACGCGGACGGGCGGTGGATGCTGCACGAGCTGCGAACTGCCGGGGTCGATGTGTCCGCCATACGCATCGTCGACGAGCCGACGGGCACGGCGCTGATCGCTGTCGATCGGCACGGGGAGAACCAGATCGTCGTCTGCCCGGGGGCGAACAGTGAGGTGTCTCTCAACGGTCTCCGTATCGCGGACGACGAGGTCGTCCTGACCCAGCTCGAGGTCGACACCGGGCTGGTGTGCGAACTGGCACGTTCGACCGCTGCCTTCTTGGTGGTCAATGCGGCTCCTGCGCAGGCGCTTCCCGCTGAGCTGGTCCGTCGCGCAGATCTGTTCATCGTCAACGAGTCCGAATTCGCGCTCATGCCTGAGCTGGCCGACGCGCAACGCGTGGCCGTCACCTACGGCGGAGACGGCGCCGCGCTCTACGAGAACGGCTCACTGGTGGTTCGCGTACCGGCCGTGCGCGCCGAGCCCGTGAATACGGTCGGGGCCGGTGATGCCTTCTGCGCTGCCCTTGCGCTCTCGTTGACCGCCGGTGTCGACCCGGAACACGCCCTGGGGATAGCGTGCGCGGTGGGAGCGGCAGCGGTGGAGGACGAGAGAAGCCAGCCGGCTTTCGCCAACCTGGCCGACTATGCGGGCGACCTGGCACGGTAACCGACGACGCACGCGCGTGATGCGGTGGCGGACGCGACTCCGTCTTATCTAGTGAAAAACCCCGGCATCCTCAAGGATCCGGGGGTTTTCTCTGGTGGCTCCGACCGGCATCGATCCGGTGACCTTTCGATTTTCAGTCGAACGCTCTACCAACTGAGCTACAGAGCCAGGGGATGCTCGCGCATCCACCTAGACGGAAGCCCTTCCTAGTGGAAGGGCTTGTCGCCGTGGCGACCCTGACGGGACTTGAACCCGCGACCTCCGCCGTGACAGGGCGGCACGCTAACCAACTGCGCTACAGGGCCTTAGTGTGTTGCTTTTTGAGTTATCTGGTGCTGATTAATACTAGTGGACACCGTTCGGCGTGACCCCAACGGGATTCGAACCCGTGCTACCGCCGTGAAAGGGCGGCGTCCTAGGCCGCTAAACGATGGGGCCGGATTGTCTCGAATTGCTTCCGCTTTCCGATGACCACCGACGCATAAGCATACGGAAGTGCGACAGAGAATGCGAATCGGGTTCGGATCCCGGGCGGGTCGGCGCCCGGCGGCCCGTTGCCGGTTCGCGCAACGCCACTCCGAAATCCGGGGATGGGGCGGAGCCGCGACATAGTCTGCGACCCAGGCGGTCCCCCCGGCCGCTCGTGCGGACGCACGCCGACCCCCATCGTTCCGGCCTCCGACCGGGCCGGAAAATCGCCATGTTGATAGAGTGACGCATGTTGACAGTGGGGCGCGTGTGACTCGCGTGACGGACGTCGACGCAGAAGTGAGCGGGCCGAGAAACACCATGAGACGCGAAACGACCAGCCGAACGGTTCCCCCGACCACCCGCGGTTCACGCCGCCGGGCGGTCATCGGTGCCCGCGCGACGCGAGCGATCGCGGCCCTGATCGTCGGCGTGGTGGCCTCGGTCGGCGCCGTCTCCGCCCCGGCGTACGCGGACAACTACCCCAGCTGGCAGGACGTCCAGGCCGCGAAGGCCAACGAGTCCGCCGCTTCCGCGCAGGTCAATCGCATCAACGGCCTCATCGCCCAGCTCAAGCAGGAGGTGGCCGACACTCAGGCGGCCGCGGTGAAGCGCGGCGAGGAGCTCGAGGTCGCCCAGGCGAACTTCGATCAGGCGGCCATGAAGGCCCTCGACCTCGAGTCGCAGGCCGCTGCCAGTCAGAAGAAGGCGGATGACGCGAGCGCCCAGGCTGGCAAGCTCGCCGCCCAGCTCTACCGCACCGGTGGCCGGAATCTGACCGCCAACCTGTTCCTCTCCGGCAACAACGCGACCTCCAAGAGCCCGGAGCAGCTCCTCTCCGACCTCGGCAGCATGTCGAAGCTGGTGGAGCAGTCCAACAAGGTCTACGCCGACGCCAAGGCCGCGCAGAACACGGCGAAGTCGCTGTCCGACCAGGCGGTCGTCGCCAAGGCCGACCGCGAGCGCCTCCGCGTCGTCGCCGAGGCGGCGATGCAGGCAGCGATCGAGGCGGCGAAGGCGGCGCAGGACAAGCTCGCCGAGCAGCAGAAGCAGATCGTCGTCATGCAGGCGCAACTCGCGGCGCTGAAGGATGCGACCGCCAAGACCGTCGCCGGCTACGAAGCCGGTGTCGCGGCGGCCGCCGCTGCTGCTGCGGCCCGCGGCTCGGGTGGCCTCCCGGGCGGCTACGTCGGACCGCAGGGCTGGGCCGTGCCCGCCGCCGGCCCGATCACCGACGGCTTCGGCGCACGCCCTTCGCCGGGCGGGGTCGGCAGCACCTACCACCTGGGCATCGACATCGGCGCCTCCTGCAACGCGCCCATCTACGCGGCTCACGACGGCACCGTCGTCTACGCCGGACCGAACGGCTCGTACGGCAACTTCGTCCTCATCGACAACGGCGGGGGCATCCAGACGGGCTACGCCCACATCCGCAACGGCGGCATCCTCGTCGGCATCGGCCAGCAGGTCGGCGCCGGCCAGCCCATCGCCCGCGTCGGCACCACCGGTGCCTCCACCGGCTGCCACCTCCACTACGAGGTCCGCGTCGGCGGCGAGAAGATCGATGGGATCCCGTTCATGAGAGATCGGCAGGCACCCCTTGGCTAACGAGAACGAGAAGAGCAGCCGCGTCCGCCCCGGCCTCGCCATCGGCGCGGGGGTCATGGGTGCGGTCACGGCATCCATCGGCATCGTCGCCCCAGCGCAGGCGGTCGACTACCCGTCGTGGAACGACGTCCAGCAGGCGAAGAACAACGTGGCCAACCAACAGGCGATGATCGACAACATCACGTCGCTGATCGGCAACCTCCAGTCGAGTGTGGATGCGGCCCGCATCGCCTCGGAGAAGGCGGCGGAGGCCTACTTCCAGGCCAAGGACGCCCTCGACGCGGCGACCGCCAACGCCGCCGACCTGGAGAAGCAGGCGGGAGCCGCGGCCGAGAAGGCCAAGACCTCCAAGATGCGCGCCGGCCTTCTGGCGTCGCACCTGGCGAAGTCCGGCGGCGGCGACGTCACCACGGACCTCATGCTCAAGGGCGGCGGATCCGGCGACGCCGCCGACAAGCTCCTGTTCCAGCTCGGGACGATGAGCAAGCTCACCGAGCAGTCGAAGGCCGTCTACGAGCAGGCGACGAAGGACAAGAACACCGCCGACGCGCTGACCGCTCAGGCGAAGTCGGCCAAGACGGAGCGCGAGTCGCTGGCCGACGAAGCCGACAAGGCTCTGGCTGCGGCTCAGGATGCGCAGGCCAAGGCGCAGGCGGCCCTCGCCACCCAGCAGCAGAAGTCGACCGAGCTCGTCGCCCAGCTCGCGACGCTCAAGAACACCTCGGCGCAGACCGAGGCCGCGTACCTGCAGGGCGAGCAGATCAAGGCTCAGCAGGAGGCCGCTCGGCGGGCTGCTGCCGCGGCGGCAGCGGCCGCGGCGGCAGCGAACCAGCCCTCATCGGGTGGTGCAGCGCCGGCGGGCGGCGGTGGGGGAGCGGCCCCTGCGGCACCGAACGGCAACGTCGTCGACACCGCGATCGCATACGCCAGCGCCCAGCTCGGCAAGCCCTACATCTTCGGCGGCGAAGGCCCCACCGGATACGACTGCTCCGGGCTGACGATGAAGGCGTATGCCTACGCCGGCGTCTACATCGGCTCCCACTCCGTGAACAACCAGTACTACACGGCCGCCGATAGGGGCCAGCTGGTCTCGTACAGCGCCAAGCAGGCGGGCGACCTGATCTTCTGGGGCGACGGTCCCGGCGACTTCTACCACGTCGGCATCTACATCGGCGGCGGCATGATGATCGCCGCTCCGACCGAGGGCGACGTCGTCAAGGTCCAGTCCGTCTGGGGTTCCCCCTGGCGCCTCGTGGCCCGTCCCAGCGCCTAGCCCCCACCGTCCGACCCAAGCAAACAGCTCCGGAGTTTTTCGGCCTTTTTCCGTGGAAACGACCGAAAAACTCCGGAGCTGATGGATTCGCTGAGGGTCAGTGGCCCTCGGCGGCGAGCTTCGCGATGGCCTTCTGGATGAGGCCGTCGGCCTCCGCGGCGTCGCCCCAGCCGTCGATGTTCACGAACTTGCCCGGCTCGAGGTCCTTGTAGCGGGCGAAGAAGTGCTCGATCTCCTTGCGGGTCTGCTCCGGGATGTCGTCGACGTCCTGGATGTGCTGCCAGCGCGGGTCCTTGTACGGCACCGCGATGACCTTCGCGTCGCCGCCTGCTTCGTCGCTCATGTTGAGGACGCCCACCGGGCGGACCTTCACGCCGACCCCCGGGAACAGCGGGTACTCGAGCAGCACCAGGGCGTCAAGCGGGTCGCCGTCGTCGCCCAGCGTGTTCTCGAAGAAGCCGTAGTCGGTCGGGTAGACGAAGCTGGTGAACAGCACGCGGTCGAGGTACACGCGACCCGTCTCGTGATCCACCTCGTACTTGTTGCGGCTCCCCTTCGGGATCTCGATGACGACGTCGTATTCGGCCATTCCGTACTCCTTAGCTCTCGGCAAAACCTGCACTAACGTTACTGGATGCACCTCGACGGATCGGAGGCCGGGCAGGCCTCGCCCGACCCGCAGCGCCGCCCGCGCCTGACCCCGCCGATCGCCGACGCGCGCCGCGCCGTCCGCGCCGCGCTCGCCGCGGCTGGGGCCCTGCCGGAGGTCGATCAGCACGACGACCACGGCCCCGAGCGGCCGGCGCCCCTGCGATCGGGAGCCCTCGTGCTCGTGGGTCTGAGCGGGGGAGCGGACTCGCTCGCGCTCGCCGCCGCGACCGCCTTCGAGGCGCCGAGGAACGGCTTCCGCGCCGGCGCCGTGATCGTCGACCACGGCCTCCAGCCGGGTTCGGATGCGGTGGCCGCGCGGGCAGCAGAGCAGGCGACCGCGCTCGGCCTCGAGCCGGTGCTGGTCGAACGGGTCGCCGTGGAGCGGGAGGGCGGCCCGGAGGGGGCGGCACGCGCTGCCCGCCACGCCGCGTTCGACCGGGCGATGGCCGCGACCGGCGCTGAGCGCATCCTGCTCGCCCACACTCTCGACGACCAGGCCGAGACGGTCCTGCTCGGTCTCGCGCGCGGTTCTGGTCCGTCGAGCCTGCAGGGGATGCTGCCCGACACTGGCCGCCTGCTGCGCCCGTTCCTCGGTCTCCGCCGCAGTGAGACGCGTGCGTTCTGCGCCGACAGCCGCCTGGAGCCCTGGGACGACCCGCACAACGACGACCCCTCCTACACGCGCGTGCGCGTACGCGCGGAGGTCCTCCCGGTGATGGAGCGGGAGCTCGGCCCGGGTGTGGCCGAAGCCCTGGCGCGGACCGCCGAGCAGCTGCGCGAGGACGACGAGGCGCTCGACGGCCTGGCGCTGGAGTGGGCGCTCGAGCTGGTCAGCCAGACCGCCGACGGCGCGGTCGCGCTCGACGTCCGCGGGCTGGCGGTGGACCCGGCGGCGCTCCGCCAGCGGATCATCCGGCTGGTCGTCTCCGCGGAGTTCGGGGTGTCCCTCACACGTGCTCACACCCTGGCGGTCGCGGCCCTCATCACCGACTGGCACGGGCAGGGGCCGGTCGACCTGCCAGGCGTTAGAGTGGTCAGGCAGAACGGGCTGCTCACGTTTCACCCCACCACGTAAGGACAGCGCCTCCCCCATGGAACTCACGGACGTTCAGAACGACCTGACCGAGATTCTGATCACCGAGGAGCAGATCCGCTCCCGCATCGCCGAGCTGGCACGGGAGGTGGAGCGGGACTACGCCGGCAAGGACGTCCTGCTGATCGGCGTCCTGAAGGGCGCGGTCATGGTGATGGCCGACCTGTCCCGTGAGCTCCGCATGCCCGTGACGATGGACTGGATGGCCGTCAGCTCCTACGGCAGCGGCACGCAGTCCAGCGGCGTCGTGCGCATCCTCAAAGACCTCGACACCGACCTGAGCGGCAAGACCGTCCTGATCGTCGAGGACATCATCGACTCGGGCCTCACGCTCTCGTGGCTGCTGTCGAACCTGCGCAGCCGCGGGCCCGAGTCCATCGAGATCTTCACGCTGCTGCGCAAGCCGGAGGCGGCGCGTGTCGAGATCGACGTCAAGTACGTCGGATTCGACATCCCGAACCAGTTCGTGGTCGGCTACGGCCTCGACTACGACGAGCGCTACCGCACCCTGCGCGGTGTCGGCATCCTGGCGCCCGCCGTCTACAGCTGACGCCAGCGGCCCGCGCGCAGACCGCCCAGAGCGAACACGCAGCCGACCCACAGCGCCCAGGCGGTACTGTGGTCGCACCATGAACGTCAAGAAGATCTTCCGCGGCCCGATCCTGTACGTCGTGCTGGCGATCATCATCGTCTGGATCGGCTCGAGCCTGATCACGATGTCGGGCTTCAAGAGCGTGTCGACGCAGAAAGGCCTGGAGTACCTCTCCCAGGACAAGGTGTCGAGCGCGAAGATCGTCGACGGTGAGAACCGTGTCGACCTGACGCTCAAGGAGCCGGACGGCAACCTGGGCAACCAGGTGCAGTTCTACTACGTCACCCCCCGCGGCGCCGACGTCGTGAAAGCGGTCGACGACGCGAACCTCCCCAAGGGCTACGACGACGAGGTCCCGCAGCCGAACTGGTTCGTCAACATCCTCGGCTTCCTCATCCCGGCTCTCCTCATCGGCGTGTTCTTCTGGATCATGATCTCCGGCATGCAGGGCGGCGGGAACAAGGTCATGCAGTTCGGCAAGTCGCGGGCGAAGCTCGTGACCAAGGAGACGCCGAAGGTCACCTTCGACGACGTCGCCGGGTCGGACGAGGCCATCGAAGAGCTGCAGGAGATCAAGGACTTCCTGAAGGAGCCGGCCAAGTTCCAGGCCGTCGGCGCCCGCATTCCGAAGGGCGTGCTGCTGTACGGCCCTCCCGGTACGGGCAAGACCCTGCTCGCCCGCGCCGTCGCGGGTGAGGCCGGTGTGCCCTTCTACTCGATCTCCGGTTCGGACTTCGTCGAGATGTTCGTCGGTGTCGGCGCCAGCCGTGTCCGCGACCTGTTCCAGCAGGCGAAGGAGAACTCGCCCGCCATCATCTTCATCGACGAGATCGACGCGGTCGGCCGCCACCGCGGCGCCGGCCTCGGCGGTGGGCACGACGAGCGCGAGCAGACGCTGAACCAGCTCCTGGTGGAGATGGACGGCTTCGACCCGAAGACCAACGTCATCCTGATCGCGGCGACCAACCGTCCCGACATCCTCGACCCCGCACTCCTGCGTCCGGGCCGCTTCGACCGCCAGATCGGCGTGGATGCGCCCGACATGCTCGGCCGGAAGAAGATCCTCGAGGTCCACGGTCGCGGCAAGCCCCTGGCGGCGTCGGTCGACCTCGAGGTGCTCGCCCGCAAGACGCCGGGCTTCACCGGCGCCGACCTGGCCAATGTCCTCAACGAGGCCGCGCTGCTCACCGCACGCTCGAACGCGCAGCTGATCGACAACCGCGCGCTCGACGAGGCCGTGGATCGCGTCATCGCCGGTCCGCAGAAGCGCACCCGGGTCATGAAAGACCAAGAGAAGCTCATCACGGCGTACCACGAGGGCGGACACGCGCTCGCCGCCGCGGCGATGCGCCACACCGACCCCGTGACGAAGATCACCATCCTGCCGCGCGGCCGCGCCCTCGGCTACACGATGGTGCTCCCGCTGGAGGACAAGTACTCGGTCACCCGCAACGAGCTCCTCGACCAGCTCGCGTACGCCATGGGCGGCCGCGTCGCCGAGGAGATCGTGTTCCACGACCCGACCACTGGAGCCTCGAACGACATCGAGAAGGCGACCTCCATCGCCCGCAAGATGGTCACCGAGTACGGCATGAGCGCTGACATCGGATCGGTCAAGCTGGGCCAGGCGAACGGCGAGATGTTCCTCGGCCGCGACATGGGCCACCAGCGCGACTACTCCGAGCGGATCGCCGAGCGTGTCGACGCCGAGGTGCGCGCCCTCATCGAGAAGGCGCACGACGAGGCGTGGGAGGTGCTCAACGACAACCGCGCGGTCCTCGACCGCCTGGCCGCCGCGCTCCTCGAACACGAGACCCTCGACCACAACCAGATCGCCGAGATCTTCGCCGACGTGAAGAAGCTGCCCGAGCGCCCGCAGTGGCTCTCCAGCGACAAGCGCCCGATCTCGGACGTCCCGCCCATCCCGTTCCCCAAGGCCCCGATCGACGCGGGCGCGGTGGACGGCGGCGTCGACTCCGAGCCGCCGGCGACGAAGCCGAAGCGTTCGCCCGCGATCAAGCCGCGCCCGGCGACCGCCTAGGGCCGTCGCGCGCATGAGCGGCATCGATCGTCCGCGCATCGAAGCGGCCGTCGCCGAGATCCTCGCCGCCATCGGCGAGGATCCGTCGCGTCCGGGCCTCGAGAGCACGCCGTCGCGTGTTGCGGACTCGTACGCCGAGTTCTTCGCGGGGATCGGCCGGGATGCCGCTGCCGAGTTGGGTGAGCCGGTGCCGCTCGAACAGGGCCACCAGGCCGATACCGTGTTGCTGCGCGACATCGAGTTCCGCTCCGTCTGCGAGCACCACCTGCTGCCCTTCCTCGGCGTCGCCCACGTCGCGTACCTGCCGGGAGACAGCGTCATCGGGCTGGGACGCATCCCGCGCGCGATCGAGACGCTCGCGTCGCGTCCGCAGATCCAGGAGCGCCTGACAGAGCAGATCGCCGACACGATCGAGCAGGGCGCTGCCGCACGCGGTGTGCTCGTCGTGCTCGATGCAGCGCACTCCTGCGTCACGACCCGTGGCGCCCGGCAGTCAGGCAGCACGACCGTGACCGTCGCCGCCCGTGGGGCGTACACCGACCCCGTGGTGCGGGCCGAGCTCATCGCGTTGATCGGACGCGGCGTCAAGTGACCCTCATCATGGGCGTCCTCAACGTGACGCCGGACTCGTTCAGCGACGGCGGGCTCTGGCTGGAGCCCGACGCCGCCATCGCGCACGGCCTCGACCTGGTCGCCCAGGGCGCCGACATGGTCGACGTCGGCGGCGAGTCGACCCGGCCCGGCGCCGCGAGCGTCGACCCGGTCGACGAGCAGGCCCGCGTCGTCCCCGTGATCCGCGAGCTGGCCTCCCGCGGGGTGACGGTCAGCGTCGACACCCTCAACGCGTCCACCGCACGGGCCGCGGTCGAGGCGGGCGCGGCGATCATCAACGACGTCTCGGGCGGCCTCGCCGACGAGCGGATGCCGGACGTCGTGCTCGAGACGGGCGCCCAGTACGTCGCGATGCATTGGCGCGGCCGGCTCGACGCGGCCGACTCGCGGGCCGTCTACGAGCACACGGTGGCGGAGGTCCGGGCGGAGCTCTCCGCGCGCGTCACCGACCTGGTGCGGCGCGGCATCGACCCGGCCAAGCTCATCCTCGACCCCGGCCTCGGCTTCTCGAAGAACGCACGGCACAACTGGCAGGTCCTCGCCGGGCTGCACGAGATCGAGACGCTGGGGTACCCGGTGCTGATCGGTGCATCCCGCAAACGGTTCCTGGGGGCGTTGCTGCCGGAGGGGGCGCCGGCGGAGGCGCGCGACGCCCCGACGGCCGTCATCTCGGCGCTGGCCGCGCAGGCGGGCGCGTGGGCCGTCCGTGTCCACGATGTTCCGTCGACGCGGATCGCCCTCGACGTGGTGCGGGCATGGCAAGCTGGACGCGATGAGTAGCATCCAGCCGCGGCCCGCCGACTCGATCATCCTGACCGGTCTGCGCGTCCGCGCCAACCACGGAGTGTTCGACTTCGAGCGCGCCGACGGGCAGGACTTCGTCGTCGACGTCACGGCCTGGCTCGACCTCTCGGTCGCGGCGGCCGGTGACGACCTCGCATCGACCGTCCACTACGGCGAGCTCGCCGAAGAAGTGGTGGCGGCCGTCGAGCGGGACCCCGTCGATCTCATCGAGACCGTCGCCGAGCGGGTCGCCACGACCGTGCTGGCGCACGAGCCGGTGGATGTCGTCGAGGTGACCGTCCACAAGCCGCAGGCGCCGATCAGCGTGCCGTTCGGGGATGTCGCCGTGCGCATCACGCGGGGGCGCGCATGAACGCCGCGCCGCTGGGGAAGCCGGTCCGCATGCGGGTCGGCGTTCCGGCCGTGCTCGCGTTCGGGAGCAACCTCGGCGACCGCGCCGGCACCATCCATGCGGCCGTTGATGCGCTGCGCGAGGAGGCCGGGGTCGATGTGCAGTCGGTCTCGCGGCTGTACGAGACGCCCGCGCTGAAGCCCGACGGGATCGACGCGGAGGCGCCCGCCTACCTCAACGCGGTGGCGCTCGTCCGCACCCTGCTCGATCCGCTCGCGCTGCTCGGCGTCGTCAACAGCGTCGAGGACCGGCTGGGCCGCGTCCGCGAGGAGCATTGGGGCGACCGCACCATCGATATCGACATCGTCGACTACGACGGGATGGTGTCCGACGACGACCCGCGCATCGTGCTGCCGCATCCGCGGGCACACGAGCGTGCCTTCGTCCTCGTGCCGTGGCTCGACGTCGACCCGGATGCCCGGCTTACCGGCTTCGGATCGGTCGCCGAGCTCGCCGCTCGCGCCACCGATCCCGTCCGTCTCTGGGAGGGCCGCTCGTGAAGCGCACCCGTCCGAGCTCGCTGATCGGCCTCGGCGTCGCCGGGCTCGTCGTCGGCTTCCTCGCCGAGCTGGCCGCCGCCGGCATGGGCCAGCCCGTGTTCATCCCGCCGCTGACGCTGCCGATCACACTGGTGGCGGTGGCGATCATCGTCATCGCGTTCGCCCTGCCGATCCGCCGTGCCGTGCGCGGGCGGAGCGTTCGCCGCATCGACCCGTTCCAGGCCACCCGGATCGTCGTGCTCGCCAAAGCGTGCGGGCTGAGCGGTGCGCTGCTCACGGGCATCGGCATCGGGATCGGCGCCTACCTGCTCAGCCGCGACGTCCTGCCGGGCGGCAACGCCATCCTGCTTACCGCGCTCACGACGGCCGGAGCGGTGATCCTGCTCGTCGCCGGTCTCGTCGCCGAGCTGTTCTGCACCCTGCCCCCGGGCGACGACGACGACCGCACGGAGACCGTGAATGCCCGATCGGATTGACCTCAACGTCGGCGAGTGGCGCCGCGTCTCGCCCAAGTACGTCCTCGTCGTCATCGCGAGCACGGTGATCACCGGGCTCGTGCTCGCGGCGGCGTCGCTGTTCCTGTGGCTGGTGGGCGGCTGGCCGTTCGGCTGGGTGGCGCTCGTCGTCGTGGTCGTCATCTCGGTGATCGCGCTGATCATCGCGCCGCGCCGCGCCCGCTCGATCGGGTACCGGCTGCGCGACGACGACCTGCTGTTCCGCCGCGGCATCATGTTCCAGCGCTTCGTGTCGGTTCCGTACGGGCGCATGCAGCTGATCGACATCAACAGGGGACCGGTCAGCCGGATGCTCGGACTGGCCGACCTCAAGTTCGTCACGGCCGCCGCATCCACCGGTGTGATGGTCCCTGGCCTCCCGGAGCCGGAGGCCGCCGAGCTTCGCGACCGGCTCGTCGAGCTGGCGGAGAGCAGACGGGCGGGACTGTGAGCGCCCCGGATGGCGGCGCGCCGGCGGGTCCGCCCGTCGGCCGCCCTCTGACGCGTGCGGAGCGCGCCGCTGAGCGGTACACCGACGGCGAGTGGCACCGGCTGCATCCCGCGACGCCCCTGCTTCGCGGCGGCATCGTGTTCATCGCCCTGTTCGGATTCGTTCTCTCGAACCTGCGTGAGCGCCTGATCGGCTTCTTCGTCGGCGCGCCCGAGTACGGCGGAGACCCGCTGGACGCGATCTACAACCACGGGTGGGAGGGCTGGGCTCTGCTCGGGGTGGCGGTCGTGCTGCTGCTCTGCTTCGGGGCCTTCTACCTCTCGTGGCGCATGCACAGCTTCCGGATCACAGGCGATGCGGTCGAAGTGCGCAGCGGCATCCTGTTCCGCACGCAGCGCAAGGCGCGGCTCGACCGCATTCAGGGCATCAACGTCGTGCGGCCGGTGCTGGCGCGCATCTTCGGAGCGGCCAAGCTGGATGTGTCGGTCGCCGGACACGATGCGAACGTGCAGCTGGCCTACCTGGGCTCGTCGCTGGCGGACGGCCTGCGAGCAGACGTGCTGCGGCTGGCCTCGGGCGTGCGGGCGGCGGAAGCTGCGGAGGCGGCGGAGGCCGAGGCGGCAGCGGCGGGCGGTGCGGCCGCGGTTGCCGTCGACGAGAGCGGCTCGGATACACCGGCAGGCGCGGCGACGGGCGGAGGTGCTCCTTCCCGTGCGGCCGCAGTCGGGGACCTCGTCGGCCGTCGCGTGAATGAGTTCCTCGCGCCCGAGCTGGATCCGAACGCCGCGCCGCCGGAGTCGGTCGTCAAGATCCCGCCGCTGCGGCTGCTGGGCTCGCTCCTGCTGAGCGGCTTCACGGTGTTCGTGCTGGTCGTGATCGCCTTCCTGATCTGGGGTGCGTCGAGCGGCGAGCTGTGGCTCCTCATCGTCGTGCTGCCCGGTCTGATCGGGTCCGCCAGCTTCTACATCAACCGCTTCACGAAGTCGTTGCGGTACTCGATCGCCGGGACCCCGGACGGAGTGCGTGTCGGCTTCGGTCTGCTGAGCACGAGCAACGAGACGCTGCCGCCCGGGCGCATCCATGCCGTGGAGGTGCTGCAGCCGCTGCTGTGGCGTCCGTTCGGCTGGTGGCAGATCCGGATCGACACCGCGGGCCATTCGCGCGAGAAGGGCGCGGCTGGACAGCCGAACACGACGATGCTTCCTGTCGGCGACGCGGCTGACGTCTTCCGTGTGCTGTCGCTGGTGCTGCCGGGCTTCGCAACGGACGGGCACCGGGAGCTGATCGAATCCGGGATGACGTCGGCCGGGCGGGACGCGTTCGTCGGCAGTCCGCGTCGGGCGGTGTGGATCCGTCCGTTCTCCTGGCAGCGCACCGGATACCGCGTGGTCGATGACGCGATCCTGCTGCGCCGCGGGTTCGTCTGGCGGAGTCTCGCGATCGTGCCGCTCGCGCGTCTGCAGAGCCTGGAGCTCCAGCAGGGTCCTCTGGATGCGGCCCTCGGGCTGGCCGAGGCGCGGTTCCACACCGTGTCCGGCCCGGTCCACCCGCGGCTGGCGGCGATCGACGCACCGAACGGTGTCCGGCTGTTCGAGGAGGTCTCGACGCGGGCCGTCGCCGCGGCGGCCGCGGACCGGAGCCACCGGTGGGGGCAGGCCACGAACCATACCGAGAAGGAGCACTGATGTTGCCGTCCGCCCGTCCGCCTTCGCAGCGTTCCGGCCGGCTGGGGCTGGGCATCATCGGCGCCGGTCGCGTCGGCCCGGTGCTCGGACTCGCCCTGGCCGGCGCGGGACACGCGATCGTCGGGGTCTCGGCCGTGTCGGAGCAGAGCCGGGAGCGCGCGGAGGCGATGCTGCCCGGAGTTCCGGTGCTCGACATCCCGACCGTGGTGGAGCGCAGCGAGCTGGTGATCCTGGCCGTTCCCGCGGCCGAGCTCCCGAGCCTGGTCGCGGGTCTCGCAGCGACGGGAACGTGGCAGCCCGGCCAGATCGTGCTGCACACCGCCCCCGGGTTCGGAATCGACGTGCTGCAGCCCGCAGCGGCGGCTGGCGCCATCCCGCTGGCCGTCCACCCGGCGCTGGAGTTCACCGGCACGAGTCTGGACCTCGCCCGGCTCGGCGAGAGCTACTTCGCCGTGACGGCTCCGGCCGCGGTCCTTCCTATCGCGCAGGCGCTGGTGGTGGAGATGGGCGGCGAGCCGGTGGTCGTCGATGAGGCGGACCGGCCGGCTTACGCCGAGGCGATCGCGACGGCGACGGCGTTCTCCCGGTCGATCGTGGAGCAGTCGACGGGCCTGCTGCGGAGCATCGGTGTCGAGAAGCCCGGCTCCTTCCTCAGTTCGCTCATCCGCTCCGCGGTAGACAACGCGCTCACCCGCGCCGGTGCTCCGACGCGGCTGGACCTCGACGTGATCGGCGCTCTGCAGGACGACGCGGCAGGCGGTGTCGCGGGAGGTACCGGCCCCGAGGGCGATCCCGGTGACGACGGGCGCGGCTGGTTCCTGCGCGGCGAGTAGCCTGGTTCCGGCCGGTTTCGAGCCGGCCGAAGGGATGCGCATGCCAGAGATCATCACCACCATCGCCGAGCTGCGGGCCCGAGTCGCGGACGCGCGCCGTGTCGCGCGCCAGGACGGCCCGGCGGACGCGCCCACCGGCCGCGTGGTGCTCGTGCCGACCATGGGGGCGCTCCACGAGGGTCACCTCCGCCTGGTGTCGCAGGCGCGCGACCTCGGGGGTTTCGTCGTGGTGTCGATCTTCGTGAACCCGCTGCAGTTCGGCCCCGGAGAGGACTTGGATCGCTACCCTCGCACGCTGGACGCGGACGTCACCGCCCTCGAGGGCCTCGCCGACGTTGTGTTTGCTCCCTCCGCCTCGGAGATGTATCCGAACGGCCCTTCGGAGACCCGGGTGACGGCGGGGGAGTCCGGAACGTTGTTCGAGGGAGCCTCCCGCCCCGGACACTTCGACGGTGTCCTGACCGTCGTCAGCAAGCTCTTCAACATCGTGCAGCCGGACGTCGCCGTCTTCGGTCAGAAGGACGCCCAGCAGGTGCATGTCATCGGCCGCATGGTCGATGACCTCAACCTGCCGGTCTCGATCGCCGTCGTGGACACCGTCCGCGAGTCGGACGGCCTCGCCCTTTCCAGCCGCAACCGCTACCTGGATGAGGACCAGCGCCTCGCCGCGGTCACCCTGTCCCGCGCCCTGTCCGCCGGCTCGGAGGCTGCTCGCGACGGCGTGGAGGCCGCCCTTGGAGCCGCTCGCGCGCACGTCGAGGCGGACCCAGCCGTTAAGCTTGACTATCTCGCGATCGTCGACCCGGATACCTTCCGCGAAGCGTCGCCTGACCACCACGGTCCCGCCCTGATGCTGATCGCCGCTCGCGTCGGAACGACCCGGCTGATCGACAACCAGCGCCTCACGACGTGACCACCGCACCACCGCCCTCCCTCTCGAACGGAAAGACAGCGATGACCGACGCGCAGACCACCGCGGCCGACCTCGGCGACGACCAGCTCGGCGAAGACGAGATCAGCGAGCAGAAGGCGGTCCGGCTCGGCAAGCGCGACCGTCTGCTTGCCGAGGCGGAGGGCCCCGGCGGCGGCGCGTACCCGGTGCAGGTTCCGGTCACCACGACCATCCCGGCCGTCCGCGCGAAGTGGGATCACCTGCAGCCGGACGAGGGCTCGGGCGAGATCGTCGGCATCGCCGGCCGGGTCGTGCACCTGCGCAACACCGGCAAGCTGTGCTTCGCGGTGCTGCAGGCCGGCGATGGCTCGCGCATCCAGGTGATGGTGTCGCTCGCCGAGGTGGGCGAGGAGTCGCTGGGCGCGTGGAAGGAGCTCGTCGACCTCGGCGACCACGTGTTCGTCTCCGGCGAGGTCGTCTCGAGCCGCCGCGGCGAGCTCTCGGTCATGGCGCGCGAGTGGCGGATCGCCGCCAAGGCGCTGCTTCCCCTGCCGAATCTGCACAGCGAGCTGAGCGAGGAGACCCGCGTCCGCGCCCGCTACCTGGACCTGATCGCGCGCGACCAGGCGCGGAAGACTGTCCTCGATCGCGCGGCGGCCGTCGCGAGCCTGCGCCGCACGTTCGCGGACCGCGGCTTCGTAGAGGTCGAGACGCCGATGCTGCAGGTCATCCACGGTGGCGCGTCCGCTCGCCCGTTCGTCACGCACTCGAACGCCTTCGACACGGAGCTGTACCTCCGCATCGCGCCGGAGCTCTACCTGAAGCGCGCTGTGGTCGGCGGCATCGACCACGTGTTCGAGATCAACCGCAACTTCCGCAATGAGGGCGCGGACTCGACGCACTCCCCGGAGTTCGCCATGCTGGAGGCCTACCAGGCCTACGGCGACTACAACTCGATCGCCGACCTCACCCAGACGCTCATCCAGGATGCCGCCGTCGCGGTCTCCGGATCGCACGTCGTCACGTGGGCCGACGGCACCGAGTACGACCTCGGCGGCCAGTGGGACCGCATCCGCATGTACGACAGCCTCTCGGACGCGATCGGCGAGGAGATCACGCCGGAGACTCCCATCGAGCGCCTCCGTGAGCTCGCCGCTCTCGCCGGGATCGAGATCGAGCACCCGCTGCCGGGCAAGTACGTCGAGGAGCTGTGGGAGCACTACGTCAAGACCGACCTCGTGCGTCCGACCTTCGTCATGGACTTCCCCGTCGACACCAGCCCTCTGGTGCGTGCGCACCGCTCGCGGGATGGCGTCGTCGAGAAGTGGGATCTGTACACGCGGGGCTTCGAACTCGCTACCGGCTACTCCGAGCTCGTCGACCCGGTCGTGCAGCGGGAGCGCTTCGTCGAGCAGGCGAAGCTGGCAGCCGCGGGCGACAACGAGGCGATGCGTCTCGACGAGGAGTTCCTCCGGGCTCTCGAGTTCGGCATGCCGCCGACGGGTGGCATGGGCATGGGCATCGACCGCCTGCTGATGGCCCTCACCGGCCTGGGCATCCGCGAGACGATCCTCTTCCCGCTGGTCAAGTAGGCTCCCAGGACCCGGCGGTACGATGGAGGCGCTATGAACGACGTCATCAGCGGTATCGTCTGGGCCCTCGCGCCGACCGTCCTGGTCGGTCTGCTGTTCTGGGCGATCATGCGCGCGATCGTGCGCGCCGACCGCAACGAGCGGAAGGCCTACTCGCGCTTGGAAGCCGAGGAGCGCGCTCGCCGCGGCCTCGCCCCCAAGGCCTGACTCCTTCCCACCCAACGCCGTCGGCCGCGTGACCTTCGCCGCCCGCGTGCGGAGGGCCTCGCCGCTCGACGTTCGCGTTCCCGCTACGGTATGTCTGGGGACGCATGGGCGTCTTTCTGGGATCGACCGAGGGATGCGTGCATGGAGACGGGGTTCTGGGTCTCGTTCTTCATCGTCCTGGCACTTCTGATCGACTTCGTCATCCGCGTCCTCGCCATCATCATCGTCCCGCGCAACCGCAAGCCGACGTCGGCCACCGCGTGGTTGCTCGCGATCTTCCTAATCCCCTACATCGGCATCCTCTTCTTCCTCCTGATCGGCAGTTACAAGCTGCCCAAGAGCCGCCGCCAGAAGCAGGACGAGATCAACCGCTTCATCATCGACAGCACCGAGGGCATCGAGCGGGTGCGCCGTGACCACCCGTGGCCGCCGTGGCTCGAAGGGGTCGTCGAGCTGAACCGCAAGCTCGGGGCCATGCCACTCGTCGGCGGCAACCGGGCGACACTCAACGGCGACTACCAGGGGTCGCTCGACGCGATGGCCGAGGAGATCGGCAAGGCGAAGCGATACGTCCACGTCGAGTTCTACATCTTGACGCTCGACAAGACGACCGCCCCGTTCTTCGATGCCCTGGAGGCCGCTGTGGAGCGCGGCGTGACCGTACGCGTGCTCCTCGACCACATCGCCTCGCTGCGGACGCCCGACTACAAGCGCACTCTCGAGAGACTCACGGCGATGGGCGCCCGGTGGCAGCTCATGCTCCCGGTCCAGCCCTTCAAGGGGAAGTATCAGCGCCCCGACCTCCGGAACCACCGCAAGCTGCTCGTGGTCGACGGTCGCGTGGCGTTCATGGGTTCCCAGAACGTCATCGACCGGAGCTACAACAAGAAGTCGAACATCCGGCGCGGGCTCAAGTGGAAGGAACTCATCGTCCGGCTCGAGGGACCCATCGTCGCCGGTCTCAACGCCATCTTCATCACCGACTGGTACAGCGAGACGGACGAGCTGCTCCGCCGCGAGACCGAGCCCATCACCGACGAGATCGAGGCCAACGAGCTCGACGCCCAGGTGGTGCCCTCCGGACCGGGGTTCGCCGGTGAGAACAACCTCCGCCTCTTCCTCGCACTCCTGTACTACGCCCAGGAACGCATCGTCATCACGTCCCCGTACTTCGTGCCGGACGAGTCGATGCTCATGGCCGTCACCTCCGCCGTGCAGCGCGGGATCCGCGTCGACCTGTTCGTCTCCGAGATCGGTGACCAGGCCCTCGTCTATCACGCTCAGCGCTCCTACTATGAGGCGCTCCTGCGCGCGGGAGTCCGGATCTGGATGTACAAGGCGCCCTACATCCTTCATGCGAAGCACTTCACCATCGACGACGACGTCGCCGTCATCGGTTCGAGCAACATGGACATGCGTTCCTTCCAGCTCAACATGGAGGTCTCCCTCATGGTGCGCGGGCGTTCGTTCGTAGATGAGATGCGGAAGGTCGAGGACGGCTATCGCCAGGACAGCCGTGAGCTCACGCTGGACGAGTGGATGAAGCAGCCGCTCCGCTCTACAGTTTTGGACAACCTGGCCCGGCTGACCTCCGCACTGCAGTGACCCGCCGGACCTGCGGAGCCGTGTGCGCGACGGTCAGGCCGGCTGAAGCTCGCTCAATCGCCTGACCTCGCACCACCGCTCGGCCGCCGCGGCGAGGCGGTCGTCCGCCGTCACGAGGGGCAGCTCCATGAGACGGGCGAGCGCGACGTACACGGCGTCGTAGGCGCTCAGGTTCTCTCGCCAGCGCCAGGCGTCGGGCCAGAGCGGCTCGTGCTCCACACGCATGATCTCGAGTCGGAAGAAGTCGATGATCACCTGCTCGGCGAGCTGAGCGTCGTCCGGGCGCCGGAGGGCGTGCTTGCGCATCGCGCTCACGAACTCCGGGTCGATCAGGTGGGGCGCCACCAGGATGCACTCGGCCAGCTCGTCGTTCTCTTCGAACGCGGCGAGTCCCTCGCGCGAGAGCAGTGCGACGAGAGCGCTGCAGTCCATCACCGCCGCGATCATCGGCTTCCCCGGTCGTCGCGGATGCCCTGGACGATCTCCTCCGTGGTGATGTTCAACGGTCGTCGACCGCTGGCGCTCGGAGGCTGACGCTGCGCCAGCGCACGCTGCTCGACCGTCACCTCCGCCCAACGCTCCTCGATGCGCAGCCTCTCGGCGATGCGGGTGAGTTGTCTGCGGAGGTACTCCGAGTAGGACAGCCCTTTTGCTGCTGCTGCCGCCTTCAGGCGATCGTTGACGGCCGGATCCAGATCTCGCACTTGCACGGTGACTCCCATGGGTTCAGTTTAGGGTGGGGTGCATGCAGATGCAACGGATTTGCATGCAGTGAGACCATCCTGACGTGCCAGAGGCCGGGAGGGGCCGAGGGAGCTCGAATTGTGGAGAAGTGCCGCGGTCGCGGAGATGTGGACGGATATGAGTCAGCCGCGCGGCCGCAGGCGGACCGTCGGTAATTCCGGCGCAGGCAACGGCGTTCCGTCGTAGCCCTCGACGGTCCCGAAACGTCCGTGAGGATCGGCTCCGGCGATGACCTCGCCCTGCCACTGCGCCCGGTAGACGACCACGTCCTCATGGCTCCGGCCGATGAAGTTCCACCACATCACGATCTGCTCGCCCAGCGGCTCTCCGCCGAGGAGCACGATCCGGGCGTCTGCTCCCGAGCTCACCGAAAGGCTCGTGCGGCCGGGATTCAGGTAGGCCAGATGAGAGACAGGAACGGGTGTGCCGTCGATGGTGACGTCGCCGGCATCGACGAGCACGCCGTGCTCGAATCCCTCCTCGAGGGGGACCTCGATCGTTGTGTCGGCCGGCATGACGATCTCGGCGCCGACCAGCGGCGAGAACACCGTCGCGGACGTGCCGCTTCCGGCGAGCGATCCGACGAAGGTCCGCACGGAGGCCGCGCCGATGCTGCCCGCCACGGGAGTGTGGTGCTCGAAGAACGGTTCGACATCGCGCGAGGCGTTCGGCAGGGCCACCCAGAGCTGGACGCCGTGCAGTCGCCGCGTCCCCGGCGTGGACACCTCCGAATGGCTGATCCCGCGACCTGCGGTCATCAGATTGAGCTCTCCCGGTCGGACGAGAGCGTGACTGCCCACGCTGTCGCGATGGTCGATCTCGCCCTCGAAGAGCCAGCTGACCGTCTGCAGCCCCGTGTGCGGATGCGGCGGGACGCGCATCCCGCCGGTCGCCGAGACATCGTCGGGACCGTAGTGGTCGATGAAGCACCAGCCGCCGATCAGCGAACGGCGACGCTGCGGGAGGGTCCGGCGGACGGTCATCGCGCGCGGGCCGCCGAGCGGAACATCCCGCGGTTCGAGGATCTCCACGCCGGCGTCCGTGAGCACGGCCGACGTCGCGACGAGCTCGGCCGGATCGCGCTCCAAGTTGCTCATAGCGGCATCCTAGGCGTCGGGCAGGACAGCCGGAGCCCGGGTTCCTAGAATGGTCACGTGCCCCGGACCACGACCAGACTCCTCCCCGCCGTCGCGGCGATCCTGGTGGTCGCCGCGCTCGCCGGATGCAGCACAGCGCCGGGCAAACCGGTCGACGACTACGCGGGCGAGCCGAAGGGGGTCGACGCGCCGGCGAGCAGCGCGGGCGGAGCATCCTGGGCCGCCTGGCTCGACGGCGGCGAGCGGTTCGCGATCGTCCTCTACGGGAGCTCGACCTGCCCACCGAAGGTCGCCACCGTGTCCGCCACCGCGAACGACTCGATCACTGCCACCCTCGCGCCCGCCCCCGGCGGGGTCTGCACCCACGACTTCGTGCCCCACACCACGGTCTTCACCACGCCCGACCGCATTGCGAAAAGCGGCGAGGTGAGTGTCGTCCTGCCCGACTCGACGCTCACGCTGCCCGCCGATCGGGGCTGATCGGCCGCAATCCGCTCGGTCGCCGACGGCACGTCACGCCCACGGCGAACAGGGCCACGGGACAGGGCGAGCGGTGGTTACTCTCTTTGTATCGACGCCGAACCTGCAACGGTGTCGTACGAGGAGTAGACATGTTCGAGAGATTCACCGACCGCGCCCGCCGTGTCGTCGTCTTGGCCCAGGAAGAGGCCAAGATGCTGAACCACAACTACATCGGGACGGAGCACATCCTGCTCGGCCTGATCCACGAGGGTGAGGGCGTCGCCGCCAAGGCGCTCGAGTCGCTCGGCATCTCGCTGGACGCGGTCCGCGAGCAGGTCCAGGACATCATCGGCCAGGGCCAGCAGCAGCCGACCGGGCACATCCCGTTCACGCCGCGCGCCAAGAAGGTGCTGGAGCTCAGCCTCCGCGAGGCGCTGCAGCTCGGCCACAACTACATCGGCACGGAGCACATCCTGCTCGGCCTGATCCGCGAGGGCGAGGGCGTCGCCGCCCAGGTCCTCGTGAAGCTCGGCGCCGACCTCAACCGAGTGCGTCAGCAGGTCATCCAGCTCCTCTCCGGCTACCAGGGCAAGGAGCAGGTCCAGGTCGGGGGCAACGATCAGAACACCGCGCAGGCCGGTAGCCAGATCCTCGACCAGTTCGGCCGCAACCTCACTCAGGCCGCGCGCGACAACAAGCTCGACCCGGTGATCGGGCGCGAGAAGGAGATCGAGCGTGTGATGCAGATCCTGTCGCGCCGCTCGAAGAACAACCCGGTGCTGATCGGTGAGCCCGGCGTCGGCAAGACCGCCGTCGTCGAGGGTCTCGCGCAGGCCATCGTCCGCGGCGACGTGCCGGAGACGCTGAAGGACAAGCAGCTCTACACGCTCGACCTCGGCTCGCTCATCGCCGGTTCCCGCTACCGCGGTGACTTCGAGGAGCGCCTGAAGAAGGTCACGAAGGAGATCCGCACCCGCGGCGACATCATCACCTTCATCGACGAGATCCACACCCTCGTCGGCGCAGGTGCCGCGGAGGGCGCGATCGACGCTGCCAGCATCCTCAAGCCGCTGCTGGCCCGCGGCGAGCTGCAGACCATCGGCGCGACCACGCTCGACGAGTATCGCAAGCACTTCGAGAAGGATGCCGCGCTCGAGCGCCGCTTCCAGCCCATCCAGGTGGCCGAGCCGTCGCTGCCCCACGCGATCAACATCCTGAAGGGTCTGCGCGACCGCTACGAGGCGCACCACAAGGTGTCCATCACCGACGGCGCGATCGTGGCCGCGGCGAACCTCGCCGACCGCTACATCCAGGACCGCTTCCTCCCGGACAAGGCCATCGACCTGATCGACGAGGCCGGCGCCCGCCTGCGTCTCTCGATCCTCTCGGCGCCGCCGGAGCTGCGCGAGTTCGACGACAAGATCGCCGCCGTCCGCTCCCAGAAGGAGGGCGCGATCGAGGACCAGGACTTCGAGAAGGCCGCCAGCCTCCGCGACGAGGAGAAGAACCTCCTCGGCGAGCGGCTGCGCCTCGAGAAGCAGTGGCGTTCGGGCGAGGTCAAGACCACGGCCGAGGTCGACGAGGGTCTCATCGCCGAGGTGCTGGCCCAGGCGACCGGCATCCCGGTGTTCAAGCTCACCGAGGAGGAGTCGGCCCGGCTCGTCTACATGGAGAAGGCGCTGCACGAGCGCGTCATCGGCCAGGAGGAGGCCATCGCGGCCCTCTCGAAGACGATCCGCCGCACCCGCGCCGGCCTCAAGGACCCGAAGCGTCCGTCCGGCTCGTTCATCTTCGCCGGTCCCACCGGTGTCGGTAAGACCGAGCTGGCGAAGGCGCTCGCCGAGTTCCTGTTCGACGACGAGTCGGCCATGATCTCCCTCGACATGTCGGAGTACGGCGAGAAGCACACCGTCTCCCGTCTGTTCGGTGCCCCTCCCGGGTTCGTCGGCTTCGAGGAGGGCGGCCAGCTCACCGAGAAGGTCCGTCGCAAGCCGTTCAGCGTCGTGCTGTTCGACGAGATCGAGAAGGCGCACCCGGACATCTTCAACTCACTCCTCCAGATCCTGGAGGAGGGACGTCTGACGGATGGCCAGGGACGCGTGGTCGACTTCAAGAACACCGTCATCATCATGACCACGAACCTCGGCACGAAGGACATCTCCGGCGGCCCCGTCGGGTTCCAGATCGAGGGCGACCCGCAGACCGGCTACGACCGGATGCGCGGGAAGGTCTACGAGGAGCTGAAGAAGAACTTCAAGCCCGAGTTCCTGAACCGTGTCGACGAGATCATCGTCTTCCCGCAGCTGGACAAGAGCGAGCTCCTGCAGATCGTCGACCTGTTCATCAAGCGGCTGTCGACCCGTCTGCTCGACCGCGACATGACCATCGAGCTGACCGTCCCGGCGAAGGAGCGGCTGATCGAGGTCGGGTTCGACCCGACGCTCGGCGCCCGTCCGCTCCGCCGCGCGGTGCAGCACGAGATCGAGGACCGGCTGAGCGAGCGGATCCTGCACGGCGAGCTGAACGCGGGCGACCACGTCCACGTCGACTTCGCCGACGGGGAGTTCGTCTTCACGACGACCGCCCGCAAGGAGCCCATCGGGGCCGGCATCAACGCCACCGCCGCGATCGGCACCGGCCCGGCGACCCCGGACCTCGCAGCGAACGAGTGATCGTCGTCGCGACTGCGTGACCCACGACAAGGGCCGGCCTCTTCGGAGGCCGGCCCTTGTGGCGTCTCTGCCCGTGTGACATCTCGGGGCTCGGTAGGGTGGAACGGTGAGCGGTGAGAACGGGCCAGGGTTCAGCATCCGGCGGGCGCGGACGGGCGACGTCAAGCGCATCCAGGAACTGGTGGAACCGTTGGTGCAGCGACGCATCCTTCTCGGCAAGGAGACCGTCACGTTCTACGAGTCGGTGCAGGAGTTCCGGGTGGCGGAAGACGCCGACGGCCGCCTGATCGGCTGTGGTGCACTGCACGTGATGTGGAGCGACCTCGGGGAGGTGCGCACTCTCGCGGTCGCCGACGAATGGCTCGGCCGCGGCGTCGGCAGGGCGCTGCTCAGGCGGCTGGAGTCGGATGCGCGCGAGCTGGGCCTCGACCGGCTGTTCTGCCTGACGTTCGAGGTCGACTTCTTCGGGCGCAATGGGTTCGAGGACATGGGGGAGTCGACGGTCGACCCGCAGTTGTACGCCGAGCTGGTGCGCTCCAACGACGAGGGCGTCGCCGAGTTCCTGGACCTGGCCCGGGTGAAGCCGAACACCCTCGGCAACACGCGGATGCTGAAGCGGCTCTGAGCCGCCGCATCCGGCGTCGGCGGGGCTCGCTGAACGCTCACGGAACCTCGGGCGCGCCTGCCCGTCGCGCCGTCGCGCCCTGGCTATAGTGCGGGCATGTCGACGTTCAAGAACCCGGTCGGCCCCCAGCCCAGCGGCGTCTACTGGCGCCGCAGGCTCATCGTCCTCCTCGGCGTGATCGCCGTCGTCGTCATCATCGTCCTGATCCTCGTTCGCCCGGGCGCGTCCAACGGGGAGCCCGCGGACAAGAAGCCCGCGCCGGGGAGCACCGGGACTCCGGCCGCGGTGGCGACGAGCATCCCGACCTCCAGTGCGACGGCCGACGGCCAGCCGTGCAAGCCGGGCGACGTGAAGGTGGAGGCCGTGACCGACAAGGACGTCTATGCCGCGGGCGAGCTCCCGCAGTTGTCGGTCGCGCTGACCAACACGGGTTCGAAGGCGTGCACGATCGACGCCGGCACGGCGCAGCAGGTGTTCACGATCACCAGCGGCTCGGAGGTGTACTGGAAGTCGACGGACTGCCAGACCGACAAGGTGGATGCGGAGGTGCTGCTGGAGCCGGCGAAGACGATCTCATCGAAGGCGCCGATCACCTGGGATCGCACGCGTTCTGACCCGTCGACCTGTCAGGCGAACCGCGAGCAGGTGCCTGCCGGCGGAGCCTCGTACCACCTGGAGACGACCGTCTCGGGCGTCAAGAGCTCGGAGACCAAGCAGTTCATCCTGCAGTAGGTCGGGGCGTTCAGTCGGTGGAGTCGGCCCCGCGCACGTAGGAGCCTTCGATCTCGCGCACTTCGACGCCTGATCCGTGTCGCGTGGCCGGGTTGCGGCGGGCGATGGCGAGTGCGGCGTCGAGGTCGGGAGCGTCGATGATGCCGATGCCGGCGATCAGCTCTTTGCTCTCAGTGTAGGGGCCGTCGGTGATGCCGTCGCCTCGGACGGCGCGTGCCGCCGTGTGCGGGGCGAGGGCGTAGGCAGCCGTGAGCGCACCGGACTGGATGAGGTCGGCGGAGTGGGCGTCGTGCTCGGCGAGTTCGGCGGCGTCGTGCTCGGCGGTCGGGTCGGAGTAGATGAGGATGGCGTACTGCGGCATGGTCGTTCCTTCCGTATGACGGATGTCGTCACCAGGACGTCGTTCGGCGGCGCGTGTTTTCGACCGGCGGTCAGAACGCGGCGTCGAGTTCGCGCTCCCGATCGGTGCTGGCGGCCATGAACGCGAGGCGGAGCGCCTCGCGGACGGTGGCGCTGCGGTCGTCCACGCGCGTCGTGAAGCCGAGGCGTGCGGCCTCGGCCGTGCGCTGTTTGCCGCTCACGACCGGTCGGATCTCGCCGGCCAGGCTGATCTCGCCGAAGGCTGCGAGCGTGTGGGGGATCGCGCGTTCGGTCGCCGCCGAGGCGATGGCGAGCGCGATGGCCAGGTCGGCGCCCGGCTCGGTCAGGCGGACCCCTCCGACCGTGGACACGTAGACGTCTTTGTCGCCCAGCCGGATGCCGGCGCGGCGCTCGAGGACGGCCAGGAGCATGGCGACGCGGGACGCATCCACCCCGTTGGTGACCCGGCGCGGGTTGGGCGCCGTGGTGCCGACGACGAGCGCCTGGACCTCGACGGGGAGCGGTCTGCGCCCTTCCATCGCGACGGTGACGCAGGTGCCGGAGACCGGGGTCGTGTTCCGGCTGAGGAAGAGGCCGCTGGGATCGGTGACCTCCGCGATGCCGTCGCCGGCCATCTCGAAGCAGCCGACCTCGTCGGTAGGCCCGAAGCGGTTCTTGAGCGCGCGGATGAAGCGGAGTGCGGTCTGGCGGTCGCCCTCGAACTGGCAGACCACATCTACCAGGTGCTCGAGCAGGCGCGGACCGGCGATGGAGCCGTCTTTCGTCACGTGACCGACGATGAGGATGGGGAGATCGCGTTCTTTCGCGATGCGGATCAGCGCGCTGGCGACCTCGCGCACCTGGCTGGGCCCACCCGCGATGCCATCAGCCGAGCTGCTGGACACGGTCTGGACCGAGTCGACGATCACGAGTGTCGGGTCGACTGCGTCGATCTGCGCCACGATCGTGGACAGATCGGTCTCGGACGCGAGGTAGAGCTCGTCGTGGACGGCTCCGGTGCGCTCGGCGCGCATCCGCACCTGGCTCACCGACTCCTCGGCGCTTACGTACAGCACGCGGTTGCGGGCTCGCGCGGCGCGGGAGGCGACCTCGAGCAGCAGGGTGGACTTGCCGACGCCGGGCTCGCCGCTGAGCAGGATGGCCGCCCCGGGGACGATGCCGCCGCCGAGCACGCGATCGAACTCCCCGATGCCACTCGGCCGGCGGTTCGCGCCGTCGACGGGTGCGATGTCGGTGATCGCCCGCGCTTCGCGGCCGGCGGCGATGGTCACCGGCTTCACGGCGCGGAGTACCCCGGTCGCCTGGGCCGTCTCGGCCATTGTGCCCCACGCCTGGCACTCCGGGCAGCGGCCCACCCACTTGGCTGTGGTCCACCCGCAGTCGGAGCAGCGGTAGTTGACAGACGCCTTCGGCACGGCACCTCCTCGATCGGGGTCAACACTACGGTGAGCCACCGTCATCGGAGGGAGGATCGCGGAGGCCGTGGACAAGTCGGAGGTCGGGGCGGGTGTGAGCACATCCGTCGACGTGAGCCGACCGTCCATCGCCCCTTCTGCGTGTCGGTGCTGGCGTGCACAATGGGCCGCATGGCTGATCGTACGTTCTCCCTCCGCTCCGGCCGCGTGCTCGGGCTGACCGGCTTCGGCGACTCCGACGCCGAGCGGCTCGTGATCTTCTGCCACCCCGCCCCGGGGTCGTCCGTGTTCGATCCGGACCCGGATGCCTCGGCCGAGCGCCGCGCGCACATCGTCGCGCTCGACAGGCCGGGCTACGGATCGAGCGATCCGTGGCCCTTCGGGAGCTGGCCCAGCATCGTGCAGGCGGCCGACGACATCGCCGAGTACGTGCGCTCCGTCGTCGTCGCCGAGTCGGTTATCGGCGTCACCCGCCCCCGCACGGTCGGCGTGGTGGGCTGGTCGGCCGGCGGGCGGGTCGCGCTCGCGTTCGCGGCGCGTCATCCCCAGCTCGTCGACCGGGTCGCGATCGTCGGGACGCCCGCTCCGAATGAGGCAGTTCCCTGGATCGACCCGAAGCTGCAGCAGATGTCCGACCAGCTCGCCACACTCACGCCCGACGAGGCGATGAGCCGCCTGTCCACCATGCTCCAGCCGCAGGCCGACGCCGTCGCAACGGCCGCCGAGCCGGCGGAGGTGCCGCTGGACGCGCTCGGCATCGGCGCCGTGGACGAGCAGGCGCTGGCGCGCCCGGGAGTCCGCGACCGACTGGGCCGGATGCTGATCGACGCGTACCGCCAGGGTCCGCGCGGCGTCGCCGGCGACATCCTGAGCTACACCGCCCGTCCCTGGGGCTTCGACCTCGCGGACGTCGCCGCGAAGACGCTCGTGATCGCCGGCCAGGCGGATGCGCTGACCGGACACGCGCATGCGGCCTGGTACCAGCGGTCGCTGCCGGATGCGCGGATGGAGATGGTGCCGGGCGCCGGGCATCTGGCCATCGTCCCGACGTGGGGACGCATCCTCTCGCACGTCGCCCCCGCACACGTGACGCACTGAGCTGCGGCGTGCCGGGCGGCGGCGTGCCGAGGGTCAGGCGCTGAGGGCTTCCTGCTGCTCGGTCTCGCCGTGGCGCGGGTACAACTCGCGGGCGCGGGCGGTGACCGCCGGGAGGAACGCGGACGCCCACACGCGGTAGCCGTGGTCGTTGGGATGGAAGAGATCTTCGGCGAACTGGGTGAACGCTCCACGCAACCCCTGGCGACGCATGGTCGTGTGGAGGGGAACCACCGTGAGTCCTCGGGCGGTGGCCTCCTCGCGCAGGATGCGGTTGCCCTCGGCGACGAGCCGTTCGTTCCATGGCAGGTAGAAGTAGGGCAGGTCGGCCACGATCGCGTGCGGCGGCAGCCCGGCGAACACTGCGCGCATCCCCTCGCGGAAGCGATCCGGATCGAATGCCGCGATGTCGTTGGCGCCGATCGACACCGTGACGATGTCGGGCTCGAGGCTCGCGAAGCGCGGCAGCTGGTCGGCAACGGCCAGGGCGACCGTCGCGCCGGAGACCGAGAGGTTGACGATCCGCACGGACCGACCCGTGACGGCACGCAGGTGGTCGGCGATCACACCGACGTAACTGTTCTTGGGGGCGGAGGCGCCGATCCCCTGGGCGGCACTGTCGCCGATGGCCACGTAGAGCAGCTCGCCCGGGTCTTTCGCGGCATCCCGCCACCACTTCGAGTGGATGGGCAGCATCTCGTTGAGCCGCACCCGCCCCTCGGCGACGGCCGCACGCTTCGCCTGGACACGCTGCCACCCGACGGCGGTGAGAACGGCCCCGGCCACCAGTCCGGCCGCGGCCGCGAGGATGCGACGGAGAGCTTTCATGGACGGAACAGTACCCCGGACCGCCGACCCCGCGATGCCCACTCCGCCCGATTGGAGACGACCGCGGGAATCGCGTACGATAGTCCGCGGTACCGTGTCCGAGCGGCCGAAGGTGCAACTCTCGAAAAGTTGTGTGGGTGAAAGCCCACCGTGGGTTCAAATCCCACCGGTACCGCCACGTGCAAGCCCCCGCGATCCTAGTGTTTACAAGGAATCCGGGGGTTTTCGCGTTCCCGGGATCGGGCGTTTGACTACATTTTGACTACATCTGTAGCCGTCGCCCGAGCTGCATCAAGGGCTAGGGCAACAGCATCCAGGTCGTCGTCGAAGAGATCTGCGTACGTGTCCAAGGTCATTGCCGCAGATGAATGCCCAAGCATCCGCTGCACAGCCTTGACGTTGGCCCCGGCGCTGATCGCCAAGCTCGCGGCCGTGTGCCGTAGGTCATGGATCGTGACACGTGGGAAGTTCTTGTCGAGCGCCTGTGATCGTGTGATCGCAGAGACATACCAACCCCGGCGACGGTCTGGTTGGTGCAGGTAGCTGTCCCCGTCGCCGAAGACCAATTGCGATGAGGTCTTGTTCTCGGTGAGTGCTTCTAGGAGCGGAGCGAGGAACGGCGGAAACGGGACGCTGCGGGCTTCGCCCGTTTTCGGTGTGCCGACATGAATCGTGCCCGAGACCTCTACTGCGTTCTCGTGTACGTCGACACGTCGGCGATTCAGATCCACATCGCTCACATGCAGGGCGGTCGCTTCGCCCCATCGCAGGCCGGTATAGCCGAGGAACAGGACCATGGTCCGGTGCTTCTTCGCGCTATCTGCGAGGAGATCGACTTGCGCGTGGCTGAGGTACTTGTGCTTCCCCTTGAGTTTTCGAGGTAGGTTGACGCCGCGCGCTGGGTTCGAGGGAATCCGGCGGTCCATTACGGCGGTATCGAGGATTCCCGCGAGGACGCCGTAGGCGCGGAGGACGGTTGTCGCAGAGCGTGGTTTGCCGTCACCCTTACTGAAAGCTGTCACCCAGTTTTGTACCTCGGAGTGACGTATCTCGCCCACTGGCCGACTTCCCCATTTGGGCTCGACGTGCAGCCGCCAGGCGATCTCGACCGGCCTGAGTGATGAGGGCTTTAGATGGTGCTGGTTGGCCAGCCACTCGGCACCGAGGGCGCTGATTGTGGACCGTGAGGCGCGAGCATCAAGGAACTCGCCACGAGCCTTCGCGACTTCGATGGAAGCCAGGAAGAGCTCGGCGTCTCGCTTTGTTCGGAAGCCGCGCTTGCCGGTGAGGTCGCGCTCCGGTGTTCTGTACTGGACGCGGTAGCGCTTGCCGCCGGCCGTTTCGTATGCGTGAATGCTCCCCATACCTCAGCTCCGATCGCCGATCGAGGCTTTGAGCCGCGACCATTGGATTGCGTCAGGCTACGCGCGAGCGCCGACATCCCGCCTTCCGGAGATGGACCACAAGTGGCGATGACGGCAGTCTCGGGCAGACTGGTCCGGTGGAACGGCAACCTCCGGAGCCGAAGCCTTGGGGTGCTTCGGACGATGAAGCAATCGAACTGTGCCGCGAGTGGATGATCTACCTCGGCGCTGCGGATACCGTTGTGGCCTCTGGAGCAGCGGTTCAGGCGTGCGACCTCTACGGTGCGAAGTTCCTTGCCTGGGTTGAGAACCAGCCCGGCAATCTCGACATCGAACGAGTGAACCGAGCGGCGACTGTGTCCGCAGCTGACGGCCGCCCGGCGCTGATCTTCGTCAGACACGGTGTACTCCCGGACGCTCGCGAGAGGGCCGATGAACTCGGGGTCGCAGTCTTCGGTTTCGATCCGAAGGGTGGAACTCTCGATGGAGTCAACTTGCTCGGGCGCGCATTGAGCGCGAATGGTTTGAGCGAGTAGGACTCTCAGTTGGTTCAATTGAGGCCCACTGACGCGTTCTGAGGAGCCGGCGCTCCGGCGATCGGGCCGGAGGCCGACTGGGCAGCTCTCCGGAGTTCGCTCCGCGCTGCTGCGCGCGACTTCTCCATTGTCTCTTCCACCGTTCGGCGTTGCATCGACTCGACTAGTTGAGTTCGGGCGGAGTTTTGGGTCGGAGCCACAAGTACTGCGACGTTGTTCACTTTTCCGCGCGTGAGCCCGACATAGAGGCCGGCCGCGTCGACTCCCGGTCCAACCAGGGAGCGGTCTGTCGTTTCCCCTTGCACCCCATAGACAGTTGTCGCGTACGCGAGGTGAATGTGCGCTTCGGCGTAAGCCAAGCTGACCTTTCTCAGGTCGGTCGAGTCCGTGCTCGCGGCAAGAATCACATGGTCTTTGCCAATTGTCTTCACGATCCAGTTCTGACGATTCTCGACGTCGGCAGTACTGTCATTGCGCCGCGTCTGCACCACATCACCAGCGAAGATCGCCTGGCCAGCCTGCCCATATAGCGTGCGGGTGGTCGAAATCGATCCTGCCTCGATCCGCCGGGCTTGGATCGCCTCGCTGATTTCTTGTGCCTCAGCGTGTGTCGCAGTCACAAGAGAGATGGTCTCTCGACGTTGCATGGCCTCGAACCAACCATTGACCATTGCGTCTCGCGCTGAGACATCGTTATCCGTCATCACAACGTGGTCAGTTCGGATGAGCGCGTCAGCGACATCCTGCATAGCTTGCTGATCCTGCGGGTCGCGAACTCGCAGCGTGAGGTCTGCCCACGCGGGATCTTTGAAGCGATGGGTAGTTCTGAGTTGCACACGATCGGCGGAGCGACGCCAGAACAGAGCCATCGCACCTGAGTGACCGACTGGCAAAGCTTGGAGTTCATCACCGATAAGGGCGACTCCTGCGCCGGTGCGGGCGATGACGTCGACAAGGGCTGATCCGGCCTCGAGGTCCAGCATTCCTGCCTCATCCACGACTATGCGGTCGCCGGGGCTAATACTGATACGCGGGCCGCGATAGATGCCGCCTGAGATCGGGTCGATCTCGCCGATCGAGAGGCGCGACCAAACAGTTGCACCGGACGCGTCGGCAGCCCAACGCCACCCGAACTCGTGAAGAAATTGGTGGAGCGAGGACGAGGCACTCATCGTCTCGCGTCCCGCAACGGACGACGCCTTCTTGGTAGGGGCGACAATGATCATCTTGTGGCCGCGTCGCTGAAGCGCAGCTCCCGCGACCTTGAGCATTGTGGTCTTTCCTGTACCGGCCGGCCCGGAGACGACCACGTTGCGCGAGGTGCCACCGAGAGCAGCAGCGCCCAAGAGCTGTTCGTTGTCCAGGGTCCGACTTGGGTCGAGTGCATTGCTGATTGCGACGACCTCGTCCTTACCTAGCATCTTCCCTGGCGCGGACAGCGCGTCGACGTGGTGTGCGAGAGTTGCCTTAAGGGTTGCGGTCGAGGTCGCCATGAGGTGCTTGACGTGCTTCGGGGCGTCCAGTTCGGAAATCAGGGTCACCGTGTTTGAGTGAGCCACGAGTTCGTCGGCGAGCTTGGCGAGTTCCTCTCGGTCGGCGACAACGCCAGTCGCGGCGATCGCGCGGAGCGCACCGGCCCGAACGTCCATCAAGCTGAAACGACCACCGCTGCCGGTCGACCGGGCGTCAGCGTCGACGACGGCCTTGGCTGCCAGCAACTCGAGGTCGAGATCCTGGACGGCGACGCTAGATAGTCGCGCAGGAGAACGTCGCACGCCGAGTGTGGGGTCGGCGGCAAAGAGTTCTTCACGGACGAGCGTGGCCCAGCCGTCTTCGTCCAGGTCGCCGGGCTTGTTGGGCCGGCCGACAGCCCACGCCCAGTGGTCGATCTGACTGAACACATCGTGGGAGGGCTCCTCCCCGGGATGCTGTTGCCTCCACCAAGCGATCCGGGCGATCCTGTTGGCTTCGATCTGCGCGGAACGCTTCGACAGCGGCCGCACGAGGTGCTGCAACTGGGCGATCTCGCCGTCCTCGTTGAGAGTGAAGCCTTTCGCCGTAAGAGCACCGATCCAGGCCGGGTCGGTGCGGGAGGCGAGGTCGCCTTCGGCGTTGATCACGTTCTGGAACCGCAATGCGACGCGGGTGTCGATGTTCGACCACTTGCCGTCTTCGCCTTGGACTTTGACGTTCAGCCACAGGTGGCGGTGCTTGTGCGGGTCCAGCGAGCGGGAACGCTCGTGGCGGAGCTCGACGACCTCGATCCGGACCAGGTTCTCCCGGATGGCGCCGCCCTTGCCGCGGCGCGCGTTGAGCTCTGACTGCCACAGCTTGATGATCCGGTCTCGGAGCCGGTCTTGGAGGTCCTCGTACGCGGCGGCGAGGTCAGGGTCGAGCATGGCCGCGATCGAGAACGACTTCGGTGCGTTGATCGTCGCATCCAAGATCAGATCGGCGACTGGGGACTCGAGGTCGCGGCCGCGCCGCTCACCGGTGAGCGGGTCGAGGCCGTCGACCCAGGCTTTGAGCCGGTCGCGGGAGAGGAGGTCGTCGCGGATGGCACCGTTCTCGACGATGTACCGGGTCATGACGGCGTCGGCGTAGCCGGCGGCGGCGATGACACCATCGGGGGTCTTCGCGGTGAGGGTGGCGTCACAGCTGCCGCTGAAGGCGTAGTTGACCGCTTGCTTGACCCCGTGGGACTGCTGTCCCCGCTTCCACCTGGCTGCGCCACCTCGCACCTCCCTCACCTCCCTTCTCGTCTGGTCGTGGTCCGGCTTCTACCGGAGCTCAGACTTTTCGCCCTCACTTAGTACTTCCGGTTCGGGAGGTGTCTTGGCGCGCTTTGAGCGCGCACCGACGTCTTTCCGGCACGTCGCTCACTACCGCTTCGGCCGGGACGCGCCAAATCCGGTTCGGCAGCGACGACAGGCCGGAGCTGCGATGCGGTGCAGTCCCGGGAACGAATGCCCTCATACCTACACGTTGTGTTCCCGAGCCGGTTTTGACGCGCAAATCCGGAATTCGTGGGAGATGTGTTTTCCGGCCGGCGATGCTGACGCATCAATGACCCGGCGGCGTAGCTCGATGGGTTAGTGGTTTGCGGTATGCGGCGATCGCTCTTCCGGAGCGAGTGGGGTGAGGTTTACGAACGGGACGCACGCCGTCTCAGCGGTGAGTGCGGCGAGCCATCCAATCGGCGTGTGCGGGTCGGCGGCGATGGCCCATCCGTCGGTCACGTAGCGGCTGGTGGTCTCCACGCACTCCTTTTTCTCGGCCGCGGTCGGGTTCGCGGATCCCGCCACCCCGATGAGCCCGCGTTGCAGTTCTGGTGCCATGTTGCTGGTGTCGATGATGAATACCCGCATCCCACTCGCTCCTTATGGTCGATCGTTTTTGAGCGCCTTTCCGGCGGGTGATCGAGAGCGAGTGGGAGGTGTGCAGTGCTGGGTCGGTGGAGTACCGGCGGGGGGGCGGAGCGGAGTGAGGATACGCCGCGAAAGCCCGGCACGGAGCACCGGGAGCGAGCTACGATCGGGCGACGGAAAGGCCCTCAAACCTCAAAGGCAGCGGCGCGTGCGGCGACCTCGACCTATGGCTCGTGAGGACACGAATGTGGCCGTCGTCTCTGGTGACGACATGCGAACGCCGCAAGTAGACGTCGTCGTTCACCTGGATCATGGCCCGGAACACGGATCACTCGACGCTGGGCGCCGCTCAGATCTCGGCAGCCAGGTTGACGTGCGACCCCTTTCAACAGGGCCGGCACGGGCCGTTCCACTTAAGTGCCTACGTGCATTGGCCTTTTCGGTTGCCTCCTTATCGTGCACCCATATATGTTCGCTGCCTACTTGTCGTTCGCGCCTCATCTTCGTTGCCCCCTTCCGTCTCGCGCTTTCCTTCCGTTTCCATCCTCCTTCCTCCATCCCTGGCGCCCAGAGTCGTTGGCAATACCTTGGACAGGTTGCGTGGGCGTGTCTGGGATCTTGTAATGGGCCTCGCCCATGTAAGTTCACCCTTGACGCAGACGGGGGAGAACCTTGACAGAACTTTCGGCAACCGGATCAGACCTTTCTCATCCGGGTGGCTTGTCTCGACGCTCGCTCGTGTTGGGCGCATCAGGACTTGCCGGTTTGTTCGCCCTAGGGGTGCCAGCTCTCGACGCACAGCGAGCGACTGCTGCTTCGGTGGCGCCGCAATCTGCTGCGGATATGTCAAACCTCGCGCTATCTCTCGTTGGCATGAATTTCGCCTCACTGAGGTCCGGGCCCTTGAGCGGGGACGCTCCGTGGAATTCCTGGGGGCCGTCGGATTGGTGTGCCTGGCTTGCCTCGTGGCTAGTACGTGTCGGTGGAGCCGGGATGCATCCAACTGTTACCGACTTGTGGCAGCAATTTCCACCGGTTTCAAGCCCTCAGCAGGGCGACATCATTCGCTACACGTACGGCCATGTGGGAGTGGTGGTGGCGGTCAATGCCGATGGCACACCACAGACAGTCGAAGGAAACACGGGCAGCGACAACTTCAATCTGTCCTATGTCAAACACCGGATGGCACCGTGGACGTACCCGGTCGTGTACTCGCGGCCTTCGTACCCGCTGATCGGTTCCTCGCCCGTGACGGGTGGGTCCTCGATTCAGCAATACCTCGCCCCGACCGCGCTCGTTCTCAGCAGCGGGGTCATAGCGCTCTATTCCATCAGGCGGGACGGGAACCTGTGGGGTACTAACCAGCAGTCGGTCGGCGGTTCCTTCTCGACCTGGACACCGATAGGTTCAACTCCTGGAAATCTGGTGGGACGGCCAGCCATCGTTCAACTCCCAAGCGGCGCCATCGCGGCTTACGCTCGTACATCTACGGGGACAATTGTTGGCTGCTCGCAGGCAACGGTAGGTGGGTCGTTTGGGCCTTGGGTGCTCCTCGGCTCGTCTGGAGGTGTGGCTGGCGACCCCGCTGCACTGGTACTGCGAAACGGCACAATCGCAATCTATGTCACTACCGGAGCGGGAGGCTTGTCCGGAATCTGCCAGACGTCCGTTGGCGGGTCGTTCGGAACCTGGACAGCGATCGGCGGTCCGTCGTCAACCCTTTACGGCCGACCCGCAGCGATCCAAACACCAGGTGGCGCGATTGTGGTCTACGCAAGCGGAACGGATGGATACGTCTATGGAGCCGGACAATCAGCCGCGGGAGGAGCTTTTGGAAACTGGTCGGTGATGGGAGCAGCTGGCGGGGGCATCGCGTCCGAGCCGACGGCGACGTATCAGAACGGTCTCATCTCCCTCTTTGCCTTGACCACGAGCAACACGATCGCGCGCGTCTCTCAACAATCCGTGGGCGGAGCCTTCCCGACTTGGGAGTCTCTAGGAACGCCAGGGCCAGGGGCGAACCAAGGCGCACCATCTGCAACCGTTCTACAGTCAGGCCAGGCTGTGGTGTATGCGCATGGTGCTGATAGCCGTATCTACGGAACCACCTTGACCTCGGGCCAGGCGAGCGGCTGGACCGCGATCGGAACCAACGGCGGAGGTGTTGCCGCTTCGCCTGCCTCGTTGCAGACACCCAGTGGACTTATCACCGTGTACTCCATTTCCGACGCCGGAACCATCGTTGGCTCGAGTCAGACCTCGGTCGGTGGGGGTTTCGGCACCTGGATCTCTATTTGAGCAAATCCGTTGATGTAGCCAATGCTGTACGCGCCGGTGCGGAGCCCGTCGAGGTCGCCCACTTTGTAGCGACAGACTCACATCAGGGACCAGGTCAAATGACGCCGAGCTAGGCGTCAAGGGGCTGACCCCTCGCGGCACGGAGTCCGGCGAAGCGACCTACGATCAACCACCGAAGGTCCGACCAGGTGTCTCTCGCGGCCCGCCGCAGCTTGCACCGGATCCGATACGACAGGACCGGTGGTCGGCAACGTTTTGCTTCGACGGCTGGGCCAGCTGATCTCGTGGCAGATACGCGGGTCGGGGGCGTCGGAGATCAGCTGCAACCGCTGCAGGCGTCCGCCGACTGGAACCAGTGGAGCCGCCTGCGGCGGCGCTGTTCTTTGTGGGTTTGTGTGTCTTTCCGCGGGGCGATCGTAGCTCGTTCCCGCGGCTTACCGTGCCGGGCTTTCGCGGCATATCCTCCCTCCGCTTCGCTCCAGTCCGGTATTCCACGATCCCGACACTCACGCCGCTCCCACTCGCAATCGATCTCTCCGCCGGAAAGGCAAACAAAACGATCGAGCAGGGGAGTGAACGATCATGCGGGTATTCATCATCGACACCACACACATGGGCCCAGAACTGCAACGGGGACTGATCGGGGTGGTCGGCTCCACCAGCCCGACACCGGAGGAGAAGAAGGAATGCGTGGACACGGTCAGCCGGTATGCGGTGGATGGGTGGGCGATCGCCGCCGACCCACACACCCTCATCGGACACCTGGCGGCTCTGACCGCTGAGACGGCGTGCGTTCCGTTCCTGGCGTTGGATCGGGTTCGCCGGGCCGGCGGCGCGGTGACCGCAGCGCCGACGGCCTGCGCCCCCCTGCGCGGGCTCGACTGACCGGCGCCGAGACGCAGTTGTGGGTCCGGCCCTCCATGGCGGGACCCACAACTCGGGTTTCAGTCTTCGCCGCCGTCGGCGACCTCCTGGTGTGGGTGCGCGTTGTCCGCTCCCGTCGGGTCGTCGGTGTCGGTGCCGGTGATGATGCGTTCGACGTCGCTGAGTGTGTAGCCCCAGGCGGCGAGTTGGGTGAAGTAGGCGGCGTCGGTCGGGGACGGGGTGCGCCAGGTTTGTTTGCTGGTGACGCTTTCGCACGCCCCGAGGACGATGGCCAGCGCGACGTGTTGTGCCTTGCCCGGGTTGTGCTCGAGGAGGGCGGCGAGCTTGTCGGCTTCGAAGTATCCGGAGGGTTCAACGCCGAGTAGCTGGTGGGCGAGTTCGTTGCCTTCCCGGGTGGCGGTGCTGATCGCCTGCCGGTGCACGGTGAGACCGCGTGCGATCACCAGTCCCGTGTCTTTGGGGAGTGTTTTGCGGGCGATGAGGGTGGTGAGCCAGTCGCGGCGGACGACTTCGGCGGAGGCCCAGGCCTTGTTGTTGGCGATCAGGGTGCGACGTTCCGCCTTCTGCTCCTCCGTCATTGGTCCGCTGTCGGACCCGCTGTTGCTGTACGTGTGGAATCCTGCGGCCTTGGCGTCGTGGAGGAAGTAAGTGATGGTGGGGTCGCCGTCGGCGTACACGCGAACATGTGCCGCACGCCCTGCGATGTTCTCGATGTGTTCGACGGTTACGCGGTCGTTCTCGGCGGTGAGGAGTTCGCTGATCCGGGTGTATTGGGTGTCGTAGTAGCCGGGGTCGGTGTCGAGGATTTCGTATCCGCGCGCGGCTAGGTCGGCTTCGGCGTCCGCTTTGGCTTGTGCGCGGATCTTTTCGTCGCGTGCCCGCTGGGCCGCGTGCAGGAACTGCGCCGGGTCGGTGGTCGCGACCTGGATCAGCTCGGCACGGGTGTGTTCGTCGGTGTCGAATTCGATGAGCACGGCGGCCTGGTCCAGGGTGAGCGGGTGCTCGTGGAGCGCGGTCGCGGCTGCCGAGTTTTCGGTGACGGCGAGGGCAGTTTTGACCTCTCGGGTTTTGCTGCCGGTGCGGCGGGCGATGGCGGTGATCGTGAGACCTTCGAACGCGAGCTGCTGGAACCCGGCGGCCCGGTCCCCATCGGTGAGCGGTTCACGCTGGTCGTTCTCCACCATTTGTTGCACGATCCGCTCCGTGGCATGTCGTCGGCCTCGACCAGGTAGACGGGGATGGTGGCGAGTTGCGCTTCACGGGCGGCGAAGACTCGGCGTTGCCCGGCCCGGACGGTGATGGTCCCGTCGGGGTTGTGGTGGGCGAGGACGGGGGTGAGGACCCCGTTCTCGCGGATGGATTGCACGAAGGCGGGGGTGATGGGTGCGGTGGGTCGCACGTTCTCTTCCAGCAGGAGGGTGTGCGGGTCCAGGTGCTGGATGGTTCCGGTGACGGTGGTGTCGTTCATGGTGTTGCTTCTTTCGATCAACTGGTTTGGTTCGCCTGTCTGGCAAGAGGATCGAGAGGGAAGCGGAGGCGGTGCAGTGCCGGGTCCGTGGAATACCGCAGCGCAGCGAGGATATGCCGCGAAAGCCCGGAACGCAGCCGCCGCAGCGACCTACGATCAGCTGGCCAGGCAGGCGGACAACCCGGGCAAGCAGAGCGCCGCTCGCGGCTCCTCTGAGGTTGGGATGCTACTTGCGGTGAACGAGGTTCCCGGCGACCCACACATAGATGGGGGACCGGGTCCCTTCGGGAACGTAGCGGATCAACACCAGGCCGCCGGTTGTCCAGGCCAGTGCTTCACCGTCGACCAGTTGCACATCGGTGTAGGCCACCTGGACCGGCACGTGAACCATCACCGGCACGGGTTGCGGTTCGTCCCGGCGTCGACCGCTGGCCCGCACCACATCCTCCGGGATGCTGATCGGTCGCGGCTGTCGCTCGGCCGCTTCAGCGAGCTCCGACAACGGTTTCGAGTAGACGTCGTAGCGCTTGTTCGTACCCACGGCTCAGGCCGGGTCGACGTCGATCAGGACCCAGCCTGCCCCCTGGCGCTGCGCCCGGATCATGCGCACATCCGCAGGGTCCTGCTCCGCGCGACCGATCACTGACCAACCCGGCAGTTGCTCGGCCAGGTGCGCCAGGGCGCGTCCTGAGCCGGCGCGGTGCGGATCTGTTCAGCTCCCACGACCCGGTATCGGTTCCCGGCCCAGAAGAGGCGGGTTGGTGTCCCGTGTTCGGTCCAGACGTGGATGATGTCGGCGGCGGGCGCGATGCTCATGACCAGGAGCTCCAAACTGCTTAGCGTCACCCCATTGCACCACAATTCGAAGATATGTTCGAATGTTGCAGGAGGTCGGGAACGTGAAGGTGTTGCAGGTGGGGGAGCGGGTGTGGCTGGTTGTGAACGATGCGGCGAACCGGATCCACTTCCAGATCGAGTACGGCCCCGCGACCCGTTCGGACACTCACGAGACGCTGATGGTGTACCGGGTTGATCATTGGGTGCTCAAGCGCAGTGACCGGTGGCCGTTGGGGTATTACGACGAGTTGCGGCAGGCGGTCGACGGCTGCGCGTTGGCGTTGGGTATGCCGAACTTCCTCACCCCGGCCACGGCACCGGATGGCACGATCATTACTCCGCAAGAGCAGCGCTCCCGCTGGCAGGCCGGCCTTGATCCGCGCACGGGACGCAGCAGGCAGGAGTCGGTGACGGTGTGATCCCTCAGCCGGGAGCCGGTCCCCGGGATGTGAGAGGAGGGTTGGCTTGAATGTCTCGCCGACGGAAGCCCTTCAGGCAGTGTCCTAGCTGAGTCGGCGGCGGTGACCCTGGCAGCGATTTGCGACGGATCGTATTGGCAGTCGCGTCCGCGATCGCCCGTCCGGCTCCTCATGGGTGTGGTTGGAACACTGACCAGCAGCCGAGGTCGTATTCGAGTTCTTCACCGGAGTAGAGCCGCAGCACCCATCGGTGTGAATTGCCGCCGGCGAACTGTCCGGTGACGGTTTCGCTCACCCAGACGCCATCGGACTCATGCACCCACCGGATTAGGCCGATGTGCTCCCTCATCCGTGGCGGGTGGGGTGGGTGGAGGTAATCCACTTCATCGGCCATCACGTCCCCCTTTTCCCGCCGCCTGATTCCAGCGGTGGGCACATGGTGCACCCACGAAGCTCCCTATGGGAATGCCCCATTTCGCACCGCGGTCAGCAGCGTCGTGCCTCGATGCGGGCCAGCCGGTACATCGCCGTGTGACCGTCGGCGATGCTGCACCGCTCCCAGATTTCCAAGATTTCACCGTCGGGGGCGTCGATGGGTCGGCGGATCACAATCGGCGGCACGTCAAAGGTGTCCGGCGATTGAAGAGTGACGATCTCTGCTTCGCCGTCCGGGTCTGGGGAGACCAGGATGACGACTATTTCACGCATCAGCTGCCTCGGTCGGGGTGGCTGGACTCTACGACCAGGCGCGTCGCCCGCGATAGACAAGATGTGTGCCGCGGGTCCGGCTTGCGGGCGGGAGTTGTGGTGCTCGCAGGGACCGATGTTCCGCGGAGGGCCGTCGCTTACTGTGCGGCCATGAAGAAGATGACTGCCGCAGCGATATACGCGCGGATCTCCTCCGACCAAACGGGGGAAGGGTTGGGCGTGCAACGCCAACTCGAGGACTGCCGCCGGTTAGCCAAAGACCGGGACTGGGTGATCGCCGGCGAGTACGTAGACAACGATGTTTCTGCCTACTCGGGGAAACCGCGGCTCGCCTACGAGCGAATGGTCGGAGATATTGTCGAGCGACGGATCGACGCGGTTCTGGTGTATCACTTGGACCGGCTCACCAGACGCCCGGTCGAATTAGAGCACTTCATCGACGTATGCACCGTTGCCGGCGTGGATGTCACCACGGTTACCGGGGATGTTGGGCTGGGAAACGACAACGGGCTGCTGATTGCCCGGATCACCAGTGCCATGGCGGCGGCAGAGTCCGGAAGGAAGTCAGCGCGAATCCGTCGCAAGATGCTGCAAAACGCACAAATGGGCAAACCCAACGGCGGGGCCAATCGACCGTTCGGATACGAATCCGACCGGATCACCATTCGTGATGCCGAAGCAGCCATCATCCGCGAGGTCGTCTCCCGCTACCTGGACGGGGAGTCACTGAACTCGCTGACCCGCTGGATGAACGAGAAGGCGGTCCCGACATCCGGGGTGGCGGACTCATGGAGTGTCCGCACCCTTCGCCCGATCCTGATCAGTGGACGCATCGCCGGATTGCGTGACCATCATGGGAAAACCGTGGGGCCCGCGGTGTGGCCCGGGATAATCACCCCCGAGCAGCACGAGACGGTGCTCGACACGTTCGCGTCTAGGCACATTGAGCGGCGGCCGCCGCACCTGTACCTGCTTAGCGGCCTGCTGCGGTGCGGTCGCTGCGGTAATACGCTGGTCACGACGTCGCCGCGGGGCGTGCGCCGCTACACCTGCACGAGAACACCAGGATCCAGCGGATGTGGCCAACTCTCCATCAATGCCTCGATGCTCGAGGAGTTCATAGCCCCGGCCATTGTGCTGCGGCTGGAATCGCCCGAAATCGGGCCTGTTCTGGTTGCCCGGGCAGAACCGGGTCAGCACCCGGAGCAGCTGGGCGAAGTCGTTCGCGCGCAACAGGCGATGCTTCAGCTAGCTGCGATGCTCGGCGCGGGGGAGCTTACCCGCGCCGAATTCCTGGAAGCCCGGAAGGCCGCGGCTGCTCGCCATGCCAGGGCGGTGAAACGGCTTGACCGGGTCGCCGGTATCCGCTTGTTCGATGGCTGGGCGAGCGAGGGCGCCGCACACATGTCTGCGTGGCAACAGCTCCCACTGGCTCGTCGACGAGAGATCGCCCGGACGGTGCTCACGTCTGCTGTCGTCCAACCGCGTCCAAGGGGAGCCCGCGTCCTCGATCCGACTCGTGTCGAACTCGTCTGGGCGACGTAGCGGCACGCCAGCAGGAAGAGCTTGATAGAACTGTTCTTCCGTTCGTGCAGCAGGTTGTCTACCCGGGCCGCCGATCGGACGGTCGATAGTCGCTGCGCCCCGGTTAGACAGTTCTCCCGCGGAGCAGCGAACCCTGCACAAGAACGTGCTGCGGTTTCGTGTTCGGCGCCGCGATTCGATCAAGAGTCTGCCGTGTCGCAGCCTCAGCCATGGCCGCCACATCCTGTCGCCAGGTGGTGAGGCCGAAGACGGGTGTGGCTACTTGCCCGAGCCCGTCGTACCCAGTCAGGGCAAGGTCGTCCGGAACCTGAACCCCCCAGCTGTCGAGCAGGTTCCACGCGGCGATGAGCGTCGGATCGTTGGGGCACATCAATGCTGTGATCCGGTTCAGCGATTCCCGGAGACCCTCCGGGTCGACGCCGTCGGCTCGGCTGCTTGCCTTGACGGGGAAGGGCTCGAGGCCCCGCCGTTCGAGCGCCTCCCACAGCAGCCGAGATCGACGGCTCAGGGTTGTGGAGCGGGCCCGCGAGTACATGACCACCCCGATCTTTCGATGACCGGCGTCGGTGATGAGCTGCGCGAGGGCGTCTGTGCCCGATCCGTCGTCTGCGACAGACCCGACCAATTTCGAGGTGGACGTTGGGCCGATGGCCGTAACCGGCACTTGCGCACCGACAGCCTCGATACTGCGCGAGGGGATTCGACCGGACGCGACGATGATCGCGTCCGGTCGGAGACCGAGAATGCGACCGAACGCCCCCGTCGCATGGTGATCGCCGTCGGACGCGGCCGTCAAGGCCGTGCTGTAGCCGAGGGCTTCCAACCGATCTTGCATTGCTGCGATCAACTCGGCGTAGAAATCGAGCCGCACGGTACGGACGACGATGCCGATCGTGCTCGTGGATGTCGCCTTCAGCGCGTGCGCTCGAATGTCCTTGACGTAGCCGAGGTCGGCAGCTGCCTTGGCCACGGCGTCGCGCACGGCGGTGGTGACGCCCACTTGGCCGAGAAGCGCTCTACTCGCCGCGGATCGCGAGACGCCGGCTGCGGTGGCGACGTCGATGAGAGAGGGTCGCCGCGCCGCTTCTGAATCGGGTTTCACAGGTGATAGTCCACCACGATGCCGAGGTGGTCGCTCGGCCAGGCGCCCGTGTCGACGTTCTCTGGTTCACCGACCACCCACGCGCGTCCCGCGGATACCGATCCGCGGGAGAAGTGGAAGTCGAGCGTGTAGTCCAGCCTGCTCGTGCTTCCCGGCATCAGTGACGTCGCGTAACCCCGATACGGTCGCGGGTTGTCGAGGACCAGGGGGTTGGTGTCGAGGATGGTCGCACCCGATCCCAACCGGGGGGCAGCGCGCCAGGCGTCGGTCCAACCGGCTCCGACAATCGCGTTGTATTCGCGGCCGTCGGGAACGAAGTTCATGTCGCCGGCGAGGAGCCGTGCGTCGGTGCCGGTCTGCGCCTCGTCGAGTGCCGTAAGGAGGCATGCGAGCTGGTCGAGGCGGTGATTGACGCTCTCGGCGAATTCGGTATCTGCGTCGGCGGGCATCGCCACCCCTCGAGCGGCCGCTCGATAGTCGTCGTCGCACCCCATGCGTCCCGCCTGCCAGGTGTGTCGAAGGTGCGCGGACGCGGCCTGCACATGGGCTCCGTCGTGGTGGACCGTCGCGGTCACGCCGTAGTAGTGGCGCCGTTGGGGGTGCGGCAGTTCGATGACCGAGGGTGCGCGGAAAGCGGCACGGGTCAGAAGCGCGGGGACGCTGGTGTCCGCATCGGACAGGACATCGGGGACCGCCGCGAGGCGGAGCCCGGTGCTGTGCGCGAGTGCCGCTGCGTCGGCCGGGCTGGTCTCTTGCAGCATCACTACGTCGGGTTTGATCCGGGTCACATAGTCGGCCAGGATGGCTGCTCGTTCCCTGCGATCGCGATAGAGCACGTTCCAGGTCAGGGTGCGAATGCTCATGCGCGGTCTCCCTCGTGGAAGTTGATGCGAAGGTAGGTGCGATCGTCGGGAGCGACGCGGGTGCCACCGACGGCCTTACCGAAGCCACGGAGTGTGGTGATGGCGGCCGGGTCCGCAGCGATCGCTTCTGAGAGTTCGGATTCGGCCTCGTGCAGCGTCGCGCTGGCGGCGAGGTAGCCGTCGGTGGCGAGGACCACGTGTGTTGCGTCGGCGAGTGGACGCACTTCGATGAAGCGCTCCGGAACCTCGGTACCGTTCAGCACCCCGTACCCGAAGGGGACATCGCGGTTCGCGAGTGCCGGTTGCAGCCGAAGGAGCTCGTCCGCGGCTCGCAGCCCCGGATCGTCCGTCTGCACATGGTCGAGTGATGCGCCGTTCGCCAGGTGCGCTGCGTTCACCGCAGCTCGGTACCAGGCGAGTGCAGTGTCGACGTCTTTCTCTCCGGGCAGGTGGGCCGAGTCGATCCCGAGGTGAACATCCCCGACCCGCCAGACCTCCCGACGTCGCAACGAGACGATCGCTGCGACGGCACCTGCTGGGCCGGCATGTTCGGGGTGCAGGTGTCGTTGTGCGGCGGTCACGGCGGTGATCGCCTCCACCGCGGATGCATCAGCTGGGAGGCGCAGAATCGTTTCGGCCGCCACTGCGGCGAACCCTCTACCGGATGCTTGGGCGGACGTCGTAGACAGCGGGCTAGACATCCCATCGATCACGGCGAGGTGATTGCTGGAGAGGACCAGCATGTCTTCGCTGCGCCGTGTCGGGTCCTTGCCGACGGTGAAGGCCTCGATCACGCACGACGGGATGGTCCCTCCGGCTGCGACCGATTGCAGGTCGGTGCCGGTGCTCAGCACGTCACGCGCGCTCAGGTACGCGGTCATCATGCACCCGCCGATCCGCCGATGAGGCGCGATGCGCGTTGCGACATGCGGTCGGCCACGATGACCATCGTCAGCGCGATGAGGGTGCTGATGACCACATAGGCGGTCGATATTCCGACGGTGCTCGGATCCTGGGTCGCGGCGAGAGTTCCCAGAGCAACACCGAACGGCGTGCTGTTGATGTTGTAGAGCAGGACGGAGATCGTGTACTCGTCGAAGGTCGAGTTGAAGCCGAGGGCAGCCACCTGTAGCAGAACCGGGATGAGCAACGGGAGCATGATGGTCCGGAATCGTCGAAGTCCGGTCGCGCCCAGGGAGCGGGCCGCCTCGTCGAGTGCCGGATCCATGCTGGCGTAGTCCGCTCGGACGAAGCGAAAGACGGTCGGCAACAGGGCGACCGTGTAGGCCAGGGGCAGGATCCAGAATCCACCGACCAGCACTTGACCGCCGACGAGGGCGCTACTCGCCCCGAATGCGATGAGGAACCCCAGGGCCAACAGCACGCCGGGCAGGAAATAGGGCAGCAGCAGGCTCGCCTGCAACGCTGCCGGAATGAGCCCGCGCTTGCGGTGGGTCAGATGGGTGACGGCGACGCCGAGGACCAGCGCGGCCGGGATGGCGATCGCACACAGCAGGAGCGAGTTCAGCAACGGCCCGAGCTGTGCGGAGGAGGTGAAGACGTGGATGTAGTTCTCCAAGGTGGGAGCACCGATGCTGCCGTTCCGGATGGCCGCGGGACTGGACAGCGACATCAGCAGCGTCGTCACCAGCGGCGCCAGGTTGATGACGGCGAGGATGCTGGCGGCTCCGTACAGGGCGACCCGCGCACCACTGCGGTGAATGCGTAGCGGCTGGAAGGGCTTCGCTGATTTCGCACCGGCGAACAAAGCCGCCCGGCGCTCCGTCCGAAGCACCAGGACCAGGAGCGCCGCTGTCAGGATTCCGAGTCCGAGCCCGAGCACCGCCGACATGTCGGGACGGCCGAATGCGGTCAACGCTTGGATCAGCGGCCCGATCATGGTGAAATGCCCGCCGCCGAGGATGTTCGGGGCGGCGAATGACCCGACAGCTGCGATGAAGACCATCAGCACCGCAGCGAGAAGAGTCGGCCGGAGGACCGGCAGCACCACGGAGGCGAGGGCACGTATCGGTCGCACTCCCAAGGACCGAGCGGCTTCGACGAGAGAGAAGTCGACCCTTCGAATGGCAGGACGGAGGAAGAGGAAGTGGTATCCGGTCATCGTGAAGGTGTGAACGAGGATCACCGCGAGTATGCCGGAGAACCAGTTCGGTGGAATCCCGGGAAAGACGCTGAGCATGGCGTGTGTAAGCAGCCCGTTCGAACCGTAGACCGCCGCATACCCTGTCACAGCGGACACGGACCCGAACACCAGGGGGACGGCGAAGGCGATAGCGAAGAAGGCCTTGGCGCGGAGGTGGAATGCTTCAAGTAGGAATGCCTGCGCGATGCCGACGATGTTCACCGTAACGACCGACACGACGGCGACGATGATGGTGTTCGTCAGCGCGGACTGGACCTGTTCCGACGCCGCAAGTGCGTGGATGGTGTCGAAGAAGGATCCGGTGGGCGGGAAAAGGGCAGAGTGGATGATGGAGAGGTTGGGCCAGTACAGGAACGTCACCAGGAACCAGGCGATGATGGCGACGAGGCCGACTACTCCGGCGATGCGCCCTACCCGGGAGACCAGGATGGGTCGCGCGGGTCTGGCTGTTAGGAGAGCCACAGCAGGTCCTCCTTTCGTACGGTGCAGCGCACGGGGTCCCCGGTGGCCCAGCGCGCGGCCGCCTGGCCGCCGGGCCGCGCGACGATATCGCCGCCGCCGACGCGAACGATCATTCGGCTCGACGCCCCGAGATAGGTGCGCTGCCGGATCTGCCCGACGGCGCTGTAGACCTCGCCTGCCGCCTGGTCCGCGGGAGAGCCGAGGTGCACGTGTTCCGGACGGACATAGAGGTTGACGCCTGCCGTCGGCGTGATCCCGAACACCGCGGCCATGTGTAAATCGAGTTTGGTGGACTCGCCGATGAACTCGCAGGTGTAGGCGTCCGCCGGATCGCTATACAGCGTCTCCGGCGCCGCCACTTGGGAGAATCGGCCGTGATTCATCACGGCGATCCTGTCGGACATGCTGAGAGCTTCTTCCTGGTCGTGGGTGACATACAGGGTGGTGATCCCGATCCGGTCGTGCAGTGCACGGATCTCGTCGCGGAGTCGAACGCGCAGCACAGCGTCGAGGTTCGACAGCGGTTCGTCCATCAGCAGGACGCTGGGACGAGTCGCGAGAACGCGTGCGATGGCGACACGTTGCTGCTGACCGCCCGAGAGTCGGGCAGGGGTTGCCTCCCGCAGGTCTTCCAGACCCGTGATCGCCAGCGCTTCGCCGACCCGCTCGGGGATCTCCCGGCGGGGGAGGCGTTGCGCTCGCAGACCGTACGCAACGTTCTGAGCAACGTTGAGGTGGGGGAACAGTGCATAGCTTTGGAACACGAATCCCAGGTGGCGGTCCTCGGGGGGCAACGCTGTCACCTCCTCCCCGTTGATGGTGATGCTGCCCGACGTCGCATCGACGAGGCCGGCGATGGTGCGCAACAGAGTGGACTTGCCGCAGCCGGAGGGGCCGAGAAAGGTCATGAACTCGCCGCGCTCGACCTGGAACGACATTCCGCTGAGCGCATCCCGGTCGCCATAACGTACGGTCAGGTCGTCGACGGTTACACCGCCGGGGTGGGGGGAACCCATCAGCTACCGCTGGAGAGCTGGATCTTCTGAAGCCAGTCGCTGAGGTGCTTAGTCACGACCGACCAGTCGATGTCCTGCTTGTCGATGCTGTGCAAGGCGGCCGCCTTGTCACCGAGCTCCTTGACCGCTGCCGAGTTGACCGGCGTGTCGTTGTTGGTCGCGTTCACGAAATCGACTTGGAAGTTCGTCGACCCGAACCAGTCGATGAAGGCTTTCGCCGCTGCGGCGTGCGAGCTGCCCTTTACCAGGCCGGCACCGGTCTGCACGTAGGGCGATCCGCCCTTCGTGTTCACCGTCGCGAGTTCGAGCTTGTTGTCGGATGCGCCGGTCTGGATTCCGCCGAGCCAGCTGACCACGATCGGCTGCGCGCCGGATGTGACCCAGTTCCAGTCGAACTTCTGACCAGCGGAGACCGCGAAGGAGTTGGCCTCGATCTTGCTCAGCACATCCCATCCCTTCTGGGACACCGTGCCGGTCGCGTGGTCGGTGTATCGCCAGAGGATGCCGACAGCCGCCGCTTGTCCGGTCTGGCCGGTGATGGAAGGGAACACGAACTTGTTCTTGTACTCGGGTTTCGCGAGGTCTTCCCAGCTTTTCGGTGCGTCTGCCGCTGACATCTTGGCCGTGTTGTAGGCGATCACGATCGGCGTCTGGGTGGCGAGGGTGAAGTCCTTGTCCGACCCACGGAGATTCTTGGGAACGTCATCGGTCCAGGAGGGCGTGTAGGGCTGAAGGATTCCAGCGTTCGCCACCTGGGTGAGCTGAGCCTCACCGAGGCCCAGGACGACGTCGGCCTGGGTGTTGTTCTTCTCCGCGAGAAGGCGGTTCGTCAGATCCCCGCCGCCGCCCGAGACGAACGTCACGGTGATCCCGAGATCGTCCTTGGCTCGCTTGACCATGTACTCCCCGCGCGCGTCGGATCCCTGGGGCGAGTAGACGACGATCGTCTGGCCACGCACCGAGGTCGGAGTCGCGTCAGCGGACGAGGCCCCTGTTGCTGGTCCGGATGAGCATCCTGTCAGGGCGACGGCGAGGACGGCTGTGATGCCGATGACGGCGGCGATGGTGCGGAGTCGGGAGGACATGGTGGCCTTTCGGTCGAAGTGTGGGTGCTCTAACGCTCGCCAGATCCGGTGAACAGCGCACAAACAGACGGCCACATCGAGGTGAAAGCGTGGGAACGATCCCGGGACCGTTCCCACCACAATGACCTCAAAGAACCTGCCACCGCGGCTTGTTCGCGTAGGCATACCGGTAGTACTCGAGGTTCTCCAGCCGCGACGCGGCCGCCTCGTCGACGATCACTGTGGCATGCTCGTGCAGCTGGATCGTCGACGCCGGAAGGCGCGACGTGACCGGACCTTCGACGGCGCCAGCGATCGCTTCTGCCTTGCTCGCGCCGAAAGCGAGCAGAAGGAGCCGTCGGGCTTTCAGGATGGTGCCAAGGCCTTGAGTGATGCAGTGAGTGGGTACCTCTTCGAGTGATGCGAAGAAGCGCGCGTTGTCGGCTCGGGTCTGGGCGGTGAGGGTCTTCACCCGGGTGCGTGACGCGAGGGAGGAGCCCGGCTCGTTGAACCCGATGTGACCGTCGGTTCCGACCCCGAGAATCTGCGCGTCGATGCCCCCTGCGGTCGTGATGGCTTCTTCGTAACGTGCGCCGGAATGCTCGATTCGATCTGCCGAGCCGTCCGGGACCTGAACGAGCGACGGATTCAGCCCCAGGGGTCCGATCACTTCGCGATCGATGACCGCTCGGTAGCTTTCCGGGTGGCCGGTCTGCAGCCCGACGTATTCGTCCAGCGCGAACCCGCGGATCCGGGAGACGTCCAGGCGGGCCGCCTTCACGCTGGCGGCGAGAGCCTGGTAGACCGGCCGGGGTGTGGATCCGGTTGCCAGGCCGAGGACCGCATTCGGTCTGCGCCTGATGAGTTCGTGCAGCACCTCCGCGGCAAGCGTTCCCGCGACGTATTGATTGCTCACCACGATGACTTCGGTCACAGGTGTTCCCTTCGATGTGGGAGATCCGGGCACAACCGTGACGGTTGACCGGTGCTGGATCAGACGGCGCCGTAGGACAGGCCAGAGACCAGACGACGCTGGAACAGGGCGGCCAGGATCAGGACGGGGATGGTGCCGACGGTGATCGCGGCGGCCATCTGCCCGAAGTCCGTGCCGGCGATGGAGATGAAGAAGTTCACCGTCGTGGGGTAGGTGCGGGCATTCACCGACGTCAGGAACTGAGCGAACGCGAACTCATTCCAGGTCTGGATGACGAGGAGCAGGGCGGTCGAGACGATGCCCGGACCGAGAAGCCGGAAGTGGACGGTCCACAGGATGCGCCACCGGGACGCGCCATCCAACTGCGCCGCTTCGTCAATCTCGACCGGGATATCGCGCATGAACCCGCGAAGCATCCACACCGCGAGCGGGACGTTCATGGTGAGCGTGGCGATGATGAGGATCCACGGGGTGTCCAGAAGGTGGATGAACTGGGTGATCAGGAAGAAGGGGATGACCACGGCGATCGCAGGGATCATCCGGAACGACAGGATGTTCAGCGCGACGGAGCGTTCCTTCCTCAGGCCGAACCGGGTCAGTCCGTAGGCGGCCATGAGGGCCAGGAACAGGGACGGAATCACCGAGCCGATGGTGACGACGATGCTGTTCTGGATGTAGCCGCCCATGTGGTTCTCGACGAACAGGTCGGTGTAGTTGTTCAGCGTCGGGGTGAAGATGAAGTTCAGGGGCTGGAGCACGTCCCTCTTCAGCTTGAACGAGGAGGAGACGGCGAACAGGGCGGGGAAGAGGGAGATCAGTGACCAGATGATGACGACCGCGTAGATCAGGGCTGCCGACCAACGCCGTTTGCGGCGCACTCGAGGGGCGGGCTGGGTCTGTGGCGACGTTTGTGGGGGAGCGGTTTCGGTGAGGGTGGTCATCCTTGCAGCCCTTCTGCTCGCTTGAGGTACCTGGTGACGAATTGGGAGACGAGTATGACCAGGATCAGGAGAAGTACGGCGATGGCCGACGCTCTCCCGATCCATCCGGAGGTGTAGAGGCCGTAGTGGAAGATCATCAGCCCGAGCGTCTCCGTCGCCTTGCCGGGGCCGCCCTGGGTGAGGGCGTACGCGGTGTCGAAGACTTTGACGGAGTCGATCAGGCGCAGTGCGACCACCAGGCCGAAGATCGGCTGGAGCATCGGGAAGGTGATGTGGCGGAATACCTGCCAGGCGTTCGCCCCATCGATCTGTGCTGCCTCTTTCGGGCGGTAGTCGAGCGACCGGATGCCGGCGAACATGATGAGCGCGACGAACGGTGTCCACTGCCAGGTCTCGACGGCGAGGACGGAGAGGAACGCCAGCGGCGGGGATCCGAGCCACGCCTGATCGAGTCCTAGGGGACGCAGGAACGCGTTGAGTGCTCCATTGAGGTCGTTGAACATCAGGCGCCACAAGAGCCCTGCCATGACCGGAGCCATCACCAGAGGGACGAGGAACAGGGTGGTGAACAGCCTGCGACCGACGAGGATGCGATCCAGGAGAAGAGCGAAGATCGTTCCGAGAACGACGGTGGTGGCTGTGGAGGTGAGCAGGAACGCGATGGTGACACCGACGGCGGGCCAGAAGTTGCCGTCGGAGCCGGAGAGCAGCCGAGTGTAGTTGTCGAAGCCGACGAACTTCGCACTGGATAGTGGTGTTCCGCGGTTGTAGTCGAAAAGGCTGACGCCGTAGAGGAACAGGCCGGGCAGTACTCCGACGGCCAAGACGACGATCAGGGCGGGGGCGATGTAGAGACGGCCGGTGCGAGTTGTTCGCCGGGTGAGTTCGTGGGTGAATTGCTTCGGTGCGCTGTCAGTTGTTGCAGTCACGTCAGGGTCCTTTGGTGGGACCAGGAAGGGCGGCCGGGGGAACCGCCCTTCCTGGAGTGTGAGCTAGCCGGCGGCCTTGATATCGGCGCTTGCCTTCTCGAGAGCTTCCTTGGCAGTGAGCTCCCCAGCGAGGGCTTCCGATCCGTAGTTGCCGATCGTGGTCAGCTTGGAGTCGAGGTTCTCGACCTTGGGCAGCCAGCTGATGCCTTCCTTAGCCAGGTTGTTTGAGGCGTCGAGCGCCTTGAGCATGGCCGGGTAGTACAGCTTCTGAGCTGCCGTCTGAGGGTTGCTCATCGTGCTGGTGCGCGTCGGAACGCCGCCGTCGGAGACGTACGTCTTCGAGGTCGCCTTGGACGTCATGTACTCGATGAACGCCCAGGCGGCGTCCGCGTTCTTGGCGTGCGCGGCCAGGCTCAGGCCCCAACCGGCCAATGCGCCGTACTGCCCACGCGGACCGGTGGGCGGTGGTACGAAGGCCACCTTGTCTGCGACCGTGGAGGCGTCGGGATCCAGAATCGAGGGCGCGATCGCGGTTGCGTCGAACCACATCGCCGTGTGACCGGAGGAGAAGGCCGAGAGAGCTTCTTCGTTGGTGTAGCTGCTGACATCCTTCGGAGCGGTCTTGAGCAGGTCGATGTAGTACTGCAAAGCGGTGACGTTGTCATCCGAGGCGATCTGGTCGGCTCCGGTCTTGGGGTCCCAGAATCCGGTGCTGAACTGGTACATGATCGTGAGCAGACCCGAGGCGAACTGGATGCCCTTCTGTCCACGCATCGACGTGCCGTACAGGCCCGGCTCCTTGCCGGCAAAGAACTGGGCGTCCTTGAGGTATTCCGCCATCGTCTTCGGAGGAGTCTTGTCGTACTTCTTGAAGATGTCTGTGCGGTACCCGATGAATCGCGATTCTCCTGCGATCTGAACGCCGTAGGACTTTCCGTTCACCTCCTGCAGGCCCTTGCTGTAGGCGGGGACGATGTCGTTGTAGTCGAAGAACTTGTCGTCGGTCTTCGCAAGGCGATCGGTGACATCCTGCACGATGCCCTCCTTGGCGAACGAGGACATCCAGAAGCCGTCGACCATCACGGCGTCGTAGGCTGCGTTGTTGCTCTGGTAGTCGAGCTCGATCTTCTGCTGCAGGCTGTTCTGGTCGACGATGTCCCATCGGACATTGACACCGGTGAGCTTGGTGAACTCGTCGGTCATCTTCTGCATAGCCTGGGTGCTCGGGTGGGTCTGCGCGGCGATGGTGATGGTGTCGCCGTTGTACTTCTCTTTGATCTTCGCCGCCCAGGCCTTGACCTCGGAACTGGCGGACTGTGAGTCTCCGCCGGTTCCTCCGGTCGTGCTACAACCTGTCAGGATGAGCGCGCTTGCTGCGGTGACGGCGAGAATCTTTGAAATTCGTCGCATGGTGGGGGATTCCTCTCGGTGTTCGGGTGAGTGTTACTGGACGACTTCGCTGTTGCCAGACGAGAGCGATCGCTCGATTGCGAACAGCACCTTGTTCACTTGCACTCCAGTCGCGAGCGGGGTCTCGGGCTCGTGGCCCCGCTTCAGATCGGAGAGGAAACGACGCGCCATCCACGCAGGGGCGGCACTGTTGATTCCGTCGAATACACCGTCGAGCACACCGTCTGTGGTGTGCCGGTCGGTGAAGAATTGGACGCCGCTGCGTCCCACGTCCACGAGAGAGGACGCTTCGGTCCCTACGTACTCGTATGTGAAGTCGACTGGCGCCGGGTGGCCTTCGGGAAGCACCCACGCAGAGGTCAGCGAAGACGTGGAGCCGTCTTGGTGAACGGCCAGGGCATGCACGACATCCCAGGTGTCCACGCCTCGGCTGGCGAGGACACCTCGGCTTCCCAATGCGAAGACGCGAACGATGTCCGAGCCGGCGAGCCACTGGACGAGGTCGACCGTGTGCGGCATCAGGAACCAGAGCGGTGAGCTTTTGCCCGCCCAGGCCAACATGCGGGTGGGGACGAAATAGGTGTTGCTGAGGTTCGCCGTTTGGAAGACCGGACGCCCGGACGATCCGGATTCGATCGCCCGGCGCACCTTCACGAAGGGCGTGTTCCAGCGGTTCTCGAATGCAACCATGCAGTACACGCCGGCAGTCTCGACGGCTTCACTGATGCGCTGGGTGTCCTCCACCGAGGTGGCGACCGGCTTCTCCAGCATGATCGCCACGCCTCGGTTGGCGAGCGCGACCACGGCGTCCGCGTGAAGGAAATCGGGCGTCGCGATGATCGCGGCGTTCGGGCTGACCTGGGCGAAAGCTGTCACCAGGTTGGGCCACACGGGGAACTGGCGCTCTCCGATCGCTACCCACCCTGCCGGAAAGGCCGGATCGACGAATCCGACAAGTTCGGACTCGGGATCGCCGGCAATGACATCGGCGAAGATTCGCCCGCGAAGGCCGGCGCCCACAATGAGCACTCTCGGGTTGATGGCGTCCATGACATTCCTGTTTCTGTGATCGCCAGCCGCGGTCCTGCTACAGCGGCTGCGGTGCGGGCAGGTTTACTTGATTCGTCGTACGTTACTCTATGAACTCCGACAATAACAATACGATTTTCGCGTAGATATTTTCGATCGTCGAACGATAGAGTAGAAACCATGACGACTCTTTCTCCGCTCCCGTCGACGACGCCGGCGCTGGGCACCCCTGGAAATCTGCTGCAGCTGGTTCGCTCGGGTCATGCCAGATCACGATCTGACCTGGCACGAATCACCGGACTGGCGCCTTCCACGGTGGGTCTCCGAGTGAACGACCTGCTGCGCCTGGGCGTGCTGACCGAGACGGGTACCGGCGCACACGGTGGCCGCAAGGCGCGTCACCTGAAGGTGGATGGGCGCTCCGGGATCGTTGCCGCCGTGGACATCGGCGCCAGCCACGTTCGGGTGGCCATCGCTGATCTCGCCGGCAATGTGCTCTCTGACGAGCAGCGCTCCTCCGAGCTGATCGACGCCGACCCTGGGATCACCGTCGACCGGTTGTGGAGCGAGATCGAGGCGATGGCGGTATCGGTAGGGCGTGAGATGTCGACCCTCCGCGGGCTCGCCGTCGGTATCCCGGCCCCCGTCTCCCAACCCGATGGCCGTATCGTGTCCCCGGCATTCATGCCGTCGTGGAACCAGGTCCGCCTGGCCGACTGGTTCGCACTGCACACCAGCGTCCCCGTGCACGTGGAGAACGATGCGAACCTTTATGCCATCGCAGAGTGCCCTGCTGGCGGTGATCTGCACGAAGCCCATGTGCTGGCGGTGAAGTTGGGAACACGAATCGGTAGCGGCATCATCAGCGCAGGCGTCGTCCACCGTGGCTTCAACGGTGCCGCCGGAGAGATCTCGCACACACGGGCCTCTGGGGAAGCATCGATCCCCTGTTCGTGCAGCGTGCCGAACTGCCTGGAGTCCGTGGCCAGTGGTGGCGCTCTCGTTGCGCGGCTTCGACAGAGTGGGCGCACCATCGCCGACACGGCCGAACTCGTGCAGCTGGGCGCCGACGGCGATCCCCAGGTAGTGGAGGTCCTGCGGGAGGCTGGGCGCGAGATCGGCGCCGCCCTCTCGGCTTTCGTGAACTTCTTCAACCCGCACGATGTTGTCCTCGGCGGGACGATGTCGAACAGTGGACCACTCGTGGCCGCGTTGCGGGCCGAACTCTTCCGCACGTGCCTTCCCCTGGTCACGGAGGACCTGGATGTTCGTTCCGCACGGATCGACACGGGCCTGGCAAGCATGGGCGGGCTGCGCCTCGCCCTGGATTCGGTGCTTCACCCGCATCGGGTAGACCAGCTGGTCGGAGAGTCCGAGACCGGCGGAGCACGGTGAGCGCGGACGCCGCCTATATCGGCGTGGATGTCGGCGGCACGACGATCAAAGCGATTGCTGCTGACTCCGGTGGTCATCTGATCACCTCAACGCGGTCGGCGACCTTCCGAGTCGACGGCAGCGCACTGAAGACCTTGAGCGCCACGATCGATGACCTGCACTCCCGGCTCACAGCATCCGGGCGGACCGTCGCTGCCGTCGGTGTCTGTACCCCCGGCATCGTCGACCCTGTTGAAGGGGAAGTGCGATTTGCGGCGAACCTCGACTGGGACCGCCTGCCGCTGGTCGCGATCTTGCGGCGCCGCCATGGCATACCGGTCTTTCTCGAGCACGACGCTCGCACGGCCGCGCTAGCCGAAATTGCCGTCCGGGGGATCTCTGCGGCGACATCGATCGCGTTCATCCCTCTCGGTACCGGCATTGCAGCAGCGATGTACGACCGGGGCACCCTCATCACTGGTCGGACCGGCGCGAGCGGCGAGATCGGACACACGATCGTGTATCCGGCAGGTGAGCTCTGCACCTGCGGACAGCACGGATGCGTGGAGGCATACGCCGGGACGGCTTCGATCCGTCGCAGATATGTGGCCAGGGGCGGCGAGACCATCAGCGTGAAGACCTTGGTCGAGCGCATCGAGGTCGAACCTCTCGCCGCCGCCATCTGGGGAGAGGCGGTCGATGCTCTCAGCCGGGGGCTGCACACGACGATTGCTCTCACCGATCCGGAGCTCGTGGTGTTGGGCGGAGGTCTATCTCTTGCCGGATCGAGGCTTCTTGACCCGGTACGGACCAAACTGGCGGAGCTGTTCACCTGGCGTGTTGCCCCCACGGTCGTGACTTCGCGATTGGGCCGCGATGCCGGCGTGGTCGGAGCGACCTTCCTCGCATCGCAGCGCAGCTTTTCGGTGTCGCAGTTGCGCACCTTGTCCGCCGAACTGTCCGCCCGGTCACGGTCGGCGTCGCGTCGGCCCGGGGCCGTCACGGTTTCAGCCGACGAGCTGGACGCTTAGCGGTTAAGACTTCCGGGCGGGCATCCCGTGGCGCGACAGCCACTCGGAAGACGCTGCACCGGCCCCGCTCCGGGGGCCGGTGCAGTCATGGCTTGACCGCTCTCTTCTGAGGAACCTCAGGGTCGATCGAGTTGTGCCCGGGTTCGCGCCAGGGGCCGGATGCGGATGAAGTACCACAGGACGCCGAGTGCGAGAACGACCAGTCCGGAGTATCCGGCGACGTTGTTCTGAGCAGGCAGGGTGAGCGCCAAATCCATCACGATGATCCAGAGGATCGCCAGCACGCCGATCGGCTTGAACCAGCGGCCGAGGCTGAAGCCGTCGGCGGGCTGCACGATGCCGGTCCTATTCCACATGCCCGCGATGATGATCAGCGCGTAGGAGGTGTAGACGGCGACCGAGGACACGCTGGTGATGATGGCTTCGATTTGTGCGCCGAGGGTGAACAGGATGGAGATGACGGTGGCTGCGATGATCGCCACGTACGGCACCCGGTTGATGGTGCTCACCTTCACCAGGTGCTTGGAGCCTGGCAGCACGGAATCGCGAGCCATGGACCAGCCAAGACGAGAGACGGCTGCGAGGTTGATGAGCCCGCAGGCGAAGATGGCGATGAACACCAGGACCATGAAGAGCGAGGACACCACGTTCCCGAAATGCGCTTCGACGATCGCCAGCAGCGGCGTCGGCGATGCCTGGATCTCTTGGACGTTCGGGATGGCCAACGTGAAGCCGAGTAGGACGACGAATCCTCCGATGGCGGAGATCAAGACGGAGTTCACGATCGCCTTCGGAACGGATTTTGTCGGTTTTCCGCTTTCTTCGGCGAGATCCGCGGCGCCTTCGAATCCGGTCAGTGTGTATGCGGCCGTCAGCGAGGACAGTGCGAACCCGCCCAAGCCGGCTGTCGCGGCGCCGGTGTTGCTGAAGAGGTCTACGTGTGTGCCGCCGTTGAGGAAGACCCATACGAACAGGGCCAGCCCCACCAGGAGGGTGCCGACGATTTCCGCGACGACGGAGAAGTTGTTCAGGGCGCTGGCGAACCGCAGCCCGACAAGGTGGATGACCGCCCAGGCAACGAGGGTGACGATAGTGACGGCGACGATTGTCCCGGTGCTCGAGCCCATTCCTACGAACGGGCAGAAGTAGGACGCGAACGCATAGGCGACCCCGGCGGTCCCGGTGAGCCAGCCGACCAACGCCAGCCATCCGGGGAACCAGCCATACCCGAGGCTGACCATGCGGGCGGACCATTGGTAGGCGTAACCGGCGAGCGGAACGCGGGTCGCGAGGTGGGCCAGTGTCAGGGCGATGAGCACGTTGCCTAGGCCGACGATGGGCCAGGTCCAGACGAAGACCGGCCCCGCAGCGTTGAGGCCGAAGCCGTAATTGGCGAACAGGCCGGTGGTGATCGACATGAGTGAGAACGACACGGCGAACGTGGAGAAGAAGCCGAGCGTTCTTCGCAGTTCCGATTTGTATCCGAACTGGGTCGTTTCCTCGCCGTCGACGAGGGTCGGGTTCTCGGATGATGACATTCTGGTGCTCCTTTGCGTGAATGGTTGGGGGTGGGGCGGGAGGGATTCGGTCAGGCGCGTGCAGGCTGCCGCGGGGTGGCGGCAGGGCCGGCATTGATGAGCTTCATTGCCGCCTGGATGTCCGCGATGATGACCACGTCGGGGTGGAGTTGCAGGGCGGAGGCGGGGCACGCCCAGGTCACTGGGCCGAGTATGGCGTCTGCGAGAGCATCAGCTTTCGCGGCGCCATGGGCGACCAGCAGCAGGGTGGCGGCGTTCAGAATCGTGCCGACGCCTTGGGTGATGCAGTGGGTGGGGACCTCGGACAGCGAGGGGAAGAATCGGCTATTGTCACGGCGGGTCTGTTCGGTCAGCTCAGCGACGTGGGTTCGGCTGGACAGGCTGCTGAAGGGTTCGTTGAAACCGATGTGCCCGTTTACTCCGATCCCTAAGAGCTGCAGATCCACTGCTGCGTCTCTCACCAGCTCGTCGTAGCGCCGGGCTGCCGCGTGTGGGTCAGGCGCCCAGGCATCCGGTGTGTGCAGCGCTCCGTCGGGAAGCCCGAGCGGACGGGCGAGGGTCTGAAGGAGGGTCTGACGATAGGTCGCGGGAGAACCCTGCGGGAGCCCGATGTACTCGTCAAGGGCGAAAGCATTGATGTCAACACTGTCGAAGAGCGTGCGGTGGTTCTCGGCGAGGCTGACATAGGTGGCCAGAGGTGAGGATCCGGTGGCGACCCCGAGCCGGAACTCCCGCCGCCCGGACATGTGCTTTGCGATTTCGTCGGCTGCCATGCGCCCGACAGCCGAGGGGTCGTCCGCGACAATCAGCTCCATGATGGTTCCTTTCGGAGGGCGAGCTCGCCTGCCGCGATGGCCAACCCGCGCACGACCGCGTCGTGGACGAATTCTCCAGCGCGGATGTCCACGGGGTAGGGGTGGCCGGACAACGTGAGCTTCAGGTCGTGAATCAACGATGGGGCTGAGCTGACCCCGCCGCCGACGACGATTCGCTCTGGGTCAAGCATCCAGACGATGTTCTCGATCACCTCGGTCAGCGCGTCGACCGCTCTCACCGCCACCGCGGCGAGGGGACCTGTTGCGGATTCGAAGACGTCGCTCGCTCGAACTCCTCGGCCCGCTACGGCCGCCGCGGACGCTTCGATCGCTCTGCCGCCGATCTGGTCCTCCAGGATCGACCCTGACCTGGTCCGGATGTAGCCGATCTCGCCTGCGATCCCGTTCTGCCCTCTCACGAGGCGGCCGCCGACGACGAGGCCGGCGCCGATTCCGGTTCCGAGACCGAGGTATACGCCGTTCTGGACTCCCCGAAGTGCCCCCGAGGTGAGCTCGGCCTGAGTGGCGAAGTTCACATCGTTTCCGATGACGAAGGGAAGCTGAAGTGTGCGCCGGGCGGTTTCAGGAAGACGCAATGACGTCCAACCGCCGACGTTCGGGGCGAGGTCGATGCCCTGCTCCTGGACGATGCCCGGGCTTGCGATGGCTGCTGCCGAAACCGCTGCTCCGAACTCCTGCGTTGCCCAGTCGGCCAGGTGCAGTGCGCGGGCGAAGGCGTCCTCCACGATCGCTTGCGCCGACGCCGAGTGATCGATCGTGTGTCGCTCACGGCGCAACAGGACGCCCGCGGGTGTCGCGACGGCGACATCGATCTTGGTCCCGCCGAAGTCGATCGCGAGAACGCACTCGGTGTGGTCTACCGGATTGACCTCAGACATCGCGGGACCACGGTGTTCCCGGCTCTGACTGGATCCACGTACGAATGGCGTTGCGGAATCCCGGCGTGAGCTCGCGAGCCGAGAGGACCGTGTACCAGAGTCCACTGCGCTGGATGACTTCGGGTACGGCGTCGAATGCGCGGTCCACGTCTTCCCAGGTCACACCCATGTCAGCGGGACGATAGGGCACCTCGAGGGTGTCGAGAACACCTCGGATCCTGTCCGGTTCGTTGTCCTGCAGGGCGCTCGCGATCAAGATGCCGAGGCCGACAGCCTGACCGTGCAGGAAGGATTTCCCGGTGACGTACTCGAGTGCGTAGAAGAGGAAGTGATCGGCGCCCTCGATGTGACGAGGATTCCATCCGGCGTTCGCAAACGCGCTCCCGCCGTAGCTGAGCGAGACGACCAGGTGCCGGATGCCGTCGTCGGTGAGATCGTGGATCGCCTGGGCATTGTCAACGATGCGCTCATAGGCCTCGCGTGATGCCGCAGCCAGCCGCTCGTCATAGGGCCACTGGGCCTCGACCGTGCCTTCCGAGGCAGCGAACTTCCAGTCCCAGAGCGCCGTGTGGTAGCACAGCACGTCCGCGGCGCCGGAGCGGGACAGAAGGGCTGGCGCCGACCGAATCAGGTCGAAATCGACGAAGATCGCCTCGGGCACAGCCCAGCCCACGTACGAGACGATGCCCCCTGTGCGCACCGCACTTCGGTGGCCCCACGGTGCGTTGACGCTCAACGCCGTCGGCACCTGGAACAGCGGCTTGCCGCTACGCCAGGCCAGGTATTTGGCCGTGTCAATCGCCTGTCCTCCGCCGATACCGATGATGGTCCCGGCGTCCCGGACGCGGCCGACGAGCTCCTCCAGGTGCGTGCGGTCGAGACCGGCCGACAGCTCCATCGCCCCCTCGAATCCGGCGACGTCACGGTAGAGGTGCGTGAGATCCGGCATGGAGACGACCACCAGGGGTCCGTTTGCGATCTTGGGGAGCTCTCCGATGAGTCCTCGCCCGAAGATCGTGTTCATTTCGCGCACGTGCGCCTCCGTCCTATCGAGTATCTGAGAGTGTGCATCATCGAACGGAGCAAGTCAATACTATTAACGTGATCGGAATGCGGGAAGATTGTGAGGTGAGCGACGAAGCAATCAAACTGGGGCATCAGGGGCGCCACGAAATTGTGCGTCGACACAACGAACGCGCGGTGCTTCGCGCCATCTACGATTCGGGACCTTCGAGCAGAGCGGCGATTGCAGCGTCAACCGGCCTTTCAAAACCGACCGCCGGAGCCCTTCTGGAGAACCTGGCCGAGCAGGGTCACCTCAGGACCGCGACCGAACTCATCGAAGGCCGAGAACGTCAGACCTTCCACTTCTCGGACGGAATTGGTCTCGCGCTGGGGATTGAGATTGGTGCGTCGTTCGTGCGTGGCGCGCTTACTGACATCACCGGGAATCGCAGCATCGAACCCGTCGCGCTTCCTACGCCGACCGACCGGAACGACCTCGTCGATGTGGTGCGCAACGTGTTCTCCGAGGTGCACACCCGAGCTGGCTCCCGGGCGGAAGACGTCAAGACGCTGACGCTTGCGGTGCCTGGCTCGTTGACCGATTCAGGCGCAGCCATCGCGCTTTCCCCGACGGTTCCCTCGCTGGAAGGGCTGCAACTGACTCGTCGGCTGCAACTGGGAGACGAAGTCGAGATCGCCATCGAGAACGATGCCAACCTTGCCGCCCTGGGGGAAGGGTGGCGCGGGGCGGCGTTCCCGTCGAAGAACTATGCGGCGGTCTACCTCGCGGCCGGGGTCGGTATGGGTATCGTCAGCGATGGGCACATTCTGCGCGGCGCACGCGGATTCGCCGGCGAGATCGCGTACCTGCCAATCGGTGCGGACTTACACGACCCGGAAGTGCATGAGCGCGGTGCGCTGGAAGTTGCCGTAGCAAACGCCGACGTGCGGAGCAACGCCGAGCTCATTCCCCTGCTTGCGCGCACGATCCTCAGCGTTCACGCGATTCTGGACCCTGAACTGGTCGTACTTGGCGGGGCGCGTGCGGCGTCTCCCGGGTTGATCGAGGGTGTCCGCTCGGCTGTCCGCGCGATCGTGCCCTTCGAAGTCAGAATCGAGGCGTCTCCGCTGGGCACGGACGCTGTGCTTATCGGGGCGGTGGCCGACGCGCGGTTGCATCTCTTGAATACCGTTCTGGGGTGATTGGGCGACGGCGACGGCGCCCAATGGACGTGCGCGCCCGAGCGATTCCGACTGCCGGCCTTCCATTCGGAGGTCACATTCCGCAGCGCTCGCTCGACCGAAGGTGCCGGGCGCCGGGATAGTCAGCGCTCAGCCACCTGATACAAGGACAAGTCGCCCAACGGGGTTGCTTGTCCTGGGAGCGACGGGCTCCGACGGTCAGGCGATGGCGCGACCGAAAGGCAAGGCCATGACGATCACGAATCCGGCGATAGAAGCTCCGGCCCCACGCTGGCGGGACGAAGGACGCCCTCACGACAGCGCGGGATGGATCCGTAGGGCACAGGAAGTCGCTGACATCCTGTCTGTCGACGCCCTTGAGCGCGACCGCGCCAATGCCACCCCCTACACGGAGGTGCAGCTCCTCAAGGAGTCCGGGCTCGTCACCCTCCTCGGCCCCCGTGAGCACGGTGGCGCCGGGGAGAACTGGGACACCGCGTACAAGGTCATCAGAGCTGTAGCCCGCGGCGACGGTTCGATCGGCCAGGTGCTCGGCTACCACTATCTCTGGGCCTGGGCCGCACGCCTGGTCGCCACCGAGGAGCAGATCGCCGCCGTCGAGGAGCTCTACACGACGAACAACTTCGTCTTCGGCGGTGCGGTCAATCCCCGGGACTCTGACCTCACCATCCGCGAAGACGGCGATGAACTCGTCTACTCGGGACGGAAGTCGTTCTCGACCGGCGGTCAGATCTCGGACCTCACGGTGCTCGAAGGGGTCCTCGAAGGCACGGAAACGCACATCTTCGCCATCGTCCCAACGGCACAGGAGGGCATCGTCTTCGCCGGCGACTGGGACAGCCTGGGACAGCGGCTCACCGAATCCGGGTCCGTGGAGATCAGGGATGTGCGAGTGCCCTGGACGGCCGCGGCCGGGTTCGTCGAGGGGGAGTTCCAGCCGCTGGTCTACAACACCCTCAACGTCCCCACGATCCAGCTGGTCTTCGCCAACTTCTACCTCGGTATCGCGCAGGGAGCGCTAGAAGCCGCTTCCTCGTACACGCGCTCCACCACCCGCCCGTGGCCGTATGGAGGCGATAACAAACAGCGGGCCGGCGAGGAGTGGTACTTGCTCGAAGGGTACGGGGAGCTGCAGTCGAAGCTCTGGGCCGACGAGGCGCTGCTCGATGTTGCGGGCGCGGAGATCAGTGACCTGCTGCACGCGCCGCGAGAAGGCCTGTCGGAGCGGCGCCGTGGTGAGGTCGCGGTGCGCATCGCAGCTGGGAAGCTGCGGATCGTCGACGATGGCCTGGAGGTGGCCACCAAGATTTACGAGCTCGCCGGCGCCCGGGCCTCGGCGAGTTCCGTCGGGTTGGACATCTTCTGGCGCAACCTTCGCACGCACAGCCTGCACGATCCGATCGCATACAAGAAGCGTGAAGTGGGCGAGTACGTCCTCCTCCACCAGATCCCTGAGCCCACCTGGTATACGTGAGGTCGCACGGGCGGTGAGGAGTCTGAAACGGCGGCTGATCATCAGCCGCCGTTTCGTCGTAGAGGCGGGGTGTTCGCCCAGGCAGGGGCCGCCACTCGGCCCAACCATCCGCTAGACGCCATGTACGTTTCGGGCGTACCGGGTCGACGACGTGTCTAATCGGTCGAGCGTGTCCCGACCCTACCGTGAGACGCAACCGACCCCTGAGGAGGACCCGCGATGCTCTCGATGGAGACCGCACGACGGACCACTGCCAACCCGCTCGCTGACGCAACCTCCCAGTTGGATGCCGCGATTGCCAGTCTGGGGTACGACTCCGGTATTCGAGACATGTTGGCTACGCCTCGTCGCGAGATGACCGTGTCAGTTCCGCTGCGAACCGACGACGGCAGCATCCGGGTCTTCACCGGTCACCGGGTGCAGCACAACCTCTCACGAGGGCCGGCGAAAGGCGGACTTCGCTACAGCCCCGATGTCACCCTCGATGAGGTCCGCGCCCTCGCGATGTGGATGACCTGGAAGTGCGCGCTCGTCGACATCCCGTATGGCGGAGCAAAAGGCGGCATCACCATCGACCCGCGCGCCCACTCCGAGGCCGAACTCGAACGCGTCACGCGGCGCTACACCAGCGAGATCCTCCCCATAATCGGTCCGGAACGCGACATCCCGGCTCCCGATATCGGGACGTCGGAGAAGACCATGGCCTGGATCATGGACACCTACTCCGTCGCCACCGGATACACGGTTCCCGGCGTGGTGACGGGCAAGCCGCTGGCCCTCGGCGGCTCCCTGGGCCGTGCCAGCGCGACCTCTCGCGGTGTGGCGCACGTGGCCCTCGCCGCCCTCCAGCACCGCGGTATCTCCTGCATCGGTGCCACTACCGTCGTGCAAGGCTTCGGCAAGGTCGGCCGCGACGCAACCCGGTTCCTGACCGAAGCGGGGGCGCGGGTGGTGGCGATAGCCGACCAATACGGTGCCATCTACAACGCAGGCGGGATCGATCCGGACCGCCTCGGCGCACATGTGGACGCCACCGGATCCGTGGTCGGCTTCGCCGGTTCCGAGCCGATCGACGCCGCCGCCGCGCTCGAACTGCACGTCGACCTCTTGATCCCTGCCGCAGTCGAAGGTGTGCTCACCGCCGAGAACGCACCACGGATCACCGCCCGCGTCATCGTCGAAGGAGCGAATGGGCCGACCACCACGGCCGCGGACCGGATCTTCCTCGCCAACGACCAGTTGGTCGTCCCCGACATTCTCGCCAACTCCGGCGGGGTGATCGTCTCCTACTTCGAGTGGGTACAGGCCAACCAGGCCTACTGGTGGGGAGTGGAAGAAGTCGAATCCCGGCTGCGTTCGCGGATGCTCTCGACCTGGCGCAATGTCCTCGACTATTCCGATAAGCGCCGGCTGACCTTGCGCGAAGCCGCGACCGCGCTCGCCGTCGAGCGGGTCGCCGAAGCACACCGTCTTCGTGGCATGTACCCGTGAGGGCCTGAGTCCTCGCTACTCCAATTCGACGGCTCTGACGGGCCGCGTGCGGATGTCCTCGATCTCGCCGCCTGCCTCATCGACCGACATCGCGGGCGTGGGGCGCCGGAACCCGCGGGTGAGCCAGAGGAGCCATAGGAAACCTGCGGCCAGCCAGGTGGACCCGATGATCAGTGCGGTCGGGCTCAGTCGGGTGAGCATGTAAAGGGTGACGCAGGCGCCCACGGCGGGGAGGATCACGTACCCGACAACGCCGAGCGGTGTGGTCTTTCGTTTGCGGACGTAGAACGCGATCACGCAGATGTTCACGACGGTGAAACCGGTGAAGGCGCCGAAGTTGATGAAGGAGTAGGCGATGTCGGTGGTCAGGAACATGCCGACGACGCACATCAGTCCCGTGAACGCGATCGCCCAAATCGGTGTCTTGGTGACGGGGCTGACCCAGCCGAACAGTCGTTTGGACAGCACGCCGTCGCGTCCCATGAAGTAGAGCAGTCTGCTGGAGCTGAGCTGCACGGCGAGTCCCGACGCGAACCCGGCGACGACGCCGGCCAGGTTGGTCCAGTCGGCGAAGGTCTGCCCGCCGACCTTCGTGGAAAGGATGTAGCCGCCCACTTGCTCGTCGCCCGGTCCGCCAAAGTTGAAGCCGGGGTGGACCAGCTGCATGACGTAGGCGACGCTGACGAACAGCAGCCCTCCGATCACGATCACCAGGATGACGGCGCGGGGGATCGTTTTGGATGCGTCCTTGGTCTCTTCCGACAACGTTGTGACCGCGTCGAATCCCAGGTATGAGTATGCGGCGATCGCGGCGGCCGCGGTCACTCCGCCGAGGCTGGTCTGGCTGTTCCAGACGGGGGTGATGTAGTCGTGAGCGGGATGGTGCACCAGAAAGACCAGACAGTACGCCACAAACAGCAGCACCAGGAAGACGGAGAACGCAGTGAGCACCATATTGACGCGGTCGCTGAGGACGAGTCCGATGATGTTGATGGCGGTGGTGAGACCGGCGTTGATGAGCATCCATGCCCACACCGGGATCTCCGGGAACTGGGCGTTGAGGTAGACCGATTGCACCAGCCAGGCCACCATCGGCAGGAAAAGATAGTCCAGCAGGATGCTCCAGCCGACCAGGAATCCGATGGGGGAGTTCAGGAGCCGGCGTGCGTAGAAGTAGGCGGAGCCGGACACCGGGTAATGCTTGGAGAGTTTGGAGTAGCTGATGGCCGTCAAAAGCATGGCCAACGTGGCGATCAGGAAGGCGGTCGGGGCGGTTCCGGCGCTGGCGACGGCGATGACACCGAAGATCACCATCACCAGGCTCGGTGCCATGTAGGCCAGGCCGAATGCGACAACCGATGGCAGCCCGAGTCGCTTCTCGAGGTGGCCCTCGCGCTGACTCATTTCGCGCCTCCGGCGACACAGTAGCGGGCACGCATGGGATCCTCCTCGATCGATGGGTGCTCCTCAGTATCGACCGTCGGTTGATGCCCGTCAAAGATTCGAAGTGCGTCGCCGCAATGCCTCCGAGGTATCGGATGCGCTCGTCAGTGGTGTCCTGAAGCGGGTGGGCTGGGGGTCGCGGTGCCGCCTCCCGTCATCGGGGCGAGCTTCGCAGATTGAGAGACCGCGGAGGCCCACACGAACTCATCGTTGTCGCTGAAGACGTAGTACGTTGAGCCGTTCGGCATCATTGCTACCGTGATACCGCCGAAGCCCGACATGAACGGGACGGTGAACGGCGTCGTGAAGGCGGGGTCGTTCACGGAGCTGTAGTCCTTCGCCCAGACGCCAGCGTTGTACCGCAGGACAGTGCTCCCGGTTACCGGCAGCCCGCGATCGGCGGGGTTGCGCTGCAGCGCCGCATCAAGGAGCCCGGGGTGGAGCAGCTGAACGCCATGGACGGCCCCGTGCTGTGGGCCCATGAGCCTGGCGACTTTCGCGATCGAATCCTGGGTCCAGAACATTCCGTACCCGCCGAACGGTGCTCCCGTCGGCGAGTTGTCTGTGCGCAAGGTGGTGAGGGAGTCCGGGCCGACGCCGGCCGGGATCAGTACTTCGTTGCACAGCATGCTGAAGATGTCGGCACGGGGACCCTCGTGCTGGCGAAGCAGGGCGTTCATGGCCTGCACGGCGAGGTATGAGTCGGACGTGTGGTAGACCCACGTTGTTCCTGGCGTGGCCGAGCGGGGGTAGGACAGCGCTGTCGCGGTTTTCTGCGTCTCGCTCTCGGCGGCGAAGAATGCGCTCATGGTGCTTCCGCCCTCATCGACTTCGTAGCCGGCGGAGGTGTAGTTTCCGGTCGCCATGTCGACCGCATCCCGGATCGTGACACCCTTCCACGCGGGCATTCCCGCCGCCTGTGGAATCAGCGCGGTGATCAACTCGTCTGCGACCGACGGTCCGTACTTCTGGGCCAGCCGCAGTAGCGCCAGAGTGCCGAACGCAGTCTTGGCTGTGGAGTAGGAGGGCATCAGGACCTCGCTGCAGAACGGGTGCGGGCCTTGCCTGGTCGGGCAGTCGCCGACGTAGTTCACGCCGCCGTAGACGAAACCGAGCGTCGTGCGCGCCGATAGGGTGATGCCTGCGCCGAATGCCGAGGTGTCGATCCCCACGGCAGGGTAGTCCGTCGCGAGCTGCGCGATGGGTCGCGTGGGGATGCGCGCAGCGAGCTCGGCGGCGAACCCGGCGCGGATTCGCTGCGCGTTCGCGACCTTCCCCTGGGTGACAGTGGCGGGCAGTTGCCCCCACATGTCGAACTGGAAATACTCGCAGGTCTCGCTCGTGATCTGGTACCGCAGGAGGGAGGTCTGGTTGCGTGAGAAAAGGAAGGTGATCAGCCCGTTGTGCACGCAGTTCGCGTTGCGCTCGATGAGGGAGAACGGGAGGGCGGCCCGGGTCAGTCTGCCGTCGCCGTTCTCCTGCCAGGCCCGGCCGACGCCGAGGGCGATGTTCCATGCGTCGTTCCCGGTGATCCGCACTCCGCGCTCAGCCGGAATCAGGTAGCTTCCCTTTTGCACGAGGGCGGCGGAGAAGTCGGGAAGATGCTTCACGGCGGCGATCGACGAGTAATCATAGGGATCCCTGATCGCGCTGAAGCCACCGACCTCTCCCGCGTGCGAGACGGTCAGTGTGCCCTCGAAGGAGTTCCGGGGGTTCGCCGCACCAGCCGGCAGCCCGAATGCGCTGCTTGCGACCGTCCCCGCGGCGTCACCACTCTGCAGTTGCGCCGCTGTGAGCACCGTGCGGGAGACGGCGCCGTTCCCGCGCAGGTCACCGAACCCCCGCGCTTCCGCTGCTGTCGCGCCTGTCGCGATCACAAGACTTGACCCGATGACGATCGCCGCCAGGCCGGCGACAAGTTGACGCACACGCATGTGATCCTCCTCGATCGATGTGTGGGCCTCAGCATGGGCGGTGGAGGGGATGCGCGTCCAAGACCTGTACTCTCTCTCGTCGATGCTTTCGCGGCATCAGAGTCAGTGCCGGCTCTGCGGATAGAGCTCGGCGACGAAGGCGCCGAGGTCGGAGAGGCAGTGCTGGATGCGGGCGCCGGCGTAGTGCTTGTCATCCCAGACGCCGTAGAGAGTGATGGCGAGATCACCGTCGGCAGTGCGGATCGGGGCGGTGTGCAATCCGTAGCGGGAATCGTCCGACAGGATGCAGACACCGCGGCCGGCCGCTGCGAGGGCGAGGGCGAGGGAGAGCGAGGTCGTCTCAATGGCCGGCGTGTACGACAATCCGGCGCTCGTGACCGCGTTGTCGAACATCTGACGCACACCGTGCGCGCGGCTCATCACGATGAGCGGCTCCTGGACGAGCAGTTCGAGCGGCACGTTCGGCATGTCCGCGAGTGGATGCTCCGGGTGCATCTGTGCCCAGAGGTAGGCGTACCCAACGACCTCTGAGCGGAACTCTGCTGGTGGCACTCGAGTGCCGACCGCGAAATCCGCGTCTCCTCCGGCGAGTACGTCGTATACGTCCTGAGGCAGCGACTCCACGACATTCTGGATGGCGCCTCGCGCGCCTTGGGAGACAATGAACGGCGCGATGATGTCTGTCACCGTCGTGGTAGCCGATGCGACAGTGAGGCCCGCTCCGCTTCCGGCGGCGATCGCCTTCGCCGTGGAGGATGCGCGGGCGGCGTGAGCCAGAAGATCGCGCGCGATCGGAAGGAACGCCTGGCCGGCCGCCGTGAGGATCACCCCGCGCGGCACCCGCTCGAACAATGTGAAGCCGAGATCGCGTTCCAGCCCCCGGATCTGTCGGCTCAGCGAAGGCTGCGCCACACGCAACTCGTCCGCAGCGGCGTGCACCGTGCCGAACTCGCACACCGCCACGAAATAACGAAGCAGGCGTAGGTCCATCAATACCTCCGAAGCATCGATCAAGTGATAATCAAGTATTGGCGAGTCTCGCTTCCGTGTCCATACACTGTCCCTACTCCGCACCCGGCGGAACGTCTTCACAGTGAGGTGCACATGGACGTCACCCGAAACAAACGCGCCAGAATCGCTGCCCTGGGCATCGCGGCCGCGCTCAGTCTCGCAGCCCTCTCGGGTTGCTCTCCCTCATCGAGCGGCACCAGTGCTGACGGCGGTGTGCTCACCGTCGCGGCTTCCGCTGCCGTCACCACGTGGGACCCCGTTGCATCCTTCTCGACGGAGGCTCTCTACATGGGAAACCTCTACGAGCCTCTGCTCTGGAAGAACCCAGAGGGCTCAGCGAAGGCATTCACGCCTGCCATCGCCGAGAAGTGGGAGACCAGCGCGGATGGCCTGACCTGGACCTTCCACATCCGGAAAGGCGTCACCTTCCACGATGGCGAGAAGGTCGACGCGGACGCGGTCGTGGGGAGCATCGAGGCCGCCCGCAAGCGAGCCGGAGCCGCCTTCATCTGGGCCCCGCTGGATTCCGTCACGGCAACGGACGCCTCGACCGTTGTCATGAAGCTGAAGTACTCGGCACCCATGGACCTGGTGGCGGCCTCCACATACGGCGCTTGGATCGTTGCGCCCAAGGCTCTCAAGGCATCCGCCTCGAACGACAAGTACTTCGAGAAGGGCATCGAGGCGGGCACCGGTCCGTTCACGCTGAAGGACTACGAACCGGGCAAGAAAGTCGTGCTCCAGGCCTACAACAAGTACTGGAACACGAAGAACGCCCCGCACTACAAGATCGTGGACATCTCGATCACCCCGGACGCTGTGACTGCCCAGCAAATGCTCACGGCGAAGGAAGTGGACTTCGCCACAACCATTCCGCTGGAGAACGTCGACTCCGTCGCAAAGCAGATGGGTGGAGAAGTGCGCGCGGCGAACTCGCCATTCAACTACCTGGCCTACTTCAACACGCTCCGTGCCCCGCTGAACGATCCGAAGGTTCGACAGGCGCTCAGCTACGCGGTGCCGTACAAGGACCTCATCGATGTCGGCGTGCAGGGCTACGGTACCCAGTCGCACGGGCCCGTACCGAAGGGTATCTTCCCGTACAGCGAAAAGGTCCCGCAGTACAAGCAGGACCTCGAGAAGGCGAAGTCGCTCCTCGCCGAATCCGGGCACGCCAACGGGCTGACCCTGAACCTGACGTACGCGTCGGAGAACCCTGCCGAGACACGTTTCGTGCCGCTCATCAAGGATGCCTTCGCCAAGATCGGCGTCACCCTGAACGTCACCGCTGAGCTGTTCAACCAGCAGTGGGAGAAAGCGAAAGCGGACCCGGCGAACGCCCAGGACATCTTCGTCGTCAACTACTGGCCCACATACAGTGACGCCGGGTCCGACAACCTGAACTCCCTGTTCCACTCGTCGGAGAAGCCGTTCTTCAACCTCAGCTACTGGAAGAACGCCGAGTACGACGCGCTGATCGACAAAGCCGGCACCCTCACCGGAAGCGACCGCGCCGCGGCCCAGGCGACGTACGAGAAGGCCATGGACCTGCTCGTCGAACAGGCACCTGGCTTGTTCCTGTTCGACGCACAATCGGTCACCATCATGCCCAAGGACCTGAAGTTCCAGAAGTTCAACGAGAACTACCCCTTCACGACCTTCTTCGCGCCGATTGCGCCGGCCGTCTAATCAAAACGAAACGCCGGGGCGGGCACGTCCCGCCCCAGCGTGGCCTACCCCTTGAAGGAGGTGCTCCCATGACACGGCTCATCGCCCGCCGAGTCGGATCTGCGCTGCTCGTGCTCCTCGTGATCACGCTTGTGGTATTCATCCTCTCCCGCGTCATCCCGTCCGACCCGGCTGTCGTCTACGCCGGCCCCAAGGCTCCGCCCGCGGAGCTCGCCCGCATCCGCATCCGCCTCGGCTTCGACCGCCCCCTGCCCATCCAATACCTGGACTACCTCTGGGGCCTCATCACCGGGAACTGGGGCGACTCGCTCTCGACCAAGCGCCCCGTGCTCCTGGAGCTCGCGACGCGGCTGCCGGCCACCCTCGAGCTGCTGTTCGCCGCCATGCTCTTCGCAACGGTCTTCGGCATCGTGCTCGGCGTGATCGCCTCCAAGCGCCCCGGCGGAATCGCCGACGGCGCCATCCGCATCCTCTCCATCGGCGGTGTCTCGATGCCGGCCTTCTGGCTCGGACTGCTGCTCCAGGTCCTCTTCGTGGGCCAGCTGCACCTCCCGGCGACCGGCGCTTTCTCGACTCAAACGCAGTACCTGCACCCGATCGCGAACGTCACTGGCTTCCCTCTCTTCGACAGTCTCGTCACGGGCAACTTCGTGGCCTGGGGCGACGGGATGACGCACCTCATCCTGCCGGCGCTGACTCTCGCCGCCTACCCTCTCGGCCTCATCGCACGGATGACACGCGCATCGATGCTCGAGGTCCTCGGTCAGGACTACGTGTTCACGGCCAACGCGTACGGTGTGCGCTCATTCATGGTGCGCTGGCGGCTGGCTTTGAAGAACGCCTTGCCGCCGTCGATGACGATCATCGGGCTCGCTGCGGCGTACGCGCTGACCGCTACGTTCTTCGTCGAGGTGGTCTTCAACTGGCCCGGAATCGGGCAGTTCGCCAGCACCGCGATGCTGTCTGTCGACTATCCGTCGATCATGGCGATCACCTTGCTTGGCGCGTTCGGGTACCTCGTTGCCAACCTCGCCGTGGATCTCGTGCAAGCCCGACTCGACCCGAGAGTGAGGGCGTCATGACTGTTACCCCGACCATGACCAGCGCCACGGCGGCACTCCGCCCGGCCGCCTTCTCCGCACGTGATACCGGGCTGAGCCGCTTGATCCGGGTGCTCCGCACCGACTGGCTTGCTGCGGCCGGCCTCGCTATCGTCCTTCTCGTGATCATCTTGGCTGTGTTCGGCCAGTGGATAGCGCCCTTTCCGGCCCAGGGTCTCGGCGAGACCAGTGTCGCCACCCGCAACCTCGCCCCCAGCGTCACTCACGTCCTCGGCACGGATCAGCTCGGCCGCGATGTGCTCAGCCGTATCATCATGGGCGCGCGACCCGCACTCGTCATCTCGCTCGTGGTCGTGTTCATCGCCGCGGTGATCGGCATCCCTCTCGGCGCCATCGCCGGCTACCGCGGGGGCTGGCTTGACGACGTTCTGATGCGCGTCACCGAGGTGTTCCAGGCATTCCCGCCGCTGCTGCTTGCGATGGTGACCGTCGCCATCCTCGGCCCCAGCCTGTTCAACGCCGGCCTCGCGCTCGCCATCGCCTGGTGGCCCTGGTATGCCCGACTCGTACGGGCGGAGGCACGCTCCCTTCGCGATCGTCCGTTCGTAGAAGCCGCGCGAGCAATCGGTGTCCCGGCCTGGCGCCTCGTCAGCGTCCATATCCTGCGCAACTGCATGACACCGGTGCTGGTTCAGGCGACCGTCGACATCGGCGCCGTCGTGCTCGCCGCCGGGTCGCTGGCCTTTCTCGGCCTCGGCGCGCAGCCGCCATCTCCGGACTGGGGCCTCATGGTGGCCGAAGGGCGCGGGCAGATCTTCACGTACTGGTGGATCTCTACGTTCCCCGGCCTCGCGATCTTTGCCACGGTCCTGGGCTTCAATCTGATCGGCGATGCGCTGCGCGACCTTTTCGACCCTCGGCAGGTGAAGCGATGAGTGGAACGATCAGCGAAGCGATGACCGACCTGCTTCTCGTGGAGGACCTGGAGGTCGCGTTCGCAGAGCGAGGCCGGATCACCAACCGTCCGGTCCGCGGTGTCACCTTCTCGATCGCGCCGGGGGAGATCCTGGGTGTCGTCGGCGAGACCGGCTGCGGTAAGAGCCTGACCGGACTGGCTGTGCTCGGCATGCTGCCTGAGGGCGCGCGCCCGTCCGGGCGGATCGTGCTCGATGGCACCGAGCAGGACTTCTCCGCCCCGTCCGCGGCACGCGGCGATGTCGTCTCGATCGTCTTCCAGAACCCGGGCACGGCGTTCAACCCCGTCTTCACTCTCGGGGACCAGTTGCGAGGGGTGCTACGCCGCCACCGTCGGATGAGCCGGGCCGAGGCAAAGGAGCGGATCCTCGACTACCTGGGCCTTGTCGGGCTCCCGGACCCCAGCCGCGTCTATGGCAGCCACCCGCATGAGCTCTCCGGTGGAATGCTGCAGCGTGTGATGATCGCGATGGCGCTTCTCTGCGAACCGCGCCTGCTGATCCTCGACGAGCCGACGACGGCACTGGATGTGACGATCGCGCGACAGATCCTGCAGCTCGTGCTGTCCCTGCGCGAACGCTTCGGTTTCGGCGTGCTGCTGATCACCCACAATCTCGGTGTGGTGCAGGAGATCTGCGATTCTGTCGCGGTCTTGTACGCAGGTCGCGTGATCGAGCAGGGGCCTGCGGCGGAGGTGCTGCGCAACCCGGCGCATCCTTACACCCGTGGTCTGATCGGCGCGCTGCCGTCGCGGCGTCGACCCGGTCAGATGCTCGATGCGATCGCCGGATCGGTGCCGGCGAACCTGCTGGGCATCACGGGCTGCGCCTTCGCCGATCGCTGTCCGGCCGTGCAAGCCCGCTGCCGCATGACGGACCCGGCCCTGGAGCCCGTCGCCTCGATGCACGAGGCGGCATGCCTGAGAGTTGGAGAGCTGTGAGCACCACCACGGACACTACTGACGCCGACGCGCTCGTCGTCGAGCACATCGTGAAGGTCTACCGCACACGCAAGTCAGAGACCCGGGCGGTGGACGACGTGAGCTTCCGGATCCGCACCGGGACCACGTTCGGCCTCGTCGGCGAGTCAGGGTCGGGCAAGAGCACCATCGCCCGCTGCGCCCTCAACCTCATCGCGCCGACGTCCGGTCGATCCCTCATAGCTGGGGAAGATCCCGCGAAGCTCCACCGGGGCGCGTTGCGACGACTCCGGGCACAGACGGGGATGGTCTTCCAGAACCCCATCATGGCGCTCGATCCGCGCATGCGCATCCGAGACATCGTGGCCGAGCCGCTGCGCACCCACACCCGGCTGAGCCGTGCGGAGATCCGGCGCAAGGTCGAGGAGCTCCTCGACGAGGTGGGACTTGCGGCGGTGCACGGCGATCGGCTGCCGCATCAGCTCTCGGGAGGCCAGTGCCAGCGCGTCGGCGTCGCGCGGGCGATCGCAACGGGCCCGCGCCTGTTGGTGCTCGACGAGCCGACCAGTGCGCTGGACGTGTCGGTGCAGGCGCAGGTGCTGAATCTCCTTCAGCGGCTCAAACGCGAGCGCGACTTGAGCTACCTGCTCATCTCCCACGACCTCGATGTCGTGCAGTACATGAGCGACGACGTCGGCGTGATGCGCGCCGGCTCCCTCGTGGAGACGGGGCGAGCTCAGGATGTGCTGACGTCACCGGCCCACGACTACACCCGCCGCCTGCTGGCCGCCATGCCCGCGGCTCCCGGGATCGCACAGCTGGATAGGAAGGATCTCCCCCCGAATCCGGGCACAACGACCCCCACAGCCCAAGACGAGATGAGAGTGCTGCGATGACCCGCCTCACGATTGAACAGAGCACGACCCGGCCGCCTCGCTACCCTGGGGTCGCGGAGGAGCTCGACCTCGACAGCTGGCAGGATGCGCCGCACAGCCAGTGGGCGTTCGCCCACGTGAGCGAGCTGGTTCCCACCGCCACCATCGGCCACCGCCCCCGTACAGACTCCGGGGTGGACAGGCTTACCGCTCTGGATGATGTGGCCGATCTGCGGGCGATGCTCGCGGAATCTTGGACCGACGCCTTCCTGGTACAACGGGACGGCAGAACGATTGCTGAGCACTACCGTCCCGGCTTTGCGCCAGACGACCGCCACCTGCTCCAAAGCGTGTCGAAGTCCATTTGCGGCATCCTCGTCGGAACGCTCGTCCACGACGGCCTGATCGACGTCAGGCGAACCATGGCGTCGTACGTCCCCGAACTCGACGGCTCCGCGTATGGCGACGCCACCGTGCAGCAGGTGCTCGACATGACCGTCGCGGTCGAGTACGAAGAGGACTACCGCAACCCCGAGTCGCACATGCAGGCTCAGGACCGCATCGCCGGGTGGCGTCCTCGTCGCGACACCGATCCGGCGGACACGTACGAGTTCCTGCGAGGGTTGAAGGCCAACGGCATGCACGGCCGGCGCTTCCAGTACTGCTCGGCCGACACGGATGCCCTGGCGTGGCTGGTGGAGGCGGTGACCGGTGAACGCTATCCCGTCGTTTTGGCGGCGCGCGTTTGGGAACGGCTGCGTTGCGCGCAGGACGCCACGATCACCGTCGACCCGTCGGGATTCGCCTCCGCCAACGGCGGAATCTCGTGCACAGCGGCTGACCTCGCCCGTGTCGGCTGGCTGATGCTCGGCGGCGGCACCATCGAAGGCAGGCGCGTCGTGTCCGAGGAGTGGGTGCGGCAGACCATGGCTGGGGGAGACCGCGACGTCGCGCGCAACCTCCTGATCCAGCGCGAATACCCACGGGTCTCGTACCGCAATCAATGGTGGTCCACAGGCAACGAGCGCGGGAACGTCTATGCGGTCGGCATCCACGGGCAGTACATCTGGCTGGATCCGCAGACCGGAACCGTGATCGTCAAGTTCTCCTCGGCACCCGATCCCGTCTCGGCCGCGGGCAACGAGATCCATGCGCGACTGTTCAGCGAGGTGTGCGCCGCGCTGCCGCGGTGACGTTTGCGCAGCAGTGGAAGCGAGACAGCGGGACGTCGCTAGGCCGTGTTGACTGACGCGGAAGGATTCTCGTTTACGAGACCTGCTTCGCTGAGCCGCCAGACTCTCAAGGCGAGGTGGATGTCGGCGCTCCACGGAGCTCGGCGCCAGTTCGGACCGAGCAAGGCGTCGATGCGTTCGGCCCGCTGGCGCACGGTGTTCCGATGGAGGAAGAGGCGGGTGGCCGTTGACTCAAGGTGAGTCCCGCATTCGAAGTACGTCCATGCGGTGAGGCGGAGTTCGCTGGAGTGCGTTTCGTCGTATTCGGTGAGGGGCCCGATTGTTCGCTCCAGCATCGCATCGACGGTCGCACGGTCGGTGCCGCTGAGAAGCAGCCCGGCGAGTCCCAACTGGACGGCGTCGGCGTATCCGCTGCGCCAGCCCAGAGCGACTTCGGCGGCGAGCACCCGGTGGGCCTGATGGTGAGCGCCCGCGATGAACTCGCTGCCGTCAGCGTGACCGATCCCGATCAAGGGGGACATCCCCTCGGTCCGGAGCGCAGCAACCAATTCGCTCGAGAGAGCGTGCACGACGTCGGGTTCCGCGGGACTTCCCAGGATGACACAGACCTCCGAGCCGTGGAGTGAGACGACAGCTGGCCGGTCCCGGAGCGCAGCACGCGTGGTGTTCAGGGCCTGATATCGCTCCGAGGGGCTCGTGGCGATGGCCAGGACTGCCGATGGTTCGGTAGCCGTGATCCCATACGATTGCGCTGCGGCGGTGAGCGCATGGCGGTCTCCGGACCGGTCCGATACCAGGTCGTCGAAGAGGGCCGATTGGGCCCGGTTGTACGCATCGATCAGGCTGCGCTCGAAAAGCATGATCGCGCCGACGAAGGTGGCGGCACGCTCGAGCAGCTGGGCCTCGATCTGCTCCACCGGGCCTCGTGCGACGAGGGTCGCAATCTGCTCGTCGCCTGAGGTGACGGACACGACGACGTACGGTCTGCGGTCCCAGCGGACGCCCACGGAGCGGCCGCTTTGCGTGGAGCTTGCGACAGCGGCCCGAACCTCCCAATGATCGAACGCCTGGCGCGGGAGCAGCGGCTGTCCTGCGACCAGTCGGCCTCGTGCGTCATGGATCCCGACAGCCATGTGGACAGCCTCGCTTAGGGTTCCGGCCACGCCGGTCAGCCCGGTCGGTGCCACCAAGCTCTGCACCATCTGATCGTCGAGGCGAAGCACCTTCTCAACGCGCTTCAACCGCTCCTCCCCCTGGCCCTCAGCACTCTTCACCTGCGTTGCCAGTGCTGCATTCTCCGCGACCAACCTCGATTGCTCTACCGCGATCGCTCCGAGCTCAGCCATACGCTCCAACGCCTCGACAGCGCCGCGGGGGAAATGGGTCGCAGTGCGATCGGCCACGAGCAACCCGCCGATCACGCGGCCTCCTACGCGAAGCGGCGCGCCCATGATGGCGACCACACCCTCCTCTCTGACGATCTCGTCGATGTCCGGAAGATGATTCATGTCCGAGTCGGAGAGGTAGTCCGCCGTCTGCACCACGGCACCTCCGGCGGCGACCGCACCCAGCACACCCGTTCCGAGCGGCATCCGGATGCTCCGGTAGGCCTCCGTCCGAACTCCGTCGGTAACGTGGATGTAGGTCTCGCCGGCAGCGAGGTCATTCAGGCTCAGGTAGGCCATGTCGGTGCCGAGGAGTCGGCGCGTGTGGCGCACGATCGCCCGAGAGACGAGAACGCCGTCTCTCACATTTGCGATGTCTGAGGCGGACTCGCGCATGGCGCGCAGAACGGCTGCGGTCGAGGGCGGGCTGGTTTGGTTCGGGCGTTCCACCCGAGCATCGTAGCGTCGGCATGGCACGGTAGGCCATTCATTATCGGTCTTAATGTGCCATCGGGCCATAGCGATATCTCGTCGAACGCGGGAGGGTTGCACAACCGCAGGTCGCGGTGGCCCTGAACCGACCAACAAGCAACGGAGGTTGTTGTGACTGAAATGCGCGTCCACGTGCTGTCCACCGGTGTTATGGAGACAGACCTGACCTGGCTTCTCCTCAAAGGGGGCCGAACGATCCGCGACCGATTCCACAAGGATGACCCCGTCGTGTGGGGTGACTGTCCCACTCATGCAGTCCTGATCGAACACCCCGAAGGGCGGATCTTGTGGGACACCGGGGTCCCACGCGACTGGGAACAGCGGTGGGCGCCGACAGGTTTCCAAGACTTCTTCCCCGTCCGTGAACCCGTCAACGGCCCCGGATACCTGGACAGTTCGCTCGCACAGCTCGAGCTCACCGCCGATGACATCGACATCCTCGTCCTCTCGCATCTCCACTTCGACCATGCGGCCAACGCGAAGATGTTCGACAACGGCAAGACCCGTATCGTCGCCAACCACACCGAGATCTCCGAAGCCCTGAAAATAGAGGGCTACTCCCAGGGCGCGCACATCGTCGACGACTACCGCGACCTCCCTCTTGAAGGGATCAGCGGCGATGTGGAGATCGTTCCCGGCGTGAGCGTGATCGAGACTCCCGGGCACACCTGGGGGACCATGTCGCTCAGGGTCGACCTCGAGAACGAGGGGACGAAGATCTTCACCTCGGATGCGGTGTACCTGGCCGACAGCTTCGGGCCACCCGCGGTGGGTGCGGCGATCGTGTGGGACAACCTTCGCTGGCTGGAATCGGTCGAGAAGCTCCGCGGAATCGCAGATGCCACCGGCGCTGAGGTCATCTTCGGTCACGACGGTGAGCAGGCGAAGACGCTCCGGTATGCCCCCGACGGCTTCTACAACTGAGCGGAATGGACCGATGATCCTTTACGACTACCAGTGCGTCAACAGCCACCGCTTCGAAGCCGCTGTGCGATCGATGGCGGACGCCAGCCCGAACTGTCCGACGTGCGGTGCGGAGACCGCCAGGCGTCCCTCGCGGGTCCAGCTCGGCGGGCGGGCGTCCACCGGACCCAGCCGGGAGCAGATGCCGAAGAGCTGGAACGCAGTCCGCGGCGGCGACAAGGAGACAGTGCGCCGATGGCACGATCTGGCCGCCAAACGGGAAAAGCTCGAAGAACGCCATCCCGAACTCGCCGGCGATCGGCGACCCGTCCTCGCGCACGAAGGGATCTTCCGCGAGAAGCCCCTTCGCGCGGGCGACGACATCGCGAAGTCGGTGTCCGAAGCCGTCGCCACTTCGAAGGAGAAGGAGAAATGAAGATCACAGGCGCTGTCCTCCACCAGATCGGCTTGAGCCGTCCCTATTCCCAGTCGCAGCCGCTCACCGTGGAAGAGCTGGAACTCGATCCGCCGGGCCCAGGCGAGGTTCTGGTCCGGATCGAAGCGGCCGGACTCTGCCATTCCGACCTGTCCGTCGTCGACGGCAACCGGATGCGACCGGTGCCCATGCTTCTTGGGCACGAGGCCGCTGGGCGCGTCGTCGAACTGGGGGACGGCGTTGAGGACCTGAAGGTGGGGCAGCGTGTGGTCATGGCGTTCCTGCCGAGATGCGGTGAATGCGCGAATTGCCTCACGGAAGGGCGGCTGCCCTGCATCCCCGGCTCTGCTGCGAACAACGCCGGGACGCTGCTGTCCGGTGAGCGCCGCCTGCATGCGGACGGCGATGAGGTCTTCCATCATCTGGGGGTGTCCGGATTCGCGTCCCACGCTGTCATCGATCGGCGCTCCATGGTTCCGGTCGACGACGACATCCCGCCGCAGATCGCAGCCGTCCTGGGATGTGCGGTGCTGACCGGGGGAGGGGCGGTTCTCAATGCGGGCAAGCCCCACGAGGGAGACACCATCGTTGTCGTCGGTTTGGGCGGGGTCGGCATGGCCGCCCTCATCACGGCGGTCTCCCTCGGTCTCGGGGAGGTGATCGGCATCGATGCCGTCCCCGAGAAACTGGAGCGGGCGCGAGAGCTGGGTGCCACCGCTGCGTACACCCCCCAAGAAGCCATCGAGCGAGGAGTCAAAGCCGCTGTCGTCGTCGAAGCGGCCGGGCATCCTCGTGCGTTCGAAACAGCTATCGCTCTGACAGGTGTGGGAGGGAAAACGGTCACGGTCGGCCTTCCCGCGCCGGCCGCGGAGTCGATCGTCAAGCCGCTCGGTGTCACCGCCGAGGCGCGCACAATCGTCGGAAGCTACCTCGGCTCCGCCGTTCCCTCGCGGGACATTCCGACTTACGCCCAGCTGTGGCGCGAAGGACGGCTTCCCGTCGACGCGCTCGTATCTTCCACGATCACACTCGAACAGGTGAACCAAGCGCTCGACGAGCTCGCCGACGGTCACGCGTTACGGCAGATCATCCTGTTCCCCGAACCCGATTCGAGCTCAACAGTGGAAGGCAGCCGAGAATGACACACCCGCGCGAGGAATCCCTCCTGGCAAGCGTGCCGGACCTCCTGCTCATCGGCGGCCGCTGGCGTGCGGCCGCACACGGGAACACCTTTGCCGTCGAAGACCCGTCCACCGGCGAGATCATCGCACGAGTCGCCGATGCCAGCCCCGAGGACGGCACTGCGGCCCTCGACGCCGCCGTCGCCGCTCAGAGCGGATGGGCGGCCACCCCGCCGCGGGTACGAGGCGAGATCCTGCGACGGGGCTTCGAAGCGGTGACCGCCAGATCCGAAGACTTCGCGTTGCTGATGTCGCTCGAGATGGGAAAGTCTCTCGCAGAAGCTCGCGGTGAGGTCGCCTATGGTGCGGAGTTCCTCCGGTGGTTCGCAGAGGAAGCCGTCAGAGTAAGCGGCCGGTACACCCAGGCCCCCGACGGCAAATCCCGCCTGCTGGTGCTCAAGAAGCCGGTCGGCCCGTCCCTTCTCATCACCCCATGGAACTTCCCCTTGGCAATGGCCACCCGCAAGATCGCTCCGGCCATCGCGGCCGGCTGCACGATGGTCATGAAGCCGGCCGCGCTCACACCTCTCACGACCCTCCTCCTGGCCGAAGTGCTCGAGACGGCAGGCTTGCCGGCCGGAGTTCTCAATGTGATCCCCACGAGCACAGCTCGCGCCGTCACAGGCCCGCTCATCGCCGACCCACGGCTCCGAAAGCTCTCCTTCACCGGTTCGACCGAGGTGGGACGCGGACTGATCGCCGACGCCGCGCAGAATGTCCTACGGACGTCGATGGAACTCGGGGGAAACGCTCCGTTCATCGTGTTCGAAGACGCCGACCTCGATTTGGCTGTAGCCGGTGCGCTCGCCGCCAAACTCAGAAACATCGGGGAAGCATGCACAGCGGCGAACCGGTTCTATGTGCACGAGTCCGTCGCGGATGAATTCACCCGACGCCTGGCCGACGGCATGAGCGCGATGAAGATCGGCCGCGGCGTCGAACCAGACACCCAGCTCGGTCCGCTGATCGACGAGGCCAGCCGGCGGAAAGTGGAAGCCCTCGTCGACGACGCCATCGGCCTGGGAGCCGTAGCTCTCGTCGGAGGGAAGGCGGTGGACGGTCCGGGCTATTTCTATGAACCCACCGTCTTGACCGACGTGCCGCCCGAGGCGCGAGTGTTCGCTGAGGAGATCTTCGGACCCGTCGCCCCGATCGCCACCTTCCGAACGGAAGAACAGGCGGTCAGGCTGGCCAACGACACGCCGTTCGGGCTGATCGGGTACGTCTTCACCCGTGACCTCGCCCGGGCGTTCCGCATGATCGAAGCGCTTGAAACGGGCATGGTCGGGCTCAATTCCGGGGTGATCTCGAATCCCGCTGCACCCTTCGGCGGGGTCAAGCAGTCCGGGCTGGGCCGGGAGGGGGGCCTGGAGGGCATCGAGGAGTACCTCGAGACCACCTACGTCGGCATGGCCGATCCCAACCTCTGATCCAGTCCCATTTTTCCCAACGTTCGAAGGAGAACGAAAAGCATGTCCGCACGCGCAGCATCGACCGTGGTGATCGGGATCCTGGCGGCTCTGGCCTGCCTGCTCACCGCCACACTTGTCCCCATCCCCGTCTGGGTCCTGTTCGTCGGATGGGCATCCTTCTTCACAGCGGGAGGCGGCGTCGCCGGCCTCGCCAGATCGGTGATCATGAATCTCGTGGGAATGGTCATTGCGGCGCTCGCGCTCGTGGCGATCACGGCAGCCGGAGGCAACGTCTGGGTGCTGACGATCTCCGTCGGTGTGGGCGCCGCGACCCTCGTGGCGTCGAGCCGGATCGCCCTGTTGGCGGCGACGCCCGCCGGGTTCCTCGGTTTCGCGGCCACCTTCGGGTTCTTCACGGCGGGTGCGAAGCTGACGGCGCCATTCGGGTTCGACTACCCGTTGGTCCTGCTGACGGTCGCATTCGTGGCCGGCGCGCTGTTCGGTATCGCGTCCGAGAAAGCTGGAGCGGTGCTCGCTTCCCGGAAGACATCGGCCCGCGCGACGAGCTCTGCCGACGCATGAGGCGCCGACGATGAACCACGTGGCGATGGTCCCGGATATCTCCACCAAGGATGAAGCGGTCCTTCATGTCGAGGGCGGCGGCGTCGCGGGGCGACCGGTTCTCCTGCTGCACGGTCTCGGCTACGCCTCATGGGCTGGACACCCCCTTCGCTTGCGCCTTTCTCCGACCGTGCGCCTCCTCTCGCTCGACAATCGTGGAACAGGCAGATCGTCGCGGGGAAGCGCACCCATATCGATCGATCGCTTCGCCTCCGACGCTGCGACCGTCTTGGAGCAGCTGCGAGAGCGGGGGATGGGCCGGACACCGGTGATCGGTCATTCGATGGGTGGATACATCGCGCAGCTGCTCGCCGTCGCTCGCCCCGACCTGGTGTCTCACGTGGTGCTGGTGAGCACGAGCGGGGGCGGCCCGACCGCGACGCCCGTCCCCGAAGCCACCCGCCGATTGTGGCTGGACTCGTCGACGCTCCCTGCGGACGAATACGCCGTACGCACCATGCCCGTGTCCTTCGCAGAGGGATGGCCGGCACAGCACGCCGATGCCTACCAGGAGCTGCTGGCGGCCCGCCTTCGATATCTCACACCCCCCACGGTGTGGCGGGAGCAGTACGACGCCTGCGAACGGTTCCTCGAGGCGGGGTACGACCACTCCCAGCTCACCACTCCCGCGCTCATCCTGCACGGCAGCGCCGATCGGGTGGTCCCTGTCGAGAATGGCCGGGATCTCCACTGGACCCTACCCTCCTCCCGCTACCGCGAGGTCGAAGGAGCTGGGCACGCACTTCATCTTGAGCACCCGGAGATCGTCGCGTCTGAGATCAATGATTTCCTCACAACCGATCACGCTAGTAATAAGGAGTAAGAACATGCCGAGCATCGAAGTCGCCCCCGGCGTCCGCATGGCCTACGAGGATCGGGGAGCAGGAGACCCGATCGTATTCGTCCACGGCTGGGGTGGGGCCGGAGATGTCTGGGACTATCAGATCCTCGACCTCGCGCCCACCCACCGTTGCATCACCGTCGACCTGCGTGGTCACGGCGCCTCGGACAAGCCATGGGGTGACTACAACTACGACATGTTCGTCGAAGACCTGCATACTCTCATCACCGATCTGGACTTGACCGAGGTCACTCTAGTGGGTTGGTCCATGGGCGGACACATCGGCCTCAGGTACGCGCACGAGCATCCCGGCCGCATTCGACACCTCGTGCTCACGGGGAGCGGACCACGGTTCTGGGAAGCACCCGACGCTCCGTTCGGCACTCCATCGGACCAGGTGCAACCTCTTATCGACGCCGTCCGTTGGGCGCGCACCGAGACGATCGCCGGCCTGTACGGCAGCAACTTCCATCGTGACGACCTCAGCGCGACGGAGCAGTGGTTCGTTCAGACAGGGTGGAAGGTTCCGGCCTTCGTCGGTCTGACGAGCTTTCAGGCCCTGATCGACAACGACCTTCGAGAGATCCTGCCCGAGATCGACCTTCCCGTCGCGGTCTTCAGTGGGCGCCACGACCAGATCTGGGATCCGCGGTGGTCAGAGGAGACCGCTCGCCGCATCCCGAATGCCACTCTCACCTGGTTCGAGAACAGCGGTCACGTCGCCTTCATCGAGAACCGGATCGAGTGGAACGCCGCTCTGCTGGACGTGCTGGAGGGAAGGTCGCCGGCCGGTTCCCTCGGGTCGGCAGGGAGTGCGGCAACGGCCTGAGGTGTGTATCGCACACAACACTCTCTCGGCCTGTCATCTTTCGCGCTCGAGAGATCTGGGTCGGTCCTCCGTTCGTTCGACATCACGGTCGGCGACCATCAGCCGATCGGGTGCGAGAACGCGTTCGATGCCCAGGACCAGCCCGCCGGCGGCACCGGAATCGAAGCCCAACGCAGGTCTGACCAGAGTGAGCTCCCGCGTCGAGATGGGCAGCGCCTGCTGGTAGACGATGCTGCGCACGGTGGCGAGGAGTTCCTCGTCGGCGTCGGCGAGCGAGCCCCCGAGCACGATCCGGTGCGGATTGATGACATGCACGAGGTTGGCTATCGCCTCCCCGAGATGCTGGTCGGCCCGGCGGACGCTGGCTCTGACCTCTGGATCCCCTTCGGCCAGCCGGCGCAAGAAGAGGTCTCGCTCGTCGCGGGTCGTCGGCGTGGCGGGAGCTGCTCCGGTCATCGAACGGGTGAGTGCACCCACGGAAGCGATCGTTTCCAGGCAACCGTGGCTCCCGCAGACACAGATGTCGTCGTGCCCCGTGACCTTCAGGTGCGCGATCTCGCCCGAGGACCCGTCTGCGCCGCGCATCAGAACTCCATCCGATGTGACGATCCCGACTCCGATCCCAGTACCGACCTTGACGTACAGCAGGGGCCCGGAGAACTCGGAGCTCGCGCGCGCTTCACCGAGGGCGCGAAGATTGACGTCGTTCTCGAGAATGACGTCGCAACGGAGCGCTTCGCTGACGTACTGGATGACGGGGAAGCGGTCCCAGCCCGGCATGAAGGGAGGCCGCACGATTGACCCGTCCCGATGATCTACCGGCGCCGGCAGTCCGATCACAGCTATCACCGCGCGATGGGGAAGATCGGAGAGGATCTCTCGGAAGCCGGCCACGATCGCTTCGAGCACGACATCGGGTCCGTTGGAGAACTCGATCTGGATGTGTGCTTCCGCGACAGCATGCTGACGGATGTCGAACACCTTCAGGTTCGACCAATGGCGGCCGCAATCGGCCACCAGGACATACCCGTAGCTCGGGTCGAGCTCGAGGACCGCCGCCGCCCTGCCACGTCCGCCCGATTGCTGATAACCCTGAGTGCGAACGACTCCGCGGTGCAGGAGTTCGCGCACCCCCGCATCGACGGTGGATCGAGCCAGCCCGCTCGTGCGGACCAACTCGGGCTTCGATGCGGCGGCGCCGCTCGCGAGCAGTCGTGCGAGCGTACTCGCCAGAAGGTCCTCGTCAATCCGCGCCGACAGGGCTGGAGCGGCGATTCTCAAAGACGGCATGCAGCACCTGCCCTTCTTCATCGATGGAGACCCTATCAACGACCGCTGCGGACGATATTAGTCCGACTAATGCGGTTTAAAAGCGCAAAAGAGACATTGATTACGCCCTCCCAATGCGTTTGAGTCACTATCACGTCGGTACACCTAAGGTGACCGGATCTTTAGAGCTCGAGGAGGAGCACGGTGGCCCACATGTTGACATGCTCAGCCGACCAGGTAGGTGGCGGCAGTGTTTGACGAGCTGATGCTCCCCGATCAGGCGGATCTAGTGGGACCGACGATGGGCGGCACGGCGGCCGTCGGCCTTCGACTCCCGTGGTACCGGTCGCTCCCGCTTTCGTGCGTGGAGGCTGTTGCCATCTCGATCGATGACGACACGGTCGATGGCGAGGGCATGACGATCAGCGTCGGAGACGCCGAACACCCGGTCGCCGATCTCGGTGGGTTGGCCGAAGTCGAGTGGTTCGTGCTGGACCGGGCAACGGTCCGTTTCACAAGGCCGGACGGGCTGCAGCCGGGCATGCACAGCGTCGCTCTCACGCTGACACTCCGGATTCCCTACGCAGAGCCGGAGTACTGGCCCATCGACTTCACGCAGACGGCCGAACATTCACGCACCGTCGAATTCCTCGGTAAGGACAGCTGATGACCCTCAAACTCGGAGTCACGCTCTACAGCTTCAACGTCGACTACTACACGTATCGCTACTCACTCCAGGACTGCTTCGCCGCGGCCGGCTCGCTGGGCGAGGGCCAAGGGGTCGAGATCGTCGGTCCGCAGATGATCCGCGGGTTCCCGGTACTCACCCCGGAATTCGAGTACACGTTCCGCAAACTCGTCGACCAATACGGGCTCCAACCCAGCGCGTACGGCGCATACGCCGACCGCGAGCGCTTTCGCGGCCGGCTGGCCAGCAGAGATGAACAGATCGACTACCTGCGGTTGCAGATACGCGCTGCTGCCCGACTGGGCTTCCCTGTCATCCGCACGCAGGTGGCCGAGTCGGTCATCAACGACCTGCTGCCCTACGCCGAGAAGTACGACGTGAAGATGGGAATGGAGATCCATGCGCCGATGACGGTGGAGGCGTTGAAGCCAGCGATCGAGAAGGTCCAGAAGATCGACTCCCCGTATCTGGGGTTCACTCCCGACAGCGGGGCGTTCTGCCACTCGCCGGCGGCGATCTACGTAAAACGGTTCACCGACCAGGGCGTGCCGGAACAGGTGATCGACCATGTGCTCAGAGGGTGGAGGCAACGCACTCCGGTGGAGCAGCTGCGTCAGGAAGTGGCGGACCTGGGCGGGGGCGCCCTCGGCGACCTCATGGCTCTAGAGAGCGAGGTCTACTTCGGTCACGGCCACCCCCAGGATCTTGTGCCGCTCCTACCTCACATCGTCCACGCGCACGGCAAGTTCTACGGCATCGACGAGTCGGGAACGGACTCCGCCGTGCGATTCCCGGAGATCGTCTCCGTCCTGCTCGATGGCGGCTACGACGGATTCATCTCCTGCGAATACGAGGGGCACCACTGGGACACCGAACTCAGTGCCCTCGATCAGATCCGCACCGTGCAAGGATTCCTGCGCAGGCAGATCGAGACGAAGGCCGCCGCATGAGCGTTCAGCTGTCACAGCGATTCGACGTGATCGTCGTGGGCTCCGGCGCCGCCGGAAGCATCGCCGTGAAAGAGCTCACCGAACGCGGCCTCGAGGTCCTGCTGCTCGAGGCCGGACCGGACATCAGCGAGGCCGACTTCGCGCCGCTGCCGCCAGAGCCCGTGCGGCCCATGGGGATCGGTCTCTACCCACGCGCCAAGGCAGCAGTACTGCGCCGCCAGCCGATCCAGGTGCGTCGTGCGTTCTTCAGCGAGAAGACCAGCCCGTTCCTCGTGAACGACCTTCAGAACCCGTACTCGGTCAAGGGGCAGGACTTCCTCTGGGTTCGTGGGCGACAACTCGGTGGACGACTCCACTCGTACGGGCGCGTGCTCCTTCGCAGTTCCGATTACGACTTCGACGGAGGGGCGGGCCGCGAGCGCGGCGCCCAGCGTTGGCCCCTCCGCTATGCCGACGTCGAGCCGTGGTACGACCGCGTCGAGGAGTTCCTCGGGCTGTACGGCAACACCGACGGCGTCCCCATCCTCCCCGACGGGAAGTATATCGGGGCGTCGTCGCTCACGGAGGCTGAGCGCGATTTCGCGGAGAAGACCCGAGAACGATGGCCGGAGCGTCGCGGCATCGCGTGGCGGTATGCCGCACCGAACCCTCAGCGCGTCCCTCTGGGCATCCTGGCCGCGCGACGCACGGGCAGGCTGACCACCAGGACGGATGCTGTCGTGCGCCAGATCACGATCGACGATCGGACGGGCCTCGCGGATGGCGCTGTGTTCATCGACCGGGTGACGAAACGTGCGCATCGAGTCTTCGCCGACATCGTGATGCTGTGCGCGTCCACCATCGAGTCGGTGCGGCTTCTGGCCAACTCGGGCAGCGCACGCCACCCGGACGGTCTCGCCAATTCCTCCGGGCTCGTCGGCCATTACTTCATGGACCAGACTCCGGCACTCCTCTTCGGTGACACGCCTCGTTTCCGCGGATGGGAGGACGACACGTCAGCGCCCGTTGACGCGTACTACGCCGCGGCCGGCGGGCTGTATCTCCCCATGATGGACGGCTTCGCACCCGGTTCGCCTTACGTCGGCGGATACGCGGTGCAAGGGGTGCTGGGGCGAATTCCTGTCCCGCCCGGGCATCCGGGAGCAGTCGGAATGATGGGCTTCGGCGAGATGCTTCCCCACCGCGAGAACCACATCACCATTCACCGTCGCCGCAACGATGCCTGGGGCGTCCCCATCCCTAGGATCCACGTGACGCTGACCGACAACGAGAGGGCCCTTCTCCGGGAACAGGTTCGCGGGATGCGGGAGATGGCCGAGAACGCAGGTGTGCGCGTCAACTTCGCCGGGTCCACACTGGGCCTCGACTCGAAACGGGTCTTCCCCGACGCGGATCCGTTCAGCCGCGCCATCTTCCGAGCCTCGTTCACCAAGAGCCTCGCGATCGGTGCCGCGATCCACGAATGCGGAGGCGCACGAATGGGAGACGATCCCGCCACAGCGGTCCTCAACCCGTTCAACCAGGCGTGGGACGTGCCCAACCTGTTCGTCACGGACGCCAGCAGCTACGTCACCAACGGCATCGTCGGTCCGACCCTCACCATCATGGCGTTGACCGCCCGGGCCTGCGCGCACGTCGCGTCCGAACATGCCGCGGGTACTCTCACCCGCCACCGCGCAGGGGCGGTGGGCGAATGACCGCGCGCAGCCCGTCGGAGCATGCTGGAGCACCTGAAGGCGAACAGCAGACGACCGTGCTCTACAGGCCCGGCAACCCGCTCTCGCTTTCCGAGCCGCCCATACCCGAGTTCAGGCCGGGGACCCGTCTGCTTCCCGCGGCCTCTGTGCACGCAGAGGGGGCGCGGCCTCTCCCGGTGGACATCGAGGTGTTCGACGATGTCGCCATCACGCTTTCGGATGGGACGACGCTCTACGCCGACGTCTACAGGCGCGCCGGCACGGCTGCTATACCCGCGATTCTCCTGTACACCATCTACAGCAAGCGCGGCGGCTACTGGAACGCGAACGTCAACGCCACTCGCTTCGGCGTGCCGGCTGAGCAGCTCTCAGGGCTCCAGCCGTTCGAAGCGCTCGACCCGGCGGCGTGGTGCCAGCACGGCTACGCGCTCGTGGTCGTCGACGCACGCGGCACCGGGCACTCCGGCGGGGACTTCCGGTTCCTCGGCTCCACGACAGCCGGCGACGTCGCCGATGTCGTGGAGTGGACGGCCGCTCAAACCTGGTGCACCGGGAAAGTCGGCATGGCCGGCAACTCCTACTTGGCGATGGCGCAGTGGGCCGGTGCCGCCGAGCGACCGCCGCACCTCGCAGCCATCGCTCCATGGGAAGGCGCCACTGACGTCTTCCGCGACATTCTGATGCGCGGCGGCATCCCCGATCTCGCCTTCCACGACGCCGACATCGTGGGACACCTCTACGGGAACGGCCGGTTCGAAGATGTCACCGGTACCCTGCTCAGCTACCCGCACGAGGGCGCGTATTGGGCGGATAAGCGTCCCGAGTTGGAGTCGATCGAGGTGCCCGCGTACGTAGTGGCGAGCTGGACGAATTCGCTCCACACCCGATCGACGCTGCGGGCGTACGAGCGCTTGGGGTCCGAGCAGAAATGGTTGCGAATTCACAATACTCACGAGTGGGTGGATATCGCTGATCCGGATCGTCTGGCCGACCTGCGGCGGTTCTTCGACCGCTATCTAAAGGGCGAGTCCAACGACTGGGAGACCACACCACGGGTGAGGTATTCCATCCTCGAACTCGATGATCGCGACCTGGTCGACATCCCCGCCCTCGCCTATCCGCCGGTCGACGCTACGGCGACCCCGCTCCATCTGGATGCGAACGCTGGAACTCTCGTCCGTGCTCTGCCAGCTGAGAGCGGCACCGTCGGTTACGACACCGCGGATCCGGCCGCTGCAGCTCGGTTCGTGTGGCCCGTAGAGGTTGAGTGCATGCTCGTGGGGCCGCTCAATCTGCACCTTCGCGCGGAGACCAGCGATGGGGACGATATGGATCTGTTCGCCAGCGTGTACGTCACCGATGCCGACGGAACCGTGCGCTTTCACGTGCCCTATCCGGCCCAGCGGGAGGCCGTCGCGTCCCGTGCGCGGGATGGCCGCCTGACCGCCTCGGACGTCTACCTCGGACCGACTGGCCGGATCCGGGCCTCCCGGCGTGCGCTCGACCCACGCCGCTCGACTCTCCTGGCGCCGTATCTCGCGCACGACCGAGATGAGCCGCTTTCCCCGCGGGAACCCGTCGACCTCGATATCGGGCTGTGGCCGAGCGGGCTCCATCTCCGCCCCGGGCAGCGCCTGGTACTCGAGATCGCGAGCAGGCCAGGAGGGCCGCTTCCTCCGTCGCCCACCGTCACAGGACTGCCGGCAGCTCAACTTCCGACACGGAACGCCGGACGCCACACCATCCACACCGGCCCCCATGCCGGTTCCACCCTCTACGTGCCTCTTGTCGCCGCGCGATGAGAACCAGCACTCAACCGATCCGGACGGAGGTGCACCCGTGAAGCGCCAGCTCCCCAGAATCTCGCAACTCACCGAGATGCTCACCATCCGTCGGCCCACGCTCGACGGGACCGAGCGCCGTCTCCGTTCGGCCTCGACCATCGGCGACCTGCGTACGATCGCACAACGGAGAACACCGCGAGCGGCGTTCGACTACGCGGACGGAGCCGCAGAGCGGGAGATCTCGATCGCGAGAGCCCGTCGCGGATTCGATGACATCGAATTCTCGCCTCGGATCCTTCGGGGCCTACCCTCCGACGTCGACACGTCCTCGCAGATCCTCGGAGCGCCGTCCGAGCTTCCATTCGCGATCGCCCCGACAGGGTTCACCCGTCTGATGCAGACCGATGGGGAGATCGCCGGCGCCTCCGCTGCCGGGGCGGCGGGCATCCCCTTCACGCTGTCGACCCTCGGCACCGCATCCATCGAAGAGGTCGCGAAGGCCAATCCGACGGGGCGGAACTGGTTCCAGCTGTACGTGATGAAGGACCGCGAGATCTCTTACGGGCTGGTGAGCAGGGCAGCGGCAGCCGGGTACGACACGCTGTACTTCACGGTGGACACACCGGTGTCCGGAGCGCGATTGCGCGACAGGCGAAACGGATTCTCCATCCCGCCCCGGTTGACGCTGCGGACGGTCGCGAACGCCCTCCCTCGCCCGTGGTGGTGGTTCGACCTTCTGACCACAGCGCCCCTGGAGTTCTCGTCCCTCACCTCCATCGGTGCCGGTGTCAGCGAACTGGTCGACGCCGCGATGGATCCCTCGATCTCCTATGCGGATCTCGACACCGTGCGAAACCTCTGGCCGGGAAAGCTGGTCGTGAAGGGCGTGCAGAACCTCGAGGACGCCAAGAAGCTGACCCACCACGGAGTCGACGGAATAGTCCTGTCCAACCACGGCGGACGGCAACTGGATCGTGCACCGGTCCCGCTCAGCCTCCTCCCGGCCGTCGTACGCGAAGTCGGGCGGGATGTCGAAATCGGCGTCGACACCGGGATCATGTCCGGCGGGGACATCGTGGCGGCGGTTGCGCTCGGCGCACGATTCACCCTGATCGGCCGCGCATACCTATACGGACTCATGGCCGGCGGACGACGTGGCGTCGACCGGACGATCTCGATCCTCAGGGACGAGGTCATCCGGACGATGAAGCTTCTCGGAGTCCAGAATCTCGCTGATCTCCATCCAGGGCATGTCAGACAGCTCCACAGTCTGGAGCTCCAAACGAACCGGATCACTCCCCGGTCCGCCGTGCTCTCACCACTGAAATGACGACGACGTCAGAAGGGAACCACCTCATGAAACCGACCCCGATCAGCCGCCGACGGCTGCTTCCATTCGCCGTTCCACTCGTAGCAGCCTTGGCTCTTGCCGGCTGCAGCTCCTCCGGCACGGCGAAAGCCGCCGGCCCTGTCACGATCACCCTCGCCACCGAGACCCGCTTCGGCAAGACCAGCGCCTACCAGGACATCATCGACGCGTTCAACAAGAGCAATCACGAGGGCATCACCGTTCGGTTGCAGGAGATCCCCACCGACAGCTATTCCCAGACGGTCCGGACGCAATTCCAGGCCGGAAACGCACCCGACGTCGTCTGGGGTTCGCCGGGCACGGGGTCGGGCAATTCGCTTGGCGTCTTCGCCAAAGCCGGGCAGCTCGTCGATCTGTCGAAGGAATCCTGGGCCACCGCCACAGTTCCGAAGAGCGCGCACGACCTCTACTACCAGGGTGCTGCTCTCACCGCTGTTCCCGTCGACATCGCGCCGATCTCCGAGGTGATCAACTCGACTGCGTTCACGTCGGCCGGAATCAAACCGGCTTCCACCTTCGCCGAGCTTCTGAAGCAGTGCACCGCAGTCCCCGCCGCGGGGGGAACCTCCCTTTTCGGACTCGCCGGGGCGCAATCCAGCAACACCGGCCTGGCCGCTCTGCAACTCGCCGCTTCCCGCGTTTACGCGGCACAACCGGACTGGAACGCCAAGCGGTCCGCTGGCAAGGTGACGTTCGCCGGGTCATCGGGGTGGAAGTCGACGCTGGAGGCCTTCGTGAAGATGAAGGACTCGGGATGCTTCCAGCCAGGCTCGGAGGGGGGTTCCCCGGAGACGGTGACCCCGGTGTTCGCGTCAGGGAAGATCCTCTCGATCTTCGCGCCGGCGGGAATCGCTTCCCAGCTCGCTCAGCTTGCACCGAGCGCCACGATCTCGGTCGCAGCCCTACCCGGTGTGAAGTCGAGTGACACCTTCCTCTTCGCATCCCCGACCAACGCTCTGGCCATCAACGCGGCCGGCAAGCACATCGACGCGGCGAAAGCGTTGCTGAAGTTCTGGACGGAGCCACAGAACCTGGACGCGTTCGCCAAAGCGAACGGCAACCTCTCACTGACCACGGTCTTGAACGGTTCGCACGTGCCGGACCAGTACGCGAGCTTGGAGCCGTACCTAACCAACCCCGAGCGCAACGCACCCTTGCCCAACCTGCTGTGGCCCAACGCGTCCGTCTACGACGCGCTCGGCACCGGTGTCCAGGGTCTGCTGACCGGTCAGACCACCGTGTCGCAAGTCCTCCAGTCCATGGATGCGGCATGGGGATGAAGGCGCGTCGGATGACATGCTGCATGCTCGGGCTCGTGCCATGACCAGCCAGACAAAGGGCGTCACACTCGACTCCGCACACCCGACCGGGGCTGGCGATCTCGGCCGGGCGGTGCGCCGCAGTAGGCGCGCGCAGAAGCAGGCCACCGGTCGTCGTTCGGCGACCTGGTGGTGGGCCGCGCCGGCTGTCGTCCTGACCATCGGCGTCCAGTACTTGGGTGTCGGAGCGGGGTCGGTGTTCGCGTTCACCGACTGGAGCGGTCTCGGCGCCTTCAATTTCGTCGGATTCGACAACTTCGCGGGCGCCTTCAGGTCTCCCGAGACAGTTCAAGCTCTCTGGAACACGCTGCTGCTGGCCGTCTGCTTCGTCGTCCTCACGAACGTGTTCGGTCTGGGACTGGCGTTGGCGCTCAATCGCACGTTGAAGAGCCGATACGTCCTTCGCGTACTGATCTTCTTGCCGGTCGTGCTCAGCCCACTCGGCGTTGCGTACGTGTGGAAGTTCATCTTCCAGCCGAACGGCCCACTCAACGAGGTGCTCCGAGCGGTAGGTCGGGACTCGTGGGCGGTGGCCTGGCTCGGCGATCCCCATACGGCGATCTGGACCATCGTCGTCGTGGTGGTGTGGCAGAACATCGGCCTGACGATGGTGATCTACCTGGCCGGTCTGGCCACAGTGCCCGCGGAGCTGGAAGAGGCCGCTGCGGTCGACGGAGCCTCGGCGTGGGCCCGATTCCGTCGGATCGTCCTGCCGCTTCTTCGGCCGACGGTCGTCATAGCGTCGGCCCTCACACTGATTCAGGGTCTGCGGATCTTCGACCAGGTGCTGGCGCTGACCGGGGGCGGCCCATTCAACTCGACCCAGACGCTCGCGACCCTCGTCTACAAGGAGACCTTCGTCAACGGGAGGTTCGGCTACGGGTCGGCCCTGTCGCTGATCCTGACCCTTTTGATCGTCGTGGCAGCGGTGCTCCAGGTCACCCTGCTGCGTCAACGAGAGGACTGACCATGCATCGCTATGGGAGCCGCGGGTTCGCACTGGAGATCGTCACGATCATTGTCGCCATGGTGCTGATGATCCCGTTCTATTTCCTCCTCAACGTTTCGTTCAAAGGCAATTCCGACGCCTTCCTGTCGTCGGCGATCGCCCTGCCTCGCGCGCCGAGCGTGTCCGCATTCGGCGACGCGTGGGCGGGTTCCGCGACCGGGAGCATCCCCGGAGGACTGATCAGCAGCGTGATCGTGACGGCAGGCAGTCTCATCGTGCTCATCGCCTTCGGATCCATCGCGGCCTATACGATGGCTCGCCTGCCCGGCCGGCTGAGCAACACCCTGTACATCCTGTTCCTGGTCGGCATCATCCTTCCGTTTCAATTGGGGATGGTGCCGGTCTACGTCGTCCTGCGCACGGTGGGTCTTGTCGGGAGTCCTTTCGGGTTGATCGTGTTGTACAGCGGACTTCTCATGCCCCTGGTCGTCTTCCTCTACACCGGATTCGCGCGGTCCCTCCCTCGTGAATACGAAGAGGCGGCGCAGATGGACGGCTCCTCACGACTCCAGACCTTCCTTCGCATCATCTTTCCGCTGCTCGCCCCCGCCACCGGAACCGTGGCGATCCTCGCGGGTCTCATCATCTGGAACGACTTCTTCACGCAGTTGATCTTCCTCTCGGGGTCAGCGAACGCCACACTTCCCGTCGTCATCTATGGATTCGTCGGTGCCAACGTGTCGACGTGGAACGTCATCTTCGCGGGGATCATCGTGTCGATGATCCCTGTGCTGGTGTTCTACGTCTTCGCGCAGCGCAAGTTCATCCAGGGCTTCGCCGGGGGCATCAAGAGCTGACGAGCCCACACGATTGCACCTTCTCTTCGCTGTTCTGCCACGCCTCTTGTGCCCGAGTTCGCCAGACATCGATTGCCCCGCACTTGCGGTGCGTGACGTCATCAAGGTCCTTGTTGAAGAGAAGCAACCCAAAGGGCGAGAGCGACTCCAGGTGATCTCAATGGCGGCGTTTCAATCACTGAGCGCGAAGGTAGTGCGTCAGTGGAGCTCCGCTATCGGCGGTCCGCCACCGATTCGCGACTGATGAACAGGGTGGGCAGCGACGGTGCATGCTCTTCGTCGCGTTCTTGGATCTCCACGAGGAGTCGGTGCGTGCCCGCCTCGCCCAGTTCACGCAGAGGGCTCTTGATGGTGCTCAGAGCAGGAGTGGGAAGGTCCGCTCCGAAAATGTCGTCGAAGCCGATGATGCTGAGCTCGCGCGGTACCTCGACGCCGTGCTCGCGCGCTGCCCGCAGTAAGCCCAGCGCCACGAGGTCGTTGTATGCGATGACGGCGCTCACGTCGGCGGCGAGCACACGAGGAAGCGCCTCTGCTCCGCCCTCCCGGGTGGGGGCCGTCGAGGCGATCTCCACGATCGACATGTCGCGCTCGACGGCGTACGCGAAGAGGGTGCGCCATCGCACGTCGTTCATCCAGGATGCGTCGGGCCCGGAGAGGTAGGCGATGCGGCGGTGCCCGAACTCCTGGAGCTGGTCGAGGGCGGCACCGATACCGGGACGCGGGTCCGGGATCACCGAGGTCACGCCTGGCACCAGCCGGTTGGCGATGATGACCGGTTTGATGGAGGCCAGGGCGGTGATCTGATCGTCGGTCAGGCGCGAGGCGACGAGGAACAGTCCATCGACGGAGGTCTGCAGTCGCTCGGCCGTCGCGAGCTCCAGTTCCGGCGACTCCTGCGACTCGGCGAACACGAGCGTCAGACCGTTCGCGGTGGCGACGCGCTCGGCGCCCCGGACGACGTCGAAATACACCGGGTTGGTGATGTCCGACACCAGCAGGGCGAGGGTCCCGGTTTTGCCGGTGGGCAGGGCTCGCGCCATCGGATTGATTCGGTATCCGAGCTCGTCGGCGGCGTCGCGGATACGGCGTTCGGTGGCTTCCTTGAGTCGTCCCGGCTTGTTCAGCGCGCGGGATACGGTCGAGGGGCTCACGCCGGTGGCCTTTGCGATGTCGTAGATGGTCGCCGGCGGCTTGCGGACGCTTATGCGGACCGGCACCGATGCCTCAGTTTCGCTCACGGGGCTCCCTCTACGATACGACGTCATTGTTCCGGCAAGCGGTTGGCACAGTCTAGCGGAAATGTAACGCTGGAGGCCTCGGTGCGCCCCCCGATGCCGTTTGGTCAGCGCAGGCAGTGGTGTACGAGCCGATTCGGCAATCGGTTGACAAAAATCCGTTAGCGCGGTGAAATGGGCCAATGCACCCGCCGCAACGTCGCGACCCCGATCGCCTTCTTCCCGCAGATCCGCGTACCCGGGACATTGCGCGCGACCTTTATCTGCGCGTGGCGAATGCTCCGGTCGTCTCGCCGCATGGTCACGTCCCGGTCGAATGGCTGGCGGAGGGTCAGCGGTTCCGCGACCCGGCCGACCTCCTCGTCACATACGACCACTACGTGACGCGCTTGCTCCACGCGGGAGGTGTCGATCTGGAACAGCTCGGCGTCGCTGGCGGCGCCGACCCGCGGGCGGTGTGGCGGCTGCTCGCTGAGAAGTGGCACCTCTTCGCCGGTACCGCCTCCGGCTACTGGCTGGAGGAGGCACTGAGTTCGGTGCTGGGGGTGGACCGCGAACTCAGCCCGGCGAACGCGGACGCGATCTATGATCAGATTTCCGGCCGTCTCGCGGAGTCCGATTTCACCCCGCGGGCCCTGTTCGAACGATTCGGCATCGAGGTGCTCGCCACGACGGACGACCCGTTCGCCGAGCTCGCACAGCACGACGCGCTACGGGATTCGGGGCTCCGGGTCGTGCCGACGTTCCGGCCTGACAAGTACCTTGACCCTGACGCGGGTGGATTCGCCGAGAACGTCGACCGTCTTCTGGCGGTCGCGGGACAACCCGCGACGTTCGCCGGCTATCTGGCGGCGCTGGAGGGACGTCGTCGCCACTTCATCGATCACGGCGCGGTGTCCGCCGACCACGGTGTCGAGGATCCCCTCGCGCTGGACCTGCCGCCCGACGACGCCCAGCGGCTGTTCGCGGAGGTCATCGCGGGGACGGCGGGCGCCGACGGAAGGCGTGCATTCCGGGCCCACATGCTGTTTCAGATGGCCCGCATGAGCGTGGACGACGGACTCGTGATGACCGTTCACGCCGGGGTTCTGCGTAATCACCACACCGAGACGTTCGAGCGCTTCGGTCCGGATACCGGCCACGACATCCCGGTGCGCACCGACTTCGTCCGTGGCCTCCGGCCGCTCCTGCAGCGGTTCGGGAACGCCGACGGGTTTCATCTGGTGCTCTTCGCCGTCGATGAGACGGTGTACTCGCGGGAGCTCGCCCCCTTGGCGGCCTTCTACCGGAGCGTGTACATCGGGGCGCCGTGGTGGTTCCTGGACGCGCCGGACGCGATCGGCCGGTTCCGGTCCGCGGTGACGGAGACCGCGGGGTTCTACCGCGGCTCTGGATTCATCGACGACACCCGTGCCTTCCTCTCCATCCCGGCACGTCACGACACGGCACGGCGCGCGGATGCCGCCTTCCTCGCGCGCTACGTCGCCGAGGGCCGGATCGCCCTGGGGGTCGCCGAGAGGATTGCCGACGACCTGGTCGGACCGTTGCCGAAGAGGGTCTTCAAACTGTGACTGCCGCATCTGCCGCCCCGCGTCTCACGCACCACGCGCTACCGCACCCCGAGAGAACTCCACCGGTCCGGATCGTGCACCTCGGGCTCGGTGCCTTCCATCGCTCCCACCAGGCCTGGTACACCGCGCACGCCGCGGACGCCGACCAGTGGGGGATCGCGGCGTTCACGGGGCGACGGCCGGGTGCGGCAGAACTCCTCGCCGCGCAGGGGTGCGTCTACACGCTGGTCGAGCGCGGCCCAGAGGATGACCGGTTCGAGCTCATCGGGAGCATCGTGGAAGCGTCAGCCGGCGACGACGTCCCCGGCTTCGTCGCCACCTTCGCGTCTCCGCAGGTCGCCATCGTCACGCTGACCATCACGGAAGCGGGATACCGGGTGGATGCCACCGGTGCACTGGATCTGGATGATCCCGATGTCCACTCGGATATCGCGCTTCTCCGCGACATGCTCGAGACGCACGAACTCCGTGCGGCGGGCGCCGGGGCAGGACCGCGAACGGTTCTCGGCCGCCTGCTGCTCGGACTGCATCATCGCCGGCTGGCGGATGCGCCGCCGATCGCCATCGTGCCCTGCGACAACCTGCCCGAGAACGGGCCCCTGATCCGTCGCGCCCTCGGCCGGCTGGCGCAGGAAGTCGACCCCACGCTGGCGGACTGGCTCCCGCTCGGAACGTCGTTCGTGTCCACGTCGGTCGACCGCATCACGCCCCGCCTCGGTCCGGACGACCGGACGCTGGTCGCCACGGCCACGGGCTGGTTCGATGAGACGCCCGTTGTGACCGAACCGTTCGCCGACTGGGTGCTGGCGGGCGACTTCCCGTCCGGCCGCCCGCAGTGGGAGACCGCTGGCGCCCGCTTCGTGGACGACATCACCCCGTGGGAGGCGCGGAAACTCTGGATGCTGAACGGCGCCCACACACTGCTCGCGTCGTCCGGCCGGTTGCGCGGGCACGCGACTGTTGCAGAGGCGTTTACGGACCCGGTCTGCCGCGCCCAAGTCGACGAGTTGTGGGAGGAGGCTGCGCGAAACCTTCCGAGCGTCGAGACCATCGAGTACCGGCAGGCCCTCGCGGAGCGGTTCGCGAACCCGCGGATCGTCCACCAACTCGACCAGATCGCCGAAGGGTCCCGCACCAAACTGCGGCTCCGCATCGTGCCGGTTGCCCTGGCGGAGCGGGAAGCAGGTCACAGCGCCGTCGGCGCCGCAACCGCCATCGCCGCATGGACCCTTCGGGAGGCGGCCAGCGCCGACCTGCTCTCGACCGTTCGTGAGCTCGCTCCCGAACTCGCGGAGGACGAGGAATTCGTGAAGACCATCCACGACATCCGGTCGGCCATCGAGGCCGCCTGGGCACCCGAGAAAGTAGGAACGAATCGATGACGACCTTCCCTGACGGCTTCCTCTGGGGCGCCTCCACCGCGCCGCACCAGATCGAGGGCAACAACCTCAACAGCGACTTCTGGGCCAACGAGGGCCGCGTCCCGGGCATGGAGCGCAGCGGCGACGCGTGCGACAGCTATCACCGCTACCGCGAAGACATGCAGCTTCTCGCCGACGCGGGATTGAACAGCTACCGCTTCGGCATCGAGTGGGCGCGGATCGAGCCCGAGCCAGGCCTGATCTCGCGTGCCGAGCTGGCGCACTACCGCCGGATGATCGATACGGCGAACGAGCTGGGCATCACGCCGTTCGTCACCTTGCACCACTTCACGAATCCGCGGTGGTTCGCCGAGCAGGGCGGCTGGACCGCGCCGGGAGCGATCGACCGATTCCGCTCTTACGTCGAGACGGCGACGACCATCCTTGACGGCGTGGAATGGGTGGCCACCATGAACGAGCCCAACATGCTCGCGATGATGACCGGTATGGCTGTCTTGATGCAGCAGGCGCAGGAGAACGGCGAAGGGTGGCAGAGCCCGACCGTCGACACGGACGGGCCGCGCCCGGCCCTGCCGGCTCCCAGTCCGGAGATCGGACGGATCTTCGTGGAGGCGCACCACGCCGTCCGTGACATCGTCCGGGAACGCACCGGAGCGAACGTCGGCTGGACGGTCGCGAACCGGGCGTTCGAGACCCGGCCGGGCGGCGGGGAGAAGCGCCGCGAGCTCGAGTACATCTGGGAGGACCTCTACCTCGAGGGCTCGCGGGGCGACGACTTCGTGGGCGTGCAGTCGTACTCGGCGCAGTGGGTGAACGCGGACGGCATCGAGCCGCACCCGCAGCATCCCGACAACACGCTGGTGGGCACCGCTTACCGGCCGGACGCGCTCGGGATCGCGGTGCGGCACACAGCCGAGGTCACGGGTGGGGTGCCGATCGTCGTCACTGAGAACGGCATCGCGACGCACGATGACTCTCGCCGTATCGCGTACACGGACGAAGCCCTCCACCATCTCGGTGCGGCGATGGCGGACGGGGTGGATGTGCAGGGTTATCTGCACTGGTCGCTGCTCGACAACTACGAGTGGGGCCACTGGGAGCCGACGTTCGGCTTGATCCAAGTGGACCGCGAGACCTTCGTGCGCACGCCGAAGCCGAGCTTGGGCTGGCTGGGCGATGTGGCGCGCCGGAACGGGCGGGTGGAACGCGCCGCCTGACAGACGGAAACGGAAGAGGGCGCCGGCGGATCCACCGCCGGCGCCCTCTTCTCTGTGTGCCGGTCAGGCCGCCGACGACACCGTGAACCGGCCGGGACCGACCTGAATCGAGCGGCCGTCGGGGAGGACGATGGTTCCGGTCGTGGCGGGAGGGACCGCGCCGGAGACGGTGATCCGTCCGTCTTCGATGCGCCAGGACGCCTCGATCGTTCCCTGCGGTGTACGGTACGAGCCCTCGGCCCAGGTGACGCCGCCGCCGGGAACGGGACGCAGGAGGAACGACTCCCAGGCGACCGAGTCCGGAGCCTGGTCGAGACCCAGGAGGTGGGTGTGGAGGAAGCGCACCACGGCGCCCTTCGAGTAATGGTTGAGCGAGGCGAAGGCGCGACCGTCCTCATCCACGCCGTCCCAGTCCTCCCAGATCGTCGTCGCGCCGCGGTCCAGCATCCCGAGCCAGGAGGGGGAGGTACGCTGGAAGAGCACCTCGTAGGCGACATCGGCGTGCCCGGTTTCGACGAGGACCGGGAGCAGGTCCGCGGTCGACAAGAACCCGGTGCCCAGGTGATTGCCCGCACGTCGGATGAGCTCGACGAGGCGATCCGCCGCCCGCGATCGCAGGTGGTCCGGAATGAGCCCGAAGCTCAGCGCGCGCACGTACGCCGCCTGCGTGTCCTTCACCGTGCGACCGTCCGCAGGGAGGAACTCGGTGCGCCACGCGTCGCGCACGTGCTGCGCTTCGTCCGTGTAGCGCGCGGCATCGCCCTCGCGGCCGAGGATCGCTGCGATGCGCGCGAGCGTGGTGGTGGAGCGGTACAGGTAGGCGGTGCCGACCTCGCCCTTGTCCTCCATGAACCAGGCCATCGGGTTGTCTTGCAGCGGGTCGACGAGTGAGCCGTCCGCCGCGCGCTCCTTCGGTTCGCACCACTCGCCCCAGTGGAAGGAACCGTCCCACAGATACTGCTCGTGCGGGAGCGGTTCGGGGGAACGCTGCACGCGCGACGGATGGCGGCAGGTGCGCGCGGTGTCCAGAGCCCACTCCACCCAGCGGGTCATCGCATCCCAGTTCGCCGCGAGCTCGTCGCGGTCGCCGTAGGTCTCGTAGAGGATCCACGGGACGTGGATGATGGCGTCGCCCCATCCTGCCGACCCGGTCATCTGAGCGACCTGCAGGTCGGGGTGGTGCTTGACCTGGCGACCGTCGGGCGAGAAGTTTGCGATGCGGCCGTCGTCCAGCTGGTCGTCGCGCACCGACTGCAGCCATTTCCGGGTGAAGCCGTGCACGTCGAACAGCCGGACGGCGGTGGAGGCGAAGACCTGGTAGTCGCCGGTCCAGCCGATTCGTTCGCGCTGCGGGCAGTCGGTGGGGATGTCCACGGCGTTCCCGCGGAAGCTCCAGTTCGCGATCTCGTACAGCCGGTTGAGGTCGTCGTCGCTGCACCGGAACGAACCCGCCGGGGCCAGGTCTGTGTTGACGACCTGCATCGTGATCGCATCAGCCGACAGGGGTAGGTCGCCGCGCTGGATGCGTGCGTACTGAAAGCCGTGGACGGTGTGCCGCGGCTCGAATGCCGACCCATCGGAGCCGTCGGAAACGACCTCGTCGCGTTGGTCGAGGACCACCAGGCCGTCGCCTTCGCGCTCCGAGTCGAGATGCGACATGTCGAGATCGCCGGACGAGTCGAGGTGCTCGCCGTGCTCGATCGAGGTCCGGGAGCCGCGCGGACCGAGATCGGTCAGGCGCGTCCATCCCGAGGCGTTCTGTCCGAAGTCGGCGATCCAGGAGCCCGAGTCGAGCCGGGTGAGCCAAACGGGCGGGCGTACTTCGACGCGTCGAACTGGCGGTGCGGGCGACCAGCTGATCGGGGGCGCCGTAACGGCGCCGACACGCACAGGCCCGAGCTGGGAGGGCTCGACGGTGAGATCGGTCGCCTGGCCGTCCATGAGTCCGGCTCGGACGATGGGTGAGGTCCAGCTGGTCCAGGATCCGTCGGTTCGGACGGTCTCGGTCGTCCCGTCCTCGAAGAGCAGGTGCAGCTCGGCGCGGGCAGCGACGTCGTCCCCGTCGGTCCAGGCGGCGCGTGCGTGGAAGGCGCCCACCTGGCCCTGGTACCAGCCGTCGGTGAGCACGAGTTCCAGGGTGTTCTCGCCGACGTTCAGCGACGGTGCCACATCCGCGGCCTGGGCGTACACCGTCTTGTCGTACGAGGTGGAGCCGGGCGAGAGCTCGGCCGCGCCGACCCGGCTCCCGTTGACGAATGCCTCGTAGACGCCGAGCGCGGTCGAGTAGAGACGCGCGCGGCGAAGGGGGCGATCGACGGCGAAGCTTCGGCGGAGGGAGTGGCCGGGCCGCTTTCCGAAGACGACATCAGACGGTGTAGGAGGCGAGATCCAGTCGGCGCTCCAGTCGGCGTCGAGCAGGCCGGCCTCGAACACGTGCTCCTCACTCCACGTGCCCCCCGGGACGCGCACACGCCAGCGGACGCGCTCGCCGCTCTGCAACGGACGCCACGGCCACGAGTTGAGGCGGTGGCCCGCTGCGCTGACCGGTTCGAGGGAGACGTCGTCGATGGTGGCGTGGAGCTCGTAGCCGTCGGCGCCGTCCAGCGGCAGCCAGGAGAGCCGGGGGCGATCAGCAGACACCGGGAACTGGTCACCGCCTGCGTCGATTCGTAGCCCACTGGGTGCCGTCTCGGTCATCGGCGTCATCGCCTCCATATTGCGTGAGTTGCGGAGTTCGCAGTGCCATTATGGCAATCGCTTGCCGAAATTCCAAAAACCTGCTGTACTAGGTCCACTGACCCCGCAGTGCCGCGTAGGAGAACCATGCTCAGCCCCCGAATCACCCCCACCCGAGAGGTCGTCGCCCTCGACGGCCTCTGGCGTTTCGCGCTCGATACGGCTACTGGCCCCGAACCCTGGAAGGCGCGCCTGGACACGGCGCTGGAGGTGCCGGTTCCGGCGAGCTACAACGATCTTTTCGTGGATTCATCGATCCGTGACCATGTCGGGGTCGTGTGGTACCAGCGAGACGCCCGGGTGCCTCGTGGCTGGAACGGGGAGCGGATCGTGCTGCGGTTCGGGTCGGTGACCCACGCGGCTGCCGTCTATGTGGACGACCTCCTGGTCGCCGAGCACGACGGCGGCTACACGCCGTTCGAGGCAGATCTCACCAACGTGTTGGAGGCAGGTAGGGAGTTCCGGCTCACCGTCGCGGTGGACAACCGCCTCACCAACCTGACGATCCCGCCGGGCTCTGTCACCGTGGGGCCCGATGGCCGCGAGCGTCAGACCTACTTCCACGACTTCTACAACTACGCCGGTATCGCCCGTTCGGTGAAGCTGTACAGCACCCCCACCTCATACGTCGACGACATCACCGTCGTGACGGGCATCGACGGTACGGCCGGAACGGTCGACTACAGCGTCCGCACCGGTGGCGACGAGGTCGCGGTCCGCGTCCGGGTGCTCGACGAGAGCGGTACTGAGGTCGCCGTGAGCGCCGGCTCCGCCGGCACGATCCGCCTCGAGGACGTTCGTTTGTGGAAGCCGGGCTCTGCCTACCTCTACGACGCTCTGGTCGAGCTGCTCGATGGCGACGAACTCGTCGACAGCTACACGCTGCCGTTCGGGGTGCGGACGGTCGAGGTCCGGGGCACGGAGTTCCTGATCAACGGAGAGCCGTTCTACTTCACCGGTTTCGGAAAGCACGAGGACACCCCGATCCGCGGCAAGGGCCACGACGACGCCTACCTCGTGCACGACTTCCAGCTGCTGGAGTGGACGGGTGCGAACAGCTTCCGGACCAGCCACTATCCGTACGCGGAGGAGGTGCTCGATTTCGCCGACCGCCACGGCATCGTGGTGGTCGACGAGACCGCCGCCGTCGGACTCAACCTCGGCGTGCAGGGCGGTCTCACCGGCATCCCGCCGACACCGACCTTCGCCGAGGAGAATTTCGGCGGCGAGACCAAGAACGTCCACGTGCAGCACCTCCGCGAGCTGATCGCGCGCGACAAGAATCACCCGAGCGTCGTGATGTGGAGCATCGCCAACGAGCCGGCCTCGAATGAGGACGGCGCACGCGAGTACTTCGAGCCCTTGGTGAGCCTCGCCCGCGAGCTGGACCCCACCCGCCCGCTCACCTACGCCGCCGTGATGTTCGCGACGCCGGCGAACGACAAGATCGGCGACCTCTTCGACGTGCTGTCGATCAACCGCTACTACGGCTGGTACGTCTTCACCGGCGACCTGGCAACGGCCGAGACGGTCCTCGAGCAGGAACTTCGCGGCTGGGTGCAGCGGTTCGGGAAGCCGATCATGATGTCGGAGTACGGCGCCGACACTCAGCCGGGCCTCCACTCGGTGTGGGACATGCCCTGGACGGAGGAGTACCAGACCGACCTGCTCGCCGCCTACCACCGCGTCTTCGACCGCATCCCCGAATTCGTGGGCGAGCACATCTGGAACTTCGCCGACTTCATGACCGGGCCCGGCATCCATCGGGTGGACGGCAACAAGAAGGGCGTCTTCACCCGCGACCGCAAGCCGAAGGGGGCCGCCTTCTCGCTACAGAGCAGATGGCGCGGCCTCGACGGTCGCAAACCCGGCAGCACCGACTGACCGACTCCCGCACGATTTCAAGGAACCATCAATGCGCATCGACAAAGCCGAAGTCATCGTTACCAGTCCGGACCGGAACTTCGTGACGCTGAAGCTCACCACCGATGACGGTCTGACCGGGCTCGGCGACGCCACGCTCAACGGCCGCGAGCAGGCGGTCGTCGCCTACCTCGCCGAGCACGTCGTCCCGTTGCTGATCGGCCGGGACGCCTCCCGGATCGAGGACACCTGGCAGTTCCTCTACCGCAGCGCCTACTGGCGGCGGGGTCCGGTGACGATGGCATCCATCGCCGCGGTGGATATGGCGCTGTGGGACATCAAGGGCAAGGCCGCCGGGATGCCGGTGTACCAGCTTCTCGGCGGCGCGTCCCGCGAGGGCCTGCTGGCGTATGGTCACGCGTCGGGCCGCGACCTCCCCGAACTGTTCGACAGTGTGCGCGAGCACCAGGAGAAGGGGTATCGGGCGATCCGCATCCAGTCGGCGGTGCCCGGCCTGAAGTCGATCTACGGCATCGCGTCGAATGCCACCTACGAGGCCAATCAGGGTGTGCGGTACGACCACGAACCGGCGCAGCGTGGTGGGCTGCCGAACGAGGAGGACTGGGACACCCGCTCGTATCTGCGGCACATGCCCACGGTGTTCGAGGCGGTCCGCAACGAGTTCGGCCCGGAGGTGCCGTTGCTGCATGACGGGCATCACCGGATGACGCCGATCCAGGCCGCCCAGCTCGGCAAGTCCCTGGAACCGTATGACCTGTTCTGGCTGGAGGACTGCACCCCGGCCGAGAATCAAGAGGCACTGCGACTGGTGCGCCAGCACACCACGACACCGCTGGCGATCGGGGAGATCTTCAACACGGTGTGGGATTACCAGCAGATCATCCGCGAGCAACTGATCGACTACGTCCGCAGCGCGGTCACCCACACCGGCGGGATCACGCACCTGAAGAAGGTGCTCGACTACGCCTCGCAGTATCAGATCAAGTCGGGCATGCACGGCCCGACCGACATCTCTCCGGTGGGGATGGCCGCGGCCATGCACCTGGGCCTGGCGATCCACAACTTCGGCATCCAGGAGTACATGCAGCACGGTGAGAAGACCGACGCTGTGTTCCAGCAGTCCTACAGCTGGCACGACGGCTTCCTGCACCCCGGCGAGAAGCCGGGACTCGGGGTCGACCTCGATGTCGACGAGGCCGGGAAGTACCCCTACATCCGCGCCTATCTGCCCTACAACCGTCTCGCCGACGGCACCGTCCATGACTGGTAAGCGCCGCCCGAACACTGTTCACTTGACGAAGGAGTCAACGCAATGCGCAAGTACAGCAATCTCGACACCAAATCCTCCCGCGCCGTACGCGTCGAAGCGACCACCGTCCTGCCGACGACGGCTGGCCCCGCCGCGGGACCGCAGAACCAGGAAGTGAACGGGCCCGACCTCGTCGCACCGCCCCTGAAGCGGGTCAGCGCCAGCTTCCTGTTCTGGATCACGGTGGCGAATTTCGGCGCCAGCCTGGCGTTGATGGTGCCCCTGACGTACTCCCTGGCGGTGCGCGTCACGCAACTGGCCCCCGGTCACGAGGAGGTGCTCGGTTACGTCACGGGCACGGCTCAGCTGATCTATCTCGTCCTCAGCCCATTGCTGGGCGTGTGGAGCGACCGCTTGCGCTCTCCGTTCGGCAGACGGACCCCGTTCATCGTCGTCGGAGGGCTGGTGGGTCTGGTGGCGGTCGCGTTCATCGCTGTCGCCCCCAACATCTTCCTCGTCGGGGTCGGCTGGGTGGTCGGCCTGCTGGGCTGGGCGACAGCCGGTCAGGGAATCCAGACGATGCTCGCCGACCGTGTCCCGGAGGAGCAGCGGGGACGCGCCTCTGCGCTCACCGGGGTGACAACCCAGATCGCGCCGGTGTTCGGCATCGGCATCGCTTACGCGGTGGTGTCGTCCACCCTGATGATCTTCGTTCTCCCGGCAGTCATCGGCCTGGTGCTGATCCTGGCGTTCGTCTTCATCAAGCGCGAGGGGAGCTCACGGGCTATCGTCCGAAACGACGCCATCGGTGTGAAGACGCTGTTCGGCTCCTACGTCTTCAACCCGCGCAAGTACCCGGACTTCGGGTGGAACTGGCTCGGTCGGTTCATCTTCTTCATGGGGCTCTACTTCAACACCACGTTCGGCACCTTCTTCTACGCGCAACGCCTTCATATCCCCGTCATCCAGGTCGCCGGTGTGGTCGCGGCGATCGGGATCATCGGTGTGGTCGCGGCGGCCGGTGGTGCTCTGCTGGGCGGGTTCCTCTCCGACAAGCTGGGCCGCCGCAAGCTCTTCACCCTGATCGGTTCGCTGCTCTTCGTCGCGGGGGCGTGCGTTGAGGCTTTCGCGCATTCGCTGCTCCCCTTGATCATCGGTTCGGTCATCATGCAGCTGGCGATCGCGGCCTTCAGCGTCGTCGATCAGGCCATCGTCTTCGCCGTTCTGCCCAGCCGTGCCGAGGCCGGCCGGTACCTTGCGGTCGTCGCCTTCGCACAGAAGATCCCGAGCGCCATCGCCCCGCTCATCGCGCCCTTGATCATCACCATCGGTGCGGTCGGAGCGGACAAGAACTACACCGCCCTCTACCTGATCGGGGCCGTGTTCGCTCTGATCGGCGGACTCATCATCTTCACCAAGGTGAAGGCGGTTCGCTGACATGATCACCTCAACGCCACCGCCCTCCATTGTGGTGATGGGGGTGTCCGGTTCCGGCAAGACCACGGTCGGCCGGGAGCTCGCACGGCTGCTGCACGTGCCTTTTGTGGATGCCGACGATCTGCACCCACAATCTAATCGGGACAAGATGGCCGGCGGCACGCCGCTGACCGACGACGACCGCCGCCCGTGGCTGCTCACCGTCGGGCAGACCATCCGCGATCAGGTGCAGGCCGGGCGTGGAGTCGTCGTCGCCTGCTCGGCCTTGCGTCGCCCGTACCGGGATGCCATCGCGGAGGAGGCGGGCGCCGCCGTGCGTTTCGCCCACCTCAGCGGTGGGGTGGACCTGATCCGGGAGCGGATGGAGGCGCGCCCCGACCACTTCATGCCGAGCGCACTCCTCGATTCCCAGCTGGAGACGCTGGAGCCCCTCGCCTCCGACGAGAACGGGAGTGTGTTCGCAATCGACGCGCCTCCCGCCGCCGTCGCCGCCCGGGTCCGGGATTGGGCGACTGCCGCCAGCCGAGAGGAAGCCGCCGTATGACCGGCGCCACCGGGAACACCGCCCAGGAGGTGCAGGAGGCCGTGGACGATTCGCTCGGCCGAATTCGGATCTCGTCGGTGCCCCTCCCCGCGTATGTCCGGGCGCCGAGCGCGACCTACACGCCTTCGGGCCGGGTGTTCCTGCTCTTCCGTACAGAGGAAGACCCTGCTGACTGGCTGCGCGCCGCGGTCGTGGACGACGACGGCTCCGACTTCACCGAGATCTTCGCGGGCCCCGTCGAGCGCAAGCGCACGGCCAACGGCATCCGTCACATGCCATACACGGACAACCGCCGCATCCTGCTGGGCGACCACGTGCTCGAGGCGACACCCGATCTCGATCGGGCCGAGACCGTCGAGCTCATCCCGGTCGAGTACCCGTGGAACCTCACTGCGGACCCGCTCACCTCGCACCACTGGTCGGAGATCATCGTCTCGCCCGACGGTGAGAGGATCGCGTGGACCATCCTCCGGACCGACATGACCGCCGTCGTCGCCCTGGGGCGTTTGCGCCGTGACGAGGACCGTTACACGATCGTCGATCCCGTCCTCATCAGCAGCACGGACGCACTCTCGCCCGATCCTGAGCGCGAGGGGTACTTCACGGCGCGACCGATGCTCGGCGGGGAGGTCAAACAATTCGTCAACGGCGGCACGGCGATCTCGGCCGTCGGGGACGGCGGCGCCCCGCTCACCGACTCTGTGGTCCACAACCTCCTGACCGATTCTCTCGAGCCGATCACGCGTGCACCCGGCTACGACGAGACGACCATCTTCTCTCCCGACGAACGGCTCGGCATCGTCATGACCTCCCGGGCGTCGGTGCGTACGAACCCGGCCTTCCTCGGGTTGGTGCCGCGACCGCACGCGACGCTGGTGACCATGCCGATGGCGTGGGCGCTGTACCTGTACGCCGTGGACGGCGTCCGCCGCTTCCGGTCGGGCAATATCGGTCCGGTGCTGATCGACATTGAGCGCTCGAAGACCGATCCCGGCTATGTCGGTGTACCGCTGAACAGTGCGGACGACTCGTGGGTCTACGTTTCGCCGATGTCGTGGCACCCGGACGGACGCCATGCGATGTGGATGGAGATGCGACGTGGCAGCGACGGCGATCTCGGTCCCGAGCTGCGCATCCGCATCGCACAGCTGAGCGACCACACGCCAGGGGAACCGGTGCCCGCCGTCGCGACGCCGGCGACGACGCCCTCAGCGATCGGTGGTCGCGGTGTGGAGCATTTGCTCGGCCGTACCGCCGAGTTCGTGCCGTCCGGGCGCATCGCTGGAGCGCACTCGGGCTACCTCGAGTTCGACCGCTCCTCGGATGGCCGCGGCACCTGGTCCGCGACCTCGCACTATGTGGACTACAGCGACGACGGGCACAATGTCCTCAACGGCGCGGAGCGATCGAACGGGTCGATGATGGGCGGCGCGGTCTACGAGGCTGACCTCGAGCTGACCGGGGATGTCGACGGTGAAATGCGCCTGCGGGCCTCGTGGTCGGGTCTCGACGAGGGGACGCGACTGCTGTTCGGGCAGGACGCCGACGGCCGGCCGCGGAGCCACGGTTTCGCCCGCTACGGCGATACCGTCATGCGGATCGAGGATCTGTCCGAGTAGCGCTGCTGAGGCCGTGCAGGGCGCGAGTGACCGCGGCCCCGGGTGAGATGTCCGAGTCGTCCTGCACGGCCCACCAGGAGAGGGCGCTCATGATCGTGCTCAGGACGGCCGCTCCGGCTGCCTGCGGGACGACATCGTCCGCAGGCAGGTCGAGTCGGCGCGCAAAGTAGGCGACTGTCTGCGCCCGCCATTCCCGGTACGTGTCGGGACGCGTACTCTCCAGCTCGGGCTCGGTGGCGATCAGCCGCATCCTGGCGCGGCCGACGGTGACCTCGTCGGCGTCCTGGTCGAAGACTGCGGCGACGACGGCGGTGATGGCTTCCAGTGGTGGGAGCGTGTCGTCGGCGTGTTCCAGGCCCGCCCGGAGTGCGTCGAGGGACCCTTCGATTCCGCCCCAGACGATGTCGGCCTTGGCGGGGAAGTAGCGGTGGAGCGTCCGGACGCTCACGCCGGTCTCCGCCGCGATCTGCGACATGGTCACCCTCCGGTAACCGTCCCGCTGGAGGACGGCGATGGCGCGCGCCCGCAGGTCGTCTTCGTCTGCGACGGGAGGCCGACCTCCTCTGCTGCGGTTCCCAACCATGATCCGACGCTAGCGGATTGCTCGCAGATAGGTTATGGCATAGTCTGCCAATACCTGTTTCCCCCGCCCTGAGGAGGTCCCTGTGCCCTATCCCTTCGCCGATGTCTCCGGCGTCCCTGTCTCCGAACTGATCTCACTCGACGGACGGCGAGCGGTCGTCACGGGAGGAGCCCAGGGCCTGGGCAAGGCCATCGCATCCCGCCTTGGCGAGGCCGGGGCCGACCTCCTGATCGTCGATCTCAACGAAGAACTCGCCCGCGCGGCCGCTGCCGACCTCGCCGAGCGCCACGACGTCACTGCGATCGGAACGCGCGCCGATGTCTCCGATACCGCCTCCGTCATCGCAGCCGCGGACCTCGCCGTCTCGGAGCTCGGGGGCCTCGACATCTGGGTGAACAACGCCGGCCTGTTCCCCAATGCACCTGTGCTCGAGATGCCGGACGACATGTGGGACCGCGTCTTCGCTGTGAACGCGCGCGGCGTGTTCCTCGGCTCCCGGGAAGCGGCCCGCCGGATGGCCGCCGACGGCTCAGGCGGAGTCATCGTCAACATCATCTCGACCGCAGGTTTCCAGGTCGCGTTTCCGGGGATGGCCGCGTACGTCAGCTCGAAGCACGCAGCGCGGGGGCTCACGAAATCGCTGGCCGTGGACCTGGCGCCACTCGGTGTACGTGTGCTGGGCGTCGCCCCGAGTTTCGTGCCGACCGAGGGCAACATGGCGGCGGGCGAGGCTGCGGCGGAGCAGGCGGCTGCGGCCGGCATCGAGCTGCCGCCGCTCGATGTCATGACGCACAGCCGCATCGGTCGCCTCGGCACGCCGGACGACATCGCCCGCGTGGTGCTGTTCGCGGCGAGCGACCTGTCGCTGATCATGACCGGCAGCACGCTGCTGGCGGACGCGGGGGAGACGCTGTAGGCCTCAGTCGCGGTGTTGCGTCGCCCGATCGATCTCGTCCATCGTGACGCCGAGGATCCGCTCGATCAGTAGCTCCAATTCGGTTGCGATGTCGAAGTCCTGCTCGGCGAGCCATTGGAGCTGAAGGCCCTCCCAGGCTGTGTGGATCCAGCGGGATGCACGGTGGGGGTCGATCGCCGTATCGATGAGGCCGGCGGCCTGCAGGCGTCGGATGCTCTCCTCCATGCGCTCATCACCGGCGCGCCAGCGCTCCTTGAAGTACTCGTGCGCGGGATGAGACGGGTCGCTGGATTCCCCGAACATCGCCGTGTGGAGCCGGACGACGTTGATGCGCCGCAGGCTCTCGGCAGCGCGGGCCGGTGCCCGTCGAACGGACTCGCCGAGCGGCATCGTCGACCACTCGAACTCGTCGGAGAGTCGGAGGGCGGCGAGCAGGAGGTCGTCCTTGGTGGGGTAGTGGTACAGCACGCCGGGCTCGCTCAGGCCCGCCCGCTGGGCGACGTCGGCGGTGATGAGGGCGGTATGCCCCTTCTCGAGAACGATCTCGAGGGCTGCCTCCGCAATGGCCCGGCGGCGTTCCTTCGTCTTGGCGTAGCTGCCGCGCCGGCCCCGGACGCCGACCGTATTCGTCATGCCGAAACCCTAGCCCAAACTTTCTTAAAACTATCAGCGACTAAGAATTGACATCCTCGAGTCGCACTGGATACCATCCACATGCGAACTCTATAAGAGACTCAGGGTTCAAGTCTCGCAATCCCATTCCACATGGCCAGGGCGGATCGCCCCGGCGTCTTTCAAAGGTGAGGACGAATGCTTCCACGCAAGTTGAATCGATCCAAAGTCAATCGGCGGATGGTCCTGGCAGCGGGCGCGACCGTCGCCGCTGCGGCCCTGCTGCTGACCGGGTGCAGTGGCAGCAGCCCTGCCGCCACTCCCTCCGCGACGGCGGAGAAGAACGTGCACCTGACGTTCCTCAACCAGTCCCGCGGCCAGGAGGCGGTGCTGAACGAGCTCGCCAAGAAGTACGGCGAGGACACCGGCGTCACCGTCACCATCGACACGCCGGGCCCGGTCGACTACCTGCCGAAGCTCCAAGCGGATGCGCAGTCCAAGCAGATGCCCGACATCTACTCGTCGTTCAACCCGGTCTCCATGGCCCCCTTCTACAAGGCCGGCTGGGCGCTCGACCTGACCAAGGACCTGAAGGGCGACTGGAGCAAGAACTTCACCCCCGAGGTGATCAAGCTCGCCACCTTCGCGAAGGGCAACAACCTGGGCGTGAAGCCGGGCATCTACACGGTGCACTGGGAGAACCAGGCATACGGTCTCATTTCCGACTCGGCGAACTCCGGGATCACGGCGTCCACGCCGCCGAAGACGGTGTCCGACCTCATCAAGCAGCTGGCCGCCAGCAACAAGAACCCCAACGGCGGCTTCTCGGTCGCCGCATCCCTCACGCCCCAGTTCGTTCAGTACCTGGCCTCGAACTGGCTGACGGACAAGCAGATCAACGACACCTTCGCCGGCGACTACAAGTGGACGTCCGACGGATGGGCCAAGGCGTTCCAGGTGATCGCCGACCTCAAGAAGGCGGGCGCCATCCAGGGCGGTTCAATCCCGGGCGGTTCGACGGACAACCCCACCGTGGAGACCAACTTCTTCACCAAGCACAGTGTGGGAACGATCTTCGACGCATCGCCCGGCGTCTCCGTGGCCCACAAGACGGCTCCGGACTACACCGCGTTCTTCTCGCTGTCGCTGCCGAAGGCATCTGACGCCAAGTACAGCCCCCGCTCCCCGGGCGTCCCCGGAAAGGGCGCCGTCATCAACCCGCGCGGTCAGCACGTGCAGGCATCGCTCGACTTCGTGAAGTGGCTCACCCAGCCGGCGCAGCAGGCGGTGTTCGCGAAGGAGGCGTACATCATCCCCACCAGCCCGTCGCTCCTGAGCGGCTCGAAGCTCCCGGACACGCTGACCGGTTTCGCAGCAGCCGCAAAGAACCAGCAGGTCATCCCGAACACGTTCAGCGCCCAGGTCACGGACGCGATCAACCGCGATGTGCAGAGCCTCGTTCTCGGTCAGATGACGGTCAAGGACCTGCTCGCCGACGTCCAGAACGCACAGGACGCCAGCCAGTGACCACCACCCTCAGCACCACACCTGCGCGGCGCTCCCTCGGAGCGCCGCGCAGGCGGCGCCGCATCGCAGGCCGCAAGTCGCTCACCGGCTACCTGTTCCTGGTGCCCGCGATCGCCCTGATCGCCGTGTTCACCCTGGTGCCGTTCGTCGAGTCGATCGTGCTCAGCTTCCAGGCGTGGGACGGCGTCAGCCCGGACACCCCCTGGGTCGGCCTGCTCAACTACCAGGCCGCCTTCAAGAGCGCCCCGTTCTGGGCCTCGATGAAGAATGTCCTCATCTTCGGCGCGGTCGGCTTCATCGTCGGCAATGGCGTCGCCATGGTCATGGCGCTTGCCGTCAACGCCGTCCGCAAGGGCCGCACGTTCTTCCGCACCGTCTACTACCTGCCGAGCGTGCTGTCGGTGGTCGTGGTCGGCATGGTCTTCTCGGCCATGCTGGATCCGCGCTCAGGCGTCGTGAACAAGCTCCTCGGCTGGGTAGGACTGGGATTCCTCCGGCACGACTGGCTGAACGACCCCAACGTCGCGATGCTCGCGGTCATCGGCGTGTTCCTCTGGTTGCACTGGGGTTTCGGTTTCATCCTGTTCCTCGCCGGCCTCCAGGACATCCCGAAGTACCTCTACGAGGCCGCCGAACTCGACGGCGCCCGCGGCTGGGCCAAGTTCCGCTACATCACCTGGCCGCAACTCGCGCCGGTGACCACGGTGGTCAGCCTCCTGACGCTGCTGGCGGCACTGCAGATCTTCGGGACGGTGCAGGTGCTCACCAACGGGGGACCTGGGTACACCACGATGGTGCCCACCCTCCAGATCTTCACGCAGGCCTTCACCTACAACAATTACGGCGCGGCCGCCGCCATGTCGGTGATCTTCGGCGGCGCCCTCATCCTCCTGTCGCTGTTCCAGCTCGGCTTCTCGCGGCGCCGCGCGAACGCCTGAGTGGAAAGGAAGACGACCATGACGACGACAACCCATGCGCCCGACTACGTCGGTACGCGCGAAAAGACTGCGATGGCTGAGGCGCGCACGGGCCGCCGGCCGCTGCGGCCGGGACGCGTGGCCCTCTACGCCCTGCTGGTGGCCGCGGCGCTCAGCGCGCTGTTCCCCATCCTCTGGATGATCTCCGGCTCGATGCAGAGCCTGCCGGAACTCCTCAAGGGCGACGCGCTGCTCCCCGCCGTGCCGCAATGGCAGAACTTCGCTACGGCGTGGGTCAAGGGCAACCTCGGCGTGTACATGACCAACAGCATCATTTACACGCTGTGTGCGGTAGCCGGCATCCTGCTGGTTTCGAGCCTGGCCGGCTACGCCCTCGCGCGGCTCGATTTCAAGGGAAAGGGCGTGTTCACCGCTCTGATCCTTGCCGTGATGATCATCCCGGCGCCCGCGATGTTCCTTGCCCAGTACAAGGTGCTGCTGGCTCTCGACTTGGCCAACACCCGACAGGGCTACGTGTTCATCCTGATCACCACGGGCATCCCCATCTCGACGCTCATCATGCGCAGCTTCTTCGCCTCCCAGCCGAAAGACCTGGAGGAGGCGGCAGCGCTCGACGGCGCCTCGGCCTTGGGCATCTTCTTCCGGATCATGCTTCCGCTTGCTAAGCCCGGTCTCGCCGCGGTCGCCGTGATCCAGGCGTTCGCGGTCTGGAACGAGTACCTGATGGCCTTGGTGATCTTCAACGACAACTCCCTGATGCCCGTGCAGCGAGGGCTGACCAGCTTCGTCTCCGCCGAGACCCCGCAGCCGCAGATCCTCCTCGCGGCGACGCTGATCTCGATCGTCCCGGTCGTCGTCTTCTACCTCTTTGCACAGCGCCAGATCGTGGACGGCATCAGCGCCGGCGCGATCAAGTAACCCCCCCAACAGTCGAAGGAAGCCCGATCCGATGCGTCCCGTTTTCAACAACAGCCCCTGGTTCGGCGGCGACTACAACCCCGAGCAGTGGCCGGAGGCGGTGTGGGACGAGGACGTCGACCTGATGCGTCGCGCAGGCGTCACTATGGTCACCGTCGGCGTCTTCGCCTGGTCGCTGCTCGAACCGGAGGAGGGCCGCTTCGACTTCGGCTGGCTCGACAACGTACTGGATCTGCTGCACGAGAACGGCGTGAAGGTGGACCTCGCCACGGCCACCGCCGCACCGCCGCCGTGGCTCTCGCACGAGTACCCCGAGTCGTTACCGGTGACGGTCGACGGCATCCGGCTCTCCCCGGGGTCGCGCCAGGGGTACTGCCCGAGTTCCCCCGCCTACCGGCGCGCCGCAGCGCGGCTGACCCGGAAGCTGGCGGAACGCTACGGCGCGCACCCGGCCGTGGTCATGTGGCACATCAACAACGAGTACGGCTGCCACGTCTCCCGCTGCTACTGCGATCAGTCGGCGGCCGCCTTCCGCCGTTGGCTGGAAGCGAAGTACGAGACCATCGACGCACTCAATACCGCGTGGGGGACGGCCTTCTGGTCGCAGACATACGGGTCGTTCGAGCAGATCCTGCCGCCACGTGCCACGCCCGCCTTCCCGAACCCGACGCAGTCGCTCGACTTCGACCGCTTCAGCTCTGACGAGCTGCTGGCGTGCTTTCTCGACGAGAAGGCGATCCTGCGCGAACTCACGCCGGACATTCCCGTCACCACCAACTTCATGGGCACCTTCCGCAACCTTGATTACTGGGCGTGGGCTCCGCACGTCGACGTCGTCTCGGACGACCTGTATCCGGATCCCGCTGATCCGGACGCGGCCCGCGGCTCTGCGATGGCCCGCGACCTGATGCGTTCGCTCGGCCGAGGCAAGCCGTGGCTTCTCATGGAGCAGTCCACCAGTGCCGTCAACATGCGGCCGGCCAACGTTCCGAAGGCGCCGGGGCAGATGCGCGCGCTCTCGTATCAGGCGCTCGCTCGCGGTGCCGACGGCATCTTGTTCTTCCAGTGGCGGCAGTCTGCGGCCGGCTCCGAGAAGTTCCACTCCGCGATGCTGCCGCATGCGGGAACGGACACGCGCATCTGGCGGGAGGTCGAACAGCTCGGCGCTGAGCTCGCGACGCTCGGGTCGGTGCTGGGCACGAAGACCCGTGCACAAGCGGCCGTGGTCTTCGACTGGGACAGCCGGTGGGCGATCGAACAGGCGGGGCTTCCCACGACCTCGAACTATCTCGCTCTCGCCGCCCACTGGCACGGCGCACTCACCGAGGCCGGCCTGACGGTGGACCTCACCCGCGGCGACGAAGACCTGAGCGGATATCCGATCGTCATCGTTCCCAGCTTGTTCGTGATGACCGATGCCCAGTCCGCCGCCATCGACGCCGCCGTGCGCGCCGGGTCCACCGTGCTCGTCACCAGCCAGACCGGCATCGTCGACCAGGACCTGCGGGTGCGGCTCGGCGGCTACCTTGGTGACCTGCAGTCGACCCTCGGCGTGTGGGTCGAAGAGTTCTGGCCGCTGGGCGGAGCATGGGCGCGGCCCGGCGCCATCCCGGTGACGCCGGAGGCGACAGTCGCCCCCACCGTGCGGGTGCGCGGCGACGTCTTCGGAGCGGAGGCGGTGACCGGGGCCGAGTGGAGCGAGTCCGTCCACGTTCGGGACGCCGCCGTGCGCGCCGTCTTCGAGGGCGGGAACCTGAGTGGCTGGCCGGCGCTCACCCGTCGGGCGCACGGGGCGGGAGCCGCGTGGTACCTGGCGACCCGACTCAGTCGTCAGGATGCGGCGACGCTGGTCGCCCACCTCATCGCGGAAAGCGGCGTCGAGGTGCGCACGCCGGTCGTCGATCTGGAGCACGGGTTCGTGGAGACGGTACAGCGCGGGGAAGCGCTCTTCCTGATCAACCACGGTGCGACCGCGGTGACGGTGAGGGAGGACGGCACCGACCTCTTGACCGGTGGCGACGCCTTGGGGATGACGCTCGAACCGCAGGGGGTGGCGATCATCGCGCCGCGAGTGACGCTCGACCGTCCGGCCGACGCGGTCGACTCTGTTGCCGCGGCTGAGCCAGAGCGGATTCCCCGGTGAGCGCTGTCTGGTCGGGACGCACAATCTCCCATCGTTCGGGGTCAGCTGTAACGCGCCCTCGTCGGCGGGCACCATCAAGACATGCACGAAAGGTCCAGAAGAATGACTGACTTCACGTCCATCCGCGACCAGCTGGCGTTGCGGGCGACCGAGCTGCCGAGCTGTGCGTGCGGCAACTCGTGCACTCGTTTCGGGTGTTCGGCGCCCCTCCCCACGGCCATCCAGAACTCGTGCTGGTTGCACGGCTCTAGCCGGAGAAGCAGCTGGGTCCTGGCTGCATGAGCGCGAACCCGATCCTCCCCGGGTTCCATCCCGACCCGACGATCTGCCGTGTGGAGGGCGACTATTTTCTCGCCACCTCGAGCTTCGAGTACTTCCCCGGCGTGCCGATCCACCACAGCACAGACCTTGTCCACTGGGAGCAGATCGGCAACGTGCTCGACCGCCCGTCTCAACTTGTCGTCACCCGCGGCGAGCAGGGCGCAAGCCGAGGAATATACGCTCCGACGCTGCGCCATCACGACGGCGTTTTCTGGCTGGTCACCACGAATCTGGACGAGATTCAGCGAGGCCACCTCATCGTGCACACGACGGATCCGGCCGGGCCGTGGAGCGACCCCGTCTATACCCAGGGGACCATCGGAATCGACCCCGACCTCGCGTGGGACGATGACGGCGCATGCTTCCTCACCTGGAAGGACCCGCTGGCCGATGGGATCGCGCAGGTGCGCGTCGACCCACTGACCGGTGAGCTTCTCAGCGAACATCGGATCCTGACAACGGGTACGGGGCTCGCCCACCCGGAGGGCCCCCACCTGATCCGGCGCGGCGAATGGTGGTATCTCGTGACTGCCGAGGGCGGCACCCACACCGGCCACGTGGTGTCGGTCGCGCGGAGCCGTTCGATCGAAGGGCCGTTTGAGCAGCATCCTGGACCGTTGCTGACCCACCGCAGCACGTCGGATCCGGTGCAGGCGACCGGCCACGCTGATATGTTCCAGCTGGCCGACGGGTCCTGGGCGATGGTGCACCTGGGGGTCCGTCAGCGCGGCTCCTTCCCGCGCTGGCATGTCAACGGCCGCGAGACCTTCCTGGTCGGGATCGACTGGATCGATGACTGGCCGGTCGTCCGTGAGGACCGCTTCGAGGTCGCCGACCGTGAGGCGTCGTTCGAGGACACGTTCGACAGTGCGACTTTGGGGCCGCGATGGATCGCGCCGGGAATCGACCCGCACCGGTTTGCTGGTCTCGACGCCGCCGGCCTCACTCTGCAGCCCGGGCGTGCGCCGGAAGAGACCGAGGCCGTCCACCTGGTCGGCGTGCGCGCGACCGATGCTGAATGGCAGGCGTCCGTCGCCGCGCGCGGGGACTTGGCCCTCGTCGTACGAATCGACGACGCGCACTGGGTTGGAGTGCAGCGTGTCGGCGGAGTCCTGGCCGCGCGCGCAGTCATCGGGCCGCTGCAGCAAGAGTTAGAGTCGGCCGAGGTTTCGGCGGAGGTCCGACTCGCCGTGCGCACAGTGCTGCCGCAAACGCACTACGGCGAGCGGAGCGGCCCGGACCGAATCGAGCTCGGCTACGTCGCGGATGGCTTCCACCCCTTGGCTTCGATTGATGGACGCTACGTGTCGACCGAGGTGGCGGGCGGCTTCACCGGCCGGATCATCGGAATCGAGGCCCTCGGGGCGAACGAAGCGGTCGTCACGTCGTTCCGCTACGACGCCTAGCTTTGGAAGACAATGCGCAGTGGGACCGCGGATAAGCAGCCGCCGCCGAGTTGGCGGTTTGACGATTTCGCAGCGCATGCCGGGTGGGGTAGGAGTTCTACCGACATTTCTCGACCCGGGAGGCGTCTGATGGCGGCCTCCATCGGGCGGGAGCGAACTCGAGCGGATGGTTGCTGACCAGATGGCCCCCGCGGCCGCCGAAGGGCGCCATCCGTGACGACGTGAGCCCGGAGCGGTGATGATCGCGCTTCACGGGATCGGTTCCGCGGCTGACCGCCCCAGTGGACGGTGGGCTCACCCGCAGTCGCGGCACGCATCGCGGCCCAGCGATTAGGAATCCGCTGGGGTCGAACCGCGTCAGCCCGTCGACGGTCGCGGACGAGGCGGTGCAGCGGGCGGTCGGGGTGCGGTCGGCGCTGGAGGTGTCGGGTCTGGATGATGGACCGATCAGAGCTCACGAGAAGATGCTGTCGCTGGGCATGGAGCCAGTGCCCTCGATCGCGTCGTTGACGCGGATCTTCCGCGACCAGGGCGTCGCCCGGTTGGAGCCGAAGAAAAAGCCGCAGGCGTCATATCGCCGGTTCGACTATCCGGCGCCGAACGCGTGCTGGCAGCTCGACGCGACCGAATACGTCCTCACTGGTGGTCGCAAGTGCGTGATTTCTCAGCTCATCGACGATCATTCCCGGCTCGCTGTCGCCTCCCACGTGTCCTGCGTGAGACCTCCGAGGGGGCGATCGCGGTGGTGAGCAAAGGCATCCAAGCGCATGGTGTTCCGCAGCGGCTGCTGTCGGACAACGGGTTGGCGTTTAACCCGTCCCGGCGCGGGATTCTGGGGCAGCTCGTCGCCTATCTGCGCTCGCTCGGGGTCGAGCCGATCACCGGGAACCCAATAAGCCGACCACCCAGGGCAAGAACGAACGCTTCCACCAGACCCTGTTCCGCTTCCTCGACAAGCAACCACTCGCGGCCACGCTCGAGCAGTAGCAGGCCCAGTTCGACGCGTTCGACCTGATCCCTAACACCGAGCGCCCGCACCAGGGGCTGGCCGGAAGGATCACCCCCGCGTTGGCTTGGGCGGCGACACCCGTGGTCGAACCACCTCGTCCGCCCGCGCAACCGGCGACGCCAATCGGGGAGAACGACGGCCCGTGGATGACTCGAATCCAAACCAACGGGACCGTCTATGCTCGCGGCACCAAGTTCCAAGTCAGCCGCAGCCTCGCCGGCCAAATCGCCTACCGGGTCGAAGAGAACGACCGGCTGCTGATCTTCGACGCCCACGGCACCCTCCTGGCCGAATACCCCTGGCCTGCGCCGGGCACCAAATACGTCGGCAGCGGCAACCCCCGAGGACCCCGCGGCCCACGCAAGAATCAGGGACTGTCAGAGATGTCCTGAGACACGAACTGTCAGAGATGTCCTGATGCAGAAACGTCAGAGATGTCCTGAGACATCACAGTATTTTAAACATCAGCGAGTCGAGCGCTTGACTACATTTTGACTACAAACGTGCGAGATCGTATGCGGTTCTATGAGATGACAAAGGGCCGACTTCGTTGATTTCACGCGGGAGTAGTACCAGAACCGCGCGGTCCGAGCGCCCCGAACTAGAGTTCAAATCCCACCGGTACCGCCACGAAGACCCCCGCGATCCCGGTTTTTACAAGGGATCCGGGGGTTTTCTCGTGCCGGTCACAATGGGCCGAGCACGTCGGTCACGGCAGCGTCCAGTTCGAGGCCTTCGAGGACCGTGAGGAGTTGCTGTTCCTCGTAGCGGAAGTGGCTTTCCATGATCGCGGCGATGCCGCCCAGGTGGCGGTCGAGGTCATCGGTGGAGACCGCGTGGTCGAGCGCTGCCCGTAGCTCCGTCAGGAGATGCGAGATCATCGAGTGGTCCTGTTCGAGCGCGCGAAGCACGGGAGCCAGATCCGGGTGGGCTTCCTCGATCGCCGGGAAGAGGGCCCGGTCTTCGCCTCGGTGGTGGCCGTCGAGCGCAGCGCAGAACCCGTGGCAGTACAGGAGCAGGTCGCGGCCGACGTGCTCGACGTCGCCGCCACCGCTGAGTGCCTCCTGCGTGACGCGCACGGCGTCGCGGAGGCGCCGGTGAACGCGTCGTAGTTCGCTGCTCCAGACGATGAGCCTGGTCGTCTCGCGGTCAGTCACGCGAGAGGGAAAGGAGTGATGAAATCATCGACAGTCCTTGGGTCCGACGCCTCCATGCCTGGCACAGACTGCCACCGGCACGCGACGCTACAACGATTGTAGGAGGTCGCCGGGAACGCCCGGGATGACGAAGCCGAACCGCCGCGTTGTCGACAGCGACCCTCGGGACGGGCAGAAGCGGCTGCGAGGGTGCCTGCCCGTCCTCGCAGGTGAAGTCGCGGCACGTCTTTGGGCCGGACAGGACGTAGTTCCTCCTCAGGGCGCCGCATAGCGTGCAGCGATATCAACCGACGCAACGAAGGAATCATCATGGCCACAGAGACGGACGAAGAGGACAGGACACCCGCGCAGGACGACTTCGTCCTTGCGATCGAGGGGGGCCCGCTCGCCGAAGTCGACATCGTCGCGACGGACGACGGACCGCACGTCGAAATCTCGATCAATGCGGTCTCCGTCGACCCGGACACAGGGGCGGCTGTGCCCGTGGCCATCACCCTGAACGGGGACGACTCCGCCTACGTCGTCACGGTGGCCGACGAGGAGTTCGTCGTGCCGCTGGAGGAGACGAGTGAAGAGTCGAGCCACCGGAAGGCGCCGGCCATCCGTTCGCTGCGCAGGCTTCAACAGCTGGCACAACGCGTGGAGGACGAGACCACGGGCATGGCCAAGCGACTGGCTGAGAAGTTCAAGCGGGGGCGCGACGCGTGAGATGGGGGCCCCGCCGGCGTCGGAGGGACTACCTCTGGTCGCGAGCAACCGACGCGCGTACCGTCAAGCCATGACGAACCTCATCGAGAGATTGGCTGACTACGTGCCCTCCTGGGGCGCGCGGCTCGCGTACGGCGAGAAGACCACGCTCGACGGACACGACATCCTCCCCGTCGCGATCGTCGTCTTCGGCTTCGGAGGCGGGGAGGGGTCTGGTGACGATCCGAACAGCGCCATGCGAGGCGAGGGAAGCGGCGGCGGTGGAGGCGGCTACGCGATACCGATCGGCGCCTACATCGGCGGGCCCCACGGACCGACGTTCCGCCCGAATCCGGTCGCGCTGGTGATCGCATCGGCTCCGCTGGTTTCAGCGGCCGGGCTGGCGCTGGCGCGGCTGCTGCGGTCCAGCTGATCCGGGCGGGGTCGAATCACCGCCCTAGAGCGTGTCCGCGTCGTCCCGACGATCGTCGTCCGACTTCTCGGCGCTGTCCTTCAGGTGGGCTTTCACGTCGGCGACCGTGTCCTTCACGCTCCCCTCCGCCTGCTCCATCTTGCCTTTCACCACGCGAGACTCGTCGTCGGTGACCTTGCCGATGACCTCGTCGACCTTGCCCTTCAGCTTGTCGCCCTTCGCGTCGACCTTGTCGTCGATGCCCATGATGTCCTCCTCGTCGATCCGTTCTGCTCTGTGGTTGCCGGTCACCGTACGCGGATTCGGGCGAGTGAGTAGTGTCGCGTCATGTCCGAAAAGCATCGCGCTCCGCCGGCACCCGCCGAGGTCAGGCGGCGCGAGGTCATCATCTCGGTGGGCGGCGTCCTGGTCGCTGCCGTGCTCATCGGCGTCGCGCACTATGCCGGTGACCCGTTGTGGGTTCGCCAGTACCTTCGTCCCACTGAGGGATCGGACGTGGCGATCTGGCAGGTGCAGACCACATTCCTGTCGGTCGGATTCGCGGGGCTGGCGATCGCGGCGCAACTCTTCGCGGAGGCTCCCCTTGCGATCGGGGCGTCTCGAGGAAGGGTTCTGGCGTATATCGGGGCGGGATGGTTCGTCGGCGTAGGCCTGGCGGCGAACATCGTCATGGCGCTCGAGACCATTTGGCTGCCCAGCGCGACAGGCGTTGTGGTCGCGTTCGCGTGGTTCGTCGCCACCGCCGTCCTGCTTCTGGTGTCGACGTCGAGGCTCACCCGGCTCTTCGGCCAGCCTTCCCGGCTCGATGAGGTGGTGCGGTCGTCGCTGGTCGAGACGCTCTCCGATCGCCTCGACCTGATGGCGCAACGGTATTCGGGCGCGACGAAGGGGCTGGACGAACTCCTGGCACCGGATTCGATCGTGCGCACATCTCCAGAATCTGTCTCGACGCTCGAGGTGCCGGTGCCCGACGCCGGGCGCGTTGTCAAAGGCATCAGAGCCAAGGTCGTCCGGCAGGCGATCGCGTCGCTCGGCATCCCGGCCCGTCACCGCCGATCGGACGTTCGCAGTAATGCTGAGGAGTACGTCCCGCCCCGAATCGTGCTCGACGTCAACCCGGGGGAGCGCACGCGGCTCGGGGACACGGCGTTCCGGGTGATCACCGCATCGCCCGTCGAGGCGGCAACAGCGGGTCGGATCGTCCGACTGCTGCAGTCGAGCATCGAGCTGGAGCCACCGGGCGCGGTCACACCGTATGAGGAGACCGAACACGAGATCGCCACGCTGAAGGACGCGATCGGGACCAACCTGCGCTCTGGGGCGCTGGCCACAGCAGAGCGCGCTCTGGACGTTCTCGGACATGTGGTTCGAGGAGTGTGGGTGGCGCAATCCGATCACATCGAGCTGTCTCGAAAGGAATCGTCGATCCGGGGAAGTATGCTCAGCCGGAGTCTGCGAGAGGTCGAACAGGACGTCGTGCTGTCGCCGCAGGTGGCCCATGTCCTCATAGACGCGGCGACGGTTCGGGCTCTGGAAGCGCCGGCCACGGGATCGTCCGAGTACGTCGACGAATGCCTCCGCAGTTTCACGAGGCAGTGGTCCGACATCCTCCGCCAAGGTGGACCGGAATTCGACGGGATGCCGCGTCGCATCGTCACCCGCATCCGCGATCTCGCGGTGAAGTCCCCTGCGGCGGACGAGCCCGATCTCCTGCGGTCGCACGGGGTCTGGGCGATGGTCGAGCTGGTCAAGCTCGCGCTCGACGCCGAGCGGCCGGAGGACGCCACGGTCGCGGCGGATGAGCTCCGGCGACTGTTCGCGGTGGATGAGGAGGGCTCCGCCCGCACCGAGGTCCGGGCGGGGCTCCTCGTCCTATCTGCGTGGCTCCGGTACCTCGCCGACACGAAGGACCACCGCTATCCGGCCGACCCCGGTCTCGAGACGACATTGCTTCCCGACGGCTCCTGGCGCGATATCTTCGCGGCGCGAGATGTGATCGACAGGGGCACGCCCTTCAGCCGATGGGACAACTGGGAGACGGAGAGCAGGGCGACGGGTTCCACGGAGGGTTCGCGACTGCCGGGCTTCCTCGATCGCGCTCAGCTGTCGGCGCTCCTCGGCGCGTCCGGAGCCCTGCCGGACGCAGCGGACGACGAGACGGCTTCCGAGTACGAGCGTCTGCTCCGCTTGATCCCGGACGCCACTCACGCGACCGGGGCGGAGGAAGGCCACCTCAAACAGAGGCTCGAGGAGGAGATCGGCGAATGGGATGCCGGGGAGCCTGAGCGCCTCGCTCGCCAACCGTTGTCGTCGGCGCGGATCGAGGCGCTCGCCGTGGGCCTCCGCCGGGTCCTCGACGAACGGGAGCGCCTCTCGGACGCCCTCTCCGATCGGCCGGAGGCGCAGGGAGCTGCCGACGAGTCCGAGCAGATCCTCGGTATGAACTTCCGCGTTGCCCGTCACTATTTCGTCGATACCGCTGTCTCCGACAGCCCCGACCACATCGAATCGCTGGCCGGAATGATCGCCAGCGCATTCACGGAGGCCGAAGATCGGCAACTCGTCACCGTGCTCCGGACTGTCGAGGGCACCCGGCTCGATCCCTCAGCGTCCTCGCTGCCCGCGGTGGTGGAGATCCTTCGAGCAGAGGCCGAGCATTTCGTCCTGCTCATGGCCGATGACGGACTCGGAGAAGCGGTTCGCGGATATCCGGCGGCCTTCACGGAGGAGCTGGATCGCGTCCGCCTCATCGAGACAGGCGCCATCGAGGAGGGGGCGATCCTCTTCGATCGGCGGACGACGCTTCGCTGCCACCGCGGGCCCGAGCAGAGAGACGGGCTTTCGCCTGTAGAGGGGACGTCGCTGGCGCTCGGCGTGCACGACGACGTTCGCGACCTCGACGGGTCCCAGGTCCGCGTGGAGCTCGGTGAGCGTTTCTCGGTCTGGCCCGGGGAGGCTCCGCGCGTCTTCCGTCTCGAGCGCGGTCGCTGAGTCAGCGGAGGTTGTCGCGCAGTGCCGTCCGTGCGCGGATGGCGATGTGCAGATTCAGCCGGGATTCGGGGTCGTTGATATCACGGCCGCTCACTTGGCGGATCCGGCTGAGGCGATAGCGGAGCGTGCTCCGGTGGATGATGAGGGCCGACGAGGCCCGATCGTAGTTGCCACCGGAGTCGAGGTAGACGGCGAGGGTGCGGACGAGGTCGGAGTGATGCTGCCGATCGTGCGTGATGAGGGGTCCGAGCCATTCGTCGACGTAGCGCTCCAGCCTGGCCCCGTCGTTCGAGGTGTCGAGAATGCGGAGCAGACCGAGGTCATCGTGATTGGAGAGGCCGAGCGGCTGCCGGGATTCCGTCCGGATGCGCATGGCGCGAGCCGCCTCGGCGAACGAGCGAGGGAGGTCGTGGGCGGCGCACCGTCCGCCGATGCCGATCGTGCCCCGCACGCTGGTGAGGGCGGCAGAGACCCTCTCGTAGAGACTCGAGAGGTCGTGGCCGTCTGCGACTACCGCGAGCGTCGCCTCCGGCCGCCGTGAGATCAGGGCGGGCGCGTGCATGGAGGCGAGCGCGTAGCGGACCGCGGCGCTGACCTCGACCCCGTTGGGCGTGGGAGTCTCCCAGGCGACAAGCACCACCCGCTGGAAGCCGCCGAGGTCGTAGTGGAGCGCTTCGGCTCGCGCGAGGGCGTCCCCGACCCTGGTGCCGGCGACGAGGTCGTCCGCCAGGTCCCGACCGAGCCGCAGCTCGACCTCGGCGAGGTTCCGGCGATGAGCGAGTTCGACCGCGATGGTCGCACTCGCGTACTCGACGGCGAATCGGTCGTCGTCGCTCCGGCTGTTCTCCGGGTCGTAGATGCCCATGAAACCAAGGGTCTCCCCGCGCGAGCGGATCGGCGTCGATCGCCAGCCGGTGTCCGAGCGCCCGCCTGCTGAGAGATTTCCGGCGCTCACGAACATCGCGGAGGAGTCAGACGAGTCGGTGATGTCGGCGAGCGCCAGTTCGTTGCCGAAGGAGTCCTGCAAGACGGTCGATCGCTGCGTGATGTCGCTCACCGTCTCGACGATCTGCGCCTCGCCCTTCCCCGACCCCGCGGCCGAGACGATCGCGTCGCGGATCTGCTGCTGTGCGTTCAACTGGACGATCGTGGCGGCCATCGTGCGGTTGAAGGCCACTTGCGCCTTGCCGAGCCGGCGCAGCTCGCGGGCCTGACGGCGCTCACGGGCGATCAGCTCCGCCGCCGCCAACGCGGCTCCGGTCGGCTCCGCCAACGCGAGGAGGAGGAACATCTCCGCACTCGACGGCTCCGCCGTCGCCTGGAGCACGAAGGCTCCCTTCACCTTCCCTGTCCCGCGGAAGAAGAGCGCATACCGCCACGCGTCATCGTCCGCGGGGGTGAGAACGCCGCTGACTCCTGCTCGCGCCTCCACGAGCAGGTCGAGCCGGCGGTCCTCCTTGCCCGAGTATCGGACGAGATGCCCCTGCGGCGCGACGAACACCGCGGGAACGGTGCACCCGGCGATGCCTCTCGCCGACGCCTCGGCGAGGCGAAGCGTCTCGCGAGTGGACGGACGCTCGAACATCCGGGAGCCCGTCCTGAAGATGTCGTACAACCCGGGCCGCACCTCGGGGTCGGGATCGAGGTGTGCGAGGTGGTCCGGATCGTTGGATGCGTTCATGGTGTGAACTCCGCGGCCCTAACGGTACCCTCATCGGTTCGACCCGGCAGTGCAGTCGCCCGGGTTTCTTTCGCCCTCGCGGGCCGAAGAGAACGGGCACCCGGCGGCCCACACTCGCGATCGGGTGCGGCGTGCGCGGGCGCGTGACCCGCCGGCACCACGAACAAGGAGCGTTCCATGGCCAAAGCAGTCGGCATCGACCTCGGCACCACCAACTCGGTGATCGCGGTATGGGAGGGAGGCGAGGCGAAAGTCATCCCGAACGCGGAAGGAGCCCGTACGACTCCGTCTGTCGTCGCGTTCACCGACACCGGTGAGCGACTCGTCGGGCAGCTCGCCCGGCGGCAGGCGATCCTGAACCCCAAAGGCACGATCTCCTCGGCCAAGCGCTTCATCGGGCGCTCCTTCGACGAGATCCAAGAAGAGGCCAAAGCGGTCGGATTCGACATCGCGGCCGGTCCGAACGGCGAAGCCAGGTTCAACGTGCGGGGCAAACTGTATGCGCCGGAGGAGATCAGCGCGCTCGTCCTGCGCAAGCTGGCCGACGATGCCGGGAAGTTCCTCGGCGAGAAGGTGACGGAGGCTGTCATCACGGTCCCGGCGTACTTCAACGATGCCCAGCGCACGGCGACGAAGGATGCCGGGCGCATCGCCGGTCTGGATGTGCTCCGCATCATCAACGAGCCGACGGCGGCGGCGCTCGCGTACGGGCTGGATAAGAAGGAGCACGAGACCGTTCTGGTCTTCGACCTCGGCGGCGGCACCTTCGACGTGAGCCTGCTCGATGTCGGGGACGGCGTCGTGGAGGTGCGGTCGACGGCGGGTGACACGCACCTCGGCGGAGACGACTTCGACCGCCGCATCGTCGACTACCTCGCGGACGAGTTCCAGAAGGAGAACGGCATCGATCTCCGGCAGGACCCCCAGGCGCTCCAGCGACTGTTCGAGGCGGCCGAGAAGGCGAAGGTCGAACTCAGCACGGTGAGCCAGACACAGGTCAGCCTGCCGTTCATCACGGCGGACGCCGCAGGTCCGAAGCATCTGACGACCACGCTCAAGCGCGCCACGTTCGACAACATCACCGCCGATCTGGTCGAGCGCTGCCTCGGCCCCGTGCGTCAGGCGATGGAGGACGCGAAGGTCACCGAGAACGACATCGACGAAGTCATCCTCGTCGGCGGTTCGACGAGGATTCCCGCGGTGCAGAACCTGGTCAAGCGGCTCACCGGGGGCAAGGACCCCAACATGACCGTGAACCCGGACGAGGTCGTCGCCATCGGCGCGGCCATCCAGGCGGGAGTCTTGAAGGGGGAGGTCAGCGACGTCCTCCTGCTCGACGTGACGCCGCTCTCGCTCGGGGTCGAAACGCGTGGTGGGGTGATGACGACGATCATCGAACGCAACACCACGATCCCCGCCCGCCGGAGCGAGGTGTTCTCCACCGCCCAAGACGACCAGGACTCGGTCGAGATCGTGGTGCTCCAGGGCGAGCGCGAGCGCGCAGCGGACAACCGCGTCCTCGGTCGGTTCCAGCTCACCGGCATCCGGCCCGCTCCCCGTGGCGAGCCCCAGATCGAGGTCACGTTCGACATCGATGCGAACGGCATCCTCAACGTCACCGCCCGTGACAAGGACACTGGAGCGGAGCAGGGCATCACGATCAGCGGCACCACGACGCTCGACCAGGCCGAGATCGAGCGGATGGTCCGCGAAGCCGAGGAGCACCGTGCGGAGGATCAGCAGTTGCGCGAAGACATTGACGCCCGGAATGAGTTGGATGCTGCCGCATACCGGGTCGAACGGGCCCTCGCGGAGCACGGCGAGGCGGTTCCGGCGCACGAGCGGTCGCGCGCCGAGATGCTGATCGGGCAGGCGAGGGACGCCGTCGGGCGCGAGGTCCCCGCGTCCGAAGCGCGAGAGTTGACGAGCGAACTGCAGCAGATGGACGCCGCCCTGTCCGTCGCCCGACCACCCCAGGGAACGTCCTCGTCCGGCGGCGCAGCCGAAACCGACGACAGCGACGACGACGTCGTCGACGCCGACTTCGATCGGAACTGAAGGGCCCCGCGGAGATGGAGACCTCGGATGCGCGCAGCGCAGAGGGCGACGCGGAACTCGCGGCTGCCGGCCGGCCCGACGAGGCGGACAGTCCGCCCCTGAAGCCTCAGGACGAACGGGATGCTCGCCTCGCGGAGCTCGACGATCGGTGGCGCCGCGCGGCCGCGGATCTGGACAACACCCGCAAGCGAGCCGCCCGCGAACTCACCGTGGCCCGCGACGCCGAGCGCGCTCGCGCCGCGTCCGTCTTCCTCCCCGTCGTGGACGGGCTGTCGGATGCGGTCAGTTACGCGAAGCAGGTGAGCGATCCGCTCGCCGAAGGCATCGAGTCGATCCGCGAACAGGCGGTCGTCGCCCTCGAGCGCCTCGGCTACCCGCGCATCGATGCGGTCGACGTGCCGTTCGACCCGCGCATCCACGAGGTCGTGTCGGTCATCGACAGCGAAGACCTCCCGCCGCGGACGGTGGTGGCCGTCACCCGACTCGGATTCGGCGCTCCCGAACGACTGCTGCGGCCCGCCGGCGTGGTCGTCACGGCAGCGCGGGAGTGACGCCGTGGCCGACGACTACTACCAGCTCCTCGGCGTCCCGCGATCGGCCGACGCCAAGGAGATCCAGCGGGCCTACCGCAAGCTGGCGCGAACGTACCATCCGGACGTCAATAAGCAGCCTGGCGCCGAGGACAGGTTCAAGCAGATCAGCGAGGCGTATCACGTGCTCAGCGACCCCGAGTCGCGAGCGCAGTACGACCGGTTCGGACCGGACTTCCGCCACTACGCGGGGGCGGAGCGCGAGTACGCCTCGCAGGGCGCCGGTGGTGCACGCGGCGGAGGCCGCACCAGGGCCCGGCCGGGGGCATCGGGGTTTAGCTGGTCGAGCGCGCAGGCGGGAGCCGGCCCGGGTGGCGCGTCAGTTGACTGGGACGACCTGTTCGGCGACGTCTTCGGGTCGATGCGCGGGATGGACTCCGAGGCCGAGCTCGAACTGAGCGTCGACGAGGCCTTCCGCGGCGGCCCGCGGACGATCATCCTGTCCGGGCCGGACGGCGATCGCCAGACGTTCGAGATCCAGATCCCGCCGGGCACCCTCGACGGGCAGCGCATCCGGGTCTCCGGTGGAGGACGTGCCGGAAGGCAGGACGGCGGGGCCGGAGACCTGGTCATCACGGTGAGGGTCAGATCCGACAAGCGCCTCCGCCTCGACGGCAAGAACATCGAGATGGACCTGCCGATCTCCCCCTGGGAGGCCGCGCTCGGGGCCAACGTCTCCACCCGCGCCCCGGGAGGCCCGATCACCGTCCGTGTTCCGGCCGGTTCGTCGAGCGGCCGACGGCTGCGGTTGAAGGGCCAAGGCATGCCTCAGCCCAATGGGAAGCCGGGCGACCTGTTCGCGAGGGTCAAGATCATGGTGCCGCCACGGATCAACGACCGCGAACGCGAACTGTTCGAGCAGTTGAAGCGCGAATCCTCCTTCGATCCGAGGTCGTCATCATGAGTTCCCCGTTCCTTCCGGTGATCCCACCCCGTCTGGACCTCGGGATGGTTGCGATCGCCGCCGGCGTCCATCCCGACCTGGTGAGGCGGTTCTACGAACTCGGGCTGATCCCCGCCCGAGCCGACGGGTCGGGTCGGCTGTGGTTCGCGCCCGACGCGCCGGAACAGGTACGACGCGTCGTCCGGCTGCACGCCGACCTGTCGCTCAACTACGCCGCCATCGCCCTCGTCGTCGATCTCCTCGGTCGGATCGACGTGCTCGAGGGACGGCGATCGGTGATCCGCTCCGGAAAGGAGACTCCGCCATGGACATGAACAAGCTCACCCAGAAGTCACAGGAGGCCCTGCAGGAGGCGCAGAGCATCGCGAGCCGCAACGGGCAGACGGAAACCGAGAACGAGCATCTCCTGCTCGCGCTGCTCACGCAGGAAGGCGGTCTGATCCCACGCCTGCTCGAAGCAGCCGGCGTCGACCTGAGCGTCCTCCTCACCGAGGTGCAGCGTTCGATCGAGCGCAAGCCCAGCACCACCGGCCCCGGTGCGACGCCCGGCCAGGTGTTCCTCTCCAAGTCCCTCGCGGCGACCCTGGACCGGGCGGAGCGGGAGGCGAACCGGCTGAAGGACTCCTACGTCTCGGTCGAGCACCTGCTGCTGGCGCTCGCCGACGACCCCAGCGGCAGTGCAGCCGCACGCCTGCTGCAGAGCAATGGTGTGACCCGTGAGAGCTTCCTCAGCGCGCTGACCGCCGTTCGCGGCAACCAGCACGTGAACTCTGCCACTCCCGAGCAGACCTACGAAGCGCTGGAGAAGTACGGCCGAGACCTGGTGGCCGACGCGCGCGCCGGCCGGCTCGACCCGGTCATCGGACGGGACACCGAGATCCGCCGGGTCATCCAGATCCTGTCGCGCAAGTCGAAGAACAACCCGGTGCTCATCGGAGAGCCGGGTGTCGGTAAGACGGCGATCGTGGAGGGACTGGCGCAGCGGATCGTCAACACCGACGTCCCGGAAGGACTCCGCGACAAGACGGTCTTTCAGCTCGATCTCGCGGCACTCGTCGCCGGCGCGAAATACCGTGGCGAGTTCGAAGAGCGGATGAAAGCCGTCCTGGCCGAGGTCGTCGCCGCCGAGGGCCGTATCCTGCTGTTCATCGATGAGCTCCACACCCTTGTCGGCGCCGGAGCGACCGAAGGCGCGATGGACGCGGGAAACATGCTGAAGCCCATGCTCGCCCGCGGCGAGCTCCACCTCATCGGCGCGACCACCCTGGACGAGTACCGGCAGCACATCGAGAAGGATGCCGCTCTCGAAAGACGGTTCCAGACCGTTCTGGTCGATGAGCCGAGCGTCGAAGACGCCATCTCGATTCTCCGCGGGCTGCGTGAACGCCTCGAGGTCTTCCACGGAGTGCGGATCCAGGACAACGCGCTCGTCGCCGCAGCGACTCTCTCGCACCGGTACATCACCGACCGGTTCCTGCCCGACAAGGCCATCGACCTCGTCGACGAGGCTTGCGCCCGGCTGCGGACGGAGATCGATTCGATGCCGGCCGACCTCGATGAGCTCACCCGGCGCGTGACCCGGCTCGAGATCGAGGAGGCGGCGCTGGAGAAGGAGAAGGACACGCCCAGCCGGATCCGCCTGGATGAGCTGCGACGCGAACTCGCCGACCTGCAAGCGGAGGCGAACGCGAAACGTGCCCAGTGGGAGGCGGAGCGTCAGGCCATCCGCAAGGTACAGGAGCTTCGCAGCGAACTGGAGCAGGTACGTCGCGAGGCCGAAGACGCCGAGCGCAGGTACGACCTCAACCGCGCGGCCGAGCTACGTTACGGCCGGCTCGCTGAGCTCGAGCGGCAGCTTTCCGCCGAAGAGCAGCGGCTTCAGGCGAAGCAGGGCCGGCAGCGGCTGTTGCGCGAAGTGGTGACCGAGGAGGAGATCGCCGAGATCGTCGCCGCCTGGACGGGCATCCCCGTCGCTCGGCTCCAGGAGGGGGAGCGCGCGAAGGTGCTGAAGCTCGACGAGGTGCTCCATGAGCGTGTCGTCGGCCAGGAGGAGGCCGTGAGACTGGTCTCGGACGCCATCATCCGCGCACGGTCCGGCATCCGCGACCCCCGGCGTCCCATCGGCTCGTTCATCTTCCTGGGGCCGACCGGCGTCGGCAAGACGGAACTCGCCAAAGCGCTGGCCAGCTCTCTGTTCGACAGTGAGTCCGCCATGATCCGGCTCGATATGAGCGAGTACCAGGAGCGGCACACGGTCAGCAGGCTGGTGGGCGCCCCTCCGGGATATGTCGGCTATGACGAGGGCGGCCAGCTCACGGAAGCCGTGCGTCGCCGGCCGTATTGCGTCGTCCTCTTCGACGAGATCGAGAAGGCGCATCCGGATGTGTTCAACACCTTGCTGCAGGTGCTCGACGACGGGCGCATCACCGACAGCCAGGGGCGGACGGTCGATTTCCGCAACACCATCGTGATCATGACCTCCAACATCGGGGCCGAGCACCTGCTGACGGGCTCCCGGGACAGCGAGGGCGGCATCCCCCAGGACGTCAAAGACCTGGTGCTCGCGGAGTTGCGCGGCCGCTTCCGGCCGGAGTTCCTCAACCGGGTCGACGACATCGTCATCTTCGCGCCGCTCGGCCTGGACCAGATCGAGTCGATCGTCGATCTGCTGATGGGCGACCTGTCGCGCCGGCTGGCGGAACGCCAGATCGCGCTCGAGGTCACGCCGGAGGCGCGACGCCTGATCGCGGAGCGCGGCTACGATCCGCTGTACGGCGCCAGACCGCTGCGCCGATACATCTCGCACGACATCGAGACGCGTTTGGGGCGCGCACTGCTCTCGGGTGCGGTCCAGGACGGCTCGACGGTGCGTATCGACGTCCGTGACGGTGACATCGTCGTCGACGCTGTCGGGTCGTCGACGGAGTCCGAAGCGGAAGCCGAGGCCGCGGTATGACCACCGCCGACGCGACCAGAGTCATCCGCTGCCCGAACTGCGGGCGCAAGAACCGCGTCCCCGCCGTCGCGAGCGGGAGCCCTCGGTGCGGGAACTGCCACAAGCCGCTCCCGTGGATCGCCGACGCTCTCGACGACACGTTCGCAGGCGTCGCCGAAGACGCCGACCTGCCGGTGATCGTCGACATGTGGGCGACGTGGTGCGGCCCGTGCCGGATGGTCAGCCCGGTGCTCGAGGAGCTCGCCGCCGAACGGGCAGGCGAGGTGAAGCTCGTCAAGGTGGATGTCGACCGGGCGCCACGGCTGTCGTCGCGCTTCTCGGTGCAGGCCGTGCCGACCCTCATGATCCTGGATCACGGGGAGGTCATCGCCCGCCAGGCGGGGGCGGCACCTGTCGCCGTCCTGCGCCGGTGGTTCGACGATGCGATGACGCAGCGCCGCCGGGCACGGAAGAGTGCCCGCGCCGGCGAGGGAGGAGGTGAGCCATGAGCGATCGCCGGGATCCCCACATCGCCTACATCCGTCCTGTGGCTCCGCGAACACCGGGAGCGTGCGAGGACTGCCTGGCGCTGGGCACGCCCTGGGTGCATCTCCGGCTGTGCCTGACGTGCGGCAAGGTCGGCTGCTGCGACTCCTCGCCGATGAGGCATGCGCGCGCTCACGCGCTGCACGACACGCATCCGATCGTCCGCTCGCTCGAACCGGGCGAGAGCTGGCGATGGTGCTACCTCGACGAGGACTACGTGTGGTGAGCGGCCCTCATCCCGACGTGTCGGAGGAGGAGACCCCGGACGCTTTCGGAGCGTACCCCCGGCTCACCGGGCCCCAGCTGCAGGCGCTGAGCGAGCATGGCGTGAGAGAGCATGTCTCGGCGGGGCAGGTGCTCGCGCGGGCGGGTGAGCCGCCCGGCTCGTTCTTCGCTGTGGTCGAGGGGCGGGTCATCGTCGACGATGTGGCCCTGGACGGGGAGGATGTGCGGGCCGAGGTCCACGGACCGGGGCGCTTCGTCGGCGACATCGGGCTGCTGGAGGGGCAGCCCTCGTTCGCCACGATCACCGCACTCGAGGACGGCACGGTGCTCGCCGTGCCGATTCCGGCGCTGGACCGGATCGTCACCAGCGACCCTGTGCTCGGCGACCTCATTCTCCGCGCGTACCTCATCCGGCGGTCGATGGCGATCGGGTCCGGTGCGGGGCTTCGCATCGTCGGTTCGCGTTTCTCGCCGGAGACGCGTCGGTTGCTCGACTTCGCCGCTCTCAACCGGATACCGCATCGTCTGGTCGACCTGGACGCCGACCAGACGGCGGAGATCATCGTGCAGAGGCTTCGCCTCGACATCGCGGATCTGCCCGTCGTCATCGTCGCCGGCTCGCGGATCCTGCGCAACCCGTCCATCGTGGAGGTCTCGAAGGCGCTCGGCATCGGAACCACCCGACCCCGGCCGACCTGCGACCTGCTCATCGTGGGCGCCGGGCCGGCGGGTCTGGCCGCGGCGGTGTACGCCGCCTCGGACGGGCTGTCGGTCGTTCTCTCCGATGCCATCGCCACGGGCGGGCAGGCCGCTCGATCCGCGCGGATCGAGAACTATCTCGGATTCCCCGCGGGGATATCGGGGGCGGAACTCGCCGAGCTCGCTCGTCTTCAGGCGGTGAAATTCGGAGCGACCGTCTTTGCGCCGGCCGACGCACGGGGCCTCGACTCCGCCGGCGGCGCGCTCACGATCCGGTTCTCCGACGGGACGACGATCTCCCCTCGCGCCGTCGTCGTCTCGTCCGGGATGGAGTATCGCCGTCTGGGGGCGAAGAACCTGGATCGCTTCGAATACACGAGCGTCTACTATGCGGCGACGATCAATGAGGCGCGCGAATGCGGAACCGATCCGGTCGTCGTGGTGGGCGGCGGCAACTCGGCCGGGCAGGCGGCCGTCTTCCTCGCTCGAAGCGCCTCTCGCGTCCACCTCGTCGTGCGCGGAGCGGACCTCCGCCACGACATGTCACGGTACCTGGTCGTCCAGGTCGAGGATCACCCGAGGATCACCGTGCACCTGCAATCCGAAGTCGTGGAAGCCGCCGGAGGGAACCGTCTCGAAGCCGTCACCGTGGAGAACAGGCGGTCCGGCGCACGCGAAGAACTGGCCACGGCGCACCTGTTCGTCTTCATCGGGGCGATCCCCGCCACCGCGTGGCTCGGTCCCGACATCGACCGCGATGAGCGCGGGTTCCTCCTCACCGGAGCGCGGTCGGGTGCCATCGATTCCCGGACTCAGCGCTTCGAGACCTCGGTGTCGGGCGTCTTCGCCGTGGGCGACGTGCGCAGCGGCTCGGTCAAGCGGATGTCCGCGGCGGTCGGCGAAGGCGCGAGCGTCGTGAAGATGGTGCACGACTACCTCGCAACGGGAGGCTCGCGGCACTGATGCTGCCGAGGTTCCAGGGGCCGCCGGGACGCACGTCCGTCGCTCAGTGGGAGCGCGTCAACGCCCTCGCGCTCCGCAGGAAGGACGCCTCGAGCTCCTCGGCCGGGTCGAGGTAGCCGGCGACCATCGCGCCGTCACGGATGAGCATGAGATCGTCGGCGACGCCGCGCGGATCCGCGAGCCCGAGGGGCTCGACGATCTCGCGGAACGTGTTTTTGCACCACGCGCGGTGAGCGTCGACCGTCTGGCGGACGGAGCTCTCCGGGTCGGGGTACTCGGCAGCGGCGTTGATGAAGGGACAGCCGCGGAAGCCCTGCAGGCAGGAGAACTCCCCGAGCTGGGCGGCGATGAGCTGGAACACCCGGTCGGGGTCCCCGTCCGCAGCGGCGATCGCCCCCAGGATCCCGTCGCGCTCCTGCTGCGCACGGAGCTCGAGGTGTGCGACGACCAGGTCGTCCTTGCTCTTGAAGTGGCGGTAGAAGGTCACCTTGGTGGTGCCGGCGCGTTCGATCACCTTGTCCACGCTGACCGCGCGCAGGCCTTCGGCGTAGAACAGCTCCGTCGCGGCGCCGACCAACAGCTCGCGCATCGACGTCTTCACGTTCTCGATCATAGGTGGCTCTTTTCCGGGTCGCTTGCGAACACCGCTCGTTTGTGACTAGGGTGACGCATGTAGAGTTACTAGTCATTCTACATCGACTTACGAGAGAACGGAACGGCATGACAACCACCACATCCGAGGCGCGTCCAGCGGCCATCGCCTCGTCCCTGCGCACCCTCTACTTCGTCCGATTCGGCTTCGCGATCGTCTGGGCCATCATCGTCGGCGTGACGGCGGCGACCATCACGCCGCTGAGCGCCACGCTCCTCGTGCTCTACCCGGTGTTCGACGCTGTTGCCGCGGTCATCGATCACCGCGCCTCGCGGGGGACCCGATCGGCTGCCCTCCTGTACGTGAACATGGGGTTGAGCCTCCTCGCGGCCATCGGTCTGGCCTTCGCAGTGACGTCCGGCCGTGCCGCCGTGCTGCTGGTCTGGGGTCTGTGGGCGATCACGGCCGGCGTGGTGCAGCTCATCGTCGGGATCTCGCGGCGCTCTCTCGGAGGTCAGTGGCCGATGATCCTCAGTGGCGGCATCTCGGTGCTGGCAGGGGCGGCCTTCGCGCTGCAGTCCTCCGGAGCTTCGGCCTCCCTGGTGGGCCTAGCCGGCTACGCGACGCTGGGCGGCGCCTTCTTCCTGGTGTCGGCCATCCGCCTCAGCCGGACCGCCAAGGCGAACGACCGATGAGCGGGGCGGAGTACGACGTCATCGTCATCGGCGCCGGCCCGGTGGGGGAGAACGTCGCCGACCGCGCGGTGCAGGGCGGTCTCTCCGTCGTGATCGTGGAGGCGGAGCTGGTCGGCGGCGAGTGCTCGTACTGGGCCTGCATGCCGACGAAGGCCCTGCTGCGCGACGCGGCCGCCCTCCGCGCGGCCCGGAGCCTACCGGGCGCCGCGTCGGCGATCACGGGGGAGCTCGACACGGCCGCGGTACTCCAGCGCCGGGATCGGTTCGCGTCGCACTGGCACGACGATGGTCAGGTCGAGTGGCTCGAGGGTGCCGGCATCGCGCTCGTGCGCGGCCACGGGCGCCTCCTTGGTCCGCGCACCGTCGAGGTGACCGCGTCCGACGGGAGCGCCACGGTTCTGGTGGCGAAGCACGCAGTGGTCGTCGCGACGGGCACCAGCGCAGCCCTTCCGCCCATCCCCGGACTCGCCGAGTCGAAGCCCTGGACGAGCCGGGAGGCCGTCTCGGCCGAGCGCCTCCCCGAGCGCCTCGCGATCATCGGCGCAGGCGTGGTCGGTAGCGAGATGGCCACGGCCCATAGTTCGCTCGGCACGGCGGTGACGCTGATCGCCCGCGACGGCCTCCTTCCCCGTGTCGAGCCGTTCGCCCGCGACCAGGTGGCAGCCTCCTTTTCGGCCGACGGCGTGCGGCTCCTCCTCGGGGCGGAGCCGACGGAGGTCACCCGGGAGACCGACGGAACGATCCGCATCCGCTTGAGTGACGGTGAGACGGTACGAGCCGACGAGGTGCTGGTCGCCACCGGCCGCCGGCCCAATACCAGCGACATCGGCCTGGAGACCGTCGGGCTCGAACCCGGGAGCTGGCTCTCCGTCGACGAGACGCTCCGCGTGGTTGACGGCGACGGCATCCCCATCGCGAACGGAGGGTTGTACGCCACCGGCGACGTCAATGGTCGCGCCCTCCTGACCCACCAGGGCAAGTACCAGGCCCGTGCCACCGGTGACGTGATCGTCGCCCGCGCACTCGGCGCCGAGGTCGACGACGCTCCGTGGGGCCGGCATGCCGCAACGGCTGACCGCCATGCGGTGCCCCAGGTCGTCTTCACACATCCTGAGATCGCGTCCGTCGGCCACACCTTGGCGAGCGCGACCGCGGCGGGCCTGCGAGTGCGCCCGGTCGAGTACGACCTCGGCGCCGTCGCGGGTGCCGCTCTCCACGCGGACGGATACACCGGGCGGGCAAGCATGCTGATCGACGAGGATTCCGGAACGATCGTCGGCTTCACCGCCGTCGGTCCGGACACCGCCGAGCTGCTGCACGCGGCCACGATCGCCATCGCGGCGGCCGTCCCGATCGAGCGGCTCTGGCACGCCGTACCCGCCTACCCGACGATGAGCGAGCTCTGGCTGCGCTTGCTCGAGACGGCGGGCAGCGACACCCGCAACCGCACACACCGATCCACCGAACAGCTCGTCACGAGCGACCGATAACGAAAGAAGGACACCATGCCCACCAAGATCACCCTCATCATCGACAACCCCGCCGACGCAGCCGCGTTCGAGCGCGACTACACCGAGGTCGAGGCGCTCGCCCGCCGCCTCCCGGGCCTTCTCCGAGTGGAGGCCGCAAAGGTCTGGCCCAAGGAGGACGGCACGCCCACCCCCGCACACCGCACGCTCGATCTGTACTTCGACAGCTACGAGGACGCGTCCGCTGCGGTCTCCACACCGATCGCGGGCGAGTTCTTCCAGCGCCTGGTCGCAACGGGGACGCCGTTCACCGGACTCTTCTCGGACATCGAGCAGGGCTGACCGGCTCCCTTCCCTCGGTAGGAGCTACGGCCTGGGCGCCGCCCCTGAGGCGGCGCCCTCGGCGGCCGCCCGCTGTTCCGCCTCCAGCCGCTCCGCTTCCTCTCCGCCGATCGCTTCGCCCCGCGCGACGAGGCCGGCCTGGTCCGAGAGCGGGATCTGCTTGAGGAAGAGGGCGAGCAGGAAGGCGACGACGATGAACGGGATCAGATACCAGAACACCGGTGCCAGGGCGTCCGCGTAGGCGTTCACCACGCCGGTGTGCAGTGCGTCCGGGAGCTTGTTGAGGGCCTCCGGGCTCAGCGTCGCGGTGGCGCCCGCGGCATCGGCGGGGGAGGCGCCGGCCTTCGTGAAGACGCTGGTGAGGTTCTCGGTCAGTCGCGTGGTGAACAGGGTTCCGAATACCGCAGTGCCGAGTGCGGCACCGACCTCCCGGAAGTAGTTGTTCGTCGAGGTCGCCACCCCGATCTGCGCCGCGGGGACCGCGTTCTGTACGACGAGCACGACGACCTGCATGATCAGACCGAGGCCGGCGCCGAAGACGAACAGGAAGACGCAGATCAGCCAGATCGGCGTCGACGCCGACAGCGTCGTCATGCAGACCATCGCGATGCCGGTGAGGATCGTGCCGAGGATGGGGAACAGCTTGTACTTCCCCGTCCGGGTGATCGCGATGCCCGACAGGATGGACGTGCCGATCAGCCCGACCATCATCGGCAGCAGCAGGAGACCGGAAGCCGCGGCGGACGTGCCCGACGACATCTGCAGGAAAGTGGGGACGAAGCCGATGGCTGCGAACATCCCGATCCCGAGGGCGAGGCCGATCGCGGTCGCGTTCAGGAAGATCGGGTTGCGGAAGAGGGACAGCGGGATGATCGGGTCCTTCGCCCGCGCTTCGACCACCACGAAGAGCACCGCGGCGGCGAGCAGGCCGACACCCCAGGCCCAGGTGCCCAGCGAGCTCCAGCCGTGGTCCTTGTCGCCGCCGAAGTCGGTGAAGAAGATCAGGCAGGTGGTGGCGATCGAGAGGAGCAGGATGCCGAGGAGGTCGACCGGCTGGGTCGCCTTCTTGTTCGGCAGGCGCAGGGCGAAGAGGGCGATCACCAGGGCCGCGATGCCGACCGGGATGTTGATGTAGAACGCCCACTGCCAGGTCAGGTGATCGACGAAGAAGCCGCCGAGCAGCGGACCGCCGACGGCGGAGAGGCCGAAGATGCCCCCGAGCGGTCCGAGGTACTTGCCGCGCTCGTTGGCCGGCACGATGTCGGCGATGATCGCCTGCGACAGGATCATGAGGCCGCCACCGCCGAGACCCTGCATCGCGCGGAACACCACGAAGGTCCAGAAGTCGCCCGCGAATGCGCAGCCGATGGATGCCGCGGTGAAGACGGCGATCGCGATGATGAACAGCCACCGCCGGCCGAACACGTCGCCGAGCTTCCCGTAGACGGGCATCACGATCGTCGTGGCGAGCAGGTAGGCGGTGGTGATCCAGACCTGGTGCGAGACGCCGCCGAGGTCGCCGACGATGGTCGGCATGGCGGTCGAGACGATGGTCTGATCGAGGCTCGAGAGCAGCATCCCGGCGATGAGGGCGCTGAAGATGATCCAGATGCGGCGCTTGGTGAGCAGCATCGGCGCGGGGGCGATGGCCGTGGTCATGGTGTCCGTTCGGGTGTGGGAGAAGGGGTCAGACGAAGAGTTCGCGCACCACGCGGATGCGGCGGCGGACGATGGTGGGGAGATCGTCCGTCGTGTCCGGACGGAAGAACTCCTCGATGCCGGCGCGGAGCACACCGCCGACGAGCTGCACCGCGGCGGCGGCGCGGAGGTCGCCCGCGGGGAGGCCCTCGCGGCGCTCGACGAGTTCGATGTCGTCTCGCTCGGCGGCGCCGGCGACGGCGAGCAGGTGGCCGACCAGACGCGGCTCGCGTTCGAAGGCCTGGATGAGCTGGGCGACCTCGTCCGCGGTGATGCCCCCGAACGACCAGCGGTCGAGGTGCAGGGCGACGAGATCGTCGACCAGGGCCGGGATCCCGCGTGCGCCGGATGCGGCGAACCGCTCGGCGGCGCCGGACTCGTCGGCATCGACCGGGACGCCGATCACGGCGTTCTCCTTCGAGGCGAAGTAGTTGAAGAAGGTGCGGCGCGAGACGCCGACCTCGTCGCACAGCTCCTCGATCGTGTAGCCGTGGAGGCCGCGCTCGATGGTGAGTCGACGCGCGGCATCCTTGAGGCCGCGCGCGGTCTCGGCCTTGCGGCGGTCGCGGGTCGAAAGTGCACTTTCTGTCACGAGGTGCAAGTTTGCACTCTTTTACTGAGAGTGCAATGAGAGTGTCAGCCGGCTCGCCTGCCCTGCGAACGCACGGTGTCGGAAGGGCGTTCGCCGAACTCCCGCTGGTAGGCGGCCGCGAACCTGCCGAGGTGGACGAACCCCCAGCGGGCCGCGACCTCCGTGACCCGCGTGCTGCCCGGCTCCGCTGACTCCAGGTCGTCGTGAACCCGCTGGAGCCGGAGGCGCCGGAGATACGCCATCGGGGTGGTGTCGAGTGACCGGCGGAAGCCCTCCTGCAGGCTGCGCACGCTGACGGACACCTCCGCGGCGAGCTCGCCGACGGTCCAGGGATGCGCGGGGCTACTGCGCATCGCCTCCACCGCCCGGGACACGGGAGTCGTCCCGCTCGCGGGAGCGGGGCCGGCGAGAGTGGAGGAATAGTTGTGCGGCTGGGAGAACAGCAGGCTGTGCATCAACACCTGCTCCAACCGCTGCGTGACCAGTGGATACGCCAATGGGCCGCCGTCATCCCGTTGCGAAGCGTCGTCGATGAGCTGGAGGGAGTGGAGCACCATCTGCCCTCCGGGGGTCGCCAGGTCGAGTTCGGCGCTGAACTCGAGGGGGCGCGGGAGCTGCTCGCCGAGCAAGGCGGCCAGCTCGAGTTGCAGAGACTCCCGGGGGAACATCAGGGAGAGTTGGGCGAAGTGATCGTCGCAGTCCAGCTCGACCGGTCGACCGGGCATGAAGACGCCCGCCGCCTGCTGCGTCCCGTAGACCGGTGTCCCCAGACCCGCACGCATCATCGCGCGACCCACCGTGGGGATGTCGACGTGGAAGTTCTGCGCCTCCGCCGTCTGGATGCGGACCGCATCCCGGAATCGCATGTATCCGCACGTGACCTGGCCGACCCGCAGCGCATTGAGTTCCATCGCCATCGGATCCGAGGGGCGCGCCGACGGGAAGTCGATGGGCAGGAAGACGTCGCTCAGCGCCTCCCGAGCCTCCTCGACCCCTCGGGACGACGCGACACGACGGGTCGCGAACATCTCCACCACCTCCGATCGCATGCCGGGATTCTATGTGTCGGTTCTGAGGGTCGGAGCGCGCTGCGTGCGCAGATCGGATGCTCGCCCGCGTTCGCCGGATATCGGGTTCGCCGTACGTGCGCATAGCGTCAAAACCGTCGCGGCGCCCCCGGCCCGACGACGCACGGTGGCCCTCCCCTTCGGGTGGGGAGGGCCACTGTGTCCTCGAAACAGTCCCGGTCCCTCCCGGCGACCGATGACCCCGAAGGCGGTACCCGTGCGGATAAGTGGCGCGCGCCGAACCGCGACGGTCGTGCTCCATGGATGAGTCCGACCTTCGCGGACGGCCGAGGTGGTGCTCCCGCTGCGGCGCCCGCACCCGGATCGTCGTCAACCCGTACTACGGCGTCGGACTCGCCGTCCACCAGTACATCTCGACCTGCAAACGCTGCGGACTCGTCGAGTTCGTGAAGACCAAGCGCGTCGAGCCGAAGGCCGCGGAGCTGAGCGACGTTCCGTCCGCACCTCCTCGGCGGGCGGTGCTGACCTGGGCGGCGGCCCATCGCGTCGCTCTGAGCATCGCGGTCGTTCTCGGAGCGCTCTCGATCGCGATGGCGTTCGCTGCCCTTGCCAGCTGATCCACCGGCCGTGTGAGTGCGCTCACTTTCAAGCGTTGAATGAGGCGTGTCCGACTCGGGGGTGGATGGCGGTTCAAACGAGCCGTCTGTAAAGCGCCCCTCAACTGCATTTTTACTGCATGACACCAGCGCTGCATGACTGGACGCCCGGTGCAATCGGAGAGCGCAGAGGCGCGAAAGTCGCATTTGACAGCGACCGATAGTGCGCTAACATGGCCGACACGAACCCCAATCAACAAAGGAGTTGGACGTGACTGAGCCGTACACAGTCGTAGCGCTCTCGCCGCTGCAGATCCCGATCGTCGAGCCGGAAGACGCGCTGAAGAACACCAAGCGCATCATCTCGTTCATGAAGACGGCGGTCGGCGTTGCTGCGACCGAGGGCTACCCGGTGAAGCTCGTCGTCATCCCCGAGATGGCGATCCAGGGAATGCACATGGCATTCACCGCAGGCAACCGCGAGGCGGAGAAGAAGTTCGCCCGCACCATCCCCGGTCCGGAGACCGACGAGCTCGGCAAGGCCGCGCGCGAACTGAACACCTACATCGCCGGCGAGCTGTACCTCGTCGCCGACGACGACTTCCCAGACCGCTACTTCAACTGCGCGTTCATGATCGACCCGAATGGCGACGTCATCTACCGCCGCGCGAAGGCGACCAGTGACGGCTTCGAGGGCGGCACCCTCGGAACCACCAACCCGCACGACCTGTGGGACGAGTGGATTCAGAAGAAGGGTGATGGCAACGTGATGGACGCCATCTACCCCGTCGCGAAGACGCCCGACATCGGCAACATCGGCTACGTGATCTGCCACGAGGGCGCGTACCCCGAGATCGCCCGGGGGCTCGCCATGAACGGCGCCGAGATCATCATCCGCGCCACCCTGATCGAGCCGCAGACCTCGCAGGGCATGTGGGAGGTGCAGAACAAGGCGCACGCGCTGTTCAACAACGCGATCGTCGTCGCACCGAACCTCGGCCCGGAGCTCGGTCCGGACGGCGTCATCAACGACCTCTTCGGCGGCCGGTCGATGATCGTCAACCAGCGCGGCAAGATCATCACCGAGACGCCGGGCGTGACCGCCGGCGACACCTTCGTCAGCACGACGATCGACATCGACGCCCTGCGACGCGACCGTCAGTCGAACGGCGTGTTCAACGGCTTCAAGGATCTGCGCACCGAGCAGTACGCGGCGATCTACGAGAAGCCGATCTACCCCAAGAACCAGTACCTCGACGCTCCTCCGTCGGAAGGCTGGCTGGCCCGCGAGCGCGAGACGCGCGCCCGCAACATCAAGCTGCTCGAGGAGCGCGGGGTCTTCACCCCGCTCGACTGAGCGACCGACGGCGGCGGCATCCCGGACAAGTCCATCCCCTTGGTCCGGGATGTTGCCGCCCACACCACCTGCACCACCCGCACGACGCACTATCCGCTCCACGCCCCCCACGTGGCGCCGCCCGGCGCACGAACACCCCCAGCTCTACCTCGCACCGATCACCTCACAAGGAAGTGGAAAAATGATCAGCACCCGAACCCGGTCCATCCTCAAAGTCGCAGGAATCGCCGCGGCCACAGCGCTCCTCTTCACCGGATGCGCACGCGGCGGAACCGACGGAGCCGCCGCGAGCGACACCGACAAGAAGACGGGCAAAGGCCTCGTCATCGGCTGGAGCCAGCGCGGCATCAGCGGCAGCGACTGGTGGAAGACCCTCGTCGAGGGCGGCCAGGCCGAGGCGAAGAAGCTGGGTGCGACCATCCAGCTCCTCGACGCGAACGGCGACACGGTCCGCCAGAACGCCGACGTGCAGACCCTCATCACGAAGAACGTCGACGTGGTGATCATGAACCCGAACGACCCGATCGGCGTCGGCGCGTCCGTTGCCGCGCTGCAGAACGCGGACGTCCCCCTGGTGACCGTCAACTCCAACCTCGACCCCTCGCTGGTCAAGGACATGTACTGCTACGTCGCCGAGGACCAGGGCTACACCGGCTCCCTTGCCGGCGAGGTCGCTGCGAAGAAGGCGCTTGAGAAGTTCGGCGAGACCGGCGAGATCAAGATCGTCGGCATCGGCGGCTTCCCGGGCGATGTCCTCAGCGATCTGCGCTTCAACGGGTTCATGAAGGGTTACGAGAAGGTCATGAAGGACCACCCCGGAATCACGACGAAGAAGCTCGAGACGAAGTACGGCGAGTGGAAGCCGGACAAGGCTCTCGCGCCCATCCGCGATGTCGCGACGGCGAACCCCGACCTCAAGATCGTCTACAGCATGAGCGACGTGATGGAGGGCGGCATCGAGCAGGGTCTCCAGCAGGCAGGCATCTGGGGCGACGGCGTCATCGTCGCCGGTTACGACGGCGGAATGAACGTCGTCAAGGAGATGGTCGACAACCCGACCGGTCCGCTGCAGGCCACCGCCTCCAACCAGCCCTGGGACCAGGGGGTCGCCGCGGTGAAGATGGCCGTCGCCGCCTACAACAACGACAAGTCGGCGTGCCCCAAGAAGGAGGTCTTCATCAAGACCACCGTGGTCACGCCGGAGAACGCCAAGCAGTACTACAAGCCCGCCGACACCTACGTGCGGGCGAACGACTAGGCGCGAAGCAGCGCCTCCAGGAGTCGCTGCGCCCGATGTCATCGGTTCGGGCGCAGCGACCAGGTCTTCGAAGAACACACGTCACAAGGAAGTGCAGAGGAAACATGGACGAGCTCCAGCTCGAGGGCATCACCAAGGGATACCTCGGAGTCCAGGCCCTCAAGGGGGTCAGCTTCTCGGTCAAGCGGGGAAGCATCCACGCCCTGGCGGGTCAGAACGGCGCCGGCAAGTCGACGCTCGTCAAGATCCTCTCCGGTGCCGAGACGCCCGACGGCGGAACCATCCGCCTCGGCGGCGAGGTCATGCGGTTCCGGGAGCCGACGGATGCGCAGGCCGCCGGCATCCACACCATCTACCAGGAGCTGAGCCTGGTGCCGTCGCTCTCGGTGGCGGAGAACATCTTCCTCGGCACACTGCCCACCAAGGGCGCGGTCGTCGACTGGAACACGATGCAGGCGAAGGCGCGCGAGGCGCTGGCGCGGGTCGGCTTCGACCTCGATGTCCGTCAGCCCGTCTCGAGCTTCTCCGTCGCGGAGCAGCAGGCCGTCGAGCTGGCCAAAGCGCTCCACAAGGATGCGCGGGTGCTGCTCCTCGACGAGCCGACCTCGACCCTCCCGCTGCCCGATGTCGAGCGCCTGTTCACGGTGCTGCGCCGCCTCGCCGCCGAGGGCGTCACCCTCCTGTACATCTCTCACCGCATGGATGAGCTCTACAACCTGTGCGACGCCGTCACCGTCCTGCGCGACGGCGTCACAGCCGCGAACCTCAGCACGGCGGAGACCAAGCCCGCGGATGTCGTGACGGCCATGGTCGGGAAGAGCCTCGAAGGATCGATCGCCGACGCCGCCCTGCGTGGCGAGCGCAGCCCCCGGCTCGGCGCCGGCCGCACCGACACCGTCCTGATGTCCGCACGCGGCCTCGGTGAGGACGAACGGGTCTCGGACATCGACTTCGACCTGTACCAGGGCGAGGTGCTCGGCATCGCCGGTCTCATCGGCTCGGGCCAGTCGGAGCTCGCGAGCCTGCTCGCCGGCGCCCGCAGGAAGACGGACGGTGCGCTCCTGATGGACGACAAGCCGGTCGACTTCGCTTCGCCGCGCGACGCCATCCGCCGCGGCATCGGCTTACTGCCGCAGGACCGCAAGGCCCAGGGCTTCATCCCGGAGATGGGCGTCGCCGGCAACATCACGCTCGCGAGCATGCCGATGTTCAGCCGGCTCTCCGTCATCGACGGCAAGCGCGAGAAGCGCGCGGCGCAGGACATGGTGACGAAGCTCGGGATGAAGGTCTCCGGCGTCAACCAGCCGATGAAGACCCTGAGCGGCGGGACGCAGCAGAAGGGCATCCTCGCCCGGTGGCTCGTGCGCTCCTCCCGTCTCCTCATCTGCGACGAGCCGACCCGCGGTGTCGACGTCGGCGCCAAGGAGGACATGTACGAGCTGATCCGCGACTTCGCCCGGTCGGGCGGAACCGTGATCATCGCGAGCTCCGAGATCTCGGAGGCGATGATGTGCGACCGCGTCCTCGTGATGGCGCGCGGCCGCGTCGTGGCCGAGTTCGATCACGACGAGATCGATCCGCAGGGCCAGCGGATCCTCCAGCTGCTCGCCTGAGCGGCACCGAATCCAGAAAAAGACCCCTGACGAGAAACCCAATGACGGGAAAGACAATGTCGAACAACACCCTCCAAGAGCCGGTGAAGTCCACCGGCGAGTCCTCGGACACGCGCTCCCGCTCGGCGTGGAGCAGCGTCCTCAAGCGCCTCCTGCCGAAGACCTACCTCCTGCTGGTGCTCGTCGTGATCATCGTGATCGGCTACTACGTCTCCGGCGACTTCCTCACGCTGAGGAACGCGGAGAACGTGATCGCGGCGGCGTCCATCGTGGCGGTGCTCGCGGTCGGCCAGTTCTTCGTGATCCTCACCGGCGGCATCGACCTGTCGGTCGGCTCCATCCTGGCCATGTCCACCGTCATCGTCGCGCTGACCCTGCAGGCCGGGATGGCGACAGGGCTCTCGGTGGCCTTCACCCTGTTCTGCTGCGGGATCGCCGGGTTGATCAACGGCCTGCTCGTCGTGTGGCTGCGCATCCCGCCGTTCATCGCGACGCTCGCCATGATGAGCGCCGTCAAAGGCTTCAGTTACATCATCCAGTCGACCAGCCTCATCCAGATCACGGACCAGACCTTCATCGACCTGTTCGCCCGCGGCACGAGCCTCGGCCTGCAGAACCCGGTCATGATCTTCCTGGTCGTGATGATCGTCGCCGCACTCGTGGCGAAGTTCACCACCTTCGGCCGCTCGCTCTACGCGATCGGCGGCAACCCGGAGGCCGCACGCCTGTCGGGTCTCCCGGTGGCGCGCAACCTGATCATCACGTACACGATGTCCGGGCTGTTGGCCGGTCTGGCCGGCCTCATCGCCGCTGCCCAGCTGCGACAGGGGAGCTCCCTCATCGGTGTCGGGTACGAGCTGGATGCGATCGCGGCCGTCGTGGTCGGCGGCGCCTCCCTGATGGGCGGCAAGGGCGACCCGATCAGCGCCGTCATCGGTGTGTTCGTCCTCGCGACGATCATCAACGTGATGAACCTGGTGGGCATCTCCTCGGAGCCGCAACTCGTCATCAAGGGCGCCGTGATCGTTGTCGCGGTCTTCCTGTCCAGTGCGGGCGGCGTGCAGAGGATCTCCGGATTCTTCCGCAAGCACTTCGGCCGCCGCACCGTCCGGGCTGCGAGCTGACGACGTGTCGGCACCATCGAGCAACGAGAACCCGTCGACGACTCGCGGTGCCAGGATGATCGATGTCGCCCGTCTCGCCGGGGTCTCCCAGCAGACCGTCTCGCGAGTGGTCAACGGTAGCCCCAACGTGGCCCCGGAGATCCGGGATCGCGTGGAGGTGGCCATCCGCCAGCTCCGCTACCGCCGCAACCCCGCGGCACGCGCCCTGGCGAACGGCCGGACGATGAACATCGGGATCGTCAGCTTCGGCCTGGCCCAGTACGGCCCGTCCGTCGCCCTGAGCGGCATCGCCGACGAGGCCAGGAAGGCCGGCTACGCGACCAACCTCGTCACCCTCGGCGACGTGGACCGGGCCGCCATGAAAGCCGCCCTCGACCACCTGGTGGAGGACTCCGTCGACGGGATCGTCGTCCTGGCACCCGTGCAGGCGGCACTCGAGGCGATCTCCGGGCTGGATGCGGGCGTGCCGCTCGTGGTCTTCGAACCCGGCGCCCCGGAGGGGACGCGGAGCGTCGCGACGGACGAGGTCGCCGGAGCAGAACTCGCGACGCAGTACCTCCTCGACCTCGGCCACGAGACGGTCTGGCAGGTGGCGGGTCCGGCCGGATGGCTGGGCAGCGAGGCGCGGATCCGCGGGTGGGCGCGCACCCTTGCCTCGGCGGGGCGCGTCACCAACCGGGTCATCTCCGGCGACTGGTCGACCCGCTCCGGGTATGACGCGGGGTGCGAGATCGCGCGCAACCCGAAGATCACAGCGGTCTTCGTGGCCAACGACCAGATGGCGCTCGGCGTCGTCAAGGCTCTCGCCGACGCGGGCCTCCGCGTGCCGGAGGACGTCAGCGTGGTCGGCTTCGACGATGTCCCCGAGTCGCAGTACTACCAGCCGGCGCTCACCACCGTTCGCCTGGACTTCGAGGAGGTCGGGCGCCTGGCGGTCGACCGCATCCTGCACCTGATGCGGGGTGGCCAGGCCGGCCCGCTTCCCCGGGTGGACCCGACGCTCGTCGTCCGACAGAGCACCGCGCCGCCCTCCTGAACGAACACGAACCACCCACACCCCTTGAGAGAGAAAGCGAAGCTCATGACCACCAAACAATTCGGGCGCACCAGCCTCACCGTCTCCGACGTCTGCGTCGGAACCAGCGCCCTCGGCAGCTTCCCCGCCCAGTACGGATACGAAGTGGACACCGAGACGGCGGTCGCGACGATCCGGCGCGTCTTCGAGGGACCGTTCACCTTCATCGACACCTCCAACGAGTACGGCGGCGGCGAGAGCGAGAAGCGAATCGGGCAGGCCATCCGCGAGAGCGGGGGAGTCCCGGAGGGTGTCGTCGTCGCCACCAAGGTCGACCCGATTCCGGGGACCACCGACTTCTCCGGCGACCGCGTCCGTCGATCGGTCGAGGAGAGCCTCGAACGGCTCGGCCTCGACACCCTCCCGCTGGTCTACCTGCACGACCCCGAGAAGATCAGCTTCGAGGAGGGCGTCGCTCCCGGCGGCCCGCTCGAGGCACTGATCGCCCTGCGCGACCAGGGGGTCATCGACTACCTCGGTGTCGCCGGCGGACCGATCGACCTCGAACTGCAGTACCTCGCGACCGAGGCCTTCGACGCGGTCATCAGCCACAACCGGTTCACGCTCGTCGACCAGTCGGCCGAGCCGCTGCTCGACGACGCCCAGGCGCGCGGGGTGGCATTCGTGAACGCGGCACCGTTCGGCGGCGGGATGCTCGTGAAGGGCCCGGACGCCGTCCCCACCTACTGCTACGCCCCCGTCGCCGACGAGGTGCTGGAGCGCGTGCGCCGGATGGAGGCCCTCTGCGCCGAGCACGGTGTCCCGCTCGCCGCCGCCGCACTGCAGTTCTCGCTCCGTGACCCGCGGGTCACCTCCACCATCGTCGGGATGTCCGAGCCCAAGCGGGTCGCCCAGACGGTCGAGCTCGCCGAGTTCGAGATCCCCGACGCCCTCTGGGATGCGCTACTGCCGATCGCGCGACTGGGTCGCGCCGGCGTGCTCGCCTGAGCGAAGCATCCCGGACCAGAACGTTCACACGGAAGGACAGACAATGACCACCCTCAAGAACCCCGAGCCCGTCGACGTCGTGATCGTCGGCGCCGGCGCCGGCGGTGCGACCGCCGCCAAGGTGCTGACCGAGGCCGGCCTCCGCGTCGTCGGTCTCGAGCGGGGCCCGTGGCTGAAGCCCGAGCACGCATCCGGCGACGAGCTGAAGTTCCTCAACCGCAACTTCATCTGGCAGGACCCGAAGCTCAAGCCCCGCACCTACCGCCAGAACGACAGCGAGGAAGGTGTCATCACCAACTTCTCGGCGACCCCGCAGGTCGTCGGCGGCGGCACCACCCACTGGGGCGGCATGGTCCCGCGGATGACGGAGAACGACTTCCGCCTCCGCTCGATCCACGGCGACGTCGAGGGCGCGAGCCTGGTCGACTGGCCCATCACCTACGACGACCTCGAGCCGTACTACACCCGCGTGGAGTGGGAGTTCGGCACCTCGGGCCTCGGCGGGGCCAACCGGTGGGAGGGACGCCGCAGCCGCGACTACCCCACAAAGCCGGCGCCGCTCAGCCAGATCGGCCGCAAGTTCGCCACGGCGATGAACAAGATGGGGCACAGCACCTTCCCGATGCCGCAGGGCATGGTGACCGAGCCGTACCGGGGCCGCAAGCCGTTCAGCGAGAACGGGTTCTGGCAGCAGTACCCCGACCCGGGCAACGGCAAGTCGTCGACGCTCATCAGCTTCATTCCGGACGCCATCAACACGGGCCTCTACGACCTGCGTTCCGACTGCTACGTCAGCGAGATCCTCGTCGACAAGACGGGCAAGGCGACCGGCGTGCGCTACCAGGACGAGAACGGCAACGAGTTCGTCCAGAACGCCAAGGCCGTCATCGTCTGCGGCGGCGGCATCGAGACGCCGCGCCTGCTCCTCATGTCGAAGTCGGCGCTGTTCCCCGACGGTCTCGGCAACGGGAGCGGCCAGGTCGGCAAGAACGCGACGTTCCACCAGTACTCGTTCTCCGTTGGCCTGTTCGACAAGGAGCTGCACGATCCGCTCTACGGATGGTCCGGCCACTACATGAACCTGTGCTCGTTCGACTTCTACGAGACCGACGAGTCGCGCGGGCACATCCTCGGGTCGCTGATCTTCCCGTCGATGCTCGGGCACCCCGTCAACTGGAGCTTCCCGGGCCGGCCCACGTGGGGCCAGGCCGCGAAGGACGCCGACCGCGACCTGTTCAACTACAGCATGAAGATCGGCATCCTGCTCCACGATCTGCCGGTCGAGTCGAACCGCGTCGACCTGGATCCGACGGTGAAGGACGCGTGGGGCCTCCCGGTCGCCCGTATCACCCACACGCCGCACGCGAACGACTTCGCGCAGGAGAAGTGGCAGGTGAAGAAGAACGGCGAAATCCTCGAGGCCGCGGGAGCATCCAAGGTCGTGCCGGTCAACATGGAGCGGATCACGGGCAACACCTCGCACGAGCTCGGCACCGCCCGCATGGGCAACGACCCGGCGACCTCGGTCGTCGACAAGTGGTGCCGGTCGCACGAGGTCCCCAACCTCTACGTGTTCGACGCGAGCTTCTTCCCCACGGCCACCGGCATCAACCCCGCGCTGACGATCATGGCCAACGCCTGGCGCTGCGCCGACCGCATCATCGCTGTGGACCGCCACGGCTGGACCGACTGACACGCGACTTCAGAGGAGACGACGAAACATGGGACAGGCAGAATGGGTGACCGTACCGATCTCGACGCGAGACACGGATGGTCCGCTCTTCTTCACGGAGCACGAATGGGCGACTGTCGAGGCCGCCACTGCGCGCATCATTCCGACGGACCACCACCCGGGGGCGAAGGAGGCGGGCGTGGTCCGCTTCATCGACCGGATGCTGGCGGGGACGCAGTTCGTCTTCCCCGCCGCTGACGGCAAGGGGTTCCTGCGCATGGAGGGGCTCGAAGAGAAGGCCTGGCAGGAGCGCATCGAGAGCCGCCAGCGGTTCTACCGTGAGGGCATCGTCGAGCTGGACGCGATCTCGGCCGAGAAGTTCGGCTCCGAGTTCATCGAGCTCGACGACGAACAGCAGGATGCCGTGCTCGAGACCATCTCGAGGAAGGAGAAGCCGGCGAGGTTCGTCTTCACCGAGTCCGACGGTCAGGGCAGCGGGGGAGCGCCGGCCGGCAACCAGCCGGTCAACGAGGACTTCCTCGAGTTCTTCCCACTGCTGGTGCTGAACACCCGGCAGGGCTTCTACGGCGATCCGGTCTACGGCGGGAACGACAACCGCGTCGGGTGGAGGGTCATCGGCTTCCCGGGGCCGCCGTCGCTGGCGTCGACCATGGACGGCAGCTACACGACGCTGGAGTACATGATCCCCGAAGCGGAGTGGCCGTACGAGCAGCACCCGGCGGTGCTGCGCTACGGCAACCGCTGAGCCGTCGGCTCCACCCGTCACCGGCCGGGCGCTCGCGGGCCCCCGGCCGGTGACGGCCATAATTGGGGGATGACGGAGACGAGAACCGGCGTGCCGCGTGCGGCGCGCATGGTCGATGTGGCCCGCCTCGCCGGAGTGTCGCAGCAGACGGTCTCGCGGGTGGTCAACGGCCACAGCAACGTCTCTCCCGACATCCGGGACCGGGTGGAGGCCGCGATGGTTCAGCTGCGCTACCGCCGGAATTCCGCCGCGCGGGCGCTGGCGACCAGCCGGTCGATGAACCTCGGGGTGCTCAGCTATGCGCTCTCCGTCCACGGCCCGGCGCTGGCGCTGTTCGGTATCGCGGAGGAGGCGCGGCGCAACGGCTACTCGACGAGCCTCGTCAGCATCGCGGAGATCGACCAGGCCAGCATCCGGGCAGGCCTCGACTCGCTCGTCGACAGCGGCGTGGACGCGATCGTCGTGCTCGCGCCGATGACCGCGGCGGCGGAGGTCCTGCAGCGACTCGACTCCGACGTGCCCGTCGTGCGCTTCGAGCAGGGGTCGCCCGCGGGACCTGCCACGATCTCCATCGACGAGACGCTGGGTGCCCAGCTGGCGACCCGCCATCTTCTCGATCTCGGACACCGGACCGTGCACTTCGTGGGCGGCCCCGCAGGGTGGATGGCATCCGAGGCGCGTCGGCACGGGTGGCGGACGGAGCTCGCCCTCGCGGGCCGAACGGTCCCCGAGGTGTTCGAGTCGGACGATTGGTCCGCCGAATCCGGGTACCGGGCCGGGCTGAGGATCGCCGCCGACAGATCGATCACTGCGGTGCTGGCGATCAACGACGTGATGGCGCTCGGCGTCATCAAGGCGCTCGCCGACCAGGGAGTCAGGGTTCCCGGCGACGTGAGCGTCGTCGGTTTCGACGACCGGGACGAGTCCGCGTACTTCCAGCCCGCGCTGACGACCGTCCGGCTGGATTTCACCGAGGTCGGACGTCGTGCCGTCGAAAGTGTCCTGGGTGCGCTTCGAGGCGAGACGCCCGCCACCATCCCGCTGATCCAGCCCGAACTGAAGGTGCGGGACAGCACGGGGCCGGTGCGCTGACTCTGCTCAGCCGCCGTCCGGCTCAGCCGCCGGATTGGCCGATGCTGGTGACCAGGTTGATGGCCACGGCGATCAGGACCGTTCCGAAGAAATAGGACAACAGGGCGTGGGCGAGCGCTTTGCGGCGGATGTCCGTCGCCGTCGGCTGGATGACGGACGCCGAGTACGACATCCCGATCGTGAACGCGAAGTAGGCGAAGTCGCTGTAGGTGGGCTGCGTCTCCTGCGTGAGGTCGAACCCGCTTCGCTGATGATCGATGAAGTACATGCGTGCGTACTTCAGCGCGTAGACCGTGTTGACCAGCGCCCAGGCGACGATGGTGCCGAGGCATCCCAGGATGACGAGCGCGACGGAGACGGCGTCCCCGTTCCTGTCCCGGGATTGCACGACGGCCAGGATCACGGCGGCGACGCTGGCGAAGCACGCCGTGACGATCGCGTCGTCGGTCACGTGCGAGATCGACTCCTCGCGGGCGACGCGTTCGGTGCCCTCGGGGTCCTGCGGCCAGCAGATCACCCACACCCACACGAGTGCGGTGAGACCGGCGATGCACCACCCCACCAGCGGACCGAGGGGCGGTGTCAGCAGCACCGCCGCGAGGATGCCGGCCACCCCGCCCGCCGCGACGCACAGGAGCGCGCGGCGGACGGAGAGCACCCGGCGGGTCGTCGAGGACGCGCGACGACTGCTGGGGCGGGTGGTCATCTCAGGCGCCGACGGGGTGCAGCACGACCTTGGTCCAGCCGTCGTCGCGGTTGTCGAAGTGCTCGTAGGCGTCGGGCGCCTCGTCGAGGGACAGCTCGTGGCTGACGATCCAGGACGGGGTGGCCTTTCCGGACGCGATGAGGTCGCGCAGACGCCGGTTGTACTTCTTCACCGGGGCCTGACCGCTGCCCATCTTCTGACCGCGGAACCAGAACTCGCCGAAATCGAACACGACTTCGCCCTGTTTCGCGAAATCGTCCGACGCCCCGGGGTCCTGGGGGATGTAGACGCCCACCACCCCGATGTCACCGGTGAACCGGACCGACTTGACCAGCCGGTTCAGGGTCATGTTCGGGTGCTCGTGGCCTTCGACGTCGTGCGCCTGGTATCCGACGCATTCGCATCCGTTGTCGGCGCCGAGTCCCATCGTCATCTCGTTGACGGCCTCGACCGGGTCCACCTTCGAGTCGTCGATCGCGATCGCTCCGATCTCCTCGATCAGCCTCAGGCGGTCGGGGTGACGGTCGACGACCATGACCTTGCTCGCTCCCTTCAGGATCGCGGAGTAGGCGGCCATGCATCCCACCGGACCGGCTCCGTAGATCACCGTCTGATCACCGGGTTTGACGTTGGCCATCTCGGTGGCGTGGTAGCCGGTCGGGAAGATGTCGGCCAGCATCACGTAGTCGGTCTGCTTCTCCTCGGCACCCTCTCCCAGGCGCAGGCAGTTGAAGTCGGCCCACGGCACCCGGAGGAACTCCGCTTGCCCACCGGCCCAGGGGCCCATGTCGGCGAAGCCGTAGGCGGCGCCCGCCCACTCCTTCTTCGGCTGCGCGGTGAGGCAGTAATTCGTGAGTCCGCGCTCGCAGTTCTTACAATGCCCGCAGGCGACGTTGAAGGGGAGCACGACGTAGTCGCCCACCTTCACCTTGTCGACGCCGTCTCCGACCTCGATGACCTGACCCATGTTCTCGTGGCCGAACCAGCGCCCGGTCTCGAAGTCGGTCCTCCCTTCGTACATGTGCAGGTCGGAACCGCAGATATTCGTCGTGGTGATTCGGACGAGGGCGTCCGTCGGCCGCTCGATGCGAGCATCCGGGACGTCGTTGACACTGACCGATCGCGCACCTTCGTACACGACTGCTTTCATGATCTTGTCTTCCATGGATGGTGATGATCCGCAACTGCAAGGCCTCAGCGGCCACGGCTCGGAGGGAGCGGTCGAGGGCCGTCCGGAATCATCAGAGGCAGCCCTGATCATCGTGATCGCCGAAGTCGGGCTCGGGTCTCCCCGATCGCTCTGCACAGCGGGACTCATCCCTTTTCCCATCGCACACGCGAGTGCATCAACACGCTGGATGCTCCCCCCGAGTCCTCGTCTGTGCAAGGGGGTGCACGACACGATGTATTCTTGAGTACACTCAAAATTGAGTCCACTCAAGAAAGGTGCAGAGATGAAAGCCGTCGTTCTCCCCTCGTACGCGTCCTCCCTCCTCGTGGAGGATGTGCCGGAGCCGGTGCCCGGACCGCGCGACGTGCTGATCGACGTGCACGCCGCCGGTCTGAATCAGCTCGACGAGAAGCTCCGCGCGGGCGACTTCAAGCAGATCGTTCCGCTCGAGCTCCCCACGATCCTCGGGCACGATGTCGCCGGCACCGTCGCCGCGGTCGGGCCGGAGGTGCGGGCGTTCGCGCCAGGCGACCGGGTGTACGGGAGGGTGCGGGACGGGCGGATCGGCACCTTCGCTCAGCGCATCGCCGCCGACGAGAACGATCTCGCTCCCATTCCCGCCGCCCTCACGATGCACGAAGCCGCATCCCTTCCCCTGGTTGCGCTGACCGCGTGGCAGGCGCTCGTTGTGCGGGCCCGGGTGCAGCCGGGACAGAAGGTCCTCATCCACGCCGGCGCCGGGGGAGTCGGCTCGATCGCGATCCAGCTGGCCACGCACCTCGGGGCCACGGTCGCCACGACGGCGAGTGCGGCGAACGCCGAGTTCGTGAGCTCGCTCGGCGCCGACACCGTGATCGACTACCGCGCGGACGATTTCGAGCGGCAGCTCAGCGGCTACGACGTGGTGCTCGACAGCGTGGGCGGCGAGAACCTGATGAGGTCGCTGCGCACCCTGCGCCCGGGTGGCGTCGCCGTCGGGATCGCCGGGCCGCCGGATCCGGCTTTCGCACGTCGGCTCGGACTCAATCCCGTCCTGCGCGCGGGCATAGCCGCGCTCAGCAGCAGTGTGCGCCGCACCGCCCGACGGCTCGGCGTGGAGTACTCCTTCCTGTGGATGTCGGCCAGCGGCGAGCAGCTGCGCCAGATCTCCGCGCTGGTCGAGTCCGGCGCGCTCCGTCCGATCGTCGACCGGGTCATCCCGTTCGAGGAGATCCCGGAGGCGGTCGCACGCCTGGGGAAGGGCGGCGGCCGCGGAAAGACCGTCGCCGCGATCGCGGGCGCTGGAGGGGACTGACCGATCGGCGTGGGCTGGCGCGTTAGGGTGATCACCAGCCGAACCGTGAAGGGATGAGATGACCGCCACCCCCGCAGCCCCCGGCCGGCGAGAGCGCAACAAGCAGGAGAAACTCGACCGGATCATCGCGGCGGCCGGCGCCCTCTTCGCCGAGCGCGGCGTCGACGAGGTCACCACCCAGGAGGTGGCCGCGGCCGCGGACATCGGCGCGGGCACCCTGTTCTTCTACGCCCGCACCAAGGGCGAGCTCCTGCTGATGGTGCAGAACGCCCTCTACGCCGACGCGCTCGACGAGGGGCGCGAAGCCGCCCAGGCGCTCGATGATCCGGTGGATGCGGTGCTCGCCATCGCCGACCCGATCATCCACTGCAACCGCGCACAGGTCGACAACGGGCGCACCTACCTCCGCGAGATGGTCTTCGGTGACCCGACGGAACCGCACCACGCCAAGGCGCTCGAGATCGTCGCGCAGACCGAGCAGGCGATGGCCGAGACGATCGCGCGCACGGGCGGCGGTGTCGGCGATCCGGCCGCTCTGGCCCACATCGTCTCCGCCATCCTCTTCATCGCGATGTCCGCCAGTCCCGCCGGCACCAACGTGGAGGCGATCCGGGATGATGTGCGGCGCCAGCTCGGCGCGCTGCTCGGGTAGCGGTCGGGTTCAGGCGTTGGTCCATCCGCGATGAGGGCCCGCATCCCCGGCAGGTGGCCCCTGCCCGCGCATACGCGGCCTGCGGTATGACGTGCGTATGCCCAGGACCCGAGGCCGGGGCTCGAACCTCGTTCCGATCGCCGGCCAGCTTCGCACCTACAAGCGTTCGTGGCTGCGCGGCGATCTGATCGCCGGCGTGACCGTCGCCGCGCTCATCGTCCCCAAGAACCTGGGGTATGCGGGCATTGCGGGCATCCCGCTGCAGAACGGGCTCTACGCCGCCGCCGCCGGAGCGATCGTGTACGCGATCTTCGGCACCAGTCGGCAGATCTCGATGGGTCCGAGTTCCGGGCTGGCTGCCGTCGCCGCCAGCGCCGTGCTCGCCGCGGGCATCACGGGAGAGCAGGATGTCGCATCCTTCGTCGCCGGCATCACCCTCGCGTCGGGCATCCTGTTCCTGCTCCTCGCCGTGCTCAAGATGGGCTGGATCGCCCAGTTCCTCTCGCGTGCCGTGGTCACCGGGTTCCTGTTCGGCGCGGCGATCGACGTCGTCATCGGGGAGCTGCCGAAGCTGACCGGAACCGAGGTCACGGGGTCCAATCCCCTCCAGGAGCTGTGGTCGTGGATTGGGTCGCTCGGCGACGCGCACCGGACGACGGTCCTCGTCGGAGTCATCTCGCTGGTCGTCGTCTTCGGGCTGCGGGCGATCGCGCCACGTGTCCCCGGGGCATTGGTCCTCGTGGTGGGCGGGTTGGTGGCAGCGGCTGTCCTCGATCTCGGCGCCAAGGGCGTCGCGCTGGTCGGGGACGTTCCGCGAGGACTGCCCGCGCCCGAGGTTCCGGACCTGGCGCAGCTCTGGGAGCACGCCGGCACCGTCGCGGTCGCCGCGGTCGCTCTCGTGCTGATCGGGTTCTCGCAGACGGCGGGGGACGCGCGCACGTTCGCCGCCAAGCACCGCTACCAGATCGACATCAACCAGGAGTCGGTCGCCCAGTCGCTGGCGAACATCACGGCGGGGCTGTTCCGGGGAATGCCTGTCTCGACGAGCCTGTCGGCGAGCTCGCTGAACGACCGCTCCGGGGCGAAGACGGGGGTGGCCTCCCTCACCTCCGGGGTCACCGTCCTGCTGACGCTGCTGTTCCTGGCGCCGCTGTTCTCGAACCTGCCCAAGGCGGTACTCGGTGCGCTGATCATCGAGGCGGTGGTCATGGGGATGATGGACCTGCCGGAGATGCGGCGGCTCTTCCGGGTGAAGAAGGTCGACTTCTGGATCGCCGTCGTCGCCCTCCTCGGAACGCTGGTCTTCGGCGTGCTCGCGGGCGTCGTCATCGGCATCGGACTCTCGCTGGTGTGGCTGATCGCCGTGGCGACCCATCCGGAGATGCCGATCCTCGGCCGGGAGCGCGGAACGCAGGTGTTCCGCGAAGTGGATGAGCACCCCGAGGACGAAGTGCTGCCCAGCGTGGCGGTGCTCCGGTTCGACGGCGGCCTCTTCTTCGCCACCGCGGACGCGCTCGAGGACAGGCTCCGCGATGTCATTCAGAGCGAGCCCGCGCTCACCGGGGTCGTGATCGACTGCGAGGGCATCAACTTCATCGACTCGCAGGGTGCCGCCACGATGGCCGACGTCGTCACGCTCGCTCGCGACGCCGGCCTCGACCTCCGCATCACCCGTCTGAAGCCGGGCCCGCGGGCCGTTCTGGAACGGGATGGCGTGATCGCGTTGGTCGGCGCCGACCACATCCACGGCAACATCCACCGCGCCGTGCAGGCGGAACAGGATGCCGCGAACGGTCGCAAGAGCGACGGGTGACGTGTCCGACAAGGTGTCTGGTGGCCCGGGATCGGTGCAAATTGCGCTGACTACATAACCTCGAGTAGCTCGACTGATAACATCGTCGCCTTTCGTTGTAGGCGAGTCGAGAAGGCTTGGAGGAACTGGAGATAGCGGGTCACATCGTCCGGAGTGGGCTTTCTCTCGGCTTTGCCATGAGCGATGTCATTGCGACACGCTATGACGTCACGGATGCTGAGCTGAATGTTGGCAGTTATGACGTCGCCCCCGCTGCTCGCCATTTCAATATCTCCGTCGCAGACGTTCGATTTGCTACCCATGCGGACAAATACGTCATTGATGACATCCGCTTTGGCACTCGTCACCAGTCTCGAAAAGGTGCCCGCGTTCAGCGAGCCTTTCGGGGGCTTTGCATCTTCTTTCCACAGAGCGGCGTCGTTTCCCAAGCGTTTGAGAAGAACAGAGCGCTGCTCATCATTGCCCGAGGTGACGATAGCTTGAAGTCGCGGTAACGTATGGGCTTCTCGGAGCCCGCGCGGTATACGACCCGAGGGGACCTCACCGCTTTCTATTGCGTCGACGTACTCCTCGGCAATGGTCTTGAGAAATGATTCGAAGTGGCTAACGAGGAGGACCACAGCGGCGCGACAAAGTGCGTTTGCCTCTTCTATAGAGCCGCGGCTTTCTGCCTCGACAGCCATTTGGCGCAACAACCCGACCTCTATCGCGCCGTCCTTGAACACATCAAGTGCCACGAAGAAGGAGGCCCTCCTCAATTAGCGCGGCAGGGAGGCGCGTGGGTACTCCGATCTCCTGCAAGCGTGCGCTCAGTGCTGCCACCCTATACAGCACTCGGCTGCGATCCGCGGTCGCGCGTCCTATCGCAAGCTGGAATCTCTCTTCCTCGGCGAGCGCGTCGAAAGCGGTGCGCGCAACCTGCTGATGTTCGAGCAGTGCATCTCGATCGGCGTACGCAACAGAGACCATCACGGCATCGAACAGTGCCTTGTTCACGGGGTTCTGTGAACCCGGTGCGCGAAATGGGCGGTCTCCAAAGACTTCGCCGACGGTCTCACAGACGAGGGCAAAACGAGTCGCTTCCTCTGGGAGAACCGGCTCCTTGCGGCGTGCCCTCATGAATCTATTCAGCAGCTGACGTAGCGGCGGTCGATATGTGTCTATGCCATCAACGAGAGCTAGGTAGCGAAGGACGAGCTCTTCATGGCCCATGCGCTTGTTTGTGAAGCTGCCAACAAGGTCGGTGAAGTACCGCTTTCGGGCAAGTTCCTTCAGGGAGTCGTTGAATGGTCCCCGGTAAACGGAGTTGCGGAGCTCTTGAGCAGTGAGACTTGCCGCCCCGGTATTGAGGCGTTCGAAAACGTCGAACTTGATGTCGGGATGGCTGTCGGCGGTTATTACGATGCAGCGAATGGTGCGACTCTCGAGTCGGCGCTGATCTCTCGGAGCGAGATCCGAGAATTTGTCTCCGTTGAGTTCCGACAGGACGGATACGCCAGTCAATGCGAACTCGTCGTCGAGGAACTTCCGGATCGTAGTGAGTCGCTGAAGGCCATCAATGACCTCGTACACACCCTCGTCGTCTTCGGCGAAATAACACACCGGAATAGGGACGTTTAGGAGTAGCGACTCGATCAGGCGAGACGCCTTTCCGCTATCCCACACGTATTTTCGTTGGTACGCGATGTTGAGGCTGATTCGACCGCTACGAATGTCCTCGCGGATTGATCGGACACCGAGGTCGTAGGGTTGAGTGACAAGCTTTCGTTCGTCGGCAGGGATTACGAGGGCATCGGCCTGCTCGGCGTCGTCGCTCTCGCCCGGTCCATCCAGTGGATTGGAAGGCTCCGGGGCCTCAACTTCCTGGTTGGCTGAAGCATCGGGAGGCAGGGCCATGTTTTCCCTTCAATTATCGGCAGCCCAAATCTAGTAGCCGCCTTCCGCCAAATCCGGTCCCCTTGTGGGGGTCAGGCGTCTCGTGCGGCGTCAGGTTTCTGGTCTCGGTCGTGGTTCGCCCAGGGCTCCCCTATCTTCCTTAGCAGGCGCGCGATGTAGCAGTACGCCACGCGGCCTACGGCCGCAAGCGCGACGGGTGACTCGTCCCCGCGCAGCAGCACATGGCCTGGACACGCTCAGCGGGCGGGCTCCACACGGAACCGGAACTCGCGGCCCTGCCGGAACGGCTCGACCAGCTCGACGTTCTCGAAAGCGGATCCGTTGGGGATGGCTGCGGAGCTCGCCCAGTAGGCCGCGCGCGCGTTGACGAGCGCGCGGACCTCGGGGTCGGGATCCGCGGCGATCCAGGTCTGCACCGCCCGGAGGCCGGAGTACTTCCAGTGCTCGGCGACGTCGTCGCCGTAGGTGGCCGAGGAGGGGTCCGCTTCGTCCGTGGTTGCGGAGACCTCGACCTCGCCGGCCGCGTTCCTCGGCAGGCGGTCGAGCCCGAACGCGCCGTGCTCGGTGAACCCGGTCCCCGAGAAGCCGGGCCACAGCCCCGCGGGCGTGACGTCGCCGTCGGCCAGGTGCAGCCGGCGCAGGCGGGCGTAGTTGCCCATCGTCGCCGTGATCACGCAGGCGTGCAGCGGGACGGAGCCGGGAAGCGCGAGCGTCGCGATCCCCACCTCGTGCGGGCGGTCCTGGCGGAACCGCAGCCGCACGGCCACGGCTGCGCCGTTCGCGAAGCGCTCCGAGACGACGTGCACGGTGAGCGTCTCGACACCGTCCGCCGTACCGATCAGCCCGCGGGACGGCGCGAGGGGGTCTGCGGGTTCGGCGGCATCGGACATCCCGTCCGCGCTCCAGAACCTCTTGCCCGGTGCGTCGTCCAGGTCGCTGTGCTCGAGCTCCGAATAACCGCGCTCGCGCCCGCCCGCGGGGATCGGTTCGATCGCGATGAAGTTGAGGAGCCTCTCGCGTGGATGGTCGAGGTAGGGCGTGTAGACGCGCAGCAGGCCGCGCGGCCCGGGAAGCGGGTGCAGGCCGATCTGCAGCCCGTCGGGATGCCCCCACCGGGCCTCGGCGGGGGCTGAAGCGGACGGACGGAGCCAGCCGCCCTCGGCGACCGGCGGTGCCGGGATGGCGGTCCTGTCGTCCGGGGGCGTGGGGCTCACCGTGTCGGTGCGGCTCATCGTCGAGTCCCTTCTGGGTGCAGCGGTTGACGACACTGTAGCGCGAAGACGGGAAACATGAAATCGGTTTCCTGCAATCATTCACTGGAATCCGTGGCGATATGGGCCGTTTTCAACCCGCTCTTGACGAAACCGATTTCTTGCGATCTACTGTTAGCCATCGATTCCGGGCGGAATCGGTGCTCGATGGAGAGGACGACCGTGACACTGCGCAAGCCGATCGGTACCCGCACCCGACGCGGCGCGGTGCTGGCGACGGCGGCGCTCCTCTCCACCGCCGCCCTGGTGGCCTGCACGTCGGCGTCCGCAGCACGGCTCGACCCCAACAGGAAGCCCTTCGTGCTCGCCGGGGTGACGAACGTCGAGCAGGTCGCCCAACTGACCGGGCACGATTCTCTCAACAAGACGGCGCGCTTCGAAATCGCCGGGCAGGACCTCGGCTCGATGTTCCAGGCGGACGGGAAGACGTGGTTCGTCTTCGGCGACACGTTCGGACAGCGCGACGACGGCGTGACCGGCGGGGGCGGCACCGAGTGGCGCTCCAACGCGCTCGCCTACACCACCGACACGGACCCGACGGACGGCATCCGGTTCGACGGCTACATCGCCGACGACATCGGCTGGGCGAAGGAGCTGATCGACAGCAAGAAGGTCGACGGAATCGAGATGACCGCGATCCCCACTTACGGCTTCGCGGCGAACGGGGCGATGTACCTGGCGTATATGTCCGTCAAGCATTGGGGGGACCCCGGCGAATGGGAGACGAACTACGCCGGCTCCGCGAAGTCCACCGACGGCGGCCGCACGTGGAGCAAGCTCGACCGCCCGCGCTGGGGCGGCGACAGCAACTTCGTCCAGGTCAGCGTGTCCGAGCTCGACGGAGACCTCTACTTCTGGGGTGTCACCCACGGCCGGTTCGGCGGCGTGAAGCTCATGAAGGTGAGCGAGAAGCACGTCGAGGATCAGTCTGCGTACCGCTACTTCGCGGGCACGTCAGCGGATGGGACGCCGCGGTGGAGCGCGGACGAATCGGATGCCAGGACGATCGTGGACGACACGGTCGGCGAGCTCTCCGTGGTCTGGAACGAGTACCTCTCCCGCTGGACGATGAGCTACACCGACGGCGGCGCGGAGAGCGCCGTCATCCGTGAGGGCGCGACGCCCTGGGGGCCCTGGGGCGAGAAGTTCACCCTGGCGTCCCAGACCGATGTCCCGGGGCTGTACGCCCCGTACCTGGCACCGCAGTACACGACCGACGGCGGCCGGACGATCTACTTCGCCCTGTCCGTCTGGGACCCGTACAACGTCTATTGGTACAAGGCCGACCTGGTCCGCCGATAGCCCACCCGGCTCGACGACGAGCCGAATCACGAGGAGGAACAACACATGCACAAGAGGCACAGCAGGCTGCTGCTCGCAGTCGCCGCGACCGTCGCGGCCGGCCTCGTCCTCGCCGGCTGTTCCGGCGCAGGAGGAGGCGCGAAGACCGAGGACGGCAAGACCGTCGTGACGTTCTGGCAGCAGAAGTTCGAGGATTACCAGCAGGCGTGGTTCAAGAAGTACGTCGACAAGTACAACGCATCGCAGAAAAAGGTCAAGATCGACTACCAGGTCGTCCCCGCCGACACCTGGCCGCAGAAGCTCAAGGCGGCGCAGGCCGCGGGCAAGGCTCCGGATGTCGTCACCACCAACTACGGCAACATCGCGGCAGGCGTGGCCAACGGCCAGTTCGCCGACCTCGACGGGCTGCTCCCGGCCAAGGCGTTCGACGACATCAAGGAGAACGTCAAGAGCTTCGTGACCGTCGGAGGCAAACACTACGCCTACCCCATGCTGGTCGAGCCGTCGACGGTGCTCTACTACCGGACCGATCTCGCGCAGGCGGCCGGCCTCGACCCGGCGAATCCGCCGAAGACGTGGGACGAACTGCTCGAGTGGGCGAAGAAGCTGACGTCCGGCGACACCAAGGGCATGACGATCGCGTCCGTGGCCGCCGACCTCGGCTGGTCCAGCTGGGGACTCCAGTACAGCGCCTGCGGCCACCTCCCGATCAACGACGACTGGTCGAAGGCTGAGGCGACCGACCCCTGCTTCGCCAAGCTGGCGGACTTCTACAAGGCCCTGTACCAGGGCGGTCTGATGCCGCAGCAGCCCAAGGTGGGCTACGCCGACGCGACCCCGTACGGTCAGGGCGAGGTCGCGATGATGGCCGACGGCTCGTGGGCCGTCGGGCAGCTGAAGAACGACTTCCCCGACATGGTCGCCAAGACCGCTGTCGCGCCGTTCCCATCGATGGCCGGCTCGCCCGACAAGACGACGGCGACGCTCGGCGGATGGACGCTCACGGTCGACGGCAAGTCGAAGGCCAAGCAGCAGGCGGCGGACTTCATCGGATACCTGCTCGCCGGAGACCCGGCCGTCATGGCCGACTTCTTCAAGACCAGCGGCTACTCGAAGTACACCGTCCGCACCTCGGTCGACGAGGCGCTCGCCGACACGCCGGAGGCCCACAACGATCCCTTCATGAAGGTCATCTCGGATCAGATCGTGCCGAACGGCAAGCAGGAGCCCGGCTACCCCTGGGACATCTCCCTGGCGTTCGGGACCGCGCTGGAGTCGGCGATGAAGGGAAGCGCCGACGTGCCGACCTCGCTGAAGACGGCTGACGACGCCATCAACGACGTCATCCAGAAGCAGTCGCTCGCCGGGACGGCGCCCAAGAAGTAGCAACGAGTACCCGGTGCCCGGGGACGTCCCCCCACGTCCCCGGGCACCGGCCAGCCGAGGGGATCCCCGTGTCAGTTCTCAATCCCGCCGGCGAGGTGCAGACCCCGCCGGCCGAAGCCCAGGTCATCGCGGACGCGGTCGACGGCACCGCGACCCGGCGCAGGCTCCTGCGCCGGCGCGACGCCCCCGCGCCGGTGGCCAAGCACCTCCGCGACAACCGGACCGCGTACCTGATGATCGCGCCCATGGTGATCCTGCTCACCATCTTCGTGATCTGGCCGCTCGTGTACTCCGTGTATCTGAGCACGTTCAAGCTCAGCTTCTACAAGGACCCGGAGTTCGTCGGCCTGCAGTTCTACCAGTACGTCCTCGTCAGCCCGCGGTTCTGGAAGTCCATCGGTGTGGGCCTCTACTACGCGCTGCTGGTCGTGCCGACAGGCCTGGTGATCGCTCTGTTGCTGGCCAGCTTCATCAAGACGCTGAGCAAGAAAGCGGCGTCCTACATGAAGACGACGGTCTACCTGCCAGCGGTGGTCTCGACCGTTGTCGCGTCCGTCCTCTTCGTCTTCATCTACCAGGACCAGGGAGTGGCCAACTGGCTGCTCAGCCTGATCAACGCCGGTCCCGTCGCCTGGCTCAACGATCCGGCCACCGCGCTGCCGGCCATCGCCATCCCCGGCATCTGGCTCGGCTTCGGCGTCACCACGCTCATCCTGCTCGCCGGTCTGCTGGACATCCCCGACAGCTACTACGAGTCGGCGCAGCTGGACGGCGCCAACTTCTTCCAGCGGACGTGGTTCATCACCATCCCGCTGTTGAAGAACGTGTTCCTGTACCTCATCGTCACGGGGTTCACCCTGGCGATCCAGATGCTCGACCTCCCCCTGATCATGACCGGCGGCGGTCCGGTCGACGCCACCACGACGCCGAACCTGTTCATCTTCAACAGCTTCCGCGATCTGACGCCGTACGCGACCAGCTTCTCGCTCACCGCTTCGCTTCTGCTGTTCGTGGTGCTCGGGGCGATCTCGATCGTCGTGTTCAGGCTCATCAACTCCGACAAAGCAGTCGACGGATAGCAGGAGAGAACGAATGAAGAAGAGCGTCCCCCAGCGGGTGCTGTCCGCCGTACTGATCGTGCTGATCAGCGTGAGCATCCTGTTCCCCCTCGCCTGGATGGCGATCGCCGGGTTCAAGGGCAAGACGGAGGTGCTGCGCTCGCCGTTCCAGTTCTTCCCGGACGTCTGGCGGTTCGACAACTACGTCAAGATCCTGCAGGACCCGCAGTTCTCCCGCGCGATGGTGGTCACCTTCGTCGGTGCACTCATCTTCACGGCCCTCAGCCTGGTCGTGAACTCCCTCGCTGCGTACGCGTTCGCGCGCCTGGACTTCCGCGGGAAGCGGTTCTGGTGGGTGTACTGCATCATGCCGATGTTCATCCCGATGATGGCCATCCTGCTGACCTCGTTCATGGTCGTGTCCTCGCTCGGGATGCTCAATACGCTGGCCGTCCTGATCATCCCGGGGGTGGCGTCGGCGGCGCAGATGTTCTTCATCCGCCAGTTCTACCTCGGTTTCCCGGTCGCGGTGGAGGAGGCGGCACTGATCGACGGCGCCTCGCGGTGGCAGATCTTCCTCCGCGTGTTCCTGCCGCAGTCGGCCGCCCCGTTCGTCGTCATGGGCATCGCCTCGTACCTGGCGTACTGGAACGCCTACGTCTGGCCGATCCTCACCATCACCGACCCGAACCTCACCCAGATCATGCAGTTCCTCGGCAACTTCCGGTCCGACCGCGGCAACGACTGGGGTCTGCTGATGGCCGGTTCGACGCTGGCCGCCCTCCCGACGATCGTGCTGCTGCTCATCTTCCAGCGGTTCATCGTCAACGGCGTGCGCATCTCGGGGATCAAGTGAGCGGCGTCGACCGCCCCCGGTACGACCGGTCGGCGCTGACCGTCGGCATCGTCCATTTCGGGGTCGGAGGATTCCACCGCGCGCACCAGGCGATGGTGGTCGACGAGCTGCTCCGGGAGGGGCTGGCGACGGACTGGGCCATCTGCGGCATCGGGGTCCTGCCTCAGGACCAGCGGATGCGGGATGTGCTGCACGCACAGGACGGCCGGTACACTCTGGTGCTCAAACACCCGGACGGCCGCCGCGAGGCGCGGGAGATCGGCTCCATCGTGGAGTACCTCTACGCGCCGGACGACCCGGATGCGGCCGTCGAGCGGCTGGCCGACCCCGCCGTCCGCATCGTCTCGCTGACGATCACGGAGGGCGGCTACAGCATCGACCAGGTGACCGGCGCGTTCGACCCGACGCCGGCGCCGATCGCCGCGGACCTCCTGCCCGGGGCGGCGCCCGGGACCGTCTTCGGCCTCGTCACGGAGGCGCTCCGGCGGAGACGCGACCGCGGCGTGCCGCCCTTCACCGTCATGTCGTGCGACAACATCCAGGGCAACGGGCACATCGCCCGCCGCGTCTTCACCGCCTTCGCCGGCCTGAAGTACCCCGGACTCGGCGAGTGGATCGCGCACGAGGTGGCATTCCCGAACTCGATGGTCGATCGCATCACGCCGGTGACGACCGACCGTGACCGTGAGGAGATCGCGGCCGAGTTCGGCGTCCGCGACGCGTGGCCGGTCGTCGCGGAGCCGTTCTTCCAGTGGGTGCTCGAGGATGCCTTTCCGCAGGGCCGGCCGCCTTACGAGCGGGCGGGCGTGCAGCTCGTGGACGACGTCGAGCCCTATGAGCTGATGAAGCTCCGCCTGCTGAACGCCAGCCATCAGGCCATGTGCTACTTCGGCCGCTTGAGCGGGTACACGTACGCCCACGAAGCCGCGCAGGATCCGCTGATCGCGGAGCTGCTGATGCGGTACATGGACGACGAGGCGACCCCCACCCTGAGGCCGGTCCCCGGTGTCGATCTCGACGCGTACAAGCGCACCCTGCTGGAGCGGTTCGGCAATCCCTACGTGCTCGACACCCTCGCCCGGCTCTGCGCCGAGTCGTCCGACCGCATCCCGAAATGGCTGCTGCCCGTGGTCCGGGAGGAGCTCGCGTTGGATGGTCCGGTGCGTCTCTCCGCCGCCATCGTGGCCAGCTGGGCGCGGTACGCCGAGGGCACAGGGGAGAACGGCGAGAGCTTCGAGGTGGTCGACCGGCTGCGCGACTCCGTGATGGCGAACGCCCGCGGGTACGAGGAGGACGAGCTCGCCTTCCTGCGCGAACGGACGCTGTTCGGCGAGCTCGCGGAAGACGAGCGCTTCACCGCAGACTATGCGGCCGCCCTGAGCGCCCTCCACACCGTTGGAGCCCAGGCGACGTTGCGGGCGCTGTTGACGCGGGCCTGATCGGGCCCGGGGGAAGAGAGGAAGGCAATGACGCACGAACTCGGATTCCGACGGCGAGCGCTCGGCGGCACCGCCGTCGCGCTGGTCGCCATCGCGGCGGTCGCGACCGCCGGAGGGGCTCCCGCCGCCGCCACCACCGCCCACACGCCGGCCAGTGTGGTGGAGAAGCTGACCGGCCCGGACTCGCCCAACGACACGTACGGGCGCTGGAACGTCAAGGCGACCGACCTGGGGATCATGTGGGACAACGGTTCCGGCCAGGTGCTGTCGGCGTTCGGCGACACGTTCGGCGACGCCTGGGTCGGCCCGGGCGGCGGAGCGCTCGGTGCGGGCGATGCGAACTGGCGCAGCAACGTCCTCCTGCGATCCACCGATACGACGCTCTCGGACGGCATGGACTACTCCTCGGCGGTCACCGCGAGCGATGGCCGCGCCCGTGAGATCCTCCCCGGCATCCACAACGAGGCCGCGGGCGAGGTGACGAAGATCCCGACCGCCGGCATCTCGGTAGGGTCCCGGCAGTACCTCTCGTTCATGTCGGTGAAGCACTGGGGCGCCCCCGGGCAGTGGGACACCAACTACGCCCAGCTCGCGTACTCCGACGACAACGGCACCACGTGGAGCACGACCGGGACGCCCACGTGGAGCAATCCGTCGCTCACCGACCGGTTCCAGCAGCAGGCGTTCGCCCGGAACGGCGGGTACCTCTACGTCTTCGGCACGCCGAGCGGCCGGGGCGGCAGCGCCTACGTGGCCCGGGTGCCGGAGGCTTCCGTGCTGTCGCAGTCGGCCTACCAGTACTGGAACGGCTCGTCGTGGGTCGCATCGGAGGGCTCCGCGGCGGCGATCGTGAGCGCCCCCGTCTCCGAGCTCTCCGTCCGCTACGACACCTACACCGGCAAATGGCTGATGATGTATCTGCAGGGGGAGGACATCATCCTCCGGAGCGCCTCGAGCGTCACCGGTCCGTGGAGCTCTCCGCAGATCGTGGTCAGCTCGGCCGACTATCCCGGCCTCTACGGCGGCTTCATCCATCCGTGGAGCAGCAACGGCACCCTGTACTTCACCATGTCGCAGTGGGACCCATACAACGTGTATCTGATGCGCGTGCAGCTGAGCACCACTGGCCAGATCGTGAAGCCGAACCTCGTCGGCGACCCGAGCTTCGAGCGGTCGGCGCTGTCGTCGACCGGAACGGGCGACACCTGGGCCTGCAGCGGCAACTGCGGAGTCGACACCGGTCACTGGGGCTACTCCGGCGACAACAACGCTTTCGCGCGGTACAACGCCGACTGGCAGGATGTGCACCAGACCGTGGCCGTGACGGCGGGCACCGGCTACCGCCTGACCGGATGGGTGCGGACGTCCTCGAACAGCGACAACGGATTCTTCGGCGTGCGCGACACCGCCGGAGCGGTGATCTCGGAAGCGCATTTCACGTCGGTGGGTGCGTGGACGCGGTTCACGGTCGACTTCTCGAGTGGCAGCAGGACGGCGGTGGTCGTGTACGGCGGCGTCTGGACGGATCACGGCGACATCTGGATCCAGTTGGACGACTTCTCGCTCACGGCGAGTTAGGGGACCAGATGCTGAACGGCATCCACCCGTCGCTGACGGGGGAGCTGCTGGCCGTGCTCGACGCGATGGGCCACGGCGACGCGATCGTCGTGTCCGACGCGCACTTCCCGGCCGAGCGACTCGGGCGCCGGGTGCTCACGGCCGCCGAATCGGACATGCCCGCCCTCGCCCGGGCGATCTGCACAGTCCTGCCGCTGGACGCCGCGCGCCCAGCGGAGGGCATGGCCGACGACGGACCTGACGCGGCTCCGGGCGGCCGGCTCGGGCTGCACGACGACATCGAGTCGGCGACGGGGCTCGCCCCCGGCACGCTTCGCCTGCTGGAACGCGACGACCTGTATGCCGCTGCCGGGGAGGCGTTCGCCGTCATCCGGACCGGTGAGCTCCGCGCCTTCGGCAACCTGGTCCTGCGCAAAGGTCTCGCGGTTCCCCTGCAGCTGTGACTCATGACGAACGGCCCCTCCCGGAGGTGGGAGGGGCCGTTCGTCGTTCGCCGGTTCAGCTGGGGTCGCGCGGCGGGAGGGCGCCGAGGTCCGGGACGGCCTCCCGGCCCAAGTGGACCTCCAGGTCGTCGGCGCTGGGCGTCCGGGGGCGCCGGGCGGTCGGGCGGTCGAGGTAGAAGAGCGCGGTGGACGCGATGTCGTCGCGCAGCGGCAGATAGCGCCAGCCGGCCCGCCAGCCGAGGGCCTGGATGTCGACGCGCAGCCGCTCGGCGAAGTGGATGGGGTCCAGCAGATGCCAGCGATACATCCCGAACCGCTGCTGGCTGCGGTAGAGGCCGTCCGGCCGCAGCACCTGCGGCATCCCGAGGTACGGGGTCGTGAACTCGGTGTAGCCCTGGCCGGGGATGTCGAAGTTCCAGGCGCCCCCGAAGTAGTCCTCGGTGCCGGTCCCGCAGATGGTGGGGTACTGGTCGTCGTCGTCGAGGTAGAACTTGATCTCGCCTTCGCCCCACCAGCCGTTGCTGTTGACGCCCCAGGCGATGTACGTGCCGACGTAGTGTCCGGATCCCTCGACGCCCTCCACGATGGTGTGCGGAGTGAGGTCCTCGAGCGGGTTGCTGCGGCGCCACTGCGCGTGGAGGTAGCCGTCCGAGCCGTAGTCGCCGCCGAGCTCGTAGGTGATCTGGTAGTACACCCGCACCGGGACGGTGGACACGTTCTCGATGGTCAGCCGGGCGCGGTCCTGGAAGGGCATCGGCCAGTAGGAGTTGAAACCGCCGTTCGGATTCGCGGCGATGGCCTGCGAACTCACCTGGGCGAACTCCCCCCAGCCGTTGCAGAAGAAGTCGCCATACGGCACCTCGATCGCGGGCTCCTCCGCGCCGTCCCAGTAGGCGCGGAAGAGCAGCGTCCGCCAGTTGTCCTCGTGCGTCGTGATCCAGATGTGCGTGATCTTGCCCGCCCCGGCGATCGAGGCGAGCTCGAAGGTCTCACCGGCCGCGATGTCGACGCTGGGCGAGATCTTCCAGCCGGGGCCGAGATCGCGCGCGCTTGCGGCACCCGTTCCCTCCGTCGCACGCCCGCCGCCCCCGCGGGAGCCGTCGAAGTTCTCGGGACTGATCGAGCGGGTCTCCACCGCTCGCAGGCGCGAGATCGAGCTGAGGTCGGCGTTGGTCACGGGGTCTCCTGTACGTCGTTGTGCGGATCTGTGTAACGCAATGTGGTGCAATCGATTTCATCACTGTAGAGTCGGGGAAGCGGGAGTGTCAACACGAGCGTGGCGCGCGCTACAGTACGGAAACCGGCGACTTCGCCGCACGAGGACACGGAGAGCCGATGCCGACGATCTACGAAGTGGCGGCCCTGGCGGGCGTGTCTCCCGCGACGGTTTCACGGGTTTTCAACGGGCTCAACGTCTCCCCGGAGAAGTCGAAGCTCGTCCGTGAAGCGGCGGCCGAGCTGTCGTTCACGCCGAGCCGCACGGCGCGCACCCTGCGCCGACAGCACTCCGAGGTGATCGCGCTCGTCATCCCGGACATCGAGAACCCGTTCTTCACGTCCCTCGCCCGCGGCGTCGAGGATGTCGCCCAGGAGGCCGGCTACTCGGTGGTGCTCTGCAACACCGACGAAGACCCGGAGAAGGAGACGAAGTACCTCGACATCGCGATCAGCGACAACATGGCCGGCGTCATCATCGCCGCGGCGGGCGACCACAGCGACCTCGGCAAGCTGCTAGACCGCCGTCGTCCGGTCGTCGCCGTCGACCGCGGACCGCACGGCTTCGACATCGACGCCGTGATGGTGGACAACCGCGCGGGCGGTCACGCGGCGACGACCCGGCTGGTGCAGCAGGGCTTCCGGCGAATCGCATGCATCACCGGGCCGAGCGATGTCGAGACCGCCCAGGAACGCGCGGACGGCTGGCGAGAGGTGGTGACCGCCGAGGGGATGGCGGACGCCGAGACGTACCTGCGGTACTCCAACTACCGCGTCGGCGGCGGCTTCGACGCCATGCGGGAGCTGCTGGAGCTACCCGAACCGCCGGACGCCGTGTTCGTCACCAACAACCTCATGAGCGTCGGCGCCCTGCAGCTCCTCGCCGAGCGCGGGATGGTGCCGCCGGCGTTCGGGATGGCCGTGTTCGGCGATCTGCCGTACGCCGGGTTCGCTCCGAAGGAGATCACGGTCGTCCACCTGCCCGCGCGCCACCTCGGCGTCACGGCGGCGAAGCTGCTGCTCGATCGCATCAACGGCGACGACCAGCCGTCGCGCACCATCGTGCTGCGCAACGAGGTGGGCACCGGCAGCTGACGCCGTCGGACGGCGGCGCCGTCGGACGGCGGCGCCGTCGCGCCGCAGCGCCGTCCCTTGACGGTGAAATCGATTTCTGCAACGCTGTCCGCATGAGCAGAGCCGCCACCGTCGGCGTCGACATCGGAACCTCCAGCAGCAAGGGGGTCCTGGTCTCCGCGACCGGAGCCGTCCTTGCGACGGCCACCCGCGAGCACGCGGTCGAGCGGCCGGCTCCCGGCTTCGTCGAGATGGACGCGCGGATCTGGTGGGACGAGTTCGTCGCCATCGTCCGCGAACTCCTCGCGTCTCGGGCCGCGGCGGACGTCGCGGTGGGCGCGGTGGGCGTAAGCGGCATGGGGCCGTGCGTGCTCGTCACCGACGCCGAGGGCGTGCCGCTGCGCCCCGCCATCCTCTACGGTGTCGACACGCGGGCCACCGAGCAGATCGGGCGGCTCACCGACGAGCTCGGGGGCGCCGATCACATCCGGCAGCGCTGCGGCTCCGCACTCTCCACCCAGGCCGTCGGGCCGAAGCTCGCCTGGCTCGCGGAGAACGAACCCGCCATCGCCTCCGGGAGCCGCCGCCTCTTCATGCCCAGCTCCTGGCTCGGCTTCCGCCTCACCGGCGCCTACTACCTCGACCACCACTCGGCCAGCCAGTGCGCGCCGATGCACGACGCGGCCGCGCAGGATTGGCTGCAAGACTGGGCCGGTCTGGTCGCTCCGTGGGTCGAACTGCCCCCGCTGCTGTGGCCGGGGGAGGTCGCCGGAGCCGTGACGCCTGCCGCCGCCCGGGAGACCGGCCTGCCCGCCGGCGTCCCGGTCATCGCCGGGACGATCGACGCCTGGTCCGAGGCGCTCAGTGTGGGGGCACAGAACGACGGCGACCTGATGCTGATGTACGGGACGACCATGTTCCTGGTGAACACGGTGCCGGCGCCCGTGACGTCTCCCGCGTTGTGGGGGACCGTCGGCGCCCTCCCCGGCACGCACAACCTGGCGGGAGGGATGGCGACCTCCGGAGCGATCACCGGCTGGATGAGGGACTTGTTCGGCTCGGCCGGCTACGCCGAGCTCATCGGCCTGGCGGAGCGGTCTCCGGCCGGTTCGAACGGCCTGCTCATGCTGCCCTACTTCGCCGGCGAGCGGACGCCGATCGCGGACCCGGACGCGCGCGGCGTCATCGCAGGGCTCACCCTCAGTCATACGCGCGGCGACCTCTATCGCGCCGCCCTCGAGGCGACCGCCTTCGGGGTGAGGCACAACATCGAGGTGATGGAGGCGGCCGGCGGCCGGATCGACCGCATCGTCGCTGTCGGCGGCGGAGCCCAGGGCACGCTCTGGACGCAGATCGTGAGTGATGTGACCGGGCGGCGCCAGTCCATCCCGTCGCTGGTGGTCGGCGCGAGCCTCGGCGCTGCCTTCCTGGCCGCCGCCGCCGTCGGCCCGGCGGACATCGCGCAGTGGAACCCCATCGTGGAGACCCGTGTGCCGGATCCGCGCACCGGTGCGCTCTACGACGACCTGTACGCCCTCTACCGCGGCATGTACGTCCGGACCGCGGATACGGCGCATGCGCTCGCGGCGGTGCAGCGTCGGGCGAGCACGCCCGCGTTCGCCTGAATCGATTTCACACGCCCAGCCGCTTCACTTCCGGGCTCTATCCGCTTGCATCCTGTCCGCATACGCGACATACTTGAAACCGATTTCACGCCTCAGTGAGGGAGTAGGAGCGTCGATGACGACGAACACGGAGCCGACCGGCGCGTGGCGCGAGCTGGGAGCGGACGCGCGCGTCGCGGCGTTCCCGCTCGGCGGCATCGGCACCGGCAACGTCTCCCTCGGGGCGCGCGGCGAACTGCGCGACTGGGAGCTCGCCAACCACCCCGACAAAGGGGTCGTGCTCCCGTTCACCTTCTTCGCCATCCACGCCGCCACGGGCAGCGACCGGATGACCCGCATCCTGGAGGCGCGGCCCCCCGGCCCGCACGAGGGCGACCAGGGATACGACGCGGGGCGCCTCGCGGGGCTCCCGCGACTCGCGGCCAGTCGCATGCGGGGCGAGTACCCGATCGCCCGCGTCGACTTCGACGACGACGAGCTGCCCGTGGATGTCCGACTCACCGCCTTCACCCCGCTCGTCCCGCTGGACGCCGACGCATCCGGGATCCCGGCTGCCGTCCTCCGGTACACCGTCTCCAACCCCGGCGACCGGCCGGTCGACGTCACGATCGTCGGATCGCTGGCCAACCCGGTCGGCATCACCGGCTGGAACGTCTTCCACTTCCCCGAGTACGCGGCGGAATGCTCGATCGCCTACGGCGACGACGGCACGATCCGCGGCCTCCGGTACGGGAGCGAGCTCCCGGCGGACGACCCGCTCGCCGGGACGCTCGCGCTGACCACGACCGACACATCGGTCACGGCCAAGCCGCAGTGGCTGTCCGGTTTCTGGCAGGACGGCGTGCAGGTGTTCTGGGACGATCTCAGCGGGGACGGGCTGCTGGAGCCGGAGACGGTGTTCAGCCTCGACGAACCGCCGTACCCCGACTGGTTCACCCGGCTGCGTGTCGGCTCCCTGGGGATCGTCCACACCCTCGCGCCCGGCGAGACCCGCGACTTCGAGTTCCAGTTGGCCTGGCACTTCCCGAACCGCCGTCGGGCATGGCAGGGCAACATCCACCTGGACGACGGGAACGCCGACACGACCGTCCGCAACCACTATGCGACCCGCTTCGAGGACGCCTGGCACGCGGCCAGGCACCTGGCCGACGACCTCGACGACCTCGAGCGTGCGACGCGGGCGTTCCACGACGTGCTCTTCGACGGCACGCTGCCCCCGGAGGTGGTCGACGCGGTCACCTCGACGCTGGTCGCCGCGCGCAGCACCACCTGCTTCCGGTTGGAGGGCGGCGTCTTCGCCGCCTGGGAGGGCAGCTTCGATCACTCGGGAAGCTGCGAGGGAACGTGCACCCATGTCTGGAACTACGCGCAGACTCTCGCCCAACTCTTCCCGGAACTGGAGCGCAGCGCGCGCCGGACGGAGTTCCTCCACGAGACCCGAGACGACGGGCGGATGAACTTCCGCGCCAACAGCGTGTTCGGCAACGAGCCGTGGGACTTCCACCCGGCGGTCGACGGTCAGCTCGGTGCCGTGGTCCGGCTCTACCGGGAGTGGCGCCTCAGCGGTGACGACGACTTCCTCTCCGAGCTGTGGCCGGCGGCGCGGCGCGCTGTCGAGTTCGCGTTCACAGAGTGGGACGCCGACGGCGACGGCGTGCTGGACAGCCGGCAGCACAACACGTACGACATCGAGTTCTACGGGCCCAACTCGCTCGCCAACTCGATGTTCTTCGCCGCGCTCATCGCGGCCGCCGCGATGGCCGACCACCTCGGCGACCGGGACACGGCGAGACTCTACCGGGAGGCGGCCGCCCGCGGGGCCGAGCGGATGGACGCGCTGCTGTTCAACGGCGAATACTACGAGCAACGCCTCGACGACGTCGACGAGCGGCGCTACCAGTACGGGACGGGCTGCCTGAGCGACCAGCTGTTCGGTCAGAGCCTTGCGCACCTCGCCGGGCTCGGCCACATCCTGCCCGCCGCCCATGTGCGGAGCGCGATCGAGGCCGTGCACCGGCACAACTTCCGCCGCGACCTGAGCGTCCACCGCAGTGTGCAACGGACGTATGCCCTGGACGACGAGGCGGGACTCGTCCTCTGCTCCTGGCCGCGCGGCGGCCGCCCGCGCATCCCCTTCGTCTACTCCGACGAGGTCTGGACCGGCATCGAGTACCAGGTCGCCTCGCACCTCGTCTTCGAGGGCCTGGTCGACGAGGGACTGGAGCTGGTCCGCGCCGTCCGGGCGCGCCACGACGGCGTCCGCCGCAACCCGTGGAACGAGGTGGAGTGCGGCAACCACTACGCCCGCTCGCTGGCCAGCTGGGGGGTTCTGCTCGCTCTGACGGGCGTCCGGGCCGACGGCGTCGAGCGGTCGCTCACCCTGCGTCCTCATGCGGCGGCCTTCCGCGACGGGCGCCTGCGCACCATCGTGACGACCGGCAGCGGCTGGGGGGAGGCGACATACGACGACGGGACGCTCCGACTGATCGCCCACGGCGGACTCCTCGACCTCGACGAACTGCGCTTCGAACATCCCTCGGGCACCGTGCTGACCGCCCGGGACATCCACCTGCGGCCAGGCGACGCCTTCGAGCTCGCCGCGGCCGTCCGACCACCATCACCCATCGGAGGAACACGCCCATGAGCACCTACTCGCTGCCGCAGCCGCTCGCCCGTCCGGAGGCGCGCCCGCGCACGGTCTACACCGTCGCCAGCGGCGACCTGCGGCCCAGCGCCAACCTCAAGTGCTGGCCGACGCAGGAGCAGCTGGAACGCGACTTCGCCGCCGCCGTGGAGGCGCTCGGCTGGTCGGTCCAGCGCGGGCACGCCTTCGACCCGGAGAAGGGACACGGCTTCATCGACAGCCAGCGGGCAGGCATCGAGGTCTTCAAGCACATCCCTCCGACGGCCCCGCTCGTCGTCGTCGACGCGGTGTGGCAGTACAGCCATCACGTCCTCGCCGGCCTGCGCACCCACCGCGGTCCGATCCTCGTCGTGGCGAACTGGTCGGGCGAGTTCCCGGGCCTGGTCGGTCTGCTCAACCTCACCGGCAGCATGACGAAGGCCGGTGTCGAGTACTCGGCCCTGTGGAGTCCGGACTTCTCCGACACGTGGGCCCGCGACGGGCTGCGCACCTGGCTGGAGACCGGGCACGTGGAGCACGACCAGTCGCACGTCAGAGACCTCCCCGCGCTCGATCCGGAGGACGCCGAGGTCGCGCTCGGCACCGCCCTGGCACGTCAGCTGGCGGACGAGAAGGCGATCATCGGCGTCTTCGACGAGGGCTGCATGGGCATGTACAACGCCATCATCGACGACGAGCTGCTCAACCCGCTCGGGATCTACAAGGAGCGCCTCTCGCAGAGTGCCCTGGTGGCCGAGATGAACCGCGTGACGAAAGAAGAGGCGCTCGCCGTCCGCGGCTGGCTCGACGACCGCGGGTTCACGTTCCATTTCGGCGACGACGAGGCCACGGAGCTCACCGAGGCGCAGGTGCTCAGCCAGTTCGCGATGTACATCGCCGCTCTGCGGATCAGCGACGACTTCGGACTCGACGCGGTCGGCATCCAGTACCAGCAGGGCCTGAAGGACACGGTGCCGGCCAGCGACCTCGCCGAGGGTCTACTCAACAACGTGGAGCGGCCGCCGGTGCTCAGCCGCGATGGCTCCCGCGAGCTGTACCCGGGTGCGCCGCTGCCGCATTTCAACGAGGTGGACGAGGGGGTCGCCGTCGACGCGCTCGTCACTAACCGCATCTGGTCGGCGATGGGGTTCGATCCGGCCACGACCTTGCACGACATCCGGTGGGGTGAGGAGTACGACGGCGAGTTCGTCTGGGTGTTCGAGATCTCGGGCTCCGTGCCCGCCTCGCACAACGGCGGCTACGACAAGAGCTACAGCATGCGTCAGCCCCCGATGTTCTTCCCGCTGGGCGGAGGGACGCTCAGCGGAGTGTCGAAGCCCGGCGAGATCGTCTGGTCCCGCGTCTTCATCATGGACGGCGAACTGCACCTCGACATCGGGCGCGGCCACGTCGTCGCCCTCCCGGAGGAGGAGACCCGCCGCCGCCTGGAGGCGACGGACCCGCAGTGGCCGATCATGCACGCCGTCCTGCACGGCGTCAGCCGCGACCAGCTCATGGCCCGTCACAAGGCGAACCATGCCCAGGTGGCGTACGCTCCCGACGCGGAGGACGCCGACCGCGCGCTTCGGGCGAAGGCGGCGTTCTTCGCCGAGCTGGGCGTGCACGTGCACGTGTGCGGCGATGTTGACCTGGAGGCCGGCAGCCGGGAGGAGGCCAGGGGCGAGGCTGTCGTCGCCTAGGGGCCGGTGGACTGCAGCGGTCCGGGTCCCGGTGACCGCGATCAGCGGTCGAACCGCTCCCAGTGCCCCTCGCTGATCACCTCGACATGTCCGTCGACGACGGAGATCGCCGTCTGGTCGTCGATCGCGTAAGAGCGGCCCGGGATGCGCTCGGCCCAGCGCCGGGCGGCTTCCGTCGTGTTCTCCGTCCAGCCGGGGTAGTCGAGGTGGGGGAAGATCGAGAAGTCGACGACGCCGAGGGTGTCGTCGGGGCCGTCCGGCTGCCAGTCGAGGAACTCGCGTCCAACGCGCGGCGTCATCACCATGCTTCCGGCACTCACGCCCACCCAGACGGTGTCGGTGAGCTCGGGCAGCAGCGCGGCCAGGCCCGACCGCTGCATCCACTCGAAGAGGTACCTGGCCTCGCCGCCGTCGACCAGCAGGACGTCCGTCTCGCGCACCCACGGCGTCCATCGGTCTTCCGCGAGGCTTGGCAGCGCCGTCAACTCGAGTACGCCGACAGATTTCCAGCCGAGGCCGACGAGACCCGGGCCGCCATCCCAGGCGTCCGCGGTCGACCGCCACACGCTCTCCGGGCTGCACGCGGGCTGCCCCCACTGCGCGGTCGGGATGAAGAGGGCCCTGCTCTCGGCGATCGGTTTGCCGAGCATCCCGACCAGCGCCTCGCGGATGCTGGCGTTGGTGACACCGCCGGACGTGAGCAGCAGCTTCATCGATTCCTCCCGAACGCGCTGGGCCGCCGCCCACCGTAGACGCGATCGGCGCGCGGCGGCAAGCGTCGAATGGGAGTCGAGCGCGGGATGGAGCGGTGCCGTGTCAGTCCGCGCGGGCTCCACGTCGGTTCGGCTCCTCGACCGTGGCCGCATCGACGAAGGTGTGCGCGACCGTCCCACCGGCGGCTTCCAGCCACAGGTGGAGTCTCCCCGCGCCGCCGGGTGCCGGCACTCGAAGGGTGACGGCCTCCGAGACGACGTACGGCGAGACGGTCAGCTCCCCCTGCGCAGGTGCCGTCACGGAACCGTGAGGAGGCCGGGGCGATCCGGGAGCCGCCCACGCTGCGAAGACGGTACCGGTGACCGTCGCCTCGCCGTGATGAGAAGCGCGCACATCCACGCTGAGCGGCCCGTCCGGGATCGGGATGTCCGCGCCCGCGCGCCGGGGGACGAGGTCGACAACCAGCACCGTCTCGGCGTTGATGTCCGAAGGGTTCAGCCCGCCCCAGTCCTTCTGGCGACGCTCGGCGTCGAGCAGCCCGGCCATCTCATGCTCCACGTCCGTCAGCTCGGTGTAGACGTATCCGGCGAAACGGTCGTGTCGACGGATCTCCTGCGTCTGCCAGCGCACGTGCCACGCGCGCTCGAGGCTCGTGAAACCGGCGCCGAACTCGCTGTTCAGGATGGGGACGCCGCTGCGCGGGAAGTCGGCGGAGCCGTAGAAGGACTTGTCGACGACGAAGTCCGGTCCCAGCCGGACTTCGAAGGAGTCCTTCGCGCCTGACGCGAGGGCCGCGAGGTTGGCGGCCCACGTGGCCGGGTCCTCGTCGTAGTAGTGCCAGTCGACGAGGTCGGAGCGGACGTGAGCCCATCCGGAGTTCTCGACGATGGGCCGGGAATCGTCGAGAGCACGCAGTGTGTCGTACGCGTGCACGGCGGCCGCAGCGCGTTCCGGACTTCCGGGGATGTCCCAGTCGAGGCCCCATTCCTCGTTGTAGAGCCCCCACACGACGATGGAGGGGTGATTGCCGTCGCGGCGGACCAGGTCGGGGAGCTGGTCCTCGAATGCCTGGGCGGATGCGGGGGTGTAGCGGCTGGGGCACGCGGGCTCGGCCCAGACGAGCATCCCCATCCGGTCGGCGTGGTGGAGCCAGCGCGGCTCCTCGAACTTGAGGTGCTTGCGGACGAGAGTGAAGCCGAGATCGCGGGCGAGCTCGAGGTCGCGGACGAGGGCGTCGTCGTTCGGCGCGGTGAGGCCGGACTCCGGCCAGTAGCCCTGGTCGAGCACTCCCCGGATGTAGAAGCGGCGACCGTTCAGGTAGAGCTCCTCTCCACGGGTCTCGATGCGCCTCAACCCCGCGGTGGCCACGACCCGATCTCCGGAGACGCCTTCGCCGATGCGGAACTCGACCGCGTACAGGTGCGGGTCGCCCGGACTCCAGACGCGCGGCTCGTCGACATCGATGCAACCCTCGAAGCGTCCGTCCCCGTCGGTCAGCAGGGTGGTCTCACGCCCGTCGACAGTGGCGACGACCGCGACGCCGGCCGGTGCGTCCCCCGCCACCGAGCCCGAGACGGAGAACCCCGTCAGCGAGTCGCCGCGGAGCGCAGCGGGCTCGACGTAGGTCCGTCCGCGCGCCTCCAGCCACACGGACTGCCAGATCCCCGAGGTCGGCGTGAACGAGACTCCGTCGTAATCGTCCCGAGGGATGGAGCGCTGCTTGCCGTGCGGGATCTCGCGCTTGTCGGCCGGCGCATCCACCTCGACCGTCAGCTCCGCGTGCCTCCCGGGGGAGACGACATCGGTGATGTCGAACTCGAACGAGGTGTAGCCGCCGGTGTGCGTTCCGAGGAGCACGCCGTCCACGAGGATGCGGGCTTCGTGATGGACGGCACCGAAGTTCAGGACGACGCGACGGCCCTCCCACTCGGCGGGCACGGCGATCGTCCGTCGGTAGACCGCGCGCTCCAGCCACGTGCGCCGCACACCGGACGCGCTGGTCTCCCAGGCGAACGGGACGACGATCGTCGTCGGTTCGCCACCCGCCGGCTCGAAGTCCCACTCCCCGTTGAGGGAGACCCAGTGCTCGGATCGGTCGAAGTCTGGCCGCGGGTACTCGGGCTTCGGGATGGACATGAAGGGAGTGCCTTTCGTTCGTTCGGCGCGCATGCGGTCAGCCTTTGACGCTGCCGGCGAGGATGCCGTTGATGAAGTGCTTCTGGAGCACGATGAACAGGATGAGCAAGGGGATGAGCGCCACGGAGCTCGCGGCGAGGAGTTCACCGGTCACGGTCGCGTAGTCGGCGCCCACTTTGTTCCCCGAGATGTTCTGAGCGAGCGTGGAGAGGACGACTTGGAGGGTCGCCATCCTGCTCGAACTGGCGACGACGACCGGCCACACGAAGTCGTTGTAGATGTTCATGATCGTGAGGACGGCGAGGCCGGCGAGGCCGGGGCGGATGACGGGGATGACGATGCGCCAGAAGATCCCGAACTCATCGCAGCCGTCGACGCGGGCGGCGTCCAGCAGCTCGTCGGGCACGGCCGAGATGACCTGACGCATCCAGAAGATCGCGAAGGCGTCGACGGACCCGGGCAGGATGAGCGCCTGGTATGTGTTCACCCAGCCGAGCTCTTTCATCTCGAGGAGCAGCGGGATGATCAGCACGATGGTCGGCAGCATCAGCGTCACCAGCACGGTGCCGAAGAGGAGGTTCTTGCCCCGGAAGTCGTACTTGGCGAAGGCGTACCCGGCGAGCGGAGCGCAGAACAGCGTGATCGCGCCCTTCACGAGCAGGACGATTCCCGTGTTCACGAATCCGGATGCGATCGGGACGTCCTGGAACATCCCACGGAAGTTCTCGAGCGTGAACCGCGCCGGGTCGAAACCGAGCGGATCGCGGATGATGTCGCCGGCGGGCTTGAAGGCGGAGAGGATCGCCCAGACCACGGGTGCGAGGAATGCGACCGTGAGGATGATCAGGAAGACGTTCGAACCGATGAGAGGTCGGCGACGGATCCGCCGGGGCATGGCCGCAGTGCCGGCGGTCGGGGTTGGAGTGGTCCGGGCAGTGGTGGTTGTCACGTTCAGTCCTTCGCACGGAGGAGTCGCACGAACCCGAGGGACAGCGCCATCACGACGATGACGAGCAGGAACGAGTTGGCGGCGCCGGTGCCGAGGTCGGCCCGGGTGATGTGGTTGTAGAGGAAGAGCCCGGCGGTCGTGGTCGAACCGTAGGGCCCGCCCTTCGTCACGACGAACGGTTCGGCGAACATCTGGAACACGGCCAGCGTCTGGAGAACGACGGCGAACATGATCGTGCGTCGCAGAAGGGGCACCGTGATGCTCCAGAGCTGCCGGATCCTGCTTGCGCCGTCGATCCCCGCCGCCTCATAGATGTTCGAGTCGATCGACTGCAGGCCGGACAGCAGGATGATGATGATGAACCCGCTCGTCTTCCAGAGGAAGAGCAGCGCCAGGGTCGGCTTCGCCCACTGGCTCGTCACCAGCCACCCGACATCGGGAAGCCCGACGAGGTTCAGCACCCCGTTCACTGCGCCGTAGTTCTGGTCGAAGAGCACGATCCAGATCTGGGCGACGGCGACGAGCGGAGTGACGAACGGGACGATGAACGCGACCCGGTAGAAACCCCTGAGGCGGAGCTTCGCGTTGTCGAGCAGCACGGCCACGATGGTGCAGACGACCAGCTGGACGGGGACGATCAGCAGCCAGAGGATGCCGGAGTTCGCCAGCGACGACCAGAAGGCGCTGCTGCCGAGCAGATAGGCGTAGTTGCCGAGGCCGACCCATTCCGCCGCGCCGGAACCGTGCCAGTTCGTGAAGCTGAGACGCAGCGTGAACAGGAGCGGGTAGACGCTGAACGCGAGGAAGATGGCCACGAACGGCAGGACGAACAGGTAGGGCGCGAGCGCTCTGCGGATCGAGTAACCCCGGCTCCCCCGAGGGGCGCGCGGAGGCGCGGCCGGTGCTGCAGTCGTCGTGGTCACGGGTGTTCCTCAGTTCGGCGGACGGGTCGGCCCGGCATCGCTACTGCCGGTCGATCAGATTGGTCTGGATGTCTTTCGATGACTGCTCGATGACCTGATCCGGGCTGAGCGTTCCGTCGAGCATCTTCTGGATGTTGTTGCCCAGGTAGTCGACGGCGCCGGCCCACCACGTCGGCAGTGGGGCGCCTCCGGGGATCTCCTTGCCCGCCTCGATAGCGGTCGACCACAGGTCCTGGTTCCCCATGGCCTCGATGGGAGCGAAGAGCGGCTTGTCCGGGTTCGCCGCCGGCTCGTACGCGGGAATCGAGGTGTTGAGGCCCCCGGGGTAGACGTCGTTGGGGCCGTAGACCGCCGTGTATCCCGCCTTGTCGTACATCAGGAACTTGTAGAACAGCCAGGCGAGCTGAGAGTTCTTTCCCTCCTTGGGGAGCACGAACGACGAGCCTCCCATGGCGCCGCTCCGCGCGCCGCCGTCCTTCCAGGCCGGCAGGGGCATAGCCCGCCAGTCGCCCTTGGTGGCGGTCAGCTGCTGCTGGGGAGCGAAGTCGAACCAGATCGACCAGGGATAGAAGACCTCGTCGCCGGAGTCGAGCGCTCCGATGTCGCTGGGGCTGAGGTACTCCGCTCTGGTGCCGAGGCCCTCCTTCTGCACCTGGTCAAGCCAGCCGAGGATCTGCTTGTACTCGGGAGAGTCGAGGCGGAGTTTGCCGTCGGCGTCGGCGAGGCTCGTCCCGAGCTGGCTCGCGTACATCTCGAGCTGCAGTTGGCCTAGGAAGGCGCTCTGCTCCAGGTGGATGGGCTTCGAGCCGGGCTTGTAGGCCTGGTACTTCTTGGCGGCCGCGACCAGATCGTCGTACGTGGTGATCGACGAGGGGTCGATCCCGGCGGCGGTGAGCGCCTTCTCGTTGTAGAAGAGCAGGCCGGGGTCGAGGTCGAACGGGACGCCGTAGATGCCGCCCTTGACCGTGTTGACGTCGATCTTCTGCTTCGCGATGTCCTTCGAGTACGGCGCGAGCACGTCCTTGAGGTTCCACAGGTAGTCCGCGTATCCGCCGACCTTGGCGTCGTCGAGGAAGACGCCGTCGGGCACGTCGGTGCCTGTGATGAGGGTGTTCTGCAATTTGGCGTCGATGTCGACGGCTTCGTGGTGGACCGTGATGTCCGGGTAGACCTTGTTGAAGTCGGCGATCGCGGCATCGAAGACCTTGAACAGGTCGCCCGAACGGTCCCAGATGGTGATCTCTCCCTTGGGGGATTCATCCGTCGGGGCGGCGAGCACGGTGCTGGAGGCGGTGGAGTCGCCCGAGCCGATATCGGGCCCGCATCCGGACAGGCCGACGGCGATCAGGCCGGCCGCGCCGAGGGCGATGACGCGCGTTGTCGCGGCCTTCCGCCCTTTCGGGGTTGTGAGCTTCATGACACTCCTTTGTGCGGTCGCCCGAGTGGGGACTCGGGCGGTTTCGGGGTCGTCGGCGGGGAGGATCGAGGTGGCTGCGAGCCGTTTGCCAACGTATGCAAAACGCTACAGGATGTTTGCAACGGTTGCAAACGCTAGGATGAGGAATCTCCGAAGGCGGGAGGGAGCCCATGCCGGCAACGCTGCGCGATGTCGCCGAGCGAGCGCGCGTGTCCGTGCGCACAGTATCCAACGTGGTCAGCGGGTACGAGCACGTGAGCGCGAAGATGCGCGCACGGGTGCAGCAGGCCATCGACGAACTCGGTTACCGCCCCAACCCGGTCGCCCGCACGCTCCGGACGGGACGGACGGGCCTGCTGGCTCTCGTCGTGCCCGAGATCGATGTGCCCTACTTCAGCGCCCTCGCCCGGGATGTGATCCGGGCCGCCGCGGACGTCGGCTACCAGGTGATGATCGACCAGACCGGCCACGACCACGAGCGCGAACAGGACCTCCTCCGCGGCACGGACCGCAACATGCTCTTCGACGGGATGCTGTTCGCGCCGCTGGCCACCGAGCCGGAGCTGAGAGAGGTCAACGCGTCGCGGAGCATGCCGCTGGTGCTCCTCGGCGAGCACACGTTCGACGGTCGTTTCGACCACGTCGCCATCGACAACGTCCAGGCGGCCGCGGACGCGACGGAGCACCTGATCGCCATCGGCCGGACGCGCATCGCCGCCATCGGCGCGCAGCCGAAAGAGCACTACGCGACGCCGCAACAGCGGACGGAGGGCTATACGAAGGCGCTCGTCCGCGCGGGCCTCCAGCCAGAACCGTCTCTCATCCGCGCCGCGGATCACTACAGCAGGGCCGACGGATACTCGGCCGCATCGTCCCTGTTGTCCGAGACCCCTCGGCCGGACGCGATCTTCTGCTACTCGGACCTGCTGGCCATGGGTGCGGCCCGGGCGGTGTTCGATGCGGGGCTCCAGGTGCCCGAGGACATCGCCATCATCGGCATCGACGACATCGAGGAGGGGCGTTACGCGCGCCCGTCGCTCAGCACCGTCTCCCTCGACACCCCCTTCATCGCCGAGCACGCGATCGCGCGGATCGCCGCCAGGATCGACGATCCAAGTCTTCCCGCCGAGGAGATCGTCGCGCCCCATCTGCTCCTCCCTCGAGAGAGCACCGGGGCGGTCGACGACCGAAGGGATCCCACTATTGCCAACGTAGGCAAATTAATGACACCCTGATTTGCGACGTTGGCAAAGAGGCTGACGCGCAGATTGGAGTTCCCATGGTCCGACTCGCTGGAAAGCGGTCCATCCTCGCGGGGTTCATCGTCGTGGCAGCCGCCCTGTTGGCTGTGACCTCGTTCGACGCCTTCGCCCGACCGCCTGCGGCTTCGGCGGCGGTTCCCGGTCAGGTGCTGTACTCGCCCAACCTGACCACCTATCCCAACGGCACGGCCGGCTATCCACGAGCCACCAGGCTCGACTTCGACGGGTCGGCGAACCAGACGATGCTGGCGACGTTCGCCAAGGGCGGCCATGGCGCACCGGGCACGTTGCCGATCTACCGCAGCACCGACGGCGGAGGCAGCTGGAGCCAGATCTCCACGATCTCATCGCACACCTCCGGCTGGGACATCGAGGCGCCGACCCTCTACGAGGTGCCCCGGACGATCCCGGGCCTCAACCAGGGCGACGTCCTCGCCGCAGGCACGGCGTGGCAGGTCGGCAATTACACCACCCAGAAGATCGAGGTTTTCCGCAGCACGGACAAAGGCCAGACCTGGCAGTACCTGTCGGACTGCACCTCCACGAGCGGCCTTGCGAACTCCTGGGGCCACGGCATCTGGGAGCCGGCGTTCCTGGTCACGGCCAACAACACGCTGGCCTGTTTCATCTCCGACGAACGCCCCGCGAACTCGGCGACCAACAACCAGCTCATCGGCCACTACACGTCCACCAACGGAGGACTCACCTGGAGCTCCACGCAGACCCAGGACGTGGTCTTCCCCAACGACAACCTCGCCCGCCCCGGCATGCAGACGTTCGCGGCACTCGCGAACGGCAGCTTCGTGATGTCGTACGAGTTGTGCCGCGACGCGACCAATGCGGACCATGCATGCGAGGTCTACATCAAATTCAGCTCGGACGGGCTGAACTGGGGTCCGGCAGGCTCGGCCGGCACCCTCGTCAGCACCGCCGACGGGCGTCAGCTCCTGCACACCCCGTACATCTCGTGGGCGCCGGGCGGCGGACCGAACGGGACGCTCCTCCTCTCCGGCCAGCGCGTCGTCTCGGGGCCGGCCGGCAACAAGACGGTCCTCGCCGAGTCGGGGACGGTCCTCTTCACGAACACCGCCCTCGGCTCGGGGGCGTGGACCGAAGCCGCCACCCCGGTGACCGTCAATCCGACCGGAGGCTACGCCTCGGGCGTCCCGTCCTGCCCCGGTTACTCGACGCCCGCCATCCCCCGCGAAGACGGGACCAGCTATGTGTACTTCGCTGCGACGTGGCTGGGTCAGGGCAACCAGTGCGAACTGCGGTTCGGCAGGGGCGATCTGCCCGGGCCGACCGGGACGGTCGGTGCGCCGGGCGGCAAGTGCCTCGACGTGGACACGAACACCGCGGTCAACGGCAACGCGGCGCAGCTCTGGACCTGCGGAACGGCGACCGGCCAGGTGTGGTCCGTGAGCGCAGACGGCACGATCCGGTCGTTCGGCAAGTGCCTCGACGTCGATGCCAACGGCACGGCGAATGGGACGAAGGTCCAGCTCTGGGAGTGCATCGCCGGTTCGGGTGCCCAGCAATGGCGACCCCAGGCGAACGGCGCCTTGCTGAACCCCCAATCGGGCCGTTGCCTGGATGATCCCGCCGGCGTCACGACCGACGGCACGGACCTCAAGCTCTACGACTGCAACGGTCTGTGGACACAGGTCTTCACCCTTCCCGGCTATCCGACGGGCCCGATCACCGGACCGTCGAGCAACGCCCTGTGCGTCGATGTCGACACCAACACCTCGGTCAACGGCCGCGCCATCCAGACGTGGACGTGCAACGGCGTCCCCGGTCAGCAGTGGACGGTCGCGCCGGACCAGACGATCACGTCGCTTGGCAAATGCATGGATGTGGGCGGCGCGAGCACGGCGACGGCGAACGGCACGCCGATCCAGCTGTGGGAGTGCAACGGGAGCGGAGGGCAGAAGTGGTCGGTCCAGCCCAACGGCTCGCTCCTCAACCCGGAATCGGGCCGATGCCTGGATCTTCCGGCGGGAAACCTCGCCGTAGGGACGGACCTCGCCCTCTACGACTGCAGCGGCCTCTGGCCGCAGCAGTGGAAGGTCGCCGTCTGACGCCGTAGCGCGCCTGCGGCGCGTTGAGACCTGATCTGCGGTGCCGGCGCTCGATGGCCTGGCCGGCGTAGCCGGCAGCGACGATGAGCCCGGCACCGCACATCCCGAACGGCCCGATCGTCTCGCCCGCGATCAGAACGCCGACCAGCAGCGCCCACACCGGTTCGGTGCCCATCAGGATGCTCGCGCGGGATGCGGACGTGCGCCGGACCGCCCACAGCTGGACCGCGAACGCGAACAGCGAGCAGAGCACGCCGAGGAACAGGACATCCGCCCATCCGCCTGCGTCCAGCCGGACGGCCCGGGAAGGCAGATCCGGTCCCGCCAGCAGGGAGAACAGCCCGGCGCAGACGAGCATCTGCACGAGCACCACCCCGAGGGAGCTGTCGCGCCGTCCGCGAGTGAGGTGGGCGCTCGCCGTGACATGCACCGCGCGGACGACCGCCGCCGCGACCACAAGGCCATCGCCGACGGTCGGGGGGCGCAGACCGCCATCGGACACGAGCAGCGCCACGCCGACAACGGCCGCGGTCGCCGCGACGAAGTACGAACGAGGGAGCCACGAACGGGAGGCGAGGCCTTCGAGCAGCGGAGTCATCACGAGTGCGAGGCTGATCAGCAGGCCGGCGTTCGTGGCCGACGTCAGGTGCACGCCCCACGTCTCGAGCCCGATGATGGCCGCCTGTGAGAGCCCCAGGCTTACGGCGATGACGAGACCCCGACCACGCGGGAACCGCTCCCGCCGAACCAGGCAGACGATCCCGGTCGCGGCGGCCGCCGTGAGGAATCGGAGGGCGACGGCCGCGGGCACGCCGGTATCGGCAGCCAGGTCCTTGGCCGCGAGGAAGCTCGCACCCCACACCGCGGCGACGCCGAGCAGCAGAAGGTCGACGACGCGTTCGCTACGGAAGAAGGACATGCCGCTAGTGTCAGGGTGATCAATCCGGAAGAACAACGGCCAGTGTCTTGGCTTTCACTTTAGGAGGTGCTTATGGATCCTGCTCGCCTCCGCCTGCTGCGCGAACTCGGCGACCGGGGCAGCGTCGCGGCGGTCGCCGCCGCCATGCACGTCAGCGCGTCGGCCGTCTCGCAGCAGCTCGCCGCGCTGCAGGCGGGCATCCCGGTGCCGCTGACGGTCAAGAGCGGGCGCCGGCTCGTGCTGACGGAGGCGGGGGAGGCGCTCGCCGTCGCCGGCGCGCGCGTGGAGGAGGCGCTCGCCCGTGCGCGCGATGCGGTCGCGTCCTATCTGGAGCACGACCGGCAACCCGTCCGCATCTCTGCCTTCCACAGTGCGGGGTTGACTCTCTTCGGCCCCCTCCTCGCCCGGCTGGGCGACGAACTGCACATCTCGCTCGCGGATGCCGACGTGGCGCGAAGCGAGTTCGCGGGTCTCACCGCCGACTACGACCTGGTGGTCGCACATCGGCTCGCGCACGAGCCCGAGTGGCCCCCGGATCGGATCGTGGTCACGCCGCTCTTCGTCGAGCCCCTCGACATCGCCCTGAGCGCTGCGCATCCCCTCGCAGCCCTGCCCGCCATCCGGCCGGAGCAGCTGCGCGACGAGCGCTGGATCTCCACGCACCCGGGCTTCCCGCTCGCCGGGGTGCTCGAACACCTGGGCGCGTTGAGCGGGAAAGCGCCGACGATCGACCACCGGATCAACGAGTTCTTCCTCGCGGCGACGGTCGTCAGAACGGGCGCCGCGATCGCGGTGATGCCGCGGATCACCGCCGCATCGCTGGCGGTCGACGGGATGGTGCTTCGACCGGTCGAGGGAGCCACGCTCGTCCGTCACGTGGATGTGCTCGCCCGGCCCGACGCGCTCGCACGGACCCCCGTGCGGACCGTGCTCGCCGAGCTGCGGAGGATCGCGGCCGCCGCGTCGGAGTCGACGAGCAGCTGACCGTTCCGTTCGGCCTGGGCGAACCCAGGACTTCGCGCGACGGCTCCGGGAGATACTGGGGGAGTGACGAGCATCCCCATCCGGCCGGCCCGGCCCGACGAGTACGCGGCGATCGGCGAGCTGACCCACGCGGCGTACACCAACGACTACACCGACCTTCCTGCGCACTACCGCGATGAGCTGAAGCATCCCGAAGCCCTGCTCGACGACTTCGAGTTCTTCGTCGCTGAGGACCCGGAGACCGGACAGCTGCTCGGCACCATCGCACTGCTGCGGCCCGGCCACGACCAGGAGGGCCGGATCGGGCCGGACGAGCTGTACTTCCGGCTGCTCGCCACGCACCCGGCGGCCCGCGGGCGGGGGATCGGGATCGCGCTCACGGAGTTCGCGCTCGATCAGGCCGCGCAGCGCGGTCAGCGCGTGGTCGTGATGAACAGCGGACCCGATATGGTCGGCGCCCACGCGCTCTACCGAAAGCTCGGCTTCCGCCGCGAGGCCGAGCGCGAGGGCATCGTCGAACTCCCGGACGGCCGGACGTTCCAGTTGCTGACGTTCGTGCGCGAGGTCGCCGCCTGAAACACGGCGATTCTGCCTACTAGCCGCGGATGATCCCGGCGTCGTAGCTTCAGGCCACGCGAAGTGCTGGCCGCTCCGCCCAACGAGAAGGAGTTGCTATGACTTTCTGGGATTTCATCGTCTGGACGTTCTGGTTCTATCTGGTCGTCGTCTGCATTTCGATCTTCATCCGCGTGATCATCGACGTCTTCCGCGACCCCGAGCTCAACGGATGGGCGAAAGCACTGTGGGTGCTGTTCCTCGTCATCGTGCCGTTCCTCGCGGCGTTCATCTACCTGATCGCACGCGGCGGCCGCATGGCCCAGCGCAGCGCGGCCGGGGCGATGGAGGCGCAGGCGGCCGCGACGGAGCACATCCGCACGGTGGCGGGCACCAGCTCGCCGTCCGCCGAGATCGAATCGGCCAAGCGCCTGCTCGACAGCGGCGCGATCACCCCCGCCGAGTTCGAGACGCTCAAGGGGAAGGCCCTCACCGGGGTCGCCTGAGCCCGCCCGAACGCTGACCCGGGGCCGTCGCCGTCGCACCCGCGACGACGACGGCCTCGGCTTGTCAGCAGCATCCTGCTTGTCAGCAACAATCCGGCGCGCAGGAGCCGTCAGGTAGCGTCTGGCACTCGTCGGTGTCGCAGCATCCCATGGTGGCCCTCCCTTCTTCATCGATGGTTGTCGATGAACCACGATGGACGCATACATTGACGTTTGTCAATGTATCGACGAGAATCGATGCATGGCGATCACCGAGCTCCTCCCGCTGCGCGACCTGCAGGCCTGCTGCGCGCCGCTCACGACAGAAGTGATGAGCGAGGAGAACGCGCACTCGGTCGCGCGAGCGATGAAGGCCCTCGCCGATCCGGCTCGACTCCGGTTGATCTCGATGGTCGCGGCGCACGACGGCGGCGAGGCCTGCGTGTGCGACCTGACGGAACCGCTCGGACTCTCGCAGCCCACGGTCTCCCACCACCTGAAGATCCTGGTCGACGCAGGCTTCCTCAGCCGGTCGAAGCGGGGGACATGGGCGTACTACCGTCTGGTTCCCGGATCCCTCGACACGGTCTCGTCGTTCCTCGCGTCGGTCTGACGCCCCGGTCAGAGCCTCAGCCGGCGCTCCACGATGTCGGAGGCGACCTGCGAGATGCCCTTCTGATTGCGCCGCGCGTAGTCGCGGATGAGCGTGAACGCCTGGTCGATCGGCACCGCGCGGGTCTGCGCGACCACGCCCTTGGCCTGCTCGATGATGATCCTGCTGTTCAACGCGAACTGCAGTTGCTGCCGGATCGCGTCGCTCTCGGCCAAGCTGCGCTGGTGCAGGATGCCGATGGTCGCCACATCCGCGAACGCCTGGGCGGCCACCAGGTCGTCCTCCGGCAGGTCGCCCGTGGCGGCGCGGAACAGGTTCAGCGTGCCGATCGTCTGTGCGCGGAGGCGGAGCGGGATGGCGTCGATGGCGGCGAAGCCCTGCTCCAGGGCTCGGTCGCGGAAGGCCTGCCAGCGGTCGGGCACCTGCTCGATGTCGGCGACCGAGACGACGGCGCCGGTCTCGAAGCTCTCGATGCACGGGCCCGCGTAGGCGCTCAGCTGCATCACCTCGACCAGGCGGCTGGCCTCGCTGGTGGAGGCGATCACATCCAGTTCTCCGTGCTCGTCGGCCAGCATCACGCCGGAGGCCGTGGCGCCGAGGAAGCGGCTGGAGAGGTCCACCAGGTTCTGCAGCAGGTCGACGACGTCGTAGTCGGCCACGAGCGTGTCGGCCAGCTGAGCGAACGCCCGCAGGATTCCTTGTTCGCGAGTGAGGGTCATCGCGATCGACCGTCCCCTCCGTCGAGCGCCGAGAAGTCGAGGCGACCGTCGAGGACGTCCCGCGAGACCTCCATCATCGAGCGATCCGTCGCGTAGGCGTGCGCTTGGATGACCATGCGGGCGTCGTCAGCGCTGACATCCAGTTGTGCGAGCACCATCCCGGTGGCCTGATGCACGACGCGGCGGGAGAACGGGTTCGCATCCTCGGCCGGTTCCTCGCGGCCCATCGTGTCGAGGGCGCGCTTCAGCAGCGTGCGTCCGGCGGCCTCGGCGAGCTTGGTGGCCGCCTGTGTGTGCGCTTCATCCAGTGCGACGGGTTCGCGTGCGTACATGTCGACCGCGCCGATCCGCAGCGGCCCGACGAGCATCGGGAAGGCGAACAGGGCGCCGACCCCCGCCTCGATCGCGGCCGGCGTGAACGAGGTCCACTGCTGTTGCGGGCGCCGGCGCAGATCGGGTTCGAGCACAGGACGGCGCAACCGCAGGGCGTCCCAGCAGGGGCCCTCGCCGAGGTCGAACTGCAGCTCGTCGAGACGGGCGGCCACGGTGTCGCTGGCCGAGACCGTCTCCGTCCCGAGCAGGTCGCCGATGGTCGAGACGGCCGTCCCCTCGACCGGGAGCGCCTCCATGAAGGGGCGCCAGTACTCCGCCTGCGGTGCGTCGCCCGGAGGCGCATCGGTGGTTCTCTTGTTCATCCGCGGCCGCCGTCCATTCCACCCACGCTACCGGTCGGTACCATCGGTCTGTTCAAGCGTGCTCTCATCGCGCGGGGAAGTCCAGGTCGGGCTCGGGGAGGGAGGCCGGTCGAACGCCGCCACTCGACCGGCTCTCCGGGTGTAGACAAGTCCCGTGGGAGTGCGTGAGCTGCTGGGAATCGAGGCCCCTGTCGTGCTGGGGCCGTTCGGGGGGATGTCGTCCGTCGAGCTGACGGCGGCGGTGAGCGAGGCGGGCGGCCTCGGGTCGTTCGGCCTCTACGGGCTGAGTGCCGAGCGCATCCGGGCCGTCGGCGACGAGCTGCGGTTGCGGACTTCCCGTCCGTTCGCCCTCAACCTGTGGCTGCCGTTCCGGGCTCCCGGCGAGCCGGATGCCGGCGACGGCTTCGGTCGCGACGATGTCGAGCGCGCGATCGCGGCCCTGCGGCCGCTGTTCGATCAGGCCGGGGCGGCTGTCCCGGAGTGGCCGATCGCGCCGCTGCCCGACTTCGATGCACAACTCGCGGCCGCGCTCGACGCCCGGCCGGCGGCACTGAGCTTCGTCTTCGGGGTACCGCCGGTCGACGTGGTCGAGGCCGCGCATCGGCGCGGGATCCGCGTGATCGGCACGGCGACGACGGTCCCCGAGGCGCGGGCACTCGAGGGCGGCGGGGTGGATGCGGTGGTCGCGTCCGGCTCCGAGGCGGCCGGGCACCGGCCCTCCTTCCTCGCAGACCCGGCAGACAGCCTGGTGGGCGGTCTCGCCCTGATCCCGCAGGTCGTCGACGAGGTGGGCATCCCTGTGATCGCCGCAGGCGGCATCGCGGACCGCCGTGGCGTCGCGGCCGCATTCGCCCTCGGAGCGTCGGGTGTGCAGGTCGGTTCCGCGTTCCTGGCCACGCGGCAGTCGGCGGCGCCGCCGGTCCACCGTGACCGCATCCGGAGCGCACTCGCCCACGAGACCGTGCTGACCCGGGCGATGAGCGGCCGGCCGGCGCGCGGGCTGCCGAACCGCGCGGTGCGGACCATCGAGCAGAGCGGCGCGATCGCCCCGTTCCCGCTCCAGAACATCCTCACGGGCGTCTTCCGCCGCCGGGCGGCCGAGACCGGCGACGCCGAACTGCTCAGCCTGTGGATGGGACAGAGCGCCGGCCTGTCACGCCACGAGGACGCGGCGGAGGTCTTCGCCGAGCTGGCCGCCGGAGTGCCGGGGCGGACCGAGGGGGATTCATGATCGCAACAGACGCACGAGCTCAGGTGAGCCCGACGCGGCCCCGCGCGTTTCGGGTCGTGGGATCGCTGGTGCTCGGTGTCGTGGTGGGACTACTGGCCTCCTACCTCGTCGTCGTGGCCGTGACGGCACCGATCCTCCCGGGAGCCTTCGTCATCCATCCGGTGTCGTTGCTGCTGACGGCGGCGGTCGCCGGCCTCGCGGTCGCCGTCGGATGGCGCTGGCCGGTGGTCGGACTAACGGCGGGCATCGTCGTCCTCGTGCTCGTGGCCTTCGCCCTGACCGGGCTGGGATGGTCGCCCTCGGACTGGGCGAATCCGTTCAACGCCGTCGCCTACGGTGCCCGGAGCGCCTACCCGACGATGCTCGGAGCCGTGATGATCACCGTCTCGGCCCTGAGGCTGCGGTCTCGCGGGACGCGATAGCGCGCATCCCGTGGAGCAGCACCTCACCCGGGTCACCACCGCCGACGGCACGGACATCGCCGTCGGGTCGGTCGGCACTGGCCGGCCGGTCGTGTACGTTTCGGGCTGGCTGAGCCACCTCGAACGGGGATGGCGGCTGCCCGAGGAGCGCGCGTTCTACGAGGATCTCGCGCGCGGGTGCCGGCTGGTCCGCTACGACCGGGCCGGATGCGGGATGTCGGGGCCGGCCCGGCAGCCTCCGTCGCTGTCGTCCGAGCTCGAGCAGCTCGCGGCGGTGGCCGCGCCGCTCGGTCCGGAACCGTTCGACCTCATCGGCGTCTCGCTGGGGGCGCTGGTCGCCGTCGCCTGGGCGGCCGCGCATCCCGAGACCGTCCGGCGGCTCGTGCTCTACGGGGGCTGGGCGTCTGGCGCGGAGGTCTCACCGCCGAGCGCGCGCGAGCACGTGCTGGCCCTGGTCGGATCGCACTGGGGCCTGGGCTCCGACGTGCTCACCGACCTGTTCGCCCCGGATGCGTCCGCCGCGGCGCGGACGGAGTTCGGCCGGTATCAGCGAGCCGCATCGGATGCCGCCACGGCGCAGTCGCTCCTCGCGCTGAGCTACGCGATCGACGTGCGCGGGCTGCTGCCGCAGGTGCGCACTCCCACGCTCGTCGTTCACCGGGAACGCGACCGGGCGGCTCCGCTTGCGCAGGCGGAGGCGTTGGCGCACGGTATCCCGGGCGCCGAGTTCGTCGTCCTCCCCGGGAGGTCGCACCTTCCCTGGGCCGGCGATGCAGCGGCGCTCGCCGCGACGATCCGGCGGTCCCTCGGCCTGCGCGCGATCCGGACCCCCGCGGGGACATTGACGCCGCGGCAGCGGGAGGTCGCGGCCCTGGTCAGCGAGGGGAGGACCAACCGCGAGATCGGCGAGCGGCTCGGGATCGAGGAGCGGTCGGCGGAGGGGCATGTCGAACGCATCCGGCTGCGGCTCGGCCTCCGGTCGCGCGCGCAGATCGCGGCGTGGTGGACCGCGCAGGGGGAGCGAGCGCCGGAGTCACTGCGAGCGTGACCGGCGAAGTGGGGTAGTTCCCCGCCTGATCGGCGAGTGCATGCGCGGCAGAGTCGTCCTGTCAGCATCCACGATGGAGGAACCGGCATGAGCAGGACGACTACGACAGGTGACCGACAGGCGACGGGGTTCGCCCAGCATCCCGGACGCGGACGCTTCAACGCCGCCTTCTTCCGGCTGATGGGACCGTACCTGGAGCGGTCGCTGCATCCGCGCAAGCGACGTGTGTTCGCCGGGGTGGCCGGTGACGTCGCGGAGATCGGGCCGGGAGTCGGCGCGAACCTCCCCTACCTGCCCGCCGGGGCGGTGCTGATCGCCATCGAGCCGAACCGGTACATGCACGACGGTCTCCGCACGGCGGCCCTCCGTTCGGGAGTCGCGCTCGACCTGCGGGAGCGGACCGCCGAGCAGACCGGCCTGCCCGACGCCAGCGTCGACACCGTCATCTCGTCGCTCGTGCTCTGCTCCGTGCAGGATCCGGATGCGGTGCTCGCCGAGATCCGCCGCATCCTGCGCCCCGGTGGTTCGTTCCGGTTCGTCGAGCACGTGGTCGCCCCGAGCGGGACGCCGACCCGCGCCTCACAGCGGCTGTTCCGCCGGCCGTGGGTGTGGACGTTCGAAGGATGCTCGTGCGAGCGCGATCTCGAGCGCTCGCTCCGGTCGGCCGGTTTCGCCGAGGTCGAGGTGGAGCACTACCGTCTCCACACGCCGTTCCTGCCGTTCAATCCGCAGATCGCGGGCGTGGCTCGCGCCTGACCTCGCTCAGTAGTCCTCGCGGCGATCCTGTTCGGCGTCGACGACCGGCTCGGCCTCGGCCAGCTCGCTCAGCGTCTGGCGCAGGTGCCGGGTCAGCCACTCGTTCGACGGCTCGCCGCCGGAGACGATGTCGTCGAGCTGCCGCAGCCGCTCGGACGCTGAGCCGTGAAGGTCGTCCATGATGTCCTCCCACCCTCGCGCGGGCCCCGGATGGGACCGCCTGCGACGAGGCTAGTACCGCCGTGTTCCGATGGCCATGCGCGCCGTGCTGCTCAGCTGCGGGATGCCGCCGTCTCGCCGCGCAGGATCGACGACATCTTCTTGCCGCGCGCCACCTCGTCGACGAGCTTGTCGAGATACCGCACCTTCTGCATCACCGGGTCGTCGATCTCCTCGACGCGGACGCCGCAGATGACACCGGTGATGAGCGACGCGTTCGGGTTCCAGTGCGGAGCGGTGGTGAGGAACGTCTCCAGGTCGACCCGGTCGGCGATGGCCGCCTCGATGCCCGCGTCGTCGTAGCCGGTGAGCCAGCGGGTGACCTCGTCCACCTCGTCCTTGGTGTGCCCCTTGCGCTCCACCTTGGTCACATAGAGCGGGTAGATGTCGGCGAACGGCATGGCGAAGATGCGGTGGCTCATGGCGTCAACGGTAGCGCGCGGGAGGGGAAGTGTGACCGGTCGATCCGGGCTAGCGCGGCTGCTCCATCGGCCGCGATCGCTTCAGATACTCGCGCGAGCGGGCGACCTGCTGGTCGAGTGCGTCGACCGTCGTCGCCATCCGCGCCACCGCCTCCGTGCGGTAGGTGTCGATGCTGTCCATCGTCGCGAACACGTTGTCGAAGGCGCGCTGCAGCACCTCCACATCGACCGCCGACGAGGTCTGCTCCTTCTGAACCTGTTCGGTCTGCGTGCGGAGCACCTCGCCCGTCCGGCCGATGAGCGCGTTGGTGCTGTCGTGCAGGGCGCCCAGCTGGTCGATGACCAGCTTCTGGTTCTCCAGCGCCTGGGCGACGACGACGGCGGTGCGGAGGGCCGAGACCGTCGTCGTCTTCGCGCGCTCGACGCCCTTGATCAGCTCGACGTTGTTCTTCTTGATGACGTCGAGTGCCAGATACGCCTGCACCGAGACCGCGATCTGGGTCGTGAGATCCTGCCGGCGCTGGCGGATGGGGAACAGCGCCTCCTTCTCCAGCAGCGTCGCGCGCGCCGGGTCGGTCATGCGCAGGTCGGCCGCCGCATCCACCGTCGCCTTGTCGAGGGCCGCGGTCAGCACCACGTACTCGTTGAGCCGTTCGGTCGTCTTCCAGAGCGATGCGCGCTCCTTCTCGATCCCGGCGTTGTCGCGGGCGAGCCACTCCTGCCCGTGATCGAGCGCGGCGACGATGCCGTCGAGCTGCTTCTGCGCCGACTCGAACCGCTGGACGTACTGGCGCAGTCTCCGTCCGCCCGGCACCCGGGAGAGCATCCGGTTGCGGCCGGTCAGGTGCTGGGGGTCGAAGTCGCTGACGGTCGCGCGGAGATCCTGCAGCGTCCGGATCACCCCGTACTGCGGGTCGGTGCGCACCGCCTTGCCGCGGGCTGCGGCGAGCGAACTGGCTGGGCGGCTGAGCAGCTGGCGGGAGGCGTCGCTGGATGCGCGCATCTCGGCCTCGCCCAGGTGCGAGAACCCGATGATCTTGCGCGTGAACGCCTCCGAACCCGGTTCGGCGGCGGCCAGTTCCCGGATGAAGTCGCGGGCCCGCTGCTCCAGCTCCGCCTCGCGTTCGGCCGAGACGGCCACCATCTCCACGGCCTGCTCCTCCTGTAGTTCCGGTACGGCGTCCGGTGGGCGCAGTGTGTCCTCGGGTGCCTCGTCCATGAGCCGCTCCCTCCGCCGCTGTCGTTGCGACGAGGATAGATCGCCCGGCGCGCCGCGTGGAGGGGTTGCAGCGAACCCCCAGGTGCGCTTCGGCGTGCGCGTGAGTCCTCGACCCCGGGAGCAAAAGGAGGTGAGCGGCTCGTGGCACGCCGCCCGGAGCGGGAAACGGAGTACGGGGCGAGCCCGCGGCCCGACGAAGTCCTCCCTGCCCGCGCGGCCGCGCTCCACTGTCTATTCGGCCCGTCCGCACCGCGCGTATCCTCCGGGGCCATGAACAGGACACGCTCGGCCGCGCTCACGGCCATCCTCGCCCTCGGTCTCGCCCTCACGGCGTGCACCCCGCAGGGAGGCGGCGTCCCGGGGAAGTGGGGGAGCACCGACCCCGGGGAACCGAATCTCATCATCAACGCGAACGGCTCGTACTCGGGGTCCGACGGCTGCAACACCATGAAGGGGACCGGCACGATCTCGGGCAACACGATCGATCTCGGCACCGTCGCCGCGACGCAGAAGGTCTGCAACGGAGTGGACACGTGGATGTCGACGGCCGCGAGCGGGAAGGTCGACGGCAACGTCATGACGGTCTACGACTCGTCCGGCGCGCGCATCGGAACGATCGACCGCGACGACTGATCGCCGTCCCGGCGAGCTCCCGGTGCTCCCGGAATGACCGCTTCCCGCGTAGCGTTCGAGCGAGTGGATGCGTCGGAAGGAGCGGACGATGACCGACACGGAGAAGACGGCGACGGAGGCTGCGGAGTTCTACGCGGGTGTGGCCGCCGAGTTCCTGCAGCACTACGCCAGGGGGCCGCGATTCGTCGCGGTGACCGGGGTCCCGGCCGCGGATGAGGCCCGCGTGGCGGACGCGTTCGCGGCGGCGCTGCGTGATGTGGGCCAGGAGGTCGAGCGCGCCGGCGCCGACGCGGAGAGCGGAGCGGATGCGTTCCGCGAGGGCGTCGTGGCCCCGTTCCGCGCGCGCGACGGGGTGCTGGTCGTCGACGGTCGCGGTCTGCTGAACCCGGATTTCCGCGGGTTCTGGAACTTCTCGCTGTGGGTCGAGCACGACCCGGAGCGGAGCCCGGACTGGTCGTTCGTGACCACCGGGCAGAAGGATCCGCTCGGCGCGCCGCGCGAGGTGGCATCCGTCCTGCTGGACGACACGGACCCCGAGCGGCCGCGCCGGCTGTGGGCCGACTCCTGCTGAGCACTCCTGCTGGACGAGCGTTGCAGCTGAGCCGGCCCTGCCTTCGCTAGGCGCGGGGGCGGTCGAAGCGCGCGCCCTCAAGCTTCGAGGGCAGGATCGTCAGGACGAGCACGGTGATGCCGCCGACGATCGGGACGAAACCGAGGAAGAAGAAGGGACCGGCCAGGTCGGCGTCGTGCAGCCGACGCCAGATGAGGGCCAGGTGGGGGACGATCGTCCCGAGCGACCACACCGCGATCAGCAGCCCGGGGATCCAGAACAGCGGGCCGGGCGTCGAGGTGCCGTCGTCGTTCACGGTCGCGCCCGCGAAGCCGAGGCCGAGGGCCAGCACTTCGAGCACGATGGCGACGATGACCGAGAACAGGATCCACCACCAGTACTCGCTGCGGCTGGCGCGTCCGGTGAAGTCCGCGTACTTCGTGAAGAAGCGCTTGATGGCCTGTCCGATCGTCGCCCCGTAGAGCGGCGCCCAGAGCGGGGTCTCGCCGGTCGGAGCGGCGGAGGTGGTCGGGTACTGCGGAGACGTCACGAGGAGTCCTTTCCAAGACACGTGTTGTGTGAGGTGGAGCGGGCATAGTCAAGCGCATGGGTGCGCGCTGTGCGTCTCGTGTGACGCGGCGTGTCCGCTGCGCCGTCGCGGCGAAAGGGGACTCACCCGAGCGAGTCGAGCTCCTCGCGGACGAAGCGCGCGAACTGCGCCGCGGCCGCCGACTGCGACCGGGTGCGGTTGCGCGCCAGGCCGATGATGCGCGTCGCTTCGTCCCGCAGCGGCACCGCCACGATCCCCGGCTCGGCCGGAGTGTCCGGGATGAGGGCGGCACCGACGCCGTCGCGCACCAGTCCGCGCAGGGTCGAGAGCTCCGTGACCTCGATGACGGGGTTCATCACGACCCCGTGCGCGGCGAAGTACGCGTCCGCGATGTGGCGGAGACCGGAGCCGGTGCGCAGGGCCACCAGGTCGTAGGGCTCGAGGTCCGGAACGCTGACGGCCGTCGCCCCGGCGAGGGGATGCCCCTCCGGCACGCCGAGCACCAGCCGTTCGGCGGTCAACGGCTCCCACTCGATCTCCGGGTCGCGCGGGTCGGGGCTGAGGAACGCGACGTCGGCCGCGCCGTCGCGCAGCGCATCCAGCACCGTGTCGGCGGTTCCGCCGCTCAGCACGAAGCGGATGTCGGGGAACAGCCCTCGGTACTCGCTGATGACCTTCGGGATGAGCCACCCGCCGAATGACGAGACGTAGGCGACCGAGACGGTGCCGCCCGACGGGTCGCGCAGCGCCTCGATGCGCGCTCGCGCGTTCTCGAGCTCCGATTCGGCCCGCACCGCGTGCGCGAGCAGGATCTCGCCGTACTGGTTGAGCTCCAGGTGGCCGCGGCGGCGGTCGAACAGCTCGACGCCCATCTCCTGCTCGAGCCGTGCGAGCGAGCGTGTGAGGGTCGACTGGGACACCCCGAGGGTCTCGGCGGCGAGGGCCGGATGGCCCTCCGCGGCCAGCGCCCGGAAGTGGGCGATCTCGTCGATCCGCATGCCTCTCATCATGGCGTATCGGCGCGTTCCCCCGTGCGGTGCTCAAATGAGCGGTCTACCCCTGAACGAGTTTTCTGTACGTTCACACACGAGAAACAGTCCCGTTTCACGCCGTCCCTACGGTGGGCGCGGACTCATCCCACACCTCACCGACCGAGGAGAACAATGTCAACCAGATTCGGCAGGCTGGCGCGTGTCGCCGCCGCCGCGCTCGCGGGGGCCGGCCTCGCCGCCGGTTCGCTCGTCGCGACCCCGGCATTCGCCAGCACCGACGGCACCGGTGTCGTCATCAACGAGGCGTATCTGTCCGGCGGGAGCGCCGGCGCCGCCTTCACGAACAAGTTCGTCGAGCTCTACAACCCAGGGGACAGCGCCGTCAGCCTGGCGGGATGGAGCATCCAGTACCGCCCGGCCACCGGCACGAGCGCAGCCACCGGCGTCGTGCCGCTGACCGGCTCCATCGGCGCCAAGGGGTACTACCTCGTCGCCGGCGGGTCGAACGGCACCAACGGCCAGACCTTGCCGACGCCGGATGTCGCGAGCGGCGCCCTCAACCCGAGCGGCACCACCGGCACCCTGGTCCTCGCCAAGACGGCCTCGGCGCTGACCCTCCCGACCGGCTCGGTGACCGGCAACGCGGACGTCGCCGACCTCCTCGGCTACGGCACCTCCAACACGTTCGAGAAGGCGAAGGCCACGGCCCCGTCGGGCAACACCGACGTCAAGTCGCTGGCCCGCACGAACTTCGCCGACACCGACGACAACAGCGCAGACTTCACCCTCAGCGCCACGATCACGCCGCAGAACGCCGCGAGCGCGCCCGGCGACCCGGGCGACCCGGGCGACCCGGGTACGCCGGGTGACGGCGCCACCGTCCCGATCGCGGAGATCCAGGGCACCGGAGACACGAGCCCGAAGGCGGGCACGACGGTCACCACCGTCGGTGTCGTGACGGCGCAGTACGCGACCGGCGGGTTCAACGGGTTCTACATCCAGACCCCCGGGACGGGCGGCGCGGTCGACCTCGCCACGCACACGGCCTCCGACGCCGTCTTCGTCTACGGCTCGTCCTTCGCCGGAACGGTCGCCGCGGGCGACTACGTGAAGGTCACGGGCGCCGTCAGCGAGTTCAACGGCCTCACGGAGATCACCGCGACCGGCGTGACGAAGCTCGACGCGTCGACGGTCACCGCACCGGTGCCGGCGACGGTCGGCCTGCCCGGCACGGCCGCCCAGCGGGAGAGCCTTGAGGGGATGCTGCTCGCGCCGCAGGGCGCGTTCACCGTCACCGACGTGTACGCCGCCAACCAGTACGGCGAGATCGGCCTCGCCGCCGGTGACAAGCCGCTGGTGCAGCCGACCGAGGCCGCGCGCCCGGGTTCGCCCGAGTACGCCGCGGTCGTGGCCGACAACGCGGCCCGCGCGGTCACGCTCGACGACGGCGCATCCACCAACTTCCTGAGCGCGGCGAACAAGTCGAAGCCCCTGCCGTACCTCTCGCTGAGCAACCCGGTCCGCGTCGGCGAGCCGGTCGCGTTCACGAAGCCGGTCGTGCTCGACTACCGCAACAACGCCTGGAAGTTCCAGCCGACCAGCGAACTCACGCCGGCGAACGCCGACGCCGTGCAGCCGGTCACGTTCGCGAACACCCGCACCGCCGCCCCCGAGAACGTCGGTGGCGACCTGCGGCTCGCGACGTTCAACGTGCTGAACTACTTCACCACGACGGGCGACCAGCTCAGCGGCTGCACGTTCTACACCGACCGCGACGGCAACCCCATCACGGTCAACAGTGGATGCGACGCCCGCGGCGCCGCCGACGCGACCAACCTGAAGCGCCAGCAGGACAAGATCGTCGCGGCGATCAACGGCCTGAGCGCCGACGTCGTGTCGCTCGAGGAGATCGAGAACTCGGCCCGCTTCGGCGAGAACCGCGACTCCGCCCTCGCCAGCCTGGTCACCGCCCTGAACGCCGCCGCCGGCTCCGAGGTCTGGGCGTACGTGAAGTCGCCCGCGACCCTCCCGGCGACGGAGGACGTCATCCGCACCGCGTTCATCTACAAGAAGGCGAACGCGGCCCCGGTCGGCGACTCGAAGATCCTCGACGACCCGGCGTTCTCGAACGCGCGGCAGCCGCTCGCCCAGGCCTTCAAGAAGGTCGGAGCGAAGGACTCCTCCGCGTTCCTCGCCATCGTGAACCACTTCAAGTCGAAGGGGTCCGGCACCGGTGAGGACGCCGACCAGGGAGACGGCCAGGGCGCATCCAACGCCTCCCGCGTCAAGCAGGCCAACGCCCTCGTCGCGTTCGCGAACGAGCGCAAGACCGCACTGAAGACCGACAAGGTGCTCCTCATCGGCGACTTCAACGCGTACCTCAAGGAGGACCCGATCAAGGTCCTCACCGACGCCGGCTACGTCGACCAGGTCAGCACCCGCACGACGAAGGCGACCTACTCCTTCGGCGGAACGGTCGGCTCGCTCGACCACGTCCTCGCGTCGCCCGCGGCGAACACGGCCATCACCGGCGCGGATGTGTGGAACATCAACTCGGGCGAGTCCGTGGCGCTGGAGTACAGCCGCTACAACTACAACGTCACGAACTTCTACGCGGCCGACCCGTACCGGTCGAGCGACCACGACCCGATCGTCGTGGGCCTCGGCCTCACGCCGAAGCCGGTCACGCTGAACCTGCTGAACATCAACGACTTCCACGGCAGGATCGACGCCAACACCGTGAAGTTCGCGGGAACGATCGAGAAGCTCAAGGCGGAGGCGGGCGACGCGAACTCGCTCTTCCTCTCCAGCGGCGACAACATCGGCGCCTCGCTCTTCGCCTCGGCGACCGCTGGCGACATCCCGACGATCGACGTGCTCAACACGCTGCAGCTGAAGGCGAGCGCCGTGGGCAACCACGAGTTCGACAAGGGCTACGCCGACCTCACCGGACGCGTGAAGGATGCGGCCGACTTCTCCTACCTCGGCGCCAACGTGTACGAGAAGGGCACGAAGACCCCGGCCCTCCCCGAGTACGCCACCTTCGCCGTCGACGGTCTGACCGTCGGCGTCATCGGAGCCGTCACGCAGGAGACCCCGACCCTGGTGTCGCCGGCCGGCGTCTCGTCGCTCGACTTCGGCGACCCGGTGGAGGCGGTCAACCGCGTCGCCGGTGAGCTGACCGACGGCGACCCCACCAATGGCGAGGCCGACGTGCTGGTCGCGGAGTACCACGAGGGCGCCGGCTTCGGCACGCCGGAGGGTGCGACGCTCGCGCAGGAGGTCGCGGCAGGCGGAGCGTTCGCCGACATCGTCACCAAGACGAGCGCGAAGGTCGCGGCGATCTTCACCGGCCACACCCACAAGCAGTACGCGTGGGACGCCCCGGTCCCGGGAGTGGATGGCAAGACCCGCCCGATTCTCCAGACCGGCAGCTATGGCGAGAACATCGGCCAGGTGAAGTTGACGGTGGACCCGGAGACCGAGACGGTCACCTCGTACACCGCCCGCAACGTCGCCCGCACCACGGACGCCGATGACGCCCTCGTCGCCGCCTACCCGCGAGTCGCCGCCGTCAAGACGATCGTCGACAAGGCGCTCGCCGACGCGGCCGTGATCGGCAATCAGAAGGTCGGCTCGGTGACGAAGGACATCACCACCGCCTACCTCAACGGAGCGCGTGACGACCGTTCGAGCGAGTCGACCCTCGGCAACCTGGTCGCCGACTCGCTGCTGTCCAGCCTCTCCTCGCAGGAGCTCGGCGGCGCCGAGATCGGCGTGGTCAACCCGGGCGGTCTGCGGGCGGAGCTCCTCTACGGCACCGACGGGACGGTCACCTACGCCCAGGCCAACGCGGTGCTGCCGTTCGTGAACAACCTGTGGACCACGTCCCTCACCGGGGCGCAGTTCAAGCAGGCGCTCGAGCAGCAGTGGCAGCGCAACGCCGACGGCACCGTTCCGAGCCGTCCGTTCCTCAACCTGGGACTGTCGAAGAACGTCAGCTACACGTACGACGCAGCCCGGCCGGAGGGCGACCGCATCACGAGCATCATCGTGAACGGCCAGCCCATCGACCCCGCCAAGTCGTACCGCATCGGGTCGTTCTCGTTCCTCCTGCAGGGCGGCGACAACTTCCGCGCCTTCGCTGCCGGGTCGAACACGAAGGACTCCGGACTGATCGACCGCGACGCGTGGATCAGCTACATCCAGAAGAACAGCCCGCTGTCGCCCAGCTTCGCCAAGCGCGGCGTCGGCGTCAGCGGCGTGCCGACCGGGACGCTGCAGCGCGGTCAGCAGGTCACCCTCCAGGTGTCCAAGCTGAACCTCACCTCGCTCGGCAGCCCGGCGAACACGAAGCTCGACCTCTCCTGGAACGGCTCGACCGCGGTCGGCTCCGTACCGGTGGACGCAGCGGGCAACGCGACCGTCACCTTCACCGTCCCGGCGGATGTGGCCGGCGCCAGCGCGCTGGTGCTGACGGCTCCCGACTCGGGCACGACGGTCCGCGTCCCGCTCACCGTGGCGGACGCCCCGACCAACCCGAAGCCGGGTACCGACCCGAAGGCGGCCAAGGAGTCGGCGCTCAAGAAGGCGCTCGAGGACAAGGTCACCGTCGACAAGGACACCTACCGCCCGGGTGACACCGTGCGCGTGAGCGTCGGCACGCAGCACGCCGGCGAGTGGGTGTCGGTCTGGCTGTACTCGAAGCCGCAGAACCTGAGCGGTGGATGGGTGCAGGTCCCGGCGGACGGCGTGCTGACGCTGGCGCTGCCGAAGGACGCGGACAACGGCCAGCACAAGCTGTCCGTGCAGGACGCGTCCAACAGCGTGATCGGCTGGACCACCCTCAAGGTGAAGGCCGACAAGCCGCACACGGGCATCCCGGTCCTCGACTGGCTGCTCGACCTGCTGGACCGCCTGTTCGGCTGGTTCTAGCACCACCCTGACGGACGCCGGGCACGCGAGAGCGTGTCCGGCGTCCGCGCGTTCGGGGCGGCTTCAGCTCTCGAAGTAGAGGTGGGTGTGCAGCCGGCAGCCCGGGTTGAAGGCGGCGCCGCACTCCGGGCAGTCGTTGGTGGCGAGGTAGTCGGCGATAGTGAGCTCGTGACCGCAGACCCCGCACAGCACCGCGCGCTCGTCGCGGCGGTCGGCCGGCCACTGCCGGGCGGGATGGTCGGCCGTCTCTGCGTGGCACAGGTGGCACGAGTAGTACTCGCCGCAGCACGCGAACCGGATCGCGATCACATCGAGCGGCGAGCGGTAGTGGATGCAGCGGGTCTCGTCGTCGACGACGGGTCCCAGCACTCGGGGGCGGCCGTTCACCGCACGCCCCTCGCGGACAGCGCCTCGCCGAGCTGGTCGGCGTGCTTGAGCGACAGGATGAGGAAGGGCACCGCGAAGAAGCGGAGGCCCGGCCGCGCGCCTCGGGCGCGCTGCGCCTCATGGACCTCGCCCGCGAGACGTCCGAGCACCGGCACCGTCGTCAGGGCGACGGTCAGCAGCACCGCGGCGCGCTCGGAGTCGAACCGCAGGCGGTCGAGCGGCCGCAGCCCGCGCTCGACGGCGTCGAGCAGGTCGCTGACGCGCGTGGTGAGCACCAGAAGGCCGGCCAGCACGACGGCGGCGGTCACGCGTGCGGTGTTCGACACCGCCTGCTCCGGTCCGAGGAAGATCAGCTGCGCGGCGATGGTCACGACGATGAGCCAGCGGAGCGCCACGACCTGGCGGCCCAGCTCGCGCATCCCGCGCATCCCGTCGCGCAGCCCTGCTACCGCGTACGCGACGATCGCGGCGCCGGCGGCGACCGCGGCCGCCCACCACGTGGAGGGGAGCAGCGAAACGGCGAGCACGACCGCGAGAAGCAGGAGCAGCTTCGGCCCGGCGGGAAGGCGGTGCAGGAGGCCGTCACCCGGACGGTAGAGGCTCAGCACGCCAGCGCCGCCTCGTACTCGGCGATGACCTCCGCCGGACGACCGACCGCCTCGACCCGACCACCCGCGAAGAGCACGGCGGTCTCGCAGCGTTCGGCGAGGGCGAGATCGTGGGTGACGAGCACCAGGCGGTGCCCGGCGTCGGCGAGCAGGTGGTCGGACACCCGCCGGGCGTTGCGAGCGTCGAGGTACGTCGTCGGCTCGTCGGCCACCACGAGCTCGGGCTCGCGGACGAACGCGCCGGCGAGGGCGAGCAACTGCTTCTGGCCGCCCGACAGGTCGTGCGAGGAGCGCTCGCGCAGGTCGGAGAGCCCGAACCGCTCGAGTGCCGCATCCACTCGACGTCGCAGTTCCTCGCGGCTGAGGCGCTCAGGCCGGAGGGAGAACGCGACGTCCTCGGCGACGGTCGGCATCACGATCTGTGCGTCGGGGTTGCTGAACACGACGGCGACGCGGCGCCGGAGCTCTGTCGCCTGCCGCACGGGGTCGAGGCCCAGGATGCGCGTGACGCCCGTCGCGGGAGCGGCGAGTCCGGCCAGCAGCCGGGCGAAGGTCGACTTGCCGGAGCCGTTCTCGCCGACCACCGCGATGGTGCGGGCGTCGAGCGCCAGGCTGACGTCGCGGAGCGCATCCACCTGTCCGAGGCGCACGCCCACGCCGTCCAGCCGCAGGGCGGGGACGGCGGCGGGCAGGGGAGCGGGGGTGGCGCCGGTCACGGGACGCGCGACTCCGCGGGCGCGGCCGGATCGGCGGCGACGGCGCGCTGGTCGCTGACCCAGGTGCGGCGGAACGCGCGGGGGTAGGCACGCACGAGCGTCGTCACCACAGCCGTCGCGATGACCGCCTTGGCCAGATCGCCGGGGACGAAGACGAGGCTCATGAGGGCCGTGGCATCGAGGGGCAGACGGGTCACAAGACTCTGTACCGGCACACCGAACAGGTAGACGACGAGGATGCCGCCCACGATCATCCCGAGCAGCGTGCGCCACCAGACGGGAGCCCGGCGACCGGCGTGCACGATCAGGCCGATGACGAACGCGCCGGCGATCCAGCCGAAGAGGTAGCCCGCCGACGGCCCGACGAAGGCTCCGATGCCGCCGTGTCCGCCCGCGAGGAGGGGGAGTCCGACCGCGACGAGGGCGAGCAGGACGGCCATGCTCAGCGCGCCGAGCCACGGGCCGAGGATGGCGCCCGCCAGCATGACGCCGAGGGTCTGAGCCGTGATCGGCACGGAGCCGAAGACGGTGACGCCGGACGGCAGGCCGAGCACCGCCACGAGGGCGGCGAAGACGGCGACGCGGGCGAGGTCGGTCGCGTCAAGGCGGCGGCGGGGGGCGACGGGGGTCGTGAGGGTCATGCGGGATTCCTAACCTGAACACTGTTCACCTGAACGGTGTTCACTATAGTGAGAACGTGGCAGGGAACGAAACCGGACGACGACACTCGCGCGACGATGTGGTGGAGGCGGCGCTGCGCATCCTCGACGACCTCGGGCTGCCGGACCTGACCATGCGACGGCTGGCGGCATCCCTCGACGTGCAGCCCAGCGCCCTGTACTGGCACTTCCCGAACAAGCAGACGCTGCTGGCCGAGCTCGCCGACCGCATCGTCGCGACGCGGCCCTCCGTCGACGCGACCGCAGACGATGCCGACTGGGCGGATTCGGTGCGCGCGGAGGCGGCCGCCCTGCGCGATGCGCTCCTCGCGTACCGCGACGGCGCCGAGGTCGTCTCCAGCACCCTCGCGCTCGGCCTGGGCTCACCCGAGACCGTCGACCGCCTGGGCCGTGCGGTCGCCCGCGGCGGCTTCGACGCCGAGACCTCCCGGCGTGCCGCCACCGCGCTGCTGCACTTCGTGCTCGGCCACGTCTCGCACGAGCAGCAGCGCCTGCAGTACGACTCGCTCGGCGTTCTGGCCGCCGGCGACAGCTCGCCGCTCGACGAGGACGACCCCGCGGCGGCCTTCGCCTTCGGCGTCGACCTGCTGGTCGGCGGCCTGGAGCTCAGTCGCTCCCGAAGGTGACCTTCCAGCCGCCCACGACGTGGACGGCGAGGTTGAACAGGGCGGCGAAGATCGCTCCGAGGGCGGACACCACGATCACCTCAAGCAGTGCGACGACGAGCGTGAACGTCATCACGTTGGGGAAGGTCAGTCCGGCGACGAGGTTGGCGCCCTGCGCCCCCGCGATGTCCTCGAGGAAGTTGCTGGCAGCGGCGACCAGACCGAATCGTTCGAGCGCGCTCCAGATGAGCAGGCCGATGACGACCGTGATGGCCGCGACGATGATGCTGACCAGGAAGGACATCTTCAGTGCCGACCAGAAGTCGATGTAGACGAGCCGCATCGTCGCGCGCTTCTTCTGTTTGCTGCCCCGAGACGGCATGCGGCCCCTCCCCATGATGCTTCCGCCGTCTCCGGCGTTCCCCGTCGGCCAAGTCTAGGGGACGCACTCTCGCGGCCCGCGCTGGGCGTCGTCCGAGAGTCCATACCGATCGTCCGGTTCTGCCGTAGAATAAGCATGTATTCCGGCGCGGCCGTAGCGGATTGGGGGCGCTGCGGCCGGGTCGGTACGGCTTCAGCGCGGAGTTGACGCAACACGCCGTCGACCGCCGCGGCCGGACGGCGTGTTGCGTCAACCCGATGGGCCAGCGAACCGGGGCTAGCGGATGAGGTCCGGCAGGCGGCGGAGTCGCTCGAATTCGGCGGCGGGCACGATGCCCGGCAACAGAACCGTCCACAGGTCGCGGACCCGCTCGAGCAGGTCCTTCCGTCGCGCGACCGTCTCCGACACCAGTTGAACGCCCGTGTACGCCGGGACGACAACGCTCGCCAGCATCCCCGGGTCGAGGTCCGGGCGCAGGTCGCCCTCGTCGACGGCCTGGCGGAACAGCGCTTCCGTCGTGCGCAGCCAGTCCTCGTACGGCTCGGTCACCGGCGGATCGAACATCGACACGTCGGTCGTGAGTCGAACGCCGGCCTGCACGACAGGATCGGTCAGCAGCTGGTGCGCGAGCACCGCGCTCAGCCGGACCATCGTCTCCAGCCCCGGAAGTCCCTGCTCGACGACCTCGGCCGCGGCGGCCATCGTGCGTCGGTGCTGCTCGGTGATGACCGCGCGGGCCAGCTCGTCCTTCGACGGGAAGTGGAAGTACAGCGCGCCCTTGGTGACGCCCGACTCTTCTGCGATGTCGGCGATGGAGGCGAGGCCGTATCCTCGGCGGCCGAACACCGCGGCGGCTCCGGAGACGATCGTCCCGCGCGTCACCTGCGCCCGCTCCTGCTTCACCATGATGGGCTCACGTTAACGCACAGTTGCTTTGAGGAGGATGCGGCGATTCACGTGCGCGGCGTAGCGTTGGCTGTGCCGGGCCGCCCGCCGCGGGCCGGAAGCACCGCATCCGATTCGAGGGGAGACCGCCGTGCCCACTGTCGCCGATACCGCCGTCGAGATTCTGAGGGATGCGGGGGTGACGCGCGTCTACGGCATCCCCGGGGACTCGCTCAACGGCTTCACCGACGCCATCCGCCGGAACGACGGTGTGACGTGGGAGCACGTGCGGCACGAGGAGGCGGCGGCGTTCGCGGCGTCCGCCGAGGCAGCGCTGACCGGCGAGCTGGCCGTCTGCGCCGGAAGCTGCGGCCCGGGCAACACGCACCTCATCAACGGCCTGTACGACGCCAACCGCAGCCGCGTCCCCGTGCTCGCGATCGCCGCGCAGATCCCGGGCGCCGAGATCGGCAGCGGGTACTTCCAGGAGACGCACCCGCAGGAGCTGTTCCGCGAGGCGAGCGTCTACACCGAGCTCGTCAGCCAGGCGGACCAGATGCCCCGCATCCTCGAGATCGCCATGCGCACCGCCGTCGAGCGCCGCGGCGTCGCGGTGATCGTCGTGCCCGGCGAGATCTTCCTCGCCGACAGCGCGGGCCGCCGCAAGTCTGCGCCGATCACCTTCTCGCCGCGCGTGACCCGCCCCACCGATCCCGAGCTGCAGGCTGCCGCCGACATCCTCAACGACGCGAAGCGGGTCACGATCCTCGCCGGCGCAGGGGCGGAGGGCGGGCACGACCAGCTGCTGGCGATCGCCCAGAAGCTGCAGGCGCCGATCGTCCACGCCATGCGGGGCAAGGAGTTCGTCGAGTACGACAACCCGTACGACGTCGGCATGACCGGCCTCCTCGGGTTCTCCTCCGGCTACCGCGCGATGGAGTCGTGCGACGCGCTGCTGATGCTCGGCACCGACTTCCCGTACCAGCAGTTCTTCCCCTCGAAAGCGAAGATCGTGCAGGTCGACATCCGCGGCGAGAACCTCGGCAGACGCGTCCCGCTCGACCTGGGCCTCGTCGGAAGCGTGAAGGACACGGTGGATGCGCTGCTCCCGCTGCTGAAGGACCGCAAGGACCGCAAGCACCTCGACTCCTCGCTCAGCCATTACGCCAAGACGCGCAAGAGCCTCGACGACCTGGCGGTCAACGACCGCAATCGCACGCCCATCCACCCGCAGTACGTCGCGCGGCTGATCAGCGAGCTCGCCGCGGACGACGCCGTGTTCCTGCCGGATGTCGGCTCGCCGGTTGTCTGGGCCGCGCGCTACCTGCGGATGAACGGGCGCCGGAGGCTGATCGGCTCGTTCACCCACGGCAGCATGGCGAACGCGCTGCCGCAGGCGATCGGCGCCCAGACGGCGTTCCCGGGGCGGCAGGTGGTCGCGCTCGCCGGGGACGGCGGCCTCGCGATGCTGCTCGGCGAACTGCTCACGCTGCGGCAGAACAAGCTGCCGGTGAAGATCGTGGTCTTCAACAACTCCTCGCTCAACTTCGTCGAAGTCGAGATGAAGGCCGCCGGGTTCGTCAACTTCGGCACCAGCCTCGAGAACCCCGACTTCGCGCAGATCGCCCAGGCCGCGGGCCTGCACGGTCAGCGCGTGGAGAAGCCGGATGAGCTGGAGAGCGCCCTGCGGACGGCGTTCGCCCACGACGGCCCCGCCCTGGTGGATGTGGTGACCGCCCGGCAGGAGCTCAGCATCCCGCCGGCGATCACGGCGAAGCAGGTCGGCGGCTTCACGCTGTACGCGCTGCGGACGATCATGAACGGTCGGGGAGACGAGCTGATCGACCTGGCGGACACGAACGTGTTCCGCCGCCTGTTCGACTGACGCGCGTCGCAGCGGCCGCGACGCCCTCAGCCGCTGACGACCGGCAGGTTCAGGATCGCACGCACGGGCAGGGTGAGCACGGCCTCGGGCGAACCGATGCGCGTGCCGTCGGGCGCGGTCCCTGCCGCGGTGGCCCGGTCGGAGATCGCCGGGGTGAGCAGGAGATCGGAGGCCGTGGTCGTGTAGGTGGCGGAGCACGTCATCCGCTCGCCGGGCGCCAGGATGCTCGCCGGGCAGTCGACGGCGGACAGGTTCGCCTGGGCGGACGGCGCAGCGACGGTGTCGGAGACCGTGACGTCGGCGAGCGTGACGTTCCCGGTGTTCGTCACCAGGAACGCGAAGCGGACCTGCTGACCCACCATCGTCACGGCCGCGGTGTCCGAGGTCTTGACCACGCTGAGCCCTGGATCGTCGGCCGCCGCGATGGTGACGGTCGACGCGGCGGAACGGATCGGGTCCGGCGTCGAACCGCCCGGCGGGGTCGGCGGGGTGCCGGAGGCGGTGGCGGTGTCCGTGACGGAGCCGTTGTCCACGTCGGCCTGGGTGGTGGTGTACGTCGCGGTGCACGTGAGCTGCCCTCCGACGGGGAGGGGATCGGCGGGGCAGTCGATCGGGGACAGGCCGCCCGCTGACGACGGCGCGGCCACCTGGTCGTCCACGGTGATCCCGGTCAGCGGGACATTGCCGGTGTTGGTGACCAGGAACGTGTACGGGATCTGTTGTCCCGCTCCGACCACGCTCGTCGTCGTGGAGGACTTCTCGACGCGAATCCCCGGGAGGTCGTCCGCCGTGATGGTCACGCTGGACGGCGGTGAGGCGATCGCCGGCGGGTTCGGAGCATCGGGTCTCGGCGCGGGGACGGCGGTGGCCACGGCCGTGTCGGTGAGCGACCCGTTGTCGACGTCCGCCTGACTGACCTCGTACGTGGCGGTGCAGGTCATGTCCTGCTGCGGCGCGAGTGTGGTCGCCGGGCAGTCCACCGGCGAGAGGGCGGCTTGGACGGCCGGGGCCACCTGGACATCGGTCACGACGATGTCCGTGAGCACGGTGTTTCCGGTGTTCGTCACCAGGAAGTCGTAGGGGATGCGCAGGCCCGCCGTGAACGGGACAGTGCTCGGCTGCGCCATGGACTTCAGCACGGTGATCGAGCTCGTGTGGGTGACGGGGAGCGTTACGGTGACCGGCGGCGAGGCGACCCGCGGCGGGTTGGGCTCCTCCGGCGTGGCGGGTGGCGTGCCCGTGGCGGTCGCGGTGTCCGTGACGGAGCCGTTGTCGAGGTCGGCCTGCGTGGTGGTGTAGGTCGCCGTGCAGGTCATGCTGGCCCCGCCGGCGAGGGCGTTCGCGGGACAATCCACCGCCGAGAGGCCGGCCGGATCCGACGGCGCGGCGACCACATCCTCGACGGTGATGCCGGTGAGCGGGCTGTTGCCGGTGTTCGTGACCAGGAAGGTGTACGGGATCTGCTGGCCGACCTGCACCACGTCGGTGGTGGTCGACGATTTGACCACGTCGATGCCGGAGACGATCCCGAAGTAGTGCGACGGATCGTCGTCGTCGACCCGCACTGCCGCCGGGTCGAGACCTGTGACGGTGCCCGTGTTGGCGTACTGCCCGGCCGTCGCCGTCCCGGTCGCGACGCAGGTGAAGGACGCGCCGGGTGCGAGCGGCCCCGCGATGACGTTGCCTCCGGTGGCGTCGCAGTCGATGTCGGCGGCCGCGACCTGGTCGTCCGTGACCGTGACGTCGGTCAGGTCGACAGCGCCCGAGTTCGTGACCACGTACGTCCACTGCACGGCGCCGCCGACCGGGACGAGCGGTCCGGGAGCGTCGTCGGCGTCCTCCGTGTTGGTGGCCTTCTCGATGTGGATGCCGGGAGCCGGGAGCACGGCGAGGTCGACGGTGAACGCGGTGAACGAGTCGGGGATGAGCTCCCCGGCGAGTCCGGCGACGTCGTCACCGGAGGGGCCGTTGCCGCCGACGAGGGCGCCGGCCGCGTACTGGTTCGCCAGCGTGACCGGAGTGCTCGTCAGCCCTGTCGCGGCGGGGTCGGGGGAGGCGGTGTTGTTGTTGTCGGCATCCTCGTTCGGTGTCAGCGCCGGGCTGGATGCGGTGGTGCGGACCACCGTCCCGGCCAGCGGACCGCCCGCCGCGAACATCGCGGCGGGAAGGTGCACGACGTACCGGCCGGCCGGGAGGGACGTCACCGACCAGCGCCCGTTCGCATCCGTCGTCGCGGTGCCGACGACATCCCCGTTCTCGGTCCGCACCTGCACGGCGACGCCGGGGATGCCGTGCTCCCCGCCGTCGAACTTCCCGTCCCCGTTGCTGTCGAGCCAGACCAGGTCGCCCAGCGAGAAGCCCGGCATCAGCACGTAGGGCTCGTTCGACAGCAGCGGCTGGTTCGCGAACGTGGCCGAGAAGATCATCGCCCGGTTCACGTACACGTTGTCGAGGTCGGTGCTCGTCGACACCGCGGGGATGGATGCGCGCACCCGGGTCTGCACACCGAGGAACCCGCTGGAGACGAACCGGACGGCGGTCACCGCTCCGAAATCGGTGACCTCGCCCGCTGTCTGCCAGAGCCCTCCTGGTGCCGCGGGGTTCGCATTGGACGGGTCGCGCGGATCGTGGATCAGCGTGGCGGGAGGTGCGCTCGAGTAGTACCAGGTGCCCGGCACGGCCCCGGTGGCGCCGCGGAGGTAGGTCGGCGCCGCGAGCGGCCCCGACAGCCGCGCGGTTCCGGTGTAGTCGGAAGCGTACTGCGATCGTGCCGAACCGGACGCGGGGTCGCCGTCGCCGTTCCACGGCAGCACGTCGATCACGTCCGGCGGCTGGAAGGCGATCTGCGTGGAGGTGTTCCCCCACTCCAACGACCAGGTGTACGTCTCGCCGCTCGCCACGAACGGCTTGTCGACGCTCTTCGTGATGCCGAGCTGGCCCGATCCGACGATCTGGATCGTCGCCTGCGCCGTCGGCGCGTTCTCCGCGTTGTCCGCCAGCGCCTGCACGGTGTTGACGTGCGTGTCTCCGGGTTGCGCGAGGCTGTCGACCGTCGTGCAGATCCGCAGACGTCCGCGGGTCGCTCCCGGGGTGGGGCTGAAGACGGTCTGGCTCGGCGCGGTCACGATCGGGATGTCTCCGGCGACGAAGGTGACGCGTCGCGTCTGCTGGTCGTAGCTCACGGTCACTCCGGGCGGCAGCAGGTTCTGCGTGCAGACGGAGTCGAAGTGCAGATCGGCGGGGATCGTATCCACGAGCCGCAGGTTCTGCAGCGTCGCCCCGACCGTGGTGCGGCTGATCGATGCCGTCAGATCCCAGATGGCGGTGTCGCCTGGGAAGTACTGGGTGGGGACGATCGCCTTGGCGACGCCGAGCAGCATCCCCGAGAACGGGATCTGGCGCGACACGGTGCCCCACCCGTTGCCGGTGGCGCCGGTCGGCCAACCACCGACATTGGTCACGCGCACGCCGGACGGGATCGCCTCCGAGGCGTTGGGGCCGCCGTTGTAGAAGGTCCGGGTCTCGAGCTCGAAGATCAGGTGCGCGGCGAACGGCCCTGTCTCGACCCGCGTCGGGTCGACCGGGCGGATGCGCACCATGTTGACCGCGTCCTGCCAGTTCGCGCCGAAGGCCGCCGCCGGGTCGGTCGTCCACGGACCGGGCGCGTTGCGGCAGTCCGTCGCCGCACCCGTGATCGACGACGCGTCGATGGGGTAGAGGCCGCCGGTCGGCGGGCCATTCTGGGTGTTCACCTGATTGGGCCCGACCGCGTACTCGATGACGTAGTTCGCCGGGTTCACGTTGGTGCCGGAGGGGAAGGTCCCCATCCGTGGCGTGCCCGCGACGAGCTTCAGCACCGAGACATCGAACACGTCGCACAGCTTGAGGTCGGGCACCGACACCCGGTTGTTGTTCGCCGAGAGGCTGACGAACGATTGGACGACGTCGCCGCCGAAGGTCGGACCGTTGTAGGTGGCGCCGTTGCGGATGTACTGCTTGTTGCCGGTGAGGGAGCCGCACTCCCCGGCGGAGGGGCGCACGCTGCGCACGTCGAGGTTGTTGCCGGTCGCGGTCGTGCCGTTCCATCCCGGCTCGAAGCCCGTGCCGTTGTTGAGGTCCCCGCCCGCCGTCCACGGGTCGGAGTCGATCGCCTCGTTGCGCAGATCGAGGGTGACGTTCGACTGGCAGGGGTCGGCCGGCAGCGTGCTCATCGGGATGAAGAAGCGGACGACGATGTTCATGCGGCGATCGTTGAACCCGCGCTGGTTCGGCGTCGGTCTGATCGTCCACCCGGCCGCCGGCTGGGCACCCATGTCGCACGTGACGGTCGCCGCGTTGGGGTCGGGCTGCAGAGCATCGCAGCTCGTCAGAAGTGCGCCGGGATGGCTGACCAGCCTGTCCTTGAACGTCACGGGCAGGTCCAGCCACGGTCCGACATTGTCGGGGCCGGCCAGATCGACGATGTTGAGGAGGTAGTCGACCCGGTAGCCGTTGACCGGGACGCCGTTGACCGTCTGCGTGGTGAAGAACGGTCCTCCGAAGAAGCTCTTCTGCAGGTCCCACGTGGGTGCGGCCGCGTTTCTGACGATCGTCACGAGGTTGTTGCCGGTGCCGTTCGAGCCGGGTTCGTGATCCGGGCCGTAGTTCGGCGCGCCGCCGTTGATCACCCAGCGGTCGGTGTCCTGAGCGCGGTTCTGGAAGTCGAACGTGCCGGTCGGGTTGGGCTGACCCGGCTGCCAGGAGGGATCGATGGCTCTGTTCATGTCGTCGAGGGGGACGAAGATCGTCATGATCATGTGGCCCTCGCCGGTGTCGCTCCCGCGGCCGCTGTTGGGCCGGATGCTCAGCTGCCAGCCGTCGGTTCCCTGGACCTCCTCCAGCGGGCAGGTCAGCGTCCACGGCGACGACAGCGAGTTGTCCGCGGGTTCGGCCGAGCGGCACTGGGTGATCCGCGCGTTCGGGAACTCGGGCATCACGTCGGTGAAGGAGGCCGGCCAGACCAGATCGCTGGCGCCGGCTCCGTGAAGGGTGTCGACGACGTTGAACTTGTAGCGGACGAGGTACCCCGAGACGGCGACGCCGTTGTACGTGCGGATGGTGAAGTCCGGCCCCGCATTGCCGACGCCGGACGGCGGGTACGGGATCTTCTCCAGGTCCCACTGCGCCGTGCCGGTGACCTCGACCTGCGGGCCGTCGACGGTGGCCGACGTCCCGGCATCGCCCGCGGGCGCGAATGCCGACATCGTGATCCCGGCGTGTGACGGGATGGGCGTGTTCGACGCGAAGCGGTAGGCGAGCTGCAGCGCGGCGACATTCGACGACAGGCTTCCGATGTTGCAGATGACGGTGATCGAACCGTCGGCATTGACGGTGCGTGACGACGGCGGATTGGCGCCGTTCGCCGCCCCCAGGCATCCTGCCGGGAGCCCGTTCGTGCCCGGCCCGACGAGTTCGAGCTTGGCGCCGTCGGGCGAGGAGACGGTGAACTGGGCGACCACGTTCGGCACCGAGGCCCCGGTCGGGAGTCCGGTCAGGGCGACGGAGTAGTTCTGCGACACGGTGTCCATGACGCGCACGATGCAGTTGCCCGGGCCCGAGTCCTTCCCCGGGGCGTCGGTCGCGTCGAACGGCGGCGTTCCCGTGACGGCGAACCCGTCGCATCCCTCCGCGACCGGCAGCCGCGCGACGCTGAGGTCGGCGATCGGCTGCATCCCCGCGTCGATCCCCACCGCCTGCGTCGTCCCGGCGATGGTCAGTGGCACCGTCACGCCGCGCTCCGGCTGGCCGACCGGAGGCGGCCCGGTGGTGACGAAGTCGTTCTCGCCGGAGGCGGTCGCGGGGAAGTGGAACGCAGCGCTCGCGTCCGCGCGGACGACGAAGGTGCCGTCCGCCACGTCCGGGAACCGGTACACCCCGGCCGCGCTGGTCGTGGTCGTCGCGACGACCACACCGCCCGGAGAGGTCAACAGCTGGATGGGGATCCCGGCTTTCACGGGCTCGGTGCTCTGGCGCACACCATCCCGGTTGACGTCCGCCCAGACCACGCCGGAGACGAGGCTTCCGGGCGCCGCCGTCGCGGTGGTCCCGCCCGTGACGGGGATGGCGATCCCCGCGATCAGCGCCACCACGGTGGCCCAGACGGTCGTCGCGCGAGGCTTCCGCCGCGCCCCTCCTGGATTCGATTCGCTGTTCGAGGAAGCGAACGGAAGCGTGAACATGGTGCATCCCCCCGGACGAGCGCTGGTCAGGCTGGGCTCGTGGGGGTCACCGTAACTCCGGCCCGGACCGGTCCGAAAGAAGGCTGCGTCGGGAGGCGTCCGCGATCAGTTGATGCAGACGGTGTCGCTGTAGTTCGTGGCGGGGCCGGTCGGAGCGGGAGTCGGGGCCGGGGCGGGAGCGGTGCCACCACCCGCAGCGGGAGCCGTCGGCATGATGCCGTCGTCGCCGAGGACGACCGTGACGGTGCTCACGGACGAGGTCTCCTGCACGCTCGCGCCCGGCAGGTAGGCGGCGACGGCCTTGGCCTGCGCCTCCTGTCCGGAGGGGTACTGGATCACCGTCGTCGCGCGGGTGTCGGCGTCGCCCGGAGTGCCCGTCTTGAAACCGGCGCCCGCGAGGGTCTGGCTGGCGGTCGTCGCAGCGCCGTTCTGGCTGCCGCCGTTGAGCACGGTCACCGAGGTGTCCGCCGGCTTCGCCGCCGTCGCCTTCTCGTAGGCGCTCGGGGTGCCCATCAGGCTCTGGATGAACGCCGGCATCGCCGCCGTGTCGACCTCGACGATCGAGATGTCGTCGCCGTCGACCGTGATCGTCGGGGTCCCGGAGATCGGGATCGTCGCCGACTGGATCTTCCCGCCGGTCAGCCCCTGCAGCTGGGCCGCGAGCTGCAGGAAGTTCAGGCCGGGATCGGTCTCCAGGGAGCCGCTCACCGCATCCAGCACCTTGGTCAGCTTGCCCGGGTTGAGCAGCGTGCCGGCCGACAGGAACTTGTGGGCCTCCACCGAGAGGAAGTACTGCTGCCGCACGACGCGGTCGAGATCACCGCGGGGGAGTCCGTGGCGCTGACGCACGAAGGACAGCGCCTGCTTCGCGTCCAGCGTCGAGACGCCCGCCGGGAAGTCAGCGCCGGAGTACGGGTCGTCGACCGCGTTGTTCAGGCACACCTGCACCGGGCCCAGCGCCTGCGCGATCGTGTAGAAGCCGAGCAGCGAGACGCGCACGTAATGGTCGATGCTGAGGCCGGTGAGGTTCTGCACGGTCTGGATGAGCAGCTTCGCACCGCTCGCCGCATCCGTCGCGCCGCCGCCCAGGGAGAAGGCCGCGTTGAGCTTGTTCATGCCGTGGCCGGGCACCTCCACCCAGGAGTCGCGCGGGAGCGAGATCAACGTCGCCGACTTCCCGTTCGCGGGGATGTGCAGGATCATCATCGTGTCCGTGTTGGTCCCGCCGCCGTCGTCCGTGGTGCTCAGCTGGTCGAGCTCCGCCTGCGAGGCTCCGTCGGGCCGATGATCGTCGCCGACCAGCAGGATGTTCTGGTCCTGGCCGTCGACATCGTTCGCGGGCTTGGAGATCACATCCACATGCTTGACGCCGCCGACGAACCGGAAGTAGCTGTAGGCGGCATACCCGCCCACCACGACGAGGATCACCGCGAGGGCCGCGGCGGTCCAGCCGATGATGCGCTTCGTGCGGCGGCGCTTGCGCGGAGCCTTGTCCCGGCGGCCGCCCGGGGGCGGAGTGGGGGTGCCGTCGTCGTCGCCGCCGGTTCCGTCGCCGTTGTCGCCGCCTCCGTTGCGGCCGCCACCTCCACTGCCGCCGTTGCCGCGGCCGTTGCCACCGCGGCGCCCGGCGCCGTCACCGCCGAGGCCCGGGGCGTCGCCGCCCATCCCGAACGGGTCGAACGGGGCGCCACCCGCTGTGCCACCGCTCGCAGCGCCGCCGCTCCCGGTGGGCACGCCGGAGGCCGGACGCGTCGCGCGCACGGGGCGGCGCGGGTCGGCGGACGGCGCGCGTCCGAACACCTGGGTGGGCGGCAGCTGCTGGTCGCTGCCGTCCGCACCGGGATCTGAGGCGGGGAAGTTCGGGCGTCGCACACCGAAACGCTAGGGGGCGGCGCCTTGGAACGGCCTGGTTTCGCGCGGTGTTCCCGAGGAATCACCAGCTTTTCCGCCCGCGCCTCCCAGCCCAGACCCGGATGGGACGGCGGGTCGCCTGCGAGAACGCTCAGTCGTCGCAGTCGGCGGGCGGCTCGCACTCCTCGTCGTCGATCGCCGCGTTCATCGTGCGTGCGATGCCGAGCAGGGCATCCTGCTGCTCGGGCGTCAGGGCGTCGAACAGGATGCGGCGGATGGTCGCCGAGTGCTTCGGCAGCGCGCGCACCACCACGCGCCGGCCCTCGCCGGTGAGGTGGATCCACATCGCGCGGCGGTCCTCCTCGCACTCCTGGCGCTCGACGAATCCGCGGGCGACCATGCGGGTCACCTGGTGCGAGACGCGACTCTTCTCCCAGCCCGTCGCATCCACCAGATCCCGGACCCGCAGCCGCCGCCCGGGCGAGCGGACCAGAGCCATCAGCACCTCGAGCTCGGAGATCGAGATGCCGTCGTCCTGCTGCAGCTGCGCATCCAGCGTCCGGTCGAAGCCGCGCCGCATCAGGTGGAAGGCGCGGAACAGCTCCAGCTCGTCGTCCGACAGCTTCCTCGGGTCGGGACGGGTGCGCACGGTGGCCATACGCCATCCTGACACGCGCCGCGGGTCAGTGGGCGAGCGCCTCCAGGAAGACGACGAGCACGCCGAGCGCGACCACGACGACCAGCACCGCGAGCTGCCGCCAGCCGGAGAGTCCGGTGCGCGAGACGGCGATCCGGGTGATGACGGCGAGCGAGGCGATGAGCGCGACGATCGCGATGGTGAGGCCGGTACGGTCCTCGATGACGTCGAACACCGCCAGCCCCACGGCGATGAGCGGCACCACCAGCACGCCGAGCGCGCGCGACGACACCGCCAGCATGTGCCGGAACTCGGCCACCGACGGGAGGGTGTTGTGCACGATCATGTGCGACACGAGGTCCGAGACGAGGCCGGCCAGCAGCACTCCGATGACGGAGATGACCAGCGTCCAGAGCACGGTGGGCGAGTCGAGCGCCTCTCCGTGCGAGTTCATCGCCATGAGGATCGCGAGGGCCGTGAAGGTGACGTAGATCCGCTCGCGCAGCCGGTCGCCCGCCTGGCGTCGTTCATTCTCGGATGCATCCTCGGGCAGATGGATGTCGTCGTTGCGGTGTTCGCGCTGGTCGGACATGCGGCGAGCCTAGCCGGGAATGAATCGCGAACGCGGCTGGTTCGCGTTGGATGACACGTCATCAAAAACGAAAGGCTGACATGACGAAGATCGCCATCATCATCGGAAGCACGCGTCCAGGGCGCAACGGCGAGGCCGTCGCGCGCTGGGTCTACGAGAACGCCGCGAAGCGCTCCGGCGTCGAGTACGAGCTCGTCGACCTGAAGGACTGGGACCTCCCGCACCTCGACGAGGCCATGCCGGCCGCCATGGGGCAGTACGCCGGTGAGCACACCAAGGCGTGGGCGGCGAAGATCGCCGAGTTCGACGGCTTCGTGTTCGTCACCCCCGAGTACAACCACAGCACCTCCGGCGCCCTCAAGAACGCGATCGACTACGTCGGGGCCGAGTGGTACAACAAGGCCGCCGGGTTCGTCAGCTACGGCGTCTTCGGTGGCGCTCGCGCCGTCGAGCACCTGCGTCTGGTGCTGTCGCAGCTCCAGGTCGCCACGGTCAGCGCGCACGTGGGCCTCAGCCTCGCTCACGACTTCGAGAACTGGCAGCTGAAGCCGACCGAACAGCAGACTGCCGCTCTCACCCCGCTGTTCGACCAGGTCGAGGCCTGGTCCGCCGCGCTCGAGACCGTGCGCACGGGTGCCGCAGCCGAGCAGGATGAGGACGAGGCCGCGGCCTGACGCTCGTCTCCGTTCCTTCTCCGGCTTCTGCCCGGTCCGGGTTCTGCCCGGTCTGCTACGTCTGGCAGACCGGGCAGAAGTATGTGACCCGCTCTTCGAGGTCCGTCCGGCCCAGCGACGACGACTGGATGCGCGTGCCGCAGCGGCGGCAGGGCTGGCCGCGGCGGCCGTAGACCCACGTGTTGCGTCCGCGGCGGGTGTCGCCCGTGGTGACCCGGAGCGGCCGGTCGCGGTTCGCCGTGATGAGCCGGAAACCGAGGTCGATGGCCGCGGGGATGTCCGCATCCCGGACCGGTCGGGTGGGAAGCATCCCCCGCAGGAAGCACAGCTCGTTTGCGTACACGTTGCCGAGCCCGGCGAGGTTGCGCTGGTCGAGGAGCGCGACAGCCACCGGCACGTCCGGATTCTCCGTGATCCGACGGACGGCCTCCTCGGCGTCCCAGCCAGAGCCGAGGAGGTCCGGGCCGAGATGCCCGACCACCTCGTCCTCCCGGTCGCGGGGGAGGACCTCCAGCACGCCGAGCTGGAAGCCCACGGCCTGCGCGTCGGCCGTGCGAAGCACTGCCCGCGCCTGGTAGCCGGGATGCCGCCAGCGGCCGTCGGGCGGGTACACCTCCCATGACCCCTCCATCTTGAGGTGGCTGTGGATGGTGTGGTCACCCACGTGCATCAGCAGGTGCTTGCCGCGGCTGACGACCTCGTCCATACGCTCGCCGGAGAGGTCGACGGTCGCGTAGGCGGGGACGCGGAAGTCGGTCTCCGTGAGGATCTGACCCGCGAGGGCACGGTGGAGGCGCTGAGCCGCCTGGTAGACGGTGTCGCCCTCAGGCATGCGCGGCTTCCAGGCCGGTGTCGACCGTGTCGGCCGTCATGCGCGCAGCCGCAATCCGCGCGGAGTGGCGAGGAAGCCCGCGTCGGACAACGCATCGCCGACGGGCGAGCCCAGGATGAACCCGCCGTTGACGGTCTCCACCGCGAGCTTGTCCACACGGCGGGTTGTGACGAGCGCCGCGAGGGCGCGGGCCGCCGCGGCCAGCACGAGTCCGGACTCCTCCGTCGGTTGCTCGGGCCCGGCGGTGCCCGAGCCTCCGGCGGCTGCGGGGGCCGCTGCGGCCGTGCCCGCCGCTCCGGCCACGAAGCAGAGCAGGCTCTTCCCGCCGCGCTCGACGTAGAGCGTCAGCTCGCCGTCGACGAGCACGACCAGCGCTCCGGCCTTCCGGCCCGGGCGGTGGCCCGTGCCGCTCTCGCTCGGCACCGCCGGCCACGGCAGCGCTGCGCCGTACGGGTTCGCGGGGTCGGTCGCCGCCAACGCGACGGCTTCGTACGGGCGCTGCTGCGTGTGGTCGCGCGCGTAGGACCGCAACCGGTCGACCGTCGCACCGTTGGCGAACTGAGCGCCGCCCAGCGTCTCGATGAAGTAGCCGCGGCGCGCCCGCCCGGTCTCCTCGAATCCGCTGAGCACCTTGTACGCGAGCGCGAATCCGCCGGGCGTCCCCTCGTTCATGACGGATCCGCGGGTGACGACCCCGTAGCGGTCGAGCAGCGTCTCGGCCTGGCCGTGCGCGCGCACGGTGGAATCGACGTCACGCTCGGGCAGCAGTGACCATCGCCCCGCCGCAGTCGGCGGTCCCATCCGCGTGACCATCGCGCTTCGCGTCGGAACGCGGCCGCGGTACATGCGCGCTCGTGTCGGCTGGCGCGGCCGCTTGTGCGCCCCGGACCCGCCCGCGGTCAGAGTCCGCAATGGCGCCAGGGTGTCGTTGGTGATGCACCCGGCCCACACCAGATCCCACAGCGCCGTCACGAGTTCGGAGTCGTCGATCGCCGATCCGCGCTCGACCCCGAGCGTGTCGGACAACTGCCGGAAGAAGTACCCGCCTCCGCGGCCGAGCGCATCCAGGATGCCGCGCTGCAGCTCATCCGGCTCGTGGTCCGAGGGCGGCGCGAGCGTGAGCGGAGCGGAATCCGCCAGGTGGAGGCTGATCCAGCCGTCGTCGCCGGGAAGGCTGCCGTCACCCGACCAGATCACCTCGCCCGTGGCTGTCAGCTCGTCCAGCATCGCCGGGCTGTAGTCGGCCACGCGGCTCGGAAGGACGAGCGACTCCCACGCCGATGCCGGGATGCGCGCACCGGACAACTGCTCGATGACCGACGCGACCGCATCCACCCCGCGCAGCGTGGAGCCGACGTGCTGCCACTCGGGAAGGAACCGGCCGAACGTGGCCGTGTCGACCGGCTCGACCTCGTGCCGCAGCGCCGCGAGCGACATGCGACGCAGCCTCCGGAGGACCTCGGCGTCGCTCCACTCGGTGCCGTGCGCGTGCGGACGGAACTCGCCCTCGACCACGCGCCCGTCGCGGGCGAGCCGTCGGAGGGCGTCGTGGACGATCGCCGGGCCGAGACCGAGCCGGCTCGCGATGTCGACCGTCTCGAACGGCCCGTGGGTGCGCGCGAAGCGGCTCACCAGGTCGCCGAGCGGGTCGTCGACGGGTTCGATGAAGGCCACCGGGACACCGATCGGGAGCGGGACTCCCAGCGCGTCGCGGAGGCGACTCGCGTCTTCGATCGCGGCGAAGCGCTCCGCTCCCGCGATGGTGACCGCGAGCGCCCGGTGCGTGTCGACAAGGGTCGCAAGATGTCCGGCGGCGGTCTCCCGGTCTGCGTGCGGTGCCGCGAGCTCGCCCTCGCCGGGTTCGCCGCCCTCGCCGGGCCGGCCGGCCTCGTCGGACTCCGCCGAACGGGCGGAGGCAGCCCTCTCGCCTTCGGCTTCGAGACGCTCGGCCACTTCCTCCACCGACAGGGGACCCAGCAGCCGCAGCAGGTCGGCGACGCCCTCGACCCCGCGTACTCGGCGTTCGGGTGCAAGCCGCTGCAGTTGGAGCTCGACGCGCTCGATGACCGTCGGATCGAGCAGTTCGCGGAGCTCCGCCCGGCCGAGCAGCTCGGCGAGCAGCCCGGCGTCGAGGGAGAGCGCCGCAGCGCGACGCTCCGCCAGCGGGCTGTCGCCCTCGTACATGAACGCAGCGACATATCCGAAGAGCAGCGACCGCGCGAAGGGAGAGGCGGTCTCGGTCGACGCCTCGACCAGCCGGATGCTGCGCTGCTCGATCTGCTTCGCGACATCCGTCAACGCGGTGAGATCGTAGACGTCCTGCAGCACCTCGCGGATGGTCTCGAGGATGATCGGGAAGCTGGGGTACTTGCGCGCAACATCCAGCAGCTGCGCCGCCTTCTGCCGCTGCTGCCAGAGCGGCGACCGCTTGCCCGGGTTGTACTTGGGCAGCAGGAGTGCGCGGGCCGCGGACTCGCGGAACCGCGAGGCGAACAGCGCCGAGCCGCCGACCTCCGCTGTCACCAGTTCATCCAGCTCCTGCGGCTCGAACACGAACAGTTCGCCACCGGGCGGCTGCGCCTCCGTGTCGGGGATGCGGACGACGATGCCGTCGTCGGCCGCCATCGCCCCCGCGTCGACCCCGTACCGTTCTCGCACCCGGGCCTGCACGGCGAGTGCCCACGGCGAATGCACCTGCATGCCGAATGGGGAATGCAGCACCACTCGCCAGTCGCCGAGCTCATCGCGGAAGCGCTCGACGACGAGCGTCTTGTCGGTCGGGACGTGCCCGGTCGCCTCCTTCTGCTCGCGCAGGAACGACAGCAGGTTGTTCGTCGCCCAGGCGTCGAGGCCGGCTTCGACGCAGCGCAGTTCCGCATCCGCCGGCGACGCCGTGCTCACCTCACGCATGAAGGCGCCGACCGCGCGGCCCAGTTCGGCGGGACGGCCGATCCCGTCGCCCTTCCAGAACGGCAGACGGCCGGGTTCGCCGAACGCGGGGGTGACGAGGACGCGGTCGTGCGTGATTTCCTGGATGCGCCAGCTCGTCGAGCCGAGCGCGAACACGTCGCCCACCCGTGACTCGTAGACCATCTCCTCGTCGAGCTCGCCGACCCGGCTGGCCTTCTCGCCCACCATGTAGACGCCGAACATGCCGCGGTCGGGGATGGTCCCACCGCTCGTCACCGCCAGACGCTGGGCGCCCGGGCGGCCGGTGATGGCGCCGGTGTCGCGGTCCCAGACGATGCGGGGCCGGAGCTCGGCGAACTCGTCCGACGGATACCGGCCGGCGAGCAGGTCGAGGGTCGCGTCGTAGGCGCTGCGGGGCAGCGTCGAGAACGGAGCGCTCCTCCGGACGGTGTCGAACCAGTCGTCGGCATCGATCGATTCGAGGGCCGCCGCGGCGACCGTCTGCTGGGCGAGGATGTCGAGCGGGTTCGCCGGCACGGAGAGGGACTCGATCAGCCCGGCGGTCATCCGCTCCGTGGCGACGGCCGAGTGGATGAGATCGGCGCGGTGCTTCGGGAAGACGACGCCGCGCGAGATCTCGCCGACCTGGTGTCCGGCACGGCCGACGCGCTGCAGTCCGCTGGCGACCGACGGGGGAGCCTCCACCTGGACGACTAGGTCGACGGCTCCCATGTCGATGCCGAGTTCGAGGCTCGACGTGGCGACGACGCAGCGGAGGCGACCGGACTTCAGGTCGTCTTCGATGAGCGCCCGCTGCTCCTTGCTGACCGAGCCGTGGTGGGCACGTGCCAGCACGAGCGCCTCCGCATCGGCGACGGCCTGCGACCCGCGGGTCTGACCAGAGCCTCCCATCAGTTCCGCAGGCGCGCGGCTGGGCGCCTCGCCGGCCGTGCCGCCGAGGATCCTCTCCTCGTAGATCTCGTTCAGCCGGGCGGTCAGGCGTTCGGCGAGTCGGCGCGAGTTGGTGAAGACGATGGTGGAGCGGTTCTCGAGCACGCGGTCGACGATCGCCTCTTCCACGTGCGGCCAGATCGAACCGGCCTGGGGCGGAGAGCCGTCACCCGGGTTCTCGCTGGCGTACGTGGAGGTGCCGAGCTCGCTCATGTCCTCGACCGGGACCACCACGCGCAGATCGAAGCGTTTACCGGCCGGCGGCGCGACGACCTCCACGGGTGCGCTCCCTGCGAGGAACCGCGCGACTTCTTCCGGCGGTCGGACGGTCGCCGACAGCCCGATGCGCTGCGCCGGACGCTCCAGCAGCTGGTCGAGCCGCTCGAGCGACAGGGCCAGGTGCGCTCCGCGCTTGGTCGAGGCCACCGCGTGCACCTCGTCGACGATGACCGTTTCGACCGAGGTCAGCGTCTCACGCGCCTGCGAGGTGAGCATCAGGAACAGCGACTCGGGAGTCGTGATGAGGATGTCGGGCGGATTGCTCAGCAGAGCCCGCCGATCCGAGGCCGGTGTGTCGCCCGAACGCACCCCGACGCTGACGTGCGGTGGCTCGGCCCCCAATCGTTTGGCCGTCTGGGTCACGCCGACGAGCGGCGCGCGCAGGTTGCGCTCCACATCCACGCCCAAAGCCTTCAGCGGAGAGATGTAGAGGACGCGCGTACCGGGCTTCGCGTCGGCGGGACGCGGGTGGTTCGCGAGGCGGTCGATCGCCCAGAGGAAGGAGGCGAGCGTCTTGCCCGAACCGGTCGGCGCGATGACCAGCGCGTGCTTGCCGTGCGAGATAGCCTCCCAGGCGCCCTCCTGCGCGGCCGTGGGCGCGGCGAAGGCCCCCCGGAACCACTCCCGGGTCGCGGGGGAGAATCGATCCAGCACATCGGCCATCCCTCCATCCTGCACCCGGCCACCGACACTGTCAGGGGCTCCGGCAAGACCTGTGGATAACGCTCAGCGAGGCAGATTCGTGCGGATGAACGACGAGATGTCGCCGAGTTCGAGCGGCGAGATGGCGTGCCCCATCCCCTCGTAGATGCGGGCATCGAGTGCGGAGTGCTCCGGAAGCCAGTCCGACGTCCGGTCGAGCGACGCCGCCGGGATCGCGTCGTCCAGCGTGCCGCGGCCCCAGAAGACGGGCACCTGCGCTTCGGCGAGCTCCGCGTCCCGCGGCTGATCGCCCTTCACGACGAACCCGGAGAGCTGCACCGCGTAGTCGAAACGTTCGGGAGCGAGGCGCAGCAGCTGGAGGGCCATCGCGCCGCCCTGCGAGAAGCCGAGGAGGCCGGTGGGCACGCGCGGCTGCTCGTCCAGCCAGTCGAGCACGGCGCGCGCGGCGGCGTCCGCGTTGCCCGCGAGCGGATCGCCGGGCACGTTCGTGAAGCGCGAGAACCAGGCGAAGCCGGCGCCCTCGGGGATCGGTGCGCGCAGCGACGCGATCACCGGCTCCAGCGGCAGGTAGGCCGCGATGCCGAACAGGTCGGCCTCGTCGGAGGCGTACCCGTGCAGGAGGATGAGCAGCGGTCGCCCGGCGCGGTCGCGTTCCGAGGCGGACCACAGGACGGCGTCACGGTCGATGCGCAGGTCGGGAGCGGGAAACGGCACCCTCCATTGTGCGCTGGGAAGCGGAGTCGTCCACAGCCCCCGTCGGAGTGCCGTCATCCACAGATCGTCCTGGTTGCCGTAGGTGGTCGCCGATCTCGTCCGTAGGATTCATGCATGAGCGTTCGCACCCCGGATCCGGACCCCACGCCCGACCCCCTGCCCGGCGACGGCCCGCAGCCGGGTCCGGCCTGGCTGTCGGACATCGAGCTGGAGCAGATCCGTCGCAGGCTCCCGCTGCTGTATGTGGAGGCCGTGCCCGTGCGGGTCGACGGCCTCGGGCAGGTGACGGAAGTCGGCATCCTGCTGCGCGCCAACGCCGTCGGGCAGATCACCCGCACGCTCGTCTCCGGCCGCGTCATGTACGGCGAGACGCTGCGTGAGGCGCTGTTCCGTCACCTCGAGAAGGATCTCGGGCCGATGGCCTTCCCGCAGCTGCCGGCGAGCCCGGTGCCGTTCCAGGTGGCCGAGTACTTCCCGATGCCGGGCGTCTCGCACTACACCGACGAGCGACAGCACGCCGTGTCGCTCGCCTACGTCGTGCCGGTAACCGGCACGTGCGATCCGCGGCAGGATGCGCTGGAGCTGACGTGGATGACGCCGGAGGAAGCCGTCTCGCTGACGGTGTCCGAGGAGCTCGAAGGCGGCCGCGGTGCGCTCGTGAAGGCGGCCATGGCGTCGGTCGGCCGCATCGCCTGATCGGCGGCGGGTCCCGGCCCGAAGTGCCTCTTGCGTCAATCAGCTAATGGTATTAGCTTTATGGCTATGAATACTTCCATCGAGTCGCAGGTGCGCTACCTGGAGCGTCCGCAGGGACGCGTCAGCTTCACCGTCGAGGGCGCTGGCCCTCTCGTGGTCGCCGTGCCGGGCATGGGCGACCTCCGCTCCAGCTACAGCGAACTGGTCGCGCCGCTGGTCGCCGCCGGGTACCGCGTGGCCGTGACGGATCTCCGGGCGCACGGCGACTCGGATACCACCTTCACCGAGTTCGGCGACGTCGCCACCGCCCGGGACCTCATCGCCCTGATCGAGGAACTGGGCGGTCCCGCCGTCGTCCTCGGCAACTCGATGGGTGCGGCAGCCGCCGCGTGGGCTGCGGCAGAGCGTCCGGACCTCGTCTCCGGTCTCGTCCTGTACGGTCCGCTCCTCCGCGATCCGGCGATGGGCGGGTTCGCCACGGGCCTGCTGCACCTGCTGTACCGCGGGATGTTCGCCAAGCCGTGGGGCGCCGCCCTGTGGGCCGGGTACTACCGCCGGACGCTCAACCGCGGCCGCACCGCGCCGTGGCTGGGCGAGCACGTCGCGGCGATCCGTGCCTCCCTCTCCGAACCCGGTCGGCTGCGCAGCTTCCGCCGGCTCACGCTGCAGCTCACCCACTCGGTGGTGGAACCGCGGCTGGGTGACGTCCGTGCGCCGATGCTGGCGTTCGTCGGCGACCTCGATCCCGATTTCCGCGACGTCGCCGCCGAGTGCGCCTGGATGGAGTCGATCGGCGCCGAGGTCGTCCGGGTGCCCGAGGCGGGACACTACCCGCACGCCCAGCGTCCGGACGTCACGGTTCCTGGCACGCTCGACTTCCTCGCGGCGCGCCGCGCGGCGGACACCGCGTGGGCCGCGCGTGCCTAGGGCCGGACTGACCCGCGAGGCGGTGGCGACTGTCGCCATCGACCTCGTGGACGACGGCGGGACCGCCGGCTTCGACCGCCTGACGCTGGCCGCCGTCGCCGGCCGGGCGGGCGTCGCCGTCCCGAGCCTGTACAAGCACGTGTCGTCGCTGGACGACCTCCGCCGCCTGGTCGCGACGGCCTCGGTGGCGGAGCTGACCCGGGTGCTCGCCGCCGCGACGATCGGCCGGGCCGGACCGGATGCGGTGCGTGCCGCGGCGGACGCCATTCGCGCGTTCGCCCACCGCCACCCGGGACGGTATGCGGCGACGCAGGTCGCGCCGAGCTCCGACCCCGCCGATGCGCAGCTCGTCGCTCGTGCTGACGAGACGCTGACGGTCCTCGCCGGGGTGATGCGCGGCTTCGGGTTGCCCGACGACGAACTGGTGGATGCGATCCGGATGCTGCGCAGTGCGGTTCACGGGTTCATCACCCTGGAACTGGGCGGAGGGTTCGGCCTGCCTGACGACCTCGACCGCAGCTACGCCGTGCTGATCGACGGTGTGATCGCGGGAGTGGAGCGTCTGGCGGCCTAGCCGGCACCTGGGGAGGTGGAGACGACAAACGCGGGCGTTCCGTGGGAACGCCCGCGTCTGAGCGAGTGTGGAGCGGGGCGTCAGCCCTGCGCGCGGCGGGAGCCGTTGCCGCGACGCACCGAGGTGTCGCCGTGGCCCGCGGTCGCCCGCGGTGCTCCGCCGGAGCGCGAGGTGCCGGCCGACTGGGCGCCCGCGGGACGCTGCGAGCCGCCGCGACGGCGCGAGCCGCCGGCGGTCCCGCCACCCGCGGTGGAGCCGTGCGAGCCGGAGCCGTTGCCTGCGCCGCGACCCGAGCCGTTGCCTGCGCCCTGGCCGCCACGGCCGGAGCCTGCGCCGCGACCCGAACCGTTGCCTGCGCCCTGGCCACCACGGCCGGAGCCGTTTCCGGCAGCCTGCCCGCCACGACCGGAGCCGGAGGCCGAGCCGCCGCCCTGGCCGCCGGCGCGCCGGGCGCGCTTGCGCTGGGCGTTGGCACCCTGCGAGACACCGCCGCCGGTGCGCTCCTCGCGGAGCGACGGGGCGACGCGGGGCGCGACATCGCCGACGAGCGTGATGACGGCCGGCGAGGTCGCGGTGACGCGCTGCGGGGTCGCTGCGATGGCGGCCTTGCGGAGCAGCGTCTTCACGTCGGCTGCCTGGTTCGAGAGCATGACGGTGACGACGTCACCGGCGCTGCCCGCGCGAGCCGTGCGGCCGGAGCGGTGGAGGTACGCCTTGTGCTCCGCCGGCGGGTCGACGTGGACGACCAGCTCGACGTTGTCGACGTGCACGCCGCGGGCGGCGACGTCGGTGGCGACGAGCACCTTCACGTCACCCTCGCCGAAGGCGGCAAGGTTGCGGTCGCGGGCGCCCTGGGCGAGGTTGCCGTGCAGGTCGACGGCCGGGATTCCGGACGCGGTGAGCTGCTTGGCGAGCTTCTTCGCCTGGTGCTTGGTGCGGGTGAAGAGGATGCGGCGACCGGTGCCCGAGGCGAGCGCCTCCACCAGGTCCTTCTTCTCGTCCGGCGTCTCCACCTGGAGCACGTGGTGGGTCATCGCCTCGACGGGGCTGTTCGCGTCGTCGACGGAGTGCAGGACGGGGGAGTGCAGGAAGCGCTTGACGAGCTTGTCCACACCGTTGTCCAGCGTGGCCGAGAACAGCAGGCGCTGGCCGTCGGTGGGCGTGGCCGTGAGGATGCGCGTGACCACCGGCAGGAAGCCGAGGTCGGCCATGTGGTCGGCCTCGTCGAGCACGGTGATCTCGACGGCGTCGAGGTTCACGAATCCCTGCTTCATGAGGTCTTCGAGGCGTCCGGGGCAGGCGACGAGGATGTCGACGCCGGCCTTCAGCTCGGCGACCTGCTTGTTCTGCGAGACGCCGCCGAAGACGGTGGAGACGCGCAGCCCGTAAGCGTCGGCGAGCGGACGGAAGGTGGTCGCGATCTGGGTCGCCAGCTCGCGGGTCGGTGCGAGCACGAGGGCCAGCGGGCGTCCGGGGCGAGGGCGGCCGCCGGCGAGGACGGTGCCGAGGCGCGCGACGAGCGGCAGGGCGAACGCGATGGTCTTGCCCGAGCCGGTCTTGCCGCGGCCCAGCACGTCCTTGCCCGCGAGGGCGTCGGGCAGCGTGTCGGCCTGGATCGGGAACGGGGTGGTCTTGCCGTCGGCCGTCAGGACGGCGACGAGCGGAGCGGGTACGCCGAGTTCGGCGAAGGAGAGAGTCAAGGATGTGCCTTTCAGGCATCGACCCGGTCGGCAGTGGCGGACCGGGGTGAATGGCGAGCGCACCGAGCGGCGCGATCGTTCGCCGTATGAAGAGAAGCGTGGCGGGGACATGGCCCGGCGCGACGCGAAGCGTTCTACGACGCCGCGGGCAGAATCGTCGCCCGCTTCCTCCACCCTAGAGCATCCGGCCGTACGAGTGCTGAGAGCGCACTCGCATCCGGAGGTCGTAGACTGTCGGCCCGGAAACGAGAGGTGGCCATGGGCGTGCTGGAATCGGAGCTCGAACGCGAGCGCGCCGTGGTCGCTGGGCTGTATCAGCGGCTCGACGAGCTGCGCGCCGAGACGGAGGAACGGCTTGCCCGCGTGCGCCGCGACAGCGTCGGGAGCAACCATCAGGCGCGCAGCGAGCGCGACGCCTTCGCGCGTCTCTACGAGGACCAGCTGACCCAGCTGCGGGATGTGGATGCGCGTCTCGTGTTCGGCCGCCTGCTGCTGGAGGAGCCGGTCGACGGCTCCGACCACCGCTACATCGGGCGCGTCGGCCTGCGCGACGATGACCAGCGCTCCCTCCTCGTCGACTGGCGGGCCCAGCAGGCCGGCGCCTTCTACCAGGCGACGGCGAGCGAGCCGATGGGCGTCCGCGCCCGGCGGCACCTGACCATGTCTGGCCGCCAGGTCACGCGCATCGACGACGAAGTGTTCGACGAGGCGCTGCTCGACGGCGACCGCGCCGGGGAGCAGGTGCAGGGCGAGGGCGCCCTGCTCGCCGCGCTGACGGCGCAGCGCACCGGCCGGATGCACGACATCGTCGCGACCATCCAGGCCGAGCAGGACCGCATCATCCGCTCCGACCTCCGTGGCGCGCTGGTCGTGCAGGGCGGCCCGGGCACGGGCAAGACGGCGGTGGCCCTGCACCGCGCCGCCTATCTGCTGTACGCGAACCGGCAGCGGCTGAGCACGTCCGGCGTCCTGGTCGTCGGCCCGTCCACGGCGTTCCTGCGCTACATCGAGGCGGTGCTGCCGTCGCTCGGTGAGACGGGCGTGGTGATGTCGACGCTCGGTGAGCTGTTCCCGGGCGTCGAGGCGACCGCCGAGGATGCGCCGGAGGCCGCCATCCTGAAGGGCTCCGCCCAGATGGCCCGCCTGCTCTCACGGGCCGTGAAGTCGCGGCAGAAGGCGCCCGTCGAGGATCAGACGATCGTCGTCGACAACGAGCGCCTGGTGGTCGCGCCGGACCTCATCCAGCGCGCCATCGCCAAGGCCCAGCGCACCGGCAAGCCGCACAACGTCGCGCGGGTGACGTTCGTCAAGAACGCGCTCTCGGAGCTCACCGATCAGTTGGCGACGCAGCTGCGCGCTTCGGGGTCGACCATCGACGACGCCGACCTGAAGGTGCTCCGCGAAGACCTCCGCACCTCGTACGACGTGCGGGTCCTCCTCAACACCGCGTGGCTGCCGCTGACCCCGCAGAAGCTGCTGCAGGATCTCTACGCGCGCCCAGCGTGGCTGGCGGAGCTGACGCCGCGCTGGTCGCAGCAGCAACGGGATGCGCTCCGCCGCGACCGCACCGAGCCGTTCACCGTCTCGGACGTCCCCCTGCTGGACGAAGCGGCGGAGCTGCTCGGCGACTTCCCGGGCCGGCCGGACCCCGCCGACCGCGAGCGCGACCGTCAGCGCAAGCGCGACCTGGAGAACGCGCGCGCGGCCATCCGCAACATGGGCGTCCAGGGGCTGGTCAGCGCCGAGCAGCTTGCCGACGGCTTCGCCGAGCAGGCCGATCGCGGCACGACGGCGGAGCGCGCCGCCGCCGACCGCAGCTGGACCTACGGCCACGTCGTGGTGGACGAGGCGCAGGAGCTGTCGCCGATGCAGTGGCGCGTGCTTGTGCGCCGCTGCCCGATGAAGTCGTTCACCATCGTCGGCGACATCGCCCAGGTGGCGTCCGCTTCCGGTGCGACGAGCTGGCCGGATGCTCTGGACCCGATCTTCAAGGACGCGTGGCGGCTGGAGGAGCTGACGGTCAACTACCGGACGCCCGCGCAGATCACGCGGGAGGCCGAGCGCATCGCATCCTCGGCAGGTCTGCCGATCACGCCGACGCGCGCCGTCCGGGAGGGCGACTGGCCCATCCGCCGGGTCCGGGCGGGCGACGGGGATGCGGCTGACGGGGATGCGGCGCTCGCCGCAGCCGTCGCCGACGCCGTTGCGCACGATCGTGGCATCGACGCGGGCGGCACGCTCGCGGTGATCACGACCGAGTCGGACCTCCCGGCGGTCGCCGCCACGGTGGAGGAGCGCTTCGGCGACGCCGCGGGCCGGGGCGCGACCGGCCTCGGTCGCCCGATCGCCGTGCTGACCGGCTATGAGGCGAAGGGTCTCGAGTTCGACGCCGTGGTGCTGGCCGACCCGGACGCGCTGGCCGCCGAGTCGCCGCGCGGTGCCGCATCCCTCTACGTCGCGATGACCCGCCCGACGCAGCGCCTCACCCTCGTCTCCCGCTGACCCCCACCGTCGAGTCCGCAAAAACTGCACGCGGGCCCCGCGAAAACGTGCAAAATGTGCGGACTCGACGGTGGGCGGTGGGCGGTGGGCGGTGGGGAGCGGGTGCGGGTCAGGCGCCGGCGTAGCGCTCGCCGACGGGGATGTCGACGGGGAGGGTGTTGCCGGCCTGCGCGAGCGGGCACGCCCAGGCGGGGTCGTACGCGCACGACGGGTTGTAGGCGAAGTTGAAGTCGAGTACGAGCGACGCCTCTCCGTCGTCTGTGTCGAGCCCGAGGTCGGCGCCCTTGATGGTGTCGATCAGGTAGCGTCCACCGCCGTAGGTTCCGCCGGGCCGCCCCGCCAGCGCATCCTTCACGGGCACGAACAGCCCGCCGCCGTACGACGAGAGCCGCCAGACATCAAGCGTTCCCGCCAGGGGGACCCGGACCGTTCCGAGCAGCTCGAAGGGCACGACGCCGTCGGTGCCGGTCTCGACGTCCATCCGCACTGCCTCGGCGGCCGGGTGGATGGGCAGCTCGAACCGCCAGTCGGGGTCGTACCGGGTCACGGGGAGTCCGGTGAAGCCCTCCAGGTCCTCCGGCAGAAGCGGCGACGCGGGATGCGACGAGAACAGGTCGTTGCGGCACGACGTCCAGTGCGCGTGGGCTTCCGCGGGGTCGTGGGCGGCGAGTCGGCGGACGGAGGCGTACAACGCGAACACGCGCCGTCTCCAGTCCGCGGTCTGCACGGCGGTGACCGCACGGGCCGGCCGCTCTGCCGCGCTCCCGTCTTCCGTTCCGCCGGTGCCTGTCGCGGGTTCGGCGTTCGTCATCTGTCCTCCGGTGTCGTGGTGTCGCTTGCGGCCTCTCCGTCTGCCGGGGTCCGCACTTCGGGATCGTAGGCCCAGGTGGGCGCCAGCTGCCGGAGGCGCACGCCGCGCCACTGCCAGAACAGCCAGAAGGCGTACCAGGCGAACGGCGTGAGCGCCCCGGCGCGCACGATCAGCTGGTCGCGGTAGAGGGTCCGCAGCCGCCCGTTCTCGTCCGGTCCGGCCGGGTCGGGGGCGATCGCCATCCGGTGGTCGAGCCGCGGGATCGCGGACAGCATCCCGCCGGTTCCCCCGCCGCTGTCGTGCAGGATGCGCGTCGCCTGCTCGCGCGGATCGGTCGACCGCAGGGTGTCGAGCCGGATCGCCTGCGTCCCGACGGTGAACGCACCGAGCGCTTTCACACGGACGCGGTGCTCCGAGCCCCACCGCGTCGGGAAGCCGCCGGGCTCCTCCGACCGGAAGTCGAGCCACGGCAGGGCCACCTCGCGGAACGCCGTCGGACTCTGGAGGGCACGCCAGGCGGCATCCGGATCGCAGTCGAGGGTCAGCTTGAGGAGCACGCGCATGCTCTCAGTCTCACCCCGGATAGCGGTGAGGAGGCCAGGGGATGGGCGGTTCCTCAGTCTTCTTCGGGCTGAGGCTTCTTCGGGCTCAGGCTTCCTCGGCGCGCGCCAGCAGCAGCTCCCGTTCGCGGGCGTTCCCGGTCATCGCGGCGGCGCGCTGGAACTCCTGCCTGGCCTCGTCGCGTCGCCCGAGCCGGAGCAGCAGGTCGGCGCGCACCGACGGGAGCAGGTGGTACGACTCCAGTGCCCCCTCGATCGCCAGCCGGTCGACGACCTCGAGCCCGGCCTCCGGTCCGTACGCCATCGACAGGGCGACCGCGCGGTTGAGCTCGACCACGGCGGACGGGTGCAGTTCACCGAGCGCGCCGTACAGCGCCACGATCTCCTCCCAGTCGGTCGCCTCCGGCGTCGGTGCGGTGGCGTGGCAGGCCGCGATGGCCGCTTGCAGCGCGTACGGCCCGCGGCTGGCGGGCAGCCGCCTGCTGAGGCGCAGGGCGTCGGAGCGTTCCAGGGCCGCGACGCCGCGGCCGATGAGGAGGCGGTCCCAGCGGGCGCGGTCCTGGTCCTGCAGCAGGATGGGGCTGCCGTCCTCGGCCGTGCGGGCTCCGAGCCGCGACGCCTGGAACTCCATCAGCGCGACCAGCCCGTGCACCTCGGGCTCCCTCGGTGTCAGTTCGGCGAGCACACGGCCGAGCCGCAGCGCCTCCCGGCACAGGTCCGGCCGCATCCAGTCGTCGCCGGCCGTGGCCGAGTAGCCCTCGTTGAAGATCAGATAGACGACCTCGAGCACGGAGGCCAGCCGCTCGGGGAACTCCGCCCGCTCGGGTACCTCGAACGGCACCCCCGCAGCGCTCAGGGTGCGCTTGGCGCGGACGATCCGCTGGGCCATGGTCGCCGGCGGCACGAGGAAGGCCCGGGCGATCTCCTCGGTCGAGAGGCCGCCGAGCAGCTTCAGGGTCAGCGCGACCCGCGACGCCTGGGGGAGGACCGGGTGGCAGGCGACGAAGACGAGGCGGAGCAGGTCGTCGCCGATCGGTTCCTGCGCGACGCGTGCCGGATCGTCCGAGCCGAGCTCCTGTTCGAGGTCGTGCGCGATGGCGGCGTACCGGTCGTCGAGGCGTTCCCGCCGGCGCCAGCCGTCGACCGCGCGACGTTTCGCGACCGTCGTCAGCCACGCCCCGGGATTGCGCGGGATGCCCGTCTCCGGCCACTGCTCGAGGGCGGCGACGAGCGCATCCTGAGCAAGCTCCTCGGCCAGCCCCACATCGCCGGTGGTCCGGGCGAGCCCGGCGATCAGGCGTCCGGACTCGATGCGCCAGACCGATTCGACGGTGCGGCGGGTCTCGTCGAGTCGTTCGCGCTCGTCGGTCATCGGCCCACGTCGCCCGCCACCCGGCGCACCTCGACGCTGCCGTGCGTCAGCGGCAGCCGTCGGGCCCACTCGAGCGCCTCCTCCTCGCCGGCGGTCTGCAGCATCCACAGTCCGGTCACCCGGGCGGCCGACGGGCCCGGCGAGCGGTCGAGGGTGCGGTCCTCGCCGTCGAAGTGGATGCGCGCGCAGCCACCCGTCGGCTCGAGGGCCTCGGCCGCGAGCAGCACTCCGGCGCGCACCAGATCCTGCTCGTAGCGGTCGAGGGCGGCACGGTCCGGCACGGCGGGCTCGACGCCGTCGCCCTCCTCGGCCTGTGCCATCAGCACGAAACGCATGGTCCCATCCTCTCGTCGAACACGTCTGGAGTCATCCATGCGTCGAATGGGATGCGGCGCTTTCGACACGAGTGACGGTGGTGTGCGCTACAACGGGAGCATGGCGATCCGTTACTGGCTGGGCGTTGTGCAGCTCGATCACGTGCTGCGTGGCGTCGCCGGCGGCTTCGCCCAGGTCAACCACGGTGCCCGGGCTCCCCTGGAGCGGATGGGTCCGGCCGACGGTTTCGTGTACTACTCGCCGCGGGCGACGTATCCGGATGGCGAGCCGCTCAAGCAGTTCACGGCGGTGGGCCGCCTGGCCGATGACGACGTGTTCCAGGTGACGCAGGGGCCGGCGATGCAGGGTCCGGCGTCGGACTTCAAGCCGTGGCGGCGACGGGTCGAGTGGGATCACGACGCCGTGGCGACGCCCATCCGGCCGCTGCTCGGCGCTCTCGACTTCACGCGCGACAAGCCGGATTGGGGGTACCAGCTGCGCCGCGGGCTCATCGAGCTGTCCCGGCACGACTTCGAGCTGATCCGCCGGCAGATGCGTCCGTCACCGGGCGAAACACGGCCGCGGCGCGGCGACCACCGCATTACGATGGCCCGGTGACTCAGCCGACCCCTCTCGACTCCGACACGATCTCCGCCGAGATCCCGGCCGCGCACCGCCAGGCCAAGTACCAGGTGCGGTTCGACTGGGCGGCCGACGGCGCCGCCGCCGTGGCGGCCGACGCCGATGTGGTGGTGTGGGTGGATGCGCTGGCCGACACTCCGGCGCCCGAGCTGCCCGGCGACGGCGCCGTGCTGGCCGCCGGACTGACCGACGCCACCGCCGTCGCCCGCTGGATCCTCGCCGAGCAGGTCCGTCTCGGCCGGCGCGCGATGATCGCCCTCGTGGCCGCCGGAGGTGCGACCCCGTCCGGCTCGACCCGCTTCGCCGTGGAGGACCTGCTGGCCGCGGGTGCCCTGGTGGATGCGCTCGCCTCCGTCGGCATCGACTACTCCTCGCCGGAGGCTGCGGCGGCCTGCGCGGCGTTCACCGGCTTGCGGGGCGCGGTCGCGCACCTGCTGACGGCGTCCGTGTCAGGCCAGGAGCGGGCAGCCGCGGGCGCCGGCCCGGCCGACATCGCCCCCGCCGGACGGCTCGACTCGTCCGACGCTGTGACGGTGCTCCGAGCTCCCCGGCAGAACGGTGCGCTCCCGGCGGAATGATCGCCCGTCGGCGTACGTTGCCGTGCACAGGAGGTTTTAATCGATGAAAGCCGTGCTGAACGACACCGTGATCGCCGAGGCCCCGCAGGAGGACCTCATCCGCATCGAGGGCAACTGGTACTTCCCTCCGGCGAGCGTCAATTCCGAGTACCTCGTGGAGAGCGCCACCCCTTACACGTGTCCGTGGAAGGGCGAGTGCCAGTACTTCTCCGTGAAGTCGGATGACGGTCTGCTGCAGGATCGCGCGTGGAGCTATCCCACTCCGTACCCGAGCTCCTTCGACCGGGTGGGCAAGGACTACAGCAATTACGTCGCGTTCTGGAAGGACGTCCGCGTCGTCGACTGACGACCGGGAGTCGCGATGTTCCGTCACGGCCGCCGCCTGAGCCTCCTGGCTCTGACGGCGGCCGTGCTCGTTCTCGCGGGATGCTCGACCCCGCCTCCGACGCCGACGGTCACGCGCACGCCCACAGCGACGCCGCGGCCGACCGGCACCTCGGCTGCGGTCGCCGCGATCCCCTGGCAGCCGAGCGGGCAGACGACCGTGCTCGAGACGGGGCTGGAGTCGCCCTGGTCTGTCGTCCCGCTGCCGAGCGGGTCGGCGCTGATCAGCGAGCGCGACTCGGGCACCATCCGGGAGCGGCTGCCGCAGGGCGGACTCCGCACGGTCGGCACCGTCGCCGGCGTCGTCCACGCCGGCGAGAGCGGCCTGCTCGGACTCGCGGTGCAGGCCGAGTCCGCACCGAAGTACCTCTACGCGTACCTCACCACCGCCGACGACAACCGGGTCGTGCGGCTGCCCCTGTCGGGGGTGCCGGGCAGCTACGCGATCGGGGCGCCGGAGCCCGTGCTCACCGGCATCCCGAAGGCGTCGAACCACGACGGCGGACGGCTCGCGTTCGGCCCCGACGGGATGCTCTACGTCACCGCCGGCGATGCCTCGAACCCGGGCAACGCCCAGGATGTCGCCTCGCTCGGCGGCAAGATCCTGCGGATCACGCCGGAGGGACAGGTGCCGGGCGACAACCCGTTCCCCGGCTCGCCGGTCTGGTCGTACGGGCACCGCAACCCGCAGGGGATCGGCTGGGATTCGCGCGGCACGATGTGGGCGAGCGAGTTCGGCCAGAACACCTGGGACGAGCTCAACATCATCCGTCCGGGCTCGAACTACGGATGGCCCACCGTCGAGGGTGTCGGGGGCGACCCGAAGTACACGGACCCGGTGTACCAGTGGCCGACGGATGCAGCGAGCCCCAGCGGTCTCGCGGTCGTCGGCGACACGATCTTCCTGGCCGCGCTGCGCGGCGAGCGGCTGTGGACCGCCTGGCCGACCGATGGCGCCGCCCCGGTGACAGCGGCACCGTTCTTCGAGGGCGAGCTCGGCCGGCTGCGCGACGTGGTCGCCGTCGGTGACCGCTTGTGGCTGCTCACGAACAACACCGACGGGCGCGGTTCGCCCCGTTCCGGCGACGACCGGCTCGTCGAGGCGCCGCTCGTTCCCGCGCAGGCGGTCAAACGCCCCGGCTGACCTTCACCCGGGTGCGGCCGCTCCTGCGGGTAGTCTTGGGGGGAACCACCGATCGGGAGCAGAACCCTGAGCATCATCCTCGGATACGATCCGACCACCCTGCGCGAACGCGTCGATCTGCGCGCTGCCGGCGAGCGTCTGGAGGAGCTGGGCAGCTTGCGCAGTCTCAGCGCGCTCAACGAGAAGACCGTTCTGCTGCGGCTGCTGGGCCGGCTCGACGAGGCGATCGAGATCGGCAACGAAGCGGTCCGTCAGGCGCGCTTCACCGGCGACCGCGAGCAGCTGCTCGGAGCGCGCATCCGCCGTGCCCAGGTCCTGCAGTACCAGGGCAAGTCCGATGAGGCCGTCGTGGAGCTGACCGGATGCGTCGACGAGGCGCGCGGTCGCGAGTGGACGGCGTTGGAGGCGTTCGCCATCCAGAGCCGGGGCAAGGTGTACTTCGACACCGGCGACTACGAGAACGCGCTGGCGGACATGACCGCGGCCGTGTTCCTGCGCGAGAAGCTGGGCGCGTCGCCGGCTGAGATCCAGGCGGCGCTGACCGCGGTCGCCGTCGTGCAGTCTGCGCTCGACGCGCAGCGCGGAGCCGCACGTGGGGAGCGCGGCGAGGGCGACCCCGATCACGCGTAGGATGCACGTCATGGAGGTAGGGAGCGCTCCGGACGGGAACCGTCGCTGATGGCCGAACTCGACCGTGTGCGCCGGTGGGCGGAGGCGCTGATCGCCCTGCACCTCGACCCGGCCGTGTGGAGCTTCGGTTTCGACAACGCCAAGACGCGCGCTGGCCTCTGCAACTACACGTCGAAGCGGATCACGGTCTCGCGGTACCTGGCGGCGCGGTACGAGGACGACGAGATCCACCAGATCCTCCTCCATGAGGTGGCCCACGCGCTCGCCGGCTCCCGCGCCGGGCACGGGCCGCGCTGGCGCGCCATCGCGCTCGACCTCGGATACGAGGGCAAGCGCCTGCACGGCGGGGCGATCGCCGACGACCTGGCGCCTTGGGTGGGCACCTGCCCGAACGGGCACACGCACTACCGCTACCGGAAGCCGGCGCGCGCGCTCGCCTGCGGTGCGTGCAGCCGCCGTTTCGATGCCGCGAACCTCATCTCCTGGCAGCACCGCGAGGTGTCGCCGGCGCAGCGGCGCACGGCCGCGGCGGCAGCGACCGAGTAGCGGTCCCGGCGGCTGTTCGCGGCGACGCCGTCAGGAGTGCGCGACGCCGAGGCGAGCGTCCAGGCCGTCCCGCACGCTCGGCCATTCCTCGCTGAGGATGGAGTACACGGCCGTGTCGCGCCAGGTCCCGTCCGCGCGCAGCTGGGTGTGCCGCAGGACGCCCTCGAACTGCGCGCCGAGGCGGAGAATGGCGGCGCGCGACCGCGCATTGAGCACATCCGCCTGCAGTTTGACTCGCTCGAAGCCGTGGTGGAACGCCGTCCCGAGCAGCAGCCGCTTGGTCTCGGCGTTCACCAGCGTGCCCCAGGTCTCCGGCGCGTACGCCGTCCAGCCGATGTGGGCGGAGCGGTTGGCCAGGTCGAAGTCGCCCAGCGTGGTCGTGCCGACCAACCGGTCGCCGTCGCGGAGCACGACGGCGGTCACGTTCGCGGTGTCCCAGGCGAGGTAGCGGAGGATGAACTCCCGCCACTCCTCGTAGGTGTCGCGATAGGCCGCCGGACCGCCTCCCCAGCCTCCGGCGAAGACCTCGGGATGCCCGATCGCGTCGAACAGGTCCGGCAGGTCGTCGAGGGTGAGGGCGCGCAGGCGGACGGTCACGCCCTCGAGCGGAGCGGTCGGGTCCGGGCGGGTGGCGGTCATCCGCCCAGTATGCCAGGGCGCCGCTGGCCGCTTCCGGTCCGTCGCCCGGCCGTCGGTGGGTCGCAACGCGCCGTTATGGCACGCCCATAACGGCGTGTTGCGACCCACGGACGGTGGCCGGCCGGCGGCTAGGCTGGTGGACGCGACGCCCGCGCCGGGAGGCTTGCGGTAACCGACTATGTTGGTTACATGGCGACGGAAGCGATTCTCACCCGAGGCACCGGTCAGTGGATGGAACCGAGCGACGGTCAGCGCTGGTGGTTCGACTCCGGGTCGCTCGCGCTCGACTTCGCCTACACCGGTGAGTTCGCGCACGCGGCCGACGGCGACGCCGACCCCGACCGGCACGCCGTCCGCGACGCTCACGGCCTCAACGCGTGGCTGGTCGAGAGGTTCCCCGAGGTCGCGCAGACGGCGGGGGACCGCGAGTTCCGCGACGCCCGCACCCTCCGGACCGCGATCGCCCGCCTCGCCCGGCAGGCCAGCCGCGGCGACGAGTTGTCGCCCGACGACGTCGACATCGTCAACCTCTTCGCGGCGACTCCCGACATCCCGCCGGTCCTCGCCGGGGGCGGCCGCCAGGCGGGGCGCACGAACGCGCGTCCGCATCAGGCCCTCGGCACCATCGCACGGGATGCGGTGCGCCTCTTCGGCCCGGACGTCGACGGCCGCATCCGCGAGTGCTCGGCCGACGACTGCGAGCTCGTCTACCTCGACACCTCGCGCAGCGGCACCCGGCGCTGGTGTTCGATGCAGCGCTGCGGCAACCGTGCGAAGGTACGTGCGCACCGTGCCCGTGCGGCCCGCGGGCCCGGGGCGCACGCCACAATAGGGGCATGAGCCGTTCCGTCGACCTCAACAGCGACCTGGGGGAGTCGTTCGGCGCCTGGTCGATGGGCGACGACGCCGCACTGCTGCGGGTGGTCTCCAGTGCCAATGTGGCCTGCGGGTTCCACGCCGGCGACCCGTCGACGATGCTCGCGACCTGCCGCGAGGCCGCCGCGAACGGCGTGACCGTCGGCGCCCACGTCTCCTATCGTGACCTCGCGGGATTCGGGCGGCGCGCGATGGACATGCCCGCCGGCGAGCTCCGCGACGAGGTGCTGTACCAGCTCGCCGCGCTCGAGGGCCTTGCCCGGGTCGCGGGAACGGCCATTCGCTACGTCAAGCCCCACGGCGCCCTCTACAACCGCATCGTGCACGACGCGGGTCAGGCGCGGGCCGTGGTGGATGCGGTGGTCGCCTTCGACCCGACGCTCGCCCTGCTCGGACTGGCCGGCTCCGCCGTCGAGCGGGCAGCCGGAGAAGCCGGGGTCCGGTTCGTCCGCGAAGCGTTCGTCGACCGGGGCTACCGCTCCGACGGCACGCTGGTGCCGCGCACCGAACCGGGCGCGCTGCTCTCCGACGACGAGGAGATCGCCGCGCGGGCCGTGCGCATGGTCACCGAGGGCCGCGTCGTCGCCGCTGACGGCACCGACATCCCCGTCGGAGTCGACTCGTTGTGCGTCCACGGCGACACCCCGGGCGCGGTCGCGATGGCGCTGGCCGTACGCGATGCGCTCGCGGGGGCGGGCGTGAGTGTGGAGCCGTTCGCGTGACCGCGCGCATCCTGCCCTACGGCGACCACGCCCTGCTCGTGGAGCTGGACGGGCTGGATGCCGTGCTCGCGCTGTTCCGCGGGCTCGACGCCTCGCGGCCGGACGGCGTCGTGGAGCTGGTGCCCGCCGCCCGCACGATCGCGGTCGTGGTCGAGCCGCGCATCCTCTCGCTCAGCGCAGCCCGCGGCTGGGTCGAGCGCACCGCGCCGCTTCCCGCCGGGGCGGTCGAGGAGCGGGTCGTCGAGCTCGATGTCCGCTATGACGGCGACGATCTCGCGGAGGTCGCCCGGCTCACCGGGCGGACCGAGGCGCAGGTCGTCGCGTTCCACACCGGAACCCCGTGGCGCGTCGCATTCGGCGGCTTCGCGCCCGGCTTCGCCTACCTCGTGAGCGACGGCCCGGCGGGCGCGGACGCGCTGGAGGTCCCGCGCCGCGCGACGCCGCGCACGGCGGTGCCGCCGGGGTCGGTCGGCCTCGCAGGGACGTTCAGCGGTGTCTATCCACGGTCGAGCCCGGGCGGCTGGCAACTCATCGGCCGCACCGACGCGACGCTCTGGGATGAGACGGCCGATCCTCCCGCGCTGCTCCGGCCGGGAGCGGTCGTGCGCTTCCGGGAGGTGCGATGAGCGGCCTGCGCATCGTGAGCCCTGGTGCCCTCACGCTCGTCCAGGATCTCGGGCGCCCCGGCTTCGCCGCCCTCGGCGTCGGCCGGTCGGGTGCCCTCGACCGCGCCGCGCTGCGGCTGGGCAACCGGCTGCTGGGCAACGACGAGGGCGACGCCGGGCTCGAGGTGCTCCTCGGCGGGTTCGAGGCGCGCTTCGAGCGCGACACCTGGTTCGCCGTGACCGGAGCGACCGGCCCGCTGCTCCTCGACGATCGCCCGGTGGATGCGCACCAGGCTGTGCGGGCGCGGCCCGGACAGCTCCTGCGGATGGGGTCCGCGACGGCCGGACTGCGATGGTACCTGGCCGTGCGCGGCGGGGTGGCCGAGACTCCGGTGCTCGGGTCACGCTCCCGCGACACTCTGGCCGGTCTCGGGCCTGCACCTCTGCAGGCGGGCGAGCTGGTACCGATCGGCGAGCATTCCGGCTCCGACCTCCCGCTGCTGGACTTCGTCCCGGTTGCCGACCCGACACCCGAGGGCGTCGAGGTGCGCGCTCACCCGGGCCCTCGGGCCGACTGGTTCACCCGCCGGGCGCTGGAGTCCTTCTTCTCCGTCGAGTGGCGCGTCGCCGCCGAGAGCGACCGCATCGGCGCGCGGCTCGACCCCGTGCGGGCGCCCGCGCACGCGGCGGGCCTGACGCCGCATCCCGATCCGCTGCTGGAGCGGGCGATCCGTCGCGAGCTGCCGAGCGAGCCGATGGTCGCCGGCGCCGTGCAGGTCTCGCCCGACGGCCGCCCGACGGTGCTGCTCGCCGACCATCCGGTCACCGGCGGGTACCCGGTCATCGCGGTGGTGGCCGACGGCTCGCTCGATGCGTTCGCCCAGCTGCGTCCAGGTCAGCCGGTGTCCTTCCGGCACGCCTGACCGCGAGGCGCGGCGCTAGTCGCGGCGGGTGCCGCTTTGGAAAATGCTGCGCGCGGGAGGCGGGGACGGCACGCTGGTCGCGTCGGTCACGATCGGCGCGCCCGCGGCGAACGTCCGCAGCTCTTCGCCCGCCACGGCCTTCGCGGGATGCGGCCCGCTCGCCAGCAGGCGCGGCAGCCACTCCAGGGGGAGCGGCGAGTTCGATCCGACGAGCACCACGTTCCCGAAGCGGCGGCCCTTCAGCACCTGGGTCTCGGCGAGCGCCGCGACATTCTCGACGACGGAGCCGAGCGTCGACACCTGGCTGCGGGCGAAGCTGAGCGGCGGTCCGTCCGCGACGTTCACGAGCACGATGCCGTCCGGCTTCAGCAGCGAGACCGCCGAGCGGTAGAACTCGGCGCTCGTGACGTGGGCGGGCGTGCGCGACCCGCTGAAGATGTCCACCACCAGCAGATCGACCTCGCCGCGCAAGCCGTTCGGCAGCTTGCCGACGACCTCGCGCGCGTCGCCGTGTCGGATGCGGATCTGCGCATAGCGGGGGAGCGGGAGCTGCTCGCGCACCAGGTCCACCAGGCGGCTCTCCAGCTCGACGACCTGCTGCCGCGAACCGGGGCGCGTGTAGGCGATGTACCGGGGGAGTGTCAGCGCGCCCGCCCCGAGGTGCACGGCCGTGATGGGCTGGCCGGGGTCGCCGATCAGGTCGATGACGTTGCCCATCCGCTGGATGTACTCGAAGAAGAGCTGGGACGGGTCGTCGAGGTTGACGTGCGACTGCGGGGTGCCGTCGACGACGAGCTGGTAGGCGCCGGGCACGAACCGGTCGGGCTCAACGGTCGCCAGGTAGCCGCTCTCCGAGAGGACGACCGAGGGGTTCTGGGGGGTCGGGTTCGGAGACACACCGGCAGCCTAGTCGCGGTGGATGCGCGCGGAAGCGCCGCGATCTCCACGCGTGACCTCCACCCGCGATCTCCACCCGACCTCCACCCGCGGGCGGTGCCGCCCGGAACAGCGGGGCGCGACGCTGGAGTGGTGCCGGAGATTCCGGCAGGCTCCGCCCAGCATCCGCTCTTTCCGAAAGGCGATCATGACCGTCCAGACCCTCGGCAACGCTCTCCTCATCCTGCTGCTCATCGGATGGGTCGGCTACCGGCAGCTGACCTGGCGGCCCGTGGTGGTCGCGAAGATGTGGCGGATGCCCGTCATCCTCGCTGTCGTCGGCGCGGTGCAGCTCGTGCAGCAGGTGAAGCCGACGACCATCACCCCGCTCGACATCGCGGTGGTCGCCGGCGAGGTCGTGCTCTCCCTCGCCATCGGTGCGTGGATCGGCGGGATCGCCCACTTCCGCCGCCTGCCCGAGCCGGTCGTCGGCAAGAACCCGTCCGAGGTGGCCGTCTACGAGTCGCGCACCGGCGTGTTCGGGCTGGTGCTGTGGGTGGCCGTCATCGTGGTCCGCGTCGGGGTGGACGTGCTCGCAGCCCAGGCCGGGTCGCACCTGGTCGCCGCGACCGGCATCATCCTGCTGGTCTTCGCGGCGAACCGGCTCGCTCGCACCGCGGTGTTCGCGGCGCGCCTCGACCGTCACGCCGCCCTCGCCGCGTGAACCGGCGGCGCGCGGAGGCCTCGGGCAGCATGATGGTCGAGTGAACGTCTCCGTCCGCCCCAGTTGGCTCGCCCTGGCCCTGACCGCCGTGGGCGCCGGGGCCATCGGCTACGCGCTGATCCGCACCCACACCGAGCATCGCCCGGTGTGGGTGCTCGTCCTCGGGCTGATCTCCGTGGTGCTGTGGGTGGTGCGCAGCGCGCTGGCGAAGGCCGGACTCCGTCGCACCGCTTTCGCCTGCGCGGTGGTCGTCGTTGTCGTCGGCGCGCTGGTCGCGGCGCCCACGGACGGTCTCACGGTCGTCCCCGCCGCGATCGGCGTGCTCGTCGTACTGGGCGACCCACGGGATCCGCTGTGGCTCGGACTGCTCGTCGGCGGCGTCGGCATCGCCCTGGTCGCGGTCGGCGCCGTCCCCAGCGGGACCGACATCCCGAACCTCCTCGGCATGATGGGCGGGATGCTGCTGGGCGTCTTCGCCGGTCTCAGCCGGCGGCAGTTCCGGGTGGCGGAGGAGCAGGCGGTTCTCCTCCGCGAGCGCGCGGTCGCGATGAAGGAGGAGGCGTCGCGCATCGCCATCGCACGCGACCTCCACGACGTCCTGGCGCACAGCCTCGGCGGGCTCGTCATCCAGCTGGATGCGGTGGATGCGCTCCTCGAGTCCGGCGACGCCGACGGCGCCCGCTCGCGGGTGGTCGCCGCCCGCGGCCTGGCCGCCGACGGGCTCGGTGAGGCCCGTCGCGCCGTCGCCGCCCTGCGCGACCCGGAGCCCGCCGGCGCGGAACCGGTGCCGGCCGCCGCGCTCCGGGCGGCCCTGGACGACCTGATCGCGGCGCACCGCTCGCTCGGCGGGCGGGCGGAGCTCCGGGTGACGGGCGCCGGCACGGAACTCACCGCGCAGCAGGCCGAGGCGTTGCAGCGCGCCCTTCAGGAGGCCTTGAGCAACGCCCGAAAGCATGCGCCCGGCGAACCCGTCGCAGCCGAGCTGGTCTGGCAGGATGACCGCGTGCGCGTCATCGTCTCCAATCCGCTCCCGGCGACCCCCGCCGGCGCGGCCGGATCCCCGGTGTCGGCGCTCGCCGCATCCGGCGGCCACTACGGGCTCGAGGGGATGGGCGAGCGCTTCGCTGCGCTGCCGTCCGGTGGCTCGGTTCAGGCCGCAGCGGTCGACGGCCGGTTCGTCCTGACGGCGGAGGCGATGCTGCGGTGACCGGCGAGGCGCGCATCCGGGTCGCGGTCGCCGACGATCAGGCGATCATCCGCGACGGCCTGGTCACCGTGCTCGGCCTGCTGCCCGACATCGAGGTGGTCGGCGAGGCCGCCGACGGCGAGGAGGCGGTCGCGCTCGCCGTGGCCGCGCATCCCGATGTCCTGCTCATGGACCTCCGGATGCCGGTGCTCGACGGCGCGGGGGCGACCGCCCGCGTGCGCGAGGTCGCACCGGAGACCGCGGTGCTCATCCTCACCACGTACGCCGACGACGAGTCGATCGTCGGTGCGCTGCGTGCTGGAGCGCGCGGCTATCTGACGAAGGACGCCGGCCGCGCCGAGCTCGCCGCGGCCGTGCGTGCCGTCGCCAGCGGGCAGACGACGCTTGCTCCGGAGGTCGGAGCGCGCGTCATCGGCGCGCTCACCGGCGCTGCGCCCGCTCCGGTCACCGAGGTGGATGCGGCAGGCGCCCTGCTCGCCCGCTTCCCCTCCCTGACGCGGCGCGAGGCCGAGGTGCTCGCCTTGATCGGCGACGGACTGAGCAACGCCGAGATCGCGCGCTCCCTCTTCGTCAGCGTTGCGACGGTCAAGACGCACATCAACGCGATCTTCGCCAAGCTCGCCGTGCGCGACCGCGCGCAGGCGATCGCGCTCGTCCGCTCCTGACGGGTCGCCCGCGCCGCTTCCCAACGGCACGCCCCCGGGGAAGGATGGGGGAGTGAGCGACCCGAACGCGGCAACGCCGCCCTCCACCCCGCCGGCCGACCTGGTGCTCGTGACCGGCGGCTCCGGATTCCTCGGCGCGCACTGCATCCTCGCGTTGCTCGACGCCGGCTACCGGGTGCGCACCACGATCCGCACTCCCGCGCGGGCCGCGGACGTCCGGCAGCAGCTCGCGGCGGGCGGTGTCGACGACCCGGGCGACCGGCTCGAGTTCGCCATCGCCGACCTGACCTCCGACGACGGATGGGCCGACGCCGTCGCCGGCTGCCGGTTCGTCCTGCACGTCGCCTCGCCGTTCCCCTCCTCCCAGCCGAAGGACGCGGACGACCTGATCGTCCCGGCGCGCGACGGCGCCCTGCGCGTGCTGCATGCCGCCCGGGACGGCGGCGTCGAGCGCGTCGTGCTCACCTCATCCTTCGCGGCGATCGGCTACGGGCATCCGCCGACCGACCGGCCCTTCACCGAGGAGGACTGGACCGACCTCGACAGCGGCCGCCGGCTGAGCCCGTACGTGCAGTCGAAGACCATCGCCGAGCGCGCGGCGTGGGCCTTCGTCGCGGCGGAGGGCGGAGGCCTCGAGCTCGCCACCGTGAACCCGGTCGGCATCCTCGGCCCGGTGCTCGGCCCGGACATCTCGACGTCGGTCGAACTGGTGCGCCTGGTGAAGGAGGGACGCCTCCCGCGCCTTCCCGACGTGCACTTCGGCATCGTCGACGTGCGCGACGTCGCCGCACTCCACCTCCTCGCCATGACGCGGCCGGAGGCCGCCGGGCAGCGTTTCCTCGCCATCGCCGGCGAGGTCATGTCGGCGCAGGAGGTCGCGCTGCTCATCCGCGGTCATCTCGGCGAGGCGGCAGGCCGACGGGTCAGCACCAAGCTCATGCCCGAGTGGATGCTGCGAGCGGTCGCCCCGTTCAGCCGCCGCGTCCGCGACTCCCTCCCCGACACCGGGACGGCACGGCGCGCCACCGCGCAGAAGGCGATCACCGTGCTCGGCTGGGCTCCGCGATCCCGTGAAGAGGCTGTCATCGCGACCGTCGACACCCTGCCGACGTACCACCCGCGCCAGCGCTGAATCCGGCCGGATCTCCGGCCGGGAGCCCCGGGAATAGCACCGCGAGAGTCGCGTTATACATCAGGACGTGTCTCCGGTCAAGAAAAGACTGGACACGGCGCGTCCGATTGACATATAGTTGTTCTTTGCGCTCCCAGTCAAACTTCTGCCTTCATATTGCGGTCGGCTCTGACTTTCTCCGCGTGTGCCTGGGCCCGTTCTTTCGGGTCAGATACGGCAGCGCGACGTGACTGGGAGTTCTCGTCCTGATAGATACACGACCGACAGTAACTGGCCCGACGGGGCCCCGGAGGTTATTTCCTTGGCTGCTGCGCGCAACGCAACCAACACCGACAAGACACCCAAGAACGGACGAGCCGCATCCCGACTCTCCTTCGCCAAGATCACGGACACCCTGACCGTTCCCGATCTGCTCGCACTGCAGACCGAGAGCTTCGACTGGCTGGTCGGCAACGACGCGTGGAAGGCTCGCGTCGCAGAAGCCGAGGCCCAGGGCCGTCAGGATCTTCCCGCCAACACGGGCCTCGAGGAGATCTTCGAGGAGATCTCTCCCATCGAGGACCTCGGCGAGACCATGCAGCTCTCGTTCACGAACCCGTTCCTCGAGGAGAAGAAGTACTCGATCGACGAGTGCAAGGAGAAGGGCAAGACCTACGCTGCCCCGCTCTACGTCGAGGCCGAGTTCATGAACCACCTCACCGGTGAGATCAAGACCCAGACGGTCTTCATGGGCGACTTCCCGCTCATGACCGAGAAGGGCACCTTCATCATCAACGGCACCGAGCGTGTCGTCGTCTCGCAGCTCGTCCGCTCCCCGGGCGTGTACTTCGAGGCCACCCCCGACAAGACGTCCGACAAGGACATCTTCTCGGCACGCGTGATCCCGAGCCGCGGTGCGTGGCTCGAGTTCGAGATCGACAAGCGCGACCAGGTCGGTGTCCGCATCGACCGCAAGCGCAAGCAGTCGGTCACGGTGTTCCTGAAGGCCCTCGGCCTCACCAGCGAGGAGATCCTCTCCGAGTTCGCCGGGTACCAGTCCATCGAGCTGACCCTCGAGAAGGACGCCATCCTCACCAAGGAGGAGGCGCTCAAGGACATCTACCGCAAGCTGCGTCCGGGCGAGCAGGTCGCCGCCGAGGCCGCGCGTGCACTGCTCGACAACTTCTACTTCAACCCGAAGCGCTACGACCTCGCCAAGGTCGGCCGTTACAAGATCAACCGCAAGCTCGGCCTCGAGGCCCCGCTGTCGGAGTCGGTGCTGACCGTTCAGGACATCATCGCCACGATCAAGTACCTGGTCGCCCTGCACGACGGCCAGACCACGATCAAGGGTCTCCGCAACGGCGTCGAGACGGACATCCGCCTCGACATCGACGACATCGACCACTTCGGCAACCGTCGCATCCGCGCCGTCGGCGAGCTCATCCAGAACCAGGTCCGCACCGGTCTCTCCCGCATGGAGCGCGTCGTCCGCGAGCGCATGACCACGCAGGACATCGAGGCGATCACGCCGCAGACCCTGATCAACGTGCGACCCGTCGTCGCGGCGATCAAGGAGTTCTTCGGAACGTCGCAGCTGTCGCAGTTCATGGACCAGAACAACCCGCTCGCGGGCCTGACCCACAAGCGTCGCCTCTCCGCGCTCGGCCCCGGTGGTCTGAGCCGTGAGCGTGCCGGCGTCGAGGTCCGTGACGTCCACCCGTCGCACTACGGCCGCATGTGCCCGATCGAGACGCCGGAAGGCCCGAACATCGGTCTGATCGGCTCGCTCGCGTCGTTCGCGCGGATCAACTCCTTCGGCTTCATCGAGACGCCGTACCGCAAGGTCGTCGACGGCCGGGTCACCGACCAGATCGACTACCTCACGGCCTCCGAAGAGGACGACTTCGTCGTCGCGCAGGCGAACGCCCCGCTCGACGCGAACGGCCACTTCGTGGAGGAGCGCGTCCTCGCCCGTCAGAAGGGCGGCGAGGTCGACCTGATCCCCGCCGAGGAGATCGGCTACATGGACGTCTCGCCGCGCCAGATGGTGTCGGTCGGTACGTCGCTGATCCCCTTCCTCGAGCACGACGACGCCAACCGAGCCCTCATGGGTGCGAACATGCAGCGCCAGGCGGTGCCGCTGCTCCGCTCGGAGAGCCCGGTCGTCGGAACCGGTATGGAGGGCTACGCGGCCATCGACGCCGGTGACGTGATCACCGCCGAGAAGTCCGGTGTCGTCACCGAGGTCTCGGCCGACGCGGTCACCGTCCAGGCGGACGACGGCACGTACCAGACCTACTACCTGCGCAAGTTCGACCGCTCGAACCAGGGCACGTCCTACAACCACCGCGTGATCGTGGACGAGGGCGACCGCATCGAGCAGGGCGAGGTCGTCGCCGACGGTCCCGCGACCGAGAACGGTGAGCTCGCGCTCGGCAAGAACCTGCTCGTCGCGTTCATGCCGTGGGAGGGTCACAACTTCGAGGATGCGATCATCCTCAGCCAGAACCTGGTGAAGGACGACACCCTCTCCTCGATCCACATCGAGGAGTACGAGGTCGACGCCCGCGACACCAAGCTCGGCAAGGAGGAGATCACCCGCGACCTCCCGAACGTCAGCCCGGACCTCCTGGCCGACCTCGACGAGCGCGGCATCATCCGCATCGGCGCCGAGGTGCGCCCCGGCGACATCCTCGTCGGCAAGGTCACGCCGAAGGGCGAGACCGAGCTGTCGGCCGAGGAGCGCCTGCTCCGCGCGATCTTCAACGAGAAGAGCCGCGAGGTGCGCGACACCTCCCTCAAGGTCCCGCACGGCGAGGAGGGCACCGTCATCGGTGTCAAGGTCTTCGACTCGCAGGACGGCGACGACGAGCTCGGCTCCGGCGTGAACCAGCGCGTGGTGGTCTACATCGCTCAGAAGCGCAAGATCACCGCGGGCGACAAGCTCGCCGGCCGTCACGGCAACAAGGGCGTCATCTCCAAGATCCTTCCGGTCGAGGACATGCCGTTCCTCGCCGACGGGACCCCGGTCGACGTCATCCTCAACCCGCTGGGTGTCCCCGGTCGAATGAACTTCGGTCAGGTCCTGGAGATCCACCTCGGGTGGATCGCCAAGAACGGCTGGGAGATCAAGGGCAAGCCGAAGTGGGCCGCTGAGCTCCCCGAGGCCGCCTTCTCGGCCGAGCCGAACACGAAGGTCGCGACCCCGGTGTTCGACGGCGCGAAGGAGGAGGAGATCGCAGGTCTGCTCGACTCGACCCTCCCGACCCGCGACGGCGACCGCCTGATCGGTTCCTCCGGTAAGACGCAGCTGTTCGACGGCCGCTCCGGCGAGCCGTACCCGGACCCTGTGTCGGTCGGCTACATGTACATCCTGAAGCTGCACCACCTGGTCGACGACAAGATCCACGCCCGTTCGACCGGTCCGTACTCGATGATCACCCAGCAGCCGCTCGGTGGTAAGGCGCAGTTCGGTGGTCAGCGCTTCGGTGAGATGGAGGTGTGGGCCCTCGAGGCCTACGGCGCCGCGTACGCGCTGCAGGAGCTCCTGACCATCAAGTCGGATGACATCCTCGGCCGCGTCAAGGTGTACGAGGCCATCGTCAAGGGTGAGAACATCCAGGAGCCGGGCATCCCGGAGTCCTTCAAGGTGCTCATCAAGGAGATGCAGTCCCTCTGCCTGAACGTGGAGGTCCTGTCGGCCGACGGCCAGGCGGTCAGCCTGCGCGACTCTGACGACGAGGCCTTCCGCGCCGCGGAGGAGCTCGGCATCAACATCTCCTCCCGCTTCGAGTCGTCGTCGATCGACGAGATCTAAGCGGCAGCCAGACCTACTGACGAATCTTCCATAGGAGAGAAGGAACATTGCTCGACGCAACAACTTTTGACGAGCTGCGTATCGGCCTGGCCACCGCTGACGACATCCGTCGTTGGAGCTATGGCGAGGTCAAGAAGCCGGAGACCATCAACTACCGGACCCTGAAGCCGGAGAAGGACGGACTCTTCGGCGAGCAGATCTTCGGACCGTCCCGCGACTGGGAGTGCTCGTGCGGCAAGTACAAGCGCGTCCGGTTCAAGGGCATCGTCTGTGAGCGCTGCGGCGTGGAGGTCACCAAGTCCTCCGTCCGTCGTGAGCGCATGGGCCACATCGAGCTCGCCGCCCCGGTGACGCACATCTGGTACTTCAAGGGTGTGCCCAGCCGTCTCGGCTACCTGCTCGACATGGCGCCGAAGGACCTCGAGAAGGTCATCTACTTCGCCGCGTACATGGTCATCGAGGTGGATGAGGACGGCCGTCACGCCGACCTCCCCGGCCTCGAGAACGAGCTGCGCCTCGAGATCAAGACGCTGTCCGACCAGCGCGACGCCCGCGTCGCCGAGCGTCTGCAGCGCCTCGAGACCGACCTCGCCGCGCTCGAGGAGGAAGGCGCGAAGGCCGACCAGAAGCGTCGTGTCAAGGACACGGCGGAGAAGGAGATGGGCCAGATCCGCAAGTCCTTCGACGAGGACATCGCCCGCCTGGAGCGCGTGTGGGAGTCGTTCCGCACCCTCAAGGTCGGCGACCTCAAGCCCGAGGACGCGGACTTCAACGAGCTCGTCGACCGCTACGGCCTGTACTTCGAGGCCTACATGGGCGCCGAGGCGATCAAGCGTCGCCTCCAGGCATTCGACCTGACCGCCGAGGCCGAGCTGCTCCGCGAGCAGATCGCCAACGGCAAGGGCCAGAAGAAGATCCGCGCGATCAAGCGACTGCGCGTTGTCTCGTCGTTCCTGGCGACCGGCAACTCGCCGGCCGCGATGGTCCTCGACGTCGTCCCGGTGATCCCGCCGGAGCTGCGCCCGATGGTCCAGCTCGACGGTGGCCGTTTCGCCACCAGCGACCTGAACGACCTGTACCGCCGGGTGATCAACCGCAACAACCGCCTGCGTCGTCTGCTCGATCTCGGTGCTCCCGAGATCATCGTGAACAACGAGAAGCGCATGCTGCAGGAGGCCGTCGACGCCCTGTTCGACAACGGCCGTCGCGGTCGTCCCGTCACCGGTACCGGCAACCGCGCCCTCAAGTCCCTCAGCGACATGCTGAAGGGCAAGCAGGGTCGCTTCCGCCAGAACCTGCTCGGTAAGCGCGTGGACTACTCGGGCCGTTCGGTCATCATCGTGGGTCCGCAGCTCAAGCTGCACCAGTGCGGTCTGCCCAAGCAGATGGCGCTGGAGCTGTTCAAGCCGTTCGTCATCAAGCGCCTGATCGACCTGAGCCACGCTCAGAACATCAAGGCCGCGAAGCGGATGGTGGAGCGTTCGCGCCCGCAGGTGTGGGACGTGCTCGAGGAGATCATCCGCGAGCGCCCCGTGCTGCTGAACCGTGCACCCACCCTGCACCGTCTGGGCATCCAGGCGTTCGAGCCGCAGCTCGTCGAGGGCAAGGCCATCCAGCTCCACCCGCTCGTCTGCGCCGCGTTCAACGCGGACTTCGACGGCGACCAGATGGCGGTGCACCTGCCGCTGTCGGTGGAGGCTCAGGCCGAGGCCCGCATCCTGATGCTCGCCTCGAACAACATCCTGAAGCCCTCGGACGGCCGCCCGGTCACCCTGCCCTCGCAGGACATGATCATCGGTCTGCACCACCTCACCACCGTCCGCGAGGGCGCTGTGGGCGAGGGTCGCGCGTTCTCCTCGGTCTCCGAGGCGATCCTCGCGAAGGACCAGGGCACGCTGCACCTCAACGCCAAGGTGAAGATCCGTCTGGACAACTACGTTCCGTCCGACGCGGCCGACACCGGTGCCACTCCGATCACCGCCATCGTGGAGACGACCCTGGGCCGCGCTCTCTTCAACGAGACGCTCCCGGCGGACTACCCCTACGTGGAGGAGGTCGCCGACAAGGGCACGATCTCGTCGATCGTGAACGCTCTCGCGGAGCGGTACCCGAAGGTGGAGGTCGCCGCGGCGCTCGACCGGATCAAGGACGCCGGCTTCTACTGGGGCACCCGCTCGGGCGTCACGGTGTCGCTGAGCGACATCCTGACCCCGCCGAACAAGGCGCAGATCGTGGCCGGCTACGAGAAGAAGGCCGCCAAGATCACCTCCGAGTTCGAGAAGGGTCTGACGACCGACCTCGAGCGTCGCCAGGAACTGGTGAAGATCTGGACCGAGGCGACCAACGAGGTGGCCGAGGCCATGCGCGCCAACTTCCCGGCGGACAACACCATCAACCGCATGGTGACGTCCGGTGCCCGTGGTAACTGGCTGCAGGTCCGCAACATCGCCGGTATGCGTGGTCTGGTGAACAACCCGAAGGGTGAGATCATCCCTCGTCCGATCATCTCCTCGTACCGCGAGGGGCTGTCGGTGGCGGAGTACTTCATCGCGACGCACGGTGCCCGTAAGGGTCTGGCCGACACGGCTCTCCGTACGGCGGACTCGGGCTACCTGACCCGTCGTCTGGTGGACGTCTCGCAGGATGTCATCATCCGTGAGGACGACTGCGGCACGACCAAGGGTCTCGACCTGCCGATCGCAACGGTCGGTGCGGACGGCGCCCTCACCCGTGACCCGAACGTCGAGAACTCGGTGTTCGCCCGCACGCTGGCCGCTGACGCGGTCGGCACGGACGGCACCGTGGTCGCGAAGGCGGGCGACGACGTGGGCGACGTGCTCATCGACAAGCTGGTCGCCGCCGGCGTCACCGACATCAAGGTCCGCTCCGTGCTGACCTGTGAGTCGGCGGTCGGCGTCTGCGCCGCCTGCTACGGCCGTTCGCTCGCGACCGGCAAGCTGGTGGACATCGGCGAGGCTGTCGGCATCATCGCCGCCCAGTCGATCGGCGAGCCCGGAACGCAGCTCACCATGCGTACGTTCCACACCGGTGGTTCGGCCTCCGCGGACGACATCACCCAGGGTCTGCCGCGCGTCCAGGAGCTGTTCGAGGCTCGTACCCCGAAGGGTGCGTCCCCGATCGCCGAGGCCGCCGGCCGCATCGTCATCGAGGAGACGGACAAGTCCCGTAAGGTCATCCTGACCCCGGACAACGGCGACGAGCCGCACGTCTACCCGGTGCTGAAGCGCTCGACCCTCCTGGTGGAGGACGGACAGCACGTCGAGCTCGGCCAGCAGCTGATCGTCGGCACCGTCGACCCGAAGGAGGTCCTCCGGGTCAAGGGCGTCCGCGAGGTGCAGAAGCACCTGGTGGGCGGCGTGCAGGGCGTCTACCGCTCGCAGGGCGTGCCGATCCACGACAAGCACATCGAGGTCATCGTCCGCCAGATGCTCCGCAAGGTCACCGTCGTCGACCACGGCGACACCGACCTGCTGCCGGGTGAGCTCGTCGACCGTTCGCGGTACAACGAGATCAACCGTGCTGCGCTGCAGGAGGGCAAGAAGACGGCGTCCGCCCGTCAGGAGGTCATGGGTATCACCAAGGCCTCGCTGGCGACCGAGTCGTGGCTGTCGGCCGCGTCCTTCCAGGAGACCACCCGCGTCCTGACGCAGGCGGCCATGGAGGGCAAGTCCGACCCGCTGATCGGTCTCAAGGAGAACGTCATCATCGGTAAGCTCATCCCGGCCGGAACGGGTCTGTCGCGCTACCGGAACGTCTCTGTGGAGGCGACCGAGGAGGCCAAGGCGGAGCGGTACCCCAACCGCATCTTCGCCGACGACTCCGCGTTCAGCGAGAGCGACCTGAGCTTCGTCGACTTCGACAGCTTCAGCTCGGACGACTACACCCCGGGCACCTACAACTAAGCAGGTACCCGTACGACGAGGCCCCCGGCGCACTGCGCCGGGGGCCTTCGTCGTTCCCTGCCCGTTCGCCCCCGCCGCCGCGAGATTTGCGCCAAATCTCTGTTATGCGGCCGCCATAACGACGATTTGGCGCAAATCTCGCGGGGCGGACCTGGGAGAATGGGAGCATGTGGCGCCAGCTCTTGCAGTACACGGACACCGCGGGGCGGGCCATGCTCGGCTTCGGAGCCGTGCTCCTGGTGGTCGCCGTGGTGAGCTTCGTCGTGGGCATCGCGCAGGCTGTCTCCGGCCACGCCGCCGCGACCCTCCCGTACTGGCTGACGACGATGGGCTGCGCGGTCGTCGCCGGCATCCTCGTGTACCTGGCGAGCCGTCGCGGAAAGTTGGGCTGAGGGGGCGCCGGCTTCACCCGCATTATCGGGTGTCGGCACTCTGGCGTGCGGTGAGAGCGTCCGGTGACGATGGATGCACGCCCCGCGAGCGGGTGCCCCCCACCGGTGTGGCACCCTCACGCGGGTCTGTTGTCCTGTTCTCCCTGCTGAATAGGGTGACTACGCCCATCCGACCAGGGAGTTCTCGCCCCTGAGCGGTGGGGTCTGCCGTTCCCCCGACCCGCGTCGGCAGCGCCCGAAGGAGGTCCGTGTGGCGTCCATGACCGAGATCCTCATCCTCCACGGCCACCTGCCGATCGAATTCCTCGACCGCGTAGCGACCGAGCCGACGGCCGATGAGGCCGTCGTTCGTGAGCTTATGGCGCGCGGCGCCATCTCCTCCGCCCAGCTGGCGCGTGCCCGCGCCGCCCAGGCCGGTCTTCCGTTCGTTGAACTCACGGACTATCCCGTCGATCGCGCGGCCGTCGCTCTCATCCCGGGCGCGATCTGCCGCCGCCATACGGTCCTCCCCATCGGGACGGCCGACGGGATGATCGTGGTCGCCATGGCTGACCCGGGCAACGTCTTCGCCATCGACGACGTGCGCGCCGCGTCACGGCTGAACGTCGCGGCCGCCGTCGCCGAGGAGGCCGACCTCCGCGCGGCGATCGACCGGTACATCCGGGCGGACGACGAACTGAGCGACCTGACCTCCACCCTGGAGGAGGAGACCGCGCCGTCGGAGGACACCGCCGTCTCCGAGTCGTCGGACGACGACGCCCCGATCGTCCGCTTCGTGAATCTGTTGGTGAGCCAGGCGATCCAGGACCACGCTTCCGACATCCACATCGAGCCGGCCGAGCACGATGTCCGGGTCCGCTACCGCATCGACGGTGTGCTCCACGCCATGCAGTCGGCGCCCAAGAGTATCCAGAACGGTGTGATCTCGCGGTTGAAGATCATGTCGGACATCGACATCGCCGAGCGCCGCAAGCCGCAGGACGGTCGCATGTCGGTGGTGCACGGCGGCCGCCAGATCGACCTCCGGGTCGCCACCTTGCCGACGGTCTGGGGCGAGAAGGTCGTCATGCGGATCCTGGACAACACGAACACCGGCATGACGCTGACCGACCTCAACCTGCTGGAACGCAACTTCGAGACCTACCGCGCCTCGTATTCGAAGCCGTACGGGATGATCCTGGTCACCGGCCCGACCGGCTCCGGCAAGTCGACAACTCTCTATACGACGCTCAACGCCGTTGCCCGCCCGGAGATCAACGTGATCACCGTCGAGGACCCGGTCGAGTATCGGATGCCGGGCATCAACCAGGTGCAGGTGAATCCGAAGGCGGGGCTTACCTTCGCGAGCGCGCTGCGGAGCATCCTGCGGTCGGACCCGGATGTGGTGCTGCTGGGCGAGATCCGCGACCACGAGACGGCGCAGATCGCGATTGAGGCGTCCCTCACCGGCCACCTGGTCCTGTCGACCCTGCACACGAACGATGCGCCGAGCGCCGTGACCCGACTCACGGAGATGGACATCGAGCCGTTCCTCGTCGGCTCCGCGCTGGACTGCGTCGTCGCCCAGCGCCTCGCGCGCCGCCTCTGCGACCGGTGCAAGCAGCCGGGGTCGTACGTACCGGATGACCTGCGGCGGATGCGGTTCCCGCTCGAGTCGGACGGCGCACCGCCGACCATGTTCGTCCCCGTCGGGTGTCCGGCCTGCTCGAACACGGGCTACCGCGGGCGCATCGCGGTGCACGAGGTCATGGCGGTGACCGAGGACATCGAACGCCTCGCCGTCGAGCGCGCGTCGAGCGCCGAGATCGGCCGTGCCGCGCGCGAGCAGGGGATGCTCACCCTGCGTGAGGACGGCTGGGAGAAGGTCAAGCTCGGCCTCACATCCATCGAAGAGATCCTGCGAGTGGTCGCCTAGGAGGGCACATGACGAACGACGACAGCTGGGGCGGCTTCCCGCCGCCGACGGCCAAGCCGGTCTACGAGATCCCGGTGACCCCGCCAGGCGCGACCGCCGCAGGGTGGACACCGGGTCCCGGTGCGCCGCTGAGTCCGCCACCGACCTGGACGCCGGCGGCAACTACGGAGCCGGCGTCGTATTCGGCGCCGGAGCCGGCGGCCTACGAGGCACATGAGCCAGAGCCGACAGCGTCCGCGACGCCCGCGCCCCAGCCGGTCACCCCCGTGTGGTCGCTCGACGATCCCGCACCCGCACCTGCACCCGTCGCACCGGCCACGCCGGTCACTCGGCTCATCCCGGCCGGTCGACGCGCCGCCGCGCCCGCCCCCGAGGTCGAGCGCGAGAAGGCTTCGCGGCCGTTCATCCCCGACTTTGACGAGGGCCTCACAGATCCGGAGCGCGAAGCTCTCGAGAGGGCCGACAAGGACCTCGTCGCCGCCCTCCATGAGGTCGTGTACCAGCGCGCTTCGGACCTCCACATCACTGTCGGGGCACCCCCGATGGTCCGTGTGGACGGCGGTCTGCGTGCCGCAGCGAGTGCTGAGCCGTGGAACCACGACCGCACGCGCACGGCGCTGACCAGTCTGCTGACCGAACGCCAGCTCCAGCAGTTCGAACGGGAGCACGAACTCGACTTCGCGTTCACCATCTCGGCGAACTCCCGCTTCCGCGTCAATCTCTATCAGCAGCGGGGTTCGTATGGTGGCGCCTTCCGTCTCATCCCCACCGAGATCAAGCAACTCGGCGATCTCGGCGTGCCGGAGTCGGTCGGCCAGTTCGCCCAGCTGCCTCGCGGACTCGTCCTCGTCACGGGCCCGACGGGTTCCGGGAAGTCGACGACTCTGGCCGCGCTGATCGACCTCGTCAACAGCACTCGCTCCGACCACATCGTGACCGTGGAGGATCCGATCGAGTTCATGCACGTGCACAAGAAGTCGATCGTCAACCAGCGCGAGGTCGGCCACGACACCCACAGCTTCAACAACGCACTGAAGCACGTGCTCCGGCAGGACCCCGATGTCATCCTCATCGGCGAACTCCGCGATCTCGAGACGATCTCGGTCGCGCTGACGGCCGCCGAGACCGGCCACCTCGTCTTCGCCACCTTGCACACGCAGGATGCGCCGCAGACGATCGACCGCGTCATCGATGTCTTCCCGCCGCACCAGCAGGATCAGGTGCGTGCGCAGCTCGCCGGTACCCTGCAGGGCGTCGTTTCGCAGACACTGCTGAAGCGCGCGAGCGGTAAGGGGCGGGTGGTCGCGACAGAGATCCTCATCATGACGCCTGCGATCGCGAACGTGATCCGCGAGGGCAAGACGTACCAGATCGCCTCCATGATGCAGGCCGGCCGCGAGTCCGGAATGCGCACCATGGATCAGCATCTGGCCGAACTCGTGAATGCGGGCGTCATCACGCGTCGCGCTGCCGTGGACAAGGCGCACGACAAGGAGGGCATCGCTCGTCTCATCCAGCGGGTCGACTCGCCGACCGAGGCCTCGGCGATGGCGATCGCCGCGAGCGGCCCGGACTTCGGCGACAGCTACTCCGGGACGGTGGGCTGACGTGGCGGTCACGACGCCGTACGCGTACCGAGGCCGGAACGCGGCGGGAAAGATCGTCAAGGGCCGAGTGGATGCGACCAGCGAGGCGGCGGTCGCATCCCGTCTCCGCACCATGGGCCTCTCGCCGGTCTCGATTCAGGAGGCCGCCGAAGGTACGGGGCTGAATCGGGAGATCCGACTCTCTGCCGGTTCGGGCGTGAAACTCAAAGAACTCGCCGTGATGAGTCGCCAGATGGCGACCATGATCTCGTCCGGCCTCTCACTCCTCCGCACGTTGAACATCATCGCGGAGCAGACGTCGAACAAGAAGTTCAACGCCGTGCTCTCGGATGTGCGCGATCAGGTGGAGAGCGGCGTCGCCATCTCAGACGCCATGCGCCGGCACGCAGACGTGTTCCCGCCCCTGATGATCAACATGGTGCGCGCGGGCGAGACCGGCGGCTTTCTCGATGGCGCCCTCGAGGCGATCGCCGAGAATTTCGAGAAGGAGGTCAAACTCCGGTCGGCCATCAAGTCGGCGATGACCTATCCCGTGATCGTCTTCTGCATGACGATCCTCGGTGTGACGGCCATGCTGCTCTTCGTCGTCCCGATCTTCGAGAAGATGTTCGCGGGACTCGGCAAGCCGCTTCCGCTGCCCACGTTGATCCTGGTGCAGATCTCTCATGCGATGGTGTTCGTCGTCCCGGTGCTCGCGGTGGCCGGTATCGTGTTCGCCTTCTGGTGGCCGAAGCACAAGAACGACGAGGCCGTCCGGAAGAGACTCGACCCGTTCAAGCTCCGGATGCCGGTCTTCGGATCGTTGATGAAACGCATCGCCATCGCCCGCTTCAGCCGCAACTTCGCAAACATGATCAGCGCCGGCGTTCCGATCCTTCAGGCTCTCCGGATCGTGGGAGAGACGAGCGGCAACTACGTCATCCAGAAGGCCCTCACCGAGGTCGGCGAGGGCGTTCGGCAGGGCGAGTCGATTGCGAGCCCGATGAGCAGGCAGCCGGTTTTTCCATCCATGGTGACGCAGATGGTGGCCGTGGGCGAGGACGCCGGCTCTCTCGAGACGATGCTGGACAAGGTCGCTGACTTCTACGAGCAGGAAGTCGAGGCGACGACGGAGCAGCTCACGGCGATGATCGAACCGCTGATGATCGCCTTCCTCGGCGTCGTCATCGGTGGCATGGTGGTCGCCCTCTATCTGCCCATCTTCAGCATCGCCTCGGCCGTCGGCGGCTGACCCTCCGCCGGGGGCCACCCGGGCGAAAACGCCCCTGTACTGGGGGAGGAAAAGCCCGGAAAACCCCTCTGACGGGGGATATTTCTCCAAATCTGCCGGGAAATATGGTCATCTCCGTAGCGGTACATCGCTGGCCGCTCTCCCCGCATCCACCCACCCGACCGATTGGACACCGCAATGTACTTCCGTCTCATGGGCAAGCTGAACGCTCGCCGCCAGGGGCTGCTCGAGGAGGACGAGAAGGGCTTCACCCTGATCGAGCTTCTCGTGGTGGTCATCATCATCGGCATCCTCGCCGCCATCGCCATCCCGATCTACATCGGGGTTCAGAACAACGCGAAGGACTCGGCAACCAAGTCCGATCTGGCCAACGCCAAGACCGCGTATGTCGCCTACTACACCGACAAGGGCAGCTCGGCGACTGCTCCGACCATCGACGTGTCCGGCCTCGGCACCTACGGCTTCACCAGCAGCGACTCGACGAGCGGCTGGGCGCTCAAGTCGGGCTCCACTGCGACCACGTTCTGCATCTCGGCTCAGAGCCCCAATGGCACGTTCCACGTAACCGACTCTCTCGGCCCCACAAGCGGCGCGTGCTCGTAAGCCCGATCACCGTCTGACAGCGGGGCGTTGCCGATCGGCGGCGCCCCGCTTCTGCTCTTTCAAACCACCCCTGACCAACCATCCACTCCCGGACCCGAGCCGGGGAGGTGAAATCCGTGAACCGCATTCAGATCCTTCTCCGTGATGATGATGCCCGCGACCGCGGGTTCACCCTCATCGAGGTGCTCGTCGCGATGATGGTCTTCGCGATCATCTCGGTCGTCGTCGCGTACTCGCTGACCCTTTCGATGACGCTCACGCGCAACAGCCGCGCGGGCGAGGTCGCGGCCAATCTGGCGGCGCAGCAGATCGACATCGCTCGGAGCACCCCGGACGTGTTCGACGTCACCGGTGGCGCCGTCACGCAGACGATCGACGGCACCACCTACACGATCACCAAGTCCGTCGGCTGGGTCAACAGCACGGGCACCGCATCCGACTGCGGCAGCGGTGGAGGCATCCTGCAGAACAAGACGCTGAACGTCTCGGTCTCGTGGGGAGGCCGCAGCCCTGTGCAGGCGAGCACGCTGCTCGCCCCGGCCGGGCCTATCAACGACCCGACCACGGGGACCATCATCGTCCACGTCGTCACGGCGTCCGGAGCGGCTCTCAGCGGGGTCCCGGTCGCCGCCAAGCCGGACACCACCGTCTCGCCCAACTCCGCCGCCGCCGTCCCCACGGCCCCGGATCCGACGGATGCGGATGGCTGCAGTTACGTGCTGAAGGTCGTCCCGGGCACCTATGTCGTCACGGTCGGCAAGGCGGGCGACGGTCGAATCAGCAGCAAGCAGGTGCAAGCGCCGTCGGCGCAGACCACCGTGACCGCCGGTCAGTCGTCTGTCGTCGATGTCCAATACGACGCAGCCGCCACGCCCGTGCTGACGCTCGCTCCGGGCGCGCCGCTCGGAACGCTGTTCCCCTCCACCCTGCCGATGACCTACGCCCCGCAGGGCGACGCGTACTCGCCGACCGTCACACCGGTGACGACTTCTGGGGTCACTACCGCAACGACGCCGCTGTTCCCGTACGTCTCCGGCTATTCGGTCTTCGCCGGAAAGTACGTGCCGACGGGTGGAGGTCAGCCCGCGTGTCTGTCGGTGGATCCCGGGCAGTGGGTCAACCCCAATGCCTCGGGCAATGTCGGACAGCGTCCGGCAGCCGTCTCCGTCTCGCCGGGTTCCACGGGAACAGTCGCCATGCCGCTTGTCACGATCACGACATCGAGCAAGTGGCTCGTAGCGGTCAGCGCTGTGGCCGCGGCGACCATCGGAGACCCCGGATGCGCGACAGGGATGAGTCTCGCGTTTCCGCAGTCGGCGGGCGGAAGCGCGACGATCGCGCTTCCGTACGGCACCTGGAAGCTGTATGCGCTCAGCAACAAGACCGATGCGCTTACCAGCTCGGCCCTGGTCGACAAATCCAAGATCGCTCTGCCCGCAGGCAGCCCCGCATTCACCGACGCGAACATCTTCACGCTCGACCCGAGGCAGCCATGACCGCCTACGAGACGCGGTCCCGTTCCGAGGACGCAGGGCTGTCGCTCATCGAGCTGCTCATCGCGATCATGCTGACCGGCCTGATCATGACGCTCGGCGTGTGGATGTTCGTGGCGGGGACGCACAGCGTGAGCCTTGCCCAGTCGATCGACGGTGGCACTCGGCAGGCGTCGAACGGAATGAACGAGGTCGCCCGGATGATCCGCGCGGCCACGCCGAACCCCGTCGTCGCTCCTACGCCCGGCCAGCCGCTCAACGCGCCGGCTGTGATCGCGGCGTCCGCTTCGAGCGTGCAGTTCTTCGCCTATGTCAACCTGACGGGTTCGGAAAGCCCCGTGCGGGTGACCTTCGACGTCAACAATGGCATCCTTCGCGAGACGCAGGCTCCTGCAACCTCGACAACGGCCGGTGCCAACGGCCACTGGGACTTCGGCGCCACCGGGACTCCGCGCAACCTGTGCAACTCCATTCCCGAGGGTGTGAGCGTCTTCCGCTACTTCAACAAGGCGGGCGCTGAACTGCTTCCAGCCAACCTGTCGACCGACACCCAGCGTGCCGCGATCGCGTCCATCCAGGTGACCATCACCATCCAGCCGACCGGGGCCGCCAATGCGGTCACCGTGACGAACACCATCGGCATGGCGAACATCGGATAGGACAGACCGATGCGCAGACTCCGTACCCGACTCCGGCTCGTCCGGGCCTCCGGCGACCGTGGCGTCGCGTTGGCGATGGTCGTCGGCATCGCCAGCGTGCTCCTGCTGCTCATCTCGCTCACCATGACGTTCTCCGTCTCTGGCCTGATCCGCTCCAATCACGACGCCGATTGGGACGCGGCGATGTCCGCTGCGTTCGCCGGTGTTGCGGACTATCAGGGCCGGCTGACGAATGACCCCAGCTACCAGCAATACGGCAACCCGGCGTCGAAATTCACAATCGCAAACGGCTCACAAGCGTCTGTCACGATGCCGCCCACGAGCCGCGCGAACCCCGCATTCGACGTACGACCAACCTCATTGGGGGGCGTCTGGGCACCTGTTCCGCTCACCGACGGCCTTCCCGCTAACGCCTCCTTCCGCTACGAGGTCGACAACTCGAAGTACGCCAGCAATGGCATCCTGCATCTGCGGGCCACAGGCCGGGTGGATACGGTGACGCGCAGCGTCGTCGCGAACATCAAACAGACGGGATTCACGAACTACGTCTACTTCACCGACTACGAAGAGCTCGACCCCACGCTGAACAACGTCAATTGCACAGTGGCCTACGCCTGGGCGGCGACGCGGTCTTCCAGCTGCTTGATCAACTTCATCGCGGGCGACACCTTCGACGGGCAGGTGCACTCGAACGACACCCTCAACATCTGCGGTGGGACGTTCAAACAGAAGGTGACCACTGCCAACCCGAACCCGATCTCGGGAAAGCTCTACACGCAGAGCAACTGCTCCGGCGGCGCGCAGACGCCGACCTTCTCGGCGGGAGCACCGGTCAACGCGGCGCAGATCACCATGCCACCGCCGCAAGCGCAGCTCGATCAGGTGCGCACGGACATCCCGTCGAAGGTCCCGAGCCCCGGATGTCTGTACACGGGGCCGACCAAGATCACGTTCTCGGTCAGTGGTTCGACCGCCTACATGACAGTGAGGTCGCCGTGGACGAAGAAGACGCAGCTCTCCAATGCAGCGGCGACGGCGGGCACGACCCCGGCGTTCTGCGGGACGCCGGGGGACCCGACCAAAACGGTCAGCCAGAATGACGGGACCTTGTCGGGAGTTGCAGGACAGACCATCGCAATCGGCCCGACCTCACAGCTGTACAACAACCTCGCGTACGTCCAGGCTGTGCCGAGTGACACCGCGAATGCGAACTACTGGCCCGCGACATCGTCCCCGAACGGAAACTCCTTCGGGTGTGTCGGAGCGGACCTGAAGGCCGCAGGGAACGGCCTGGGGTACCCCGTCGCGAACGAGATCGTCCCATCGATCGCGTCATACGGCTGCCGCGCAGGCGACGTCTTCGTCGAGGGCACGATGCACAGTGCCCTAACGATCAACGCCGAGCACTTCGCGTGGATCACCGGAAAGCTCGTCTACCAGGACTCGGCGAACGACATCCTCGGCCTGGTGGGTGCGGGCGCCGTCTGGGTCTGGAACCCGATCGTCTGCACGAACCCCACGCCTTTCCCGACGACCAGCGGTTCGAGCTGCAGCTCTCGGAAGGCATACCTCACCTTCGAGGCGACCTCGAGCAGCACGAACTGCGCTCGGACCATCAACGCGGCCATCCTCTCCAACAATCACAGCTTCGAAGTGCACAATTACGACGCCGGGATCTTCATCGGCTACCTCTGCGTGACGGGGTCGATCGCCCAGGAGTTCCGCGGGCCCGTCGGCCAAGGCTCGGGCAGCAGCGGCTTCTTGAAGAGATACAGCTACGACACACGGTTGTTGAACTCACCACCACCGAAATTCCCGACGCCGCGGACGACTTCGTACGACGTGAACACCGAGATCGAGGTCAAGACCGCCTTCGGATCGGACGGAGCACCGCTGCCGTGAACATCTCGCTCTTCGTCTACACGCTTGTCGCCGTCGCCGTCTTCGGGGCGCTCATCGGTTCGTTCCTGAATGTCGTCGTCTACCGCGTTCCCGCTGGACGATCGATCGTCTCCCCGCCGAGCGCGTGCGGGAGTTGTGGCACGGAGATCCGGCCATACGACAACATCCCGGTGCTGTCCTGGCTCGTCCTCCGGGGACGCTGTCGCGACTGCCGCAGCGCGATCTCGGTGCGCTACCCGGCGGTGGAGGCGGTGACAGCCGCGGCGTTCGCGTTCGTGGCCTGGTGGTTCTGGGCGGGACCGGCCGCGCCTGCGCGCCCGGATGGAGCAGTGCTGGCGGCCGGTCTGCTGACCGCGACGGCGTTCCTCTTCCTGGTTGCGATCAGCATCGCACTGGCGCTCATCGATCTGGACACACATCGCCTGCCCAACTCGATCGTTCTTCCGGCCTACCCGATCGCGCTGCTCTTGCTCGGCGGGGCAGCGATCATCGGCGGAGACCCGTTCGCGCTGGCCCGCGCAGCCATAGGGGGAGCCGGCCTGTTCGTGTTCTACCTCGTGCTCGCGCTGGTGCGCCCGGACGGGATGGGCTTCGGTGACGTGAAACTGGCGGGCGTGCTCGGAATCTTCCTCGGCTTCCTCGGCTGGGCTCCCCTCCTCGTCGGTGCGTTTGCTGCCTTCGTGTTGGGCGGCGTCTTCGGTCTCGTCCTCCTCGTCACCGGGCGCGCTCGCCGCGGTACGGGAATCCCCTTCGGACCTTGGATGCTCGCCGGAGCGTGGCTCGGCATCCTTGCGGGTCCGGTCATCGGCAGTGCCTATCTGGCCCTGCTCGGACTCACCTAGACAACTCGATCACGAAAAGGAGGATCGGATGGCCACCAGCATCGTCGGAATCGACATCGGGAGCACGACCATTCGTGCCGTCGAGCTCGCAGACCCTGGCAAGCCGAAGCCCACTCTTCTGCGGCATCACGCGGTCCCGATCCCGGAGGGAGCCGCGGCCCGCGGAGAAGTGCTCGAGCCGAACACCATTGCGGCCGGACTCCGTCAGCTCTGGCAGCAGGGCGGATTCAAGAGCAAGGAGGTCGTGCTCGGTATGGGCAACCAGCGGGTCCTTGCGCGTGACCTCACCGTTCCACGCATGTCGCAGACCCGGATCCGGGAGAGCCTCCCCTTCCTGGTTCAGGACATGCTTCCGGTGCCCGTGGCCGATGCCCTCCTCGACTTCTACCCCATTTCCGAGGGCATGGGGGAGGCGGGACCCGTCGTCAACGGTCTCC